>NZ_CP104397.1:2067500-2162388 GCF_025311475.1 Ligilactobacillus agilis | reverse complement strand
AGGGAAGACCTCCTTTCAAAAAAAATAACTGCAAAAATAGTTTAGCACAGAAAAAGAAACTTTTCCACAGCTTGTGTAAAAATCAGAAAAAGAAATTAACAACCTGTGTATAAAAGTTATCCACAAGGGTGTTAATTGTGTTGATGTTTGTTTATATTTTCGGTTTATTAACAGAGGGCCTGTGAATTTAAAACCTAGTAATGATAAAGGATTAGTTGATTTTCCACAAACAGTAATCACATGTGGATAAGTCTTTGGGGAATAAGTTTTTTCCTGGGGATATAGCTGTGAATCTGGAACAAATTTTTGCTTAAGAAATACACAGCTATTTTCCTTTTTTGGGGATAATTTAAACTAAATGGTGGATAAGTTGTGGACTGACAAAGGGCTAAAAAGATAGGCGGATGGTAAAAAAATTCTTTGAATTTTGGATGCGATATGTTATCATTAGCAAGTAAGTCAACTTGACAGTCAATTTTTTTTTTAGTAAAATGTCAAGTATCATTGTAAATATGAATTACATATTGGAGGAGGTGTTATTCACCATGAAGAGAACTTACCAACCTAAGAAACGCCACCGTCAACGTGTGCATGGTTTCCGTAAACGTATGAGTACAAGCAACGGTCGTAATGTGTTAGCACGTAGACGCCGTAAGGGTAGAAAAGTATTGTCTGCATAGGCCACTGGACCGTCAGTGGTCTTTTTTTCTATGTGCAGACCCTAATTTGGGAGATGTACGATGAGAAAATCATACCGCGTTAAAAAAGAGGCGGAATTCCAACGGGTTTTTACCCAGGGGAAATCGTGTGCTAATCGTCAGTTTGTTGTTTATATGATTGAAAAACCAGAGCAAGTCCATTTTCGGGTGGGAATTTCCGTCGGCAAGAAGATTGGTAATGCTGTGGCTAGAAACTGGGTTAAGCGCCGGATTCGTCAAAGTTTAACTGAATTAAAACCACAATTAAAACAAGATTGCGACTTTATCGTGATTGCCCGTCCTGGGGTAGCGTGGATGGAGATGGCTGAAGTAAAAGACCACTTGATTCATGTTTTACGCCTAGCCAACGTTTTAGTTGACGAAGACAAATAGGAGAGGGGAAAAGCAGTGAAGAAAAAGAAGCCAGTATTAGCATCTTTGGCAGCTTTATCTTTAATCTTGGTTCTAACAGGCTGCAGTAGCCAAACTGCTCCCATTACTGAACATAGTACCGGTTTTTGGGATCATTACATAATTTGGAACTTTGTTAGAGCAATCGAAGGATTGAGTAGCTTTTTAGGTCACAATTATGGTTGGGGGATCGTTGTCTTTACGGTAATCGTCAGAATTATCATCTTACCATTGATGGTTTACCAAATGAAGAGTATGCGTAAGACAAGTGAACTCCAACCTAAATTAAAGGCCTTGCAAGCTAAGTATCCGGGTAAAGACCCTGAGTCTTTAAAGATGATGCGAGAAGAGCAACAACGTCTGTACGCTGAAGCTGGAGTTAATCCAGTAGCGGGATGTTTACCATTGTTAATTCAAATGCCGATTTTGATTGCCTTGTATCAAGCAATCTTTAGGTCGGAAACTTTGAAGGCAGGCCATTTTCTGTGGATGGAATTGGGAGATAAAGACCCATACTACATCCTACCGATTTTAGCCGCCGTCTTTACTTATGCAACTTCAAAGCTCAGTATGATGTCACAGCCAGAACAAAATGCAATGACAAGTGCGATGACTTATGGGATGCCAATCATGATTTTCATCATGGCCTTAAACTTCCCCGCTGCTTTGTCCTTGTACTGGGTGATTACCAACGCCTTTTCTGTTGGGCAAACGCTGTTAATCAACAATCCATTTAAGATTAACAAAGAGCGTAAAGAAAAGGAGCAAGCTGAAAAGCAACAAGCTAGAAAGCTCGCTAAGGCCAAGAGAAAAGCACTGAAGAGTAGAAAAAAATAAGCATTAAAAAAGTCCCGTAGGAATTTTCCTACGGGACTTTTTTTTAAATTAAATGATAGCTTTGATCGAGTAGTTGGAAGGAGTCGGTAGGTAAACCAACAACCTTTACGCCCCGATCAATGGTAACAAATACCGCCCCGAGTAATTCAGGACTGTTTAAGCTTGCTAAATCAACGTTTTTGCCTGCAAAAAAGAGGCGGGTTGTTTCAATTTCAGCTTGAACGGAACTAGTGGTAAAAACAGTTACCCCTGCAAGGTCGGTTTGATAGGGGTAACCGGTTTGAGGGTCAAGAATATGGTGGTAACTTTTGCCTGCGACCTCTAGGTGGCGTTCGTAAATTCCGCTAGTAACAGCTGAACACGGGCCCATTTTTACAAGGCCAATAGAGTGACCCCGCTTTGAAAAGGGGTCTTGGATACCAATCCGCCATAACTTATCGGAGCGTAAGGGGGAGTCACCTACCATTAAAAGATTGCCGCCGAGGTTGATAATTCCGGCGTTAATGCCCCTACTAGCCCAAAGGTCGGCAATGCGATCGGCAATATAGCCCTTAGCGATTGCACCTAAGTCCAGTTCCATGCCGGCTTGGGTTAGGAAAATAGACAGGTCGCTATCGTTTAAGCGGATATTTGCGGGATTAATTAGGGCTAGATTAGCTTGAATAGCTTCAGGTTTGGGAACGGCGGCGTCGGCAAAGCCAATTTTCCACAGCTTAACTAAGGGTCCAATCGCAGCGTTAAAGCCAAATTGTTGCTTGCTCATAGCGACGGCTAATTTAGTGAGCTTATACACAGTTGTGGAAACCTGGACAGGGTGGTGGCCGGCGGCGTGGTTAACAGCCATTACTTCAGAATTGGCTCGGTTAACTGTTAATAAGTCCTCATAGCGCATGATTAAGGTGAAGGCATCATCTAAATCTGCTTCAGTGGCAGTGCCAAAAGCAGTGAGGACAATCCGTGTTCCCAGGGCTTTATAGATCTTATCTAAGCGGCGGGCGGCCAGGTTGGGGATAAAAGTAGGGTGGGTATCAGTCCATAAAGCGGTCATAAAAAGAACTCCTTACTAAAAAATATCGTTAACCTAAGCTTAACAGCCTGAGGTTGATTTTTCCACAGTTGAATCTAGGGATTGTGGAAAAGTAAGGATGGTTTTATAATAAAATTGTACTAAGACGATTTTAAATTATGAATAATAAAGCTTGTGTGGAGTGATTTTATGGCCAAGAGTGATTTTGATTTTGTATCAATACAGTTAAAACCAGAAAAAGACCTACCTTTGTATGTGCAGCTATACCAGCAACTAGCCGACTTAATTCGGGCGGGCAAGATTGTTGAAAATTACCGCTTACCCGCGATCAGAAAGCTAGCCCAAAGTTTGGAGGTTAATCCCGGTACAGTGGTTAACGCCTATAAAGAACTAGAAAAGAACGGTTTTATCTATAGTAAATTAGGCAGTGGCAGCTATGTTGCCAAACAAGAACAGCTAAGCGAGAGTTTTAATTTACCCCTAGGAGTCACTGAAGTTGACGATAATCAGGCTGATTATCTAGATTTAACTACAGTCAGTCTGAGTCCAGACTTAGTGTCAGTCAAGGATTTTCAAACGGCAATCGATCAAGTCTTGAAAACGGCGGGAAGTTACGCTTTTTCTGCCCAGGAAAGCCAGGGCTACTATCCGTTAAGGCAAGCATTATGTAGTGAGTTGGCTAAGAGTTCAATTTACACTGCCCCCCAAAATGTCCAAATTATTTCAGGGGCTCAACAAGGAATCGATATCATTGCGCGGACATTGCTAAAGCATGGGGACACAGTTTTGGTGGAAAATCCGACTTATCCGGGGGCGTTAGCAGCTTTTCGGGCCTGTGGCGCTAAAATTATCGACGTAAAAATGACTGCTGATGGGATGGATATGAAGGAAGCGGAAACCAAAATCCGCCTCTATCGTCCTAAATTAATCTATGCAATGCCTAATGTTCAAAATCCAACGGGGATTACCTATTCTAAAGCAAAAAAACGTAAACTTTTAGGATTAGCAAGGCATTACGGAGCTTATATTTTAGAGGATGATTCATTGAGTGGTCTTTACTATCAAAGCGAAAATACTAAGCCCATCAAGACCTACGACCAAGATGAGCGGGTAATCTATATTTTGAGCTTGTCTAAATTATTTATGCCTGGGTTGCGATTAGGCTATTTATTGGTTCCCACTGAGTTACTAGCCCGTGTTCGGACGATTAAGCACTTAGCGGATATTGCCACTTCCGGTTTAATTCAGCGCGTTTACGATTATTATCTGCGTAATGGCTTATGGAGTAAACACTTAACAAGTTTAAAGAAAAGTTATCAACAGCGGTTTGAATATTGTCAACAGCTTTTAGAAAAGCAGCTAGGAAAACAAGTTAGTTATCAACTTCCGCAAGGGGGATTAACCTTTTGGTTAAAGTTACCTGCTAAGGTTAGTGCTAAAATGGTGGCTCAAAAAGCTAAAAAGCAAGGTGTGTTAGTAACGCCTGGACAGGTTTTTTACGCGCGTCAAGCTGATGATAGCCACCTAAGAATCAGTTTTGCCGGCGTAGATGAGCAGCAATCCAAGGAAGCGTTGATTATTTTAGGTCAGATTATCAAAGCAGAATAATAACAGCCCCTGTTCTTAACTACTAAGAACAGGGGCTATTTGCATATTAATATTAATCTTTATACTCTAGCGGAACAAACTTAAAGTTGTTAACGTCGACTAGGCCCATATCGGTAATTTTGAGTTCGGGAATCACGGATAAGGGCATGAAACTTAAGGTCATGACGGGATTAATCTTAGTTGGAATTTGGAGTTTACTATGAGCGAAGGCGTCAATTTTACGTCCTAGTTTTCCTAAACAAACTAAATATCTTCTATTTTCTTTTCTAACATTCCATTGACATGATATAAGCTAACTACATTTTTAAGCGAACAAGTCTTGCCAGTTTGGAACTTGATTACTGTTCCATTATTCTGGACTCCCGTGACTGTTTCAACCTTATTAGTCTTTGTATTTAGCACAACATCATGTGGTCTTAGTTGGTAGTGATTTCGTCTAATCGAAACACGACCTTTTTTGACTTTTTCTTGTCTAAATTGTCTTAGATTAGCGTAGTTAAGCTCCCTTGTACGTCTAGTTCTACCTGAACTTAGTTCTTTACCAGTCTTTTGCTTACCATCTCGGCTATCAATGTATTTAGCGTCGTAGAACTTCTGCAACACTCGGTTATTATTCCGCAACTTTTGCCTTGAATAAACATTATTTGTCCTAAGGGTTGTATTAGTTCCGCCAGCAATAATAAATGCATCATTTAAATGTGATTTTTCGAGCTGATACTTTTGTCTTAAGTTGGCAGTTAAATAACCTTGAGTTGTCGTATAACGTGCAAAATAATCACTTAATCTCGTTGCCAAGATACTCATGAAGTAAGCACCTCGATAATCAAGCTCCTTTTGCCGATTTTCTCTCAATTTAGCTAAACTACCGTTATGATGGTTAGCTTGACTGTGATTAATATCTGACAATAAAACTAAGTTGTCCGGTTGGTTAGAACCGCCATCTCTTCTTTGAACTAAGTGATGGACTCTTAATTGACTAGCTGGGTATTGTTTACCGTCTAAGGCGTCACGATAATTGTCCCTAGCCAACAGATAATCTTTAATCGTCTTAAAACCGTGCATCTTACCTTGAGTATATTCCCATGGCTTGATATTTGAATCAACTAGTTTTTGGTTGTTAAACGGTGTAACTTCAACGACTAGCTTAGTAATTGGTAAAAACGTATATAAGCATTTGATTTCCTTGATCGTGAAGTCTAGTCTGTGTTGCATGCTAGGAGCTAACCAACCATCTTTACGTCTACGATTATCAAATCTAGCCTGACGATGTCTTAACCGATTTCTTCTAGTTCGTCTTAATTCACGTCTACTGGTAATTCTATCTTTTTCTGATTTCCTTAGACTTTCTGACGCATAATATTCACGCTGGTTACCTACAACTGCTAAGCCTAAGTGGAAACCAGCGTCTACACCTAAGGTTAATTCTTGCGTATTTGTAGTGACAGGTCTGACAAATTGGATAATCTTACGACTATTTCCGAACCATCTTGCTTGACCCGTCTTTAACCAACGACGCACCATGCCTAAACGTGAAGTTGGCATGAGTGGTGTGCCGTTGGAGTCTACTACATAAATATAATTAACTTTTTGAACTTCTGACATCATACCAACTCCTTTCGCTAATTGTAATTCGTATCTAACTTACGTTGATACGTGTGTACCCTTCGCCAATGTTAGTGGTTGGTTTTAAATCTTACTTACACTAAGCCTGAACTCAGCTTTGTTTAATAAGTAAGCGTAGTGTTTGGAACTAGGGCGGTATTCCAAAGTACCTATCTATTCAACCATAACGTAGTTATTTAAAACTGAGGCTAATCAACCAGCTTGTAGCGAATAACTACAAGCCACCTACTTAGTAGGTGGTTCTGTTGACCCATGAGTAGCTCCCTGTTGTTATTTTCCTAAGAAAAAGCTGGAAAAATAAATATTTTTTCTATTGTAGCGCTAGAAAATTAATGATTCAAGTTAAAAAAGGATTAAATGTTAGTTTTAAACCGAACGTTATTTTTAGGTCAAAAGTGGTGTTAAAATAAAGACAACTATTAAGGATGCGAGGATTAAGTAATGGCAAAAGCGTTGATAATTGCGGAAAAGAAGTCCCTAGCGGATGTGTATCGGCAAGCAATTAAGCGAGCCGGCGGCAAGTTACCCTATGAGTATGATGTTTTGCAGTTTCAAGGAAACGTGGTGGAATTACTGGAACCTGAAGACATCAAGCCAGAATGGAAAACCTGGAAGTTAACTGACTTGCCAATGCTCCCCCAAAAGTTTCAGTATACCCCGATTAAACCTAAAGCAGGTGATGATCCTAAAACGGCGGCCTATAAGCGGCGGGGCATAGCCTATTTTAAGGAAGCCAAGCAGAAGTTACTTAGTGGTGAGTATGACTTAGTTGTCAATGGTTGCGACCCTGACCGGGAAGGACAATCAATTTTTGATAAGTTTATGCTGTTGATGCCAGCCAAAATTCAGCGCCTGCCCCAATTGCGTTTATGGGTAGGGGATATGCAGGTGGAGACCTCCTTAAAGTACCTGCAGCAGCCGTTAAACAATAAGGACCCAGAGTATGTGAACTTTGGTTACGAGGCAATGGGCCGGGGAATTATGGACTGGTTATTTGGGCTTAATGCTTCTAGGGCCTTTAGTTTAGTTCAAAATAGTGGCCAGGCCATCCACCTCGGCCGGGGGATGACGGCGATTTTAGCGCTGGTAGTCAAGCGGCAAGCGGAAATCGAAAACTTTGTCAGTCAACCCTACTGGACGGTTCAAGCTAAGCTCAAGACTCCGGAATTGTTAGAAGCTAAGCAAGTTACTTATCCAGAGGTCAAGTTAGTTAACCATTTTGAAAGGCAGGCTGCAGAGACGGTGCGTGAGGCAATTTCAGGCCAAGCGGCCCAATTGATAAGCAGTAAGCAAAGCCCGGTGCGCTTTAGGCGAGCACCTAAGTACTTCAATACCTCTGATATTATTGCCTACCTCAGTTCAGCTACTTATCACCTTAGCGGGGCAAGCATCACCAAGGCCTTGCAACACCTGTATGAACTAAAAATTACAACTTATCCCCGGACTTCTGGGCGGGAGATGACTCCTAGCCGGGCAGAAAATCTAGCCGCCATTATAGCGGTAGCCCAAAGTATTCCGAGCTTAAACGAAAAATTACGCAGGTTAGAGGTTAGTCCGCAGATGTTAGCCAAGCTAAAAGCCAATCGTTATTACGTAAAACCCCTTAGTAAAAAGACGGGCCATGACTGCTTGACTTTTACTGGTAAAAAATTCAACTACGCTAACTTAAATGCGGTTGAGCAAAAGGTAGTGGCTGCGATTGCCTTTCGCTTGCTGTTATCGTTATTGCCTAGTGAAGAACACCTCGATAAGGAGTTAATCTTTAAGGCAGCTACTTATTATTTCCAAGCTAAAGCAACCGTGTTGGTCAATCCCGGCTGGACGGCCTATGTACCTAAGTTCAAGGGTAATTATAGCGACTTACCCCAACTGGTGGTCAACCAAGCTTACCCGCTAGCTCAAGTGGAAATCTTAGACCATAAAACGCAAGCGCCTAAAGCTTATACAACGGCGAGCTTAATTAAAACGATGGAAAATATTGGCCGCCTGTATGATGATCCGGCCTTAAAAGCGGCCATCAAGGATCACGGGATTGGGACGGACGCTACCCGTCAGCTATTGATTGATAAAAATGAAAAGCTGGGTTACTGGTCAATTGATAAGAAGAGTCGGCTTATCCAGCCAACCAAATTGGGGAGCCAAATCATCCAAGCTTTAGGCGCTAACCCCTTAACTCAAGTCCAGTTAACCGCGTTGTGGGAAGAAAAGCTAGCTCAGGTAGCGGCTGGGCAGTTATCATTGGGGCAGTTTGTTGACCTGGCAAAGGAAGCAACGATTGAGATTGTGGCACAGATTAAGGCGACGCCAGGTGCGTTAGGGCCTAATCCGGCCACAAAGCTCGCTAGCCCTTGTCCTTTAGATGGTGGGGACTTGGTGGCCCAAGGCCAAGTCTTTATCTGCAGTAACCATGACACGGGCTGTCCCTTCATTGTTTACCGTAATTTGTTAGGGGCTAAGCTAACGGCGGCCGATTTAGAAGCAATTTTGACTAAGGGTAAGTCAAATCTAAAAGAGCTTTATAGCTCCAAAACCCACAAACATTTTCAAGGGTACTTCGTGTGGAATCAAGAAAAAGGCAAGGTGGAATTGGCAATCCAGCAAGCCAAGCCTAAATTAATGGGAACCTGTCCCCTGGATGGGGGGAAGGTCTATTCACTAGCCGGCGGTAAGTTATATGCCTGTGAACACCACCAAAGCCAAAAAAATGCTCAGGGTCAGTGGGAAAGTAGTGGCTGTCCGTATTATTTTAGCGGGCGGATGTATGGCAAGAAGTTAACCCAAGCAGTTGCCAAGCAGATTATTGAAACCGGCAGTAGCCCAGTTTTGACCTTTACCAGTAAGAAGCGCAAAAAATTTACGGCCATTTTGAAATGGAATCAAGCTGAGGCTAAACTCAAGCTGGAATTTGCTGAGGCAAGCAGCAAAGCAATTGGAGTATGTCCTTTGGATGGAGGCCAAGTCTCACTACATGGCAAGGCCTACCTCTGTGAAAATCACCGGGCCAAAAGGTTGGCTGATGGTAGTTGGCAGACGACAGGCTGTCCGCTAGTGATTCCGCAGACTTTTGCCAAACAAAAGTTAAGTCTAAAGACAATCAAGCAGCTCCTAAAATATAAGCGGACTGACTTGCTGACTTTTACAGGGCAAAATCAGCGTGACTACCAGGCACGACTAGTCTGGGATGAACAAGCAGCACGGGTTAAATTTGAATTTTAAATGGGAAGTGAAAGTAGATGAAGGTTTTAATTGCGGCGGATTCATTTAAGGGCAGTGCTAGTTCTAAACAAGTGGCAGCTTATTTAGCCGCTGGGCTTAGGGAGGCACGAGCAGACGTTGAGGTAAGTCAAGTTCCTATTGCGGATGGGGGTGAAGGGACGGTTGAAAGCCTAGTCAGTGCCTGTGGCGGTAAAATTTATCGAACTGAAGTCGTGGGGCCGTTAGGTGAGTCAGTCGACGCTAACTGGGCGATGCTTAGCCATAACCAGGCGGTAATAGAGCTAGCTCAAGCTGCAGGTCTGCCCCTGGTTAAGGGTAAATTACACCCGCTAGCAGCGACGACTTATGGGGTGGGCCAGTTGTTAGCCCAAGCAATCAAGCACGGAGCCAAGCGAATATACTTAGGACTTGGTGGCAGTGCTAGCACGGACGGAGGGGTTGGCTTAGCCCAGGCCCTAGGCGGTCATTTTTTAGATGCGAAGGGCGCTGAGGTAAAACTAGGCGGTGGCCACCTCAAGGAAATTTGTCAAGTAGACTTAACCGCCCTGGATAAGAAGTTGGCCGGCATTGAAATTATTGGCTTAGCAGATGTAACCAATCCCTTAACAGGGCCTTTGGGGGCGGCAGCAGTTTTTGGACCACAAAAGGGGGCCAGCGCAGCTGAGGTGCAATTTTTAGACGCAAGTTTAGCACACTTAGCCCAGGTAGTCGCTAAAGTGCGGGCTGGCTCTTATCAAGTAAGCCCAGGAGCTGGGGCGGCTGGGGGCACGGGCTATGGTTTACTAGCCTTTTTAGGTGGGCGGCTGCAACCAGGGATTGAAACCATCATGGAACTAATTGGCTTGGAAAAAAAGCTAGTTGACCAGGATTTAGTAATTACCGGTGAAGGAAGGTTAGATGGCCAATCGCTTAATGGCAAGGCACCGCTAGGAATAGCTAAGTTAGCTAAGAAGCAGGGCCTGCCGGTAATCGCGGTAACAGGTGGAGTTGGGGCCGAGATTGAATCTGTCTACAAGGCAGGAATTGATTTGGTCTTGTCTTCAACCACCAGGCCAATGCCGGTTGAAGAGGCAATCAAACAGGCACCAAGCCTAATTAAAACAGCTGGCTACACTGCCTTAAAAGCATACTTACTGGGAAGGTAAGTAAAACCGGGCAACCTTACGTGGGGCTGCCTGTTTTTATTTTGCAAAATGTTAGCGTAACCAAGGAAGATGGCTTATAATTTTTATGAATGGATAAAAATGTACGAATGGGAAGATCACTATGGTAAAACTAACTCAAAGGCAAGAGAAGTTGTTAACCGCACTGGCTGAAAGCGGTGTGGGCTTATCGCTTAAGGATTTAGAGGGTTTGATGAAAGTTAGTCGGCGCACTATTTACCGCGAGTTTGCGGATTTGAAGTTGTATTTACAAAGTCAGGGAGTCGCAATTACAAATGAAAATGGTCTTTACCGGTTAACGGGTCAAGTGGCCAAGCTCGATGGGGTTTTTGAAGATGAGGTAGCTAAGCAAGAGTTGACTACGGCTAAGCGGGAAAGTATCTTGGCCTGTCAACTGTTATTAGCATGCCAGGCAATCAAAATTATTAGCCTCGCCTTAAGTTTGAAGGTTAGCGAGGGGACGATTCAGCGCGATTTAACTAAGCTGGAGCGGTCATTGAGCCAGTATGACTTACACGTGATTAAGCAAAAGGGGGTGGGCGTTTATATTGAGGGAAATGAAGCTAAGCGGCGCCAAGTGTTGACAGGAATTTTGCTCAATGAATTAAACGAATACTATTTTTTACGTTACGTTCAAAAAGGCGAAGAGGTAGCTCAGTTTAAGCAACTTTTTTTGGATGCCATTAACCCCCAGATTTTCCGCCAGGTTTACCAGGGGTTAAGTCAAACTATTTTACCGGTGGTTGAACTTAATTCCGACCGGCAAATGATACAGTTAATCTTAATTGCGGCCATCAGTATCAAACGAGCCCAGTTGGGAAAACACCCACATGCAAGTAAAACTAAGGATAACCTTAGATACTTAGCCAAAGTCTATGAGTTTTTTGCGACGCTAGATAGTAGCTTGCGGGCCAAGTTAACTACCGATGAGGCCCTATTTGTTGCGAGTCAAATCCACCTCCGGGATTATTCAGAGCAACAGTTTGATTTGAACGAAGACCAAGAGTGGCCGTTGACCTTAAAGGTTCGGCAGTTTGTCCTAGATGTTTCCAAGGACTTCGGCTGGAATTTCCAGCGTAACCCTGACTTCTTCAAACGCTTAACCCGGCACATTTTAAATTTAGAAAAAAATAGTCATGACCGCCTGCCTAACGTTCAAATTGAAACCCTCCAGACGCTAACGACTAAGTACCAAGGGCTTTACAACAGCATTATGAAGTGCTGGCCACAAAATTTCGAGTTGCGGTTAGTAATCCCAGAATACCAGTTAATCTTGCTTTACTTTGCTAACGAGTATACCAATAGACGCTACCTACAAGATTTAGCGGCCTTAATCGTGTGTGAAAACGGGATTGGGACGGCTAATATTTTGGCTAGCCGCCTAAAAAAAGAACTGCCAGAAATTAAGCGAGTTAGCATCACCCACTTAGCAGTCTTAGGTCAAGTGGATTTGCAACAGTATGATCTGATTTTGTCGACCCTAGAGTTACCAGGTTTTCCCCGGGAGTATCAACTAGTCAGCCCTTTACTTTTAAATGATGAAGTTAAGCGGCTAAAAGATTACCTGGCTAACTACCACCGGCCAGACTATGGCCAGGTCAAGACGAGCTTAGTCAAGCATAAAAATGCCTTGAAAAAGTTAAGCCAAATGAAGGCCTACCTTGATTTGAGTTTAAAATTGATTACACAAACGCAGGTCCATAAGGTAGCCAACCAAGGCAGTGACTTGGGCGCATCGGTTGAAGAAACGCTAGCTCATATCCCGGGTGAAATCATTAATGATAAAGAGGAAGTAACGTTAGCCTTGCTACGGCGGATTAATCTTGCGCCGATTGGGATTCCCGACACTAATTTGGCCCTACTTCACACCAGTGATGCCGGGGTAAATCAGTGTTACTTTGGTATCTATGAGTTGGCCCACCCGATTAAGATGTTAGGGATGGATCGTGAGGAGATGCAGGTTTCGCGCTATACCTTGATGGTGGCTCCTAAAGAAGTGACGGATTTAGAACAAAAGGTACTAGGTATCATTAGCAGCAGTATCGTGATGAATAGCGAGAACACGAATGTTTTTGAAACCGGGACGAGTGAAGCGGTTCAAGAATTGCTAGCTAACCAGTTGTTAAACGAAATTCCTAAGGAAAAATAAACTATACCATTTTTAGTTGACAAGCAAAAACTAAAAGGTTATATTATGTATGTTTATTGGTTTTGTGACCTAAATAATCTTAAAAATATTGTCTATACCAATTTTTGAAATTAAATTATGAAAACGGAAGGTTGATTTTATATGTGTGGAATTGTCGGTGTTACTGGTAACCCTAATGCAGTTGAAATTCTCTTAAACGGCTTGGAACAACTTGAATATCGGGGTTATGATTCAGCTGGGATTTACGTTAACGACCAAAAAGGTAACGACTACCTAGTAAAGGAAAAGGGACGGATTGCTGATTTACGGGCAGAAGTTTCAGCTGACGTTCACGGTTCAACTGGGATTGGTCACACTCGCTGGGCAACTCACGGGGTGCCAAGCAAGGAAAATGCGCACCCACACGTTTCAAACGACAAGCGCTTCTACTTAGTACACAACGGGGTGATTGGTAACTTCACCGAATTGAAGGAAACTTACCTTCAAGATGTAACTTTAGTTAGTGAAACTGATACTGAAGTTATCGTGCAATTAGTAGCTAAGTTTGCCCGGGAAGGCTTAAGCACTAAGGAAGCCTTCAAGAAAGTATTAGGCTTAGTAGATGAAAGCTCATCTTATGCCTTCTTGCTTTTAGACCGGGAAGATCCAGATACTTTATACGTTGCTAAGAACAAGAGCCCACTCTTAATTGGGGTTGGCGATGGCTTTAACGTAGTCTGCAGTGATGCCTTGGCAATGTTAAAGGAAACTCATGACTTTATCGAATTAGTCGATGGTGAAATTGTCATCTTGAAGCCAACTTCCATCACAATTGAAGACCCAGCTGGCCAAGTCGTTGACAGAAAGCCATTCCACGTTGACACTGACCCAGCCCAAGCTCAAAAGGGCGCTTACCCATTCTACATGTTAAAGGAAATCGACGAACAACCAGGGGTAATGCGGAACTTAATCAAGGAATACATTGCCGAAGACGGTTCAATCAAGATTGATGCTGACTTATTGAAGGCCATGGCTGACTCAGACCGGATTTACATCGTGGCAGCCGGGACTAGTTACCATGCAGGGTTGGTCGGCAAAGAATTATTTGAAAAATTAATTCAAGTGCCAACCGAAGTTCACGTGGCCTCTGAATTTGCCTATAACCCGCCACTACTTTCAGCTAAGCCATTCTTCATCTTCCTTAGCCAAAGTGGGGAAACAGCCGACAGCCGCCAAGTTTTGACGCAAGTTAACCAAGCCGGCTATCCAAGCTTAACTATTACCAACGTAATGAACTCCACCCTTTCACGGGAAGCAACTTACACCTTGCTCTTGTATGCAGGGCCAGAAATTGCGGTGGCTTCTACTAAAGCATACACTGGTCAAATTGCGTTGGAAGCAATCTTGGCTAAGGCTTTAGGGGTTTACAAGCAAATCGCAACCATCAAAGACTTTGACGTGGCAGCCGAATTAACCAAGGCAGCTAACGGGATGCAAGAATTAGTTGACGAAAAGGGTAAGATTGAAAAGATTGCCGCCGACATGTTAAAGAATACTAGAAACGCCTTCTACATCGGCCGGACAATGGATTACGCCATCGTTCAAGAAGCAGCCTTGAAGCTAAAAGAAGTTTCCTACATTCAAACAGAAGGGTTTGCCTCTGGGGAATTGAAGCACGGTACGATTGCCTTGATTCAAGAAAACACTCCCGTGGTTGCAATCATCACTGACAAGAAGACTGCTAACCACACGAGAAGTAACGCCCAAGAAGTTAAGGCCCGGGGGGCTAACGTCTTATACATCGTTAGTCGCGACTTGGCAACACCAACTGATCAAATCGTCTTGCCAGAAATTACCCCACTCTTATCAGCCTTAGTGGCCATCGTCCCAACCCAATTACTTGCCTACTATGCAAGTATTCAACGGGGTTATGACGTAGATAAGCCAAGAAACTTAGCTAAGAGTGTGACAGTTGAATAATTAATTCCTAAAAAAGATGCACCCAGCATATCAGTCGGGTGCATCTTTTTTAGTGGCTATGATTCTGTAAGCGCGGTTTGTAAATTCTGCCAGTAAGTTTTAATATGATCAAAACTTTGAAAATTCAAGCGATAAGAGGCGAGGAGTTGTTCATCGGCTGAATCATTGGTGTAGTAAGCACGATTAGCCTGTTCAAACTTGGTCAATAAAGCATTAACGTCGGTATTTTTATCTAATTTATCTAGTTGGTCTAAAAAGTGGTTGAGTGCTTGGCGGTAAGTGTCAGTTGCCTCAGTAGAATGTGCGACCTGACCCAATGTTCGGAAAGTTCCAGCGTTTCTAAGAGCTGCTAAGAACTCCTCACTAAGTTTGACGTTTTTAACCCGTTTAGTCCAAATTTCGTCGTAACGGGCTTCACCTTCCTCATAATTTTGATACAAGCTAGTTTTAATGTGGAGAAACGATTTAAATTCAGAGCTGACCTTGTGAAAAGCGGCTTGGCCACTAGGGTCAATTAAATTTTTTTCAATGACATCGAGAGCTTTACTGGTAATTTTAGCTAACAATTGTGCCTCGGCACTACTAATTTTTCCCGGCATGCTAGAAGTATTGTTGAAAACAGGTTTGAGGTCAGCAAGACTCTGTGAAAGTAATGAGTTAACTTTTGCTTCTTCTGCTGGCTTCAAGTTAGCGAAAGCACCAGCTGCCTTAAGCTTATCACCTAAGCGGAGAGAAAAATCTATAGCGGTCCCATCTTCTTTCAAGGGATCAAGCTTGAAAAAAGAATTTTTACTCTGAAAAATATATCCATCATTTAGGTAGCCGTTGATATCAGGATCGGAGTTGGTTCTTGTTTGGAGTTGCTTTAAAGCTGTTAATTCAGCTTGTTCATCGTACTTTAGGTTTAAGTTATCACGGAGAGATATTCCTAGTGACAGTAAGCTAGTATCAGCATGTTCAAATAGACTGGATGTAATAGTCTTACTTGCTTGCACAATAATATCTTCCTTTTGGTAGTTAGAAAAATCAAAGACATTAGCTAATTCAGTAGCACTGAGAGCAGCTTGACTAAAATCTCCTCCGCCTTGTTGATACATTTCGACGTAATGCTGTGGATTGGCAGTGAAAGGTGCACTGACATTTTCTTTCTCCGTTAAATGTAACTTTTCTTTGATGGCTAGTAGTTTAGCTTCGATGTTTGCCACCACTGCTTGATCTTCTTTAGCAAAGTTAGCAAATAGAGTTGCATGTGCTCTCAGGTGGTGCGCAGTCACTGGTGAGGTAGTTTGGACTGCAACGTTACTTGTTTCAGTTTGCGGGGAAGTTGTTGTTGAATCAACTTCCTTTGAAGTAAGTTTCGTAAGGGGATGTGGAGAATATAGGTTAGAAATATTTAAACTCATGTTGATCACCTAGTTTCTGTATCTGTAGGCAAGGCGGTATACTTTCTTGACAACGTTGTAGTCAACGGTTGAATTTCTAGCTTCAATTAACGTACCATCATTATTTTTAAAAGCAATATTAATTAAATCATAGCGATGTACAATCCTGTAAACAGAGTATTCTTGTAAGCCAGCACCTTGTCCAACGTTTATAATTGAATTAAAATGACCATTTTCATCTGTTGTAATTACTGTTTTATTAACAGGATAGATATCGTGATCAGGGAAAAGTCCGTCTAGTTCGACGGTAAAGGTAACTTTTTTAGCTGGAACCTGTTTATTTTCATCTAAGTAAGCATTACCTTTTATATAATCCGTATGATTAGATGTTACGCGCCAATATTTTCGATAACCCATATAGGCAAGGTAAGTGTCGCCTAGTTGTTCAATATCTATCTTAGAGATGTTATTTACTGCAAAAATAGTTTGTGTAGAAAAGAGTAGTGCCACGAAAATTGTAGCAAATAAGACTAAAAATTTCTTCATAGTTGAAGACTCCCTTTTATGAATTTTAGGCTTTAGTTAAACTAAGTCTACGCTAACTATATCGGCAAAAATTAATAAAAGTTAAGCCTAATTAGCTATAAAGCTATACTAACTTAGTAATGATTACGCCGATAAAGAGGAGAATGAGCCCGCAAATCTTTTGGAGGTGAACTGGCTTAGGTTGGCTTTCTAGCAGGCCGAAGTGTTCGATGAGGGCGCTGGCGCTTAGCTGACCAAAGAGGGCAAAGATAACAATTTGACTGGTACCAATTTTAGTTACTAAAAAGGCGGAACCGAAAACATAGAGGGCGCCAAAGAAACCGCCCAGCCAGATCCACCAGTAACGGGGGCCTTGTTCAAAGGTGGCTTTGACTGAAGTAAAGCTATGCCGCTTAAAGAGGCAGACTAGCCATAAGATGATGGCGCCAGAAGCAAAGGAATAACTAGCCGCAACCAGTGGGGAGTGTTGAATTTGACCTAAGTGGCCATTAATGGCAATCTGGCAAGCACCTAACATTCCAGCCAAGATTCCAGCAAGCTGCCAAGCTAGTAGGCCTTTGACGTGGCCGGGCCGTTGGTTTGAGCTGTTTTTTTCAACTACTGTCAGTAAGACCCCGGATAAGACTAACAGTAATCCCAGTAGTTTAATCCAAGTTAATTTAGTTTGGACGGAAGCAAATAGTCCGTATTGATCAATAATTAAGCTGGCAAAGATTTGGCCAAAGATGGGCAGGACCGCAGTTTGGACGCTGCCTAACTTAGGAAAGAGCAAAATATTAGTAGTCAGTGCAATTGTACCTAGCAATCCACCTAGCCAAGCCCACCAGGGACCACTAATGCTTAGGTGTAACCCCTCTTTAATGGCCGTTAGTGATAGTAAGAATAAGGTCCCAACTGTAAAGGAAATGGCAGAAGCAATGTAAGGTGAGCCTACAAAGGCCCGGAGTCGGGAGTTAATAGCGGTTTGGGTACCTAATAGTAAGCCCATCCCAATTGGAAGCAAGATTAGTAAAGACATAAGTTTCCCCCTAAAAATTAGTTTTGCTTTATTATTCCACTTGGAGTGTGGTCCAAGTCAAGTGCTTTGCTTGCAGATTAACGGTTATGACGGAAAAATAACCGTTTAGGAAATGTTTATCTCTATTTTTTAAAATTATGATAAGATGAAAGGGTATTAAAATTTTAGAATAGGGGTAGAAATCTCACATGAAAAAAAAGAAGTTTATTATCATTGGTGTATTAGCGGTGGTAGTTTTAGCCGTCTTAGGGGGAATCTGGTCGTTAACCCATTCTAAGGAAGAAAAAAAGACCAGCCACTATGAGACGATGGTGGCTCAAAAGGCCTTGCCCCTTACTATGAGTGGCAATGTCAGCCCTAAAGAGGTGCGGTCTTTCATGGTGACTAAGAAGAACTTAGCTCAAATGGAAGTCAAGGATGGTCAAAAGGTAACTAACGGCCAGGTTTTATATACAACTTATAATCAAGCTAACGCGAGTGAACTGGATGAATTGAAGGTCACTTTGGCTAAGTACCAACGGGCTAAGACTACGGCTAACCAAAAGTTGCAAGACGCTCGGAATACTTTAAACAAAATGCAAAGTAGCGATGAAGGTTATAGTGAAGCTAAGGATGCAGTTGCAAGTGCGAATGATGAAGTGGCAGATGCAACCGACAGTATTAACGCTACGCAAAGAAAGATTGACCAAGTGTCTCAAGAAGTTTCGCCCAACTCGGTGGCACCATTTGACGGGGATGTAGCGGTTAAATACGATGATAATGGCAACGCCAAGGTCACCGTCAGTTCTAGTGCCCTCCAAATGGTAACAACCGTGTCTGAATATGACTACGCTAAGGTTAAAGCTGGGGATAGTGTAACTGTTAGTGCGGTTGCAACCGGCAAGAAACAAGAGGCAACGATCACTTTAGTTGACGCTCACCCAGCCACTACTAATGCCACAAACGGCTCTAAGTATAAGGTCTACGCTGACTTAGATGCCAAAAACTTTATTGACGGACAAACAATTAAGGCCAAGGTAGCTCAAGCAGGGATTATTATCGCTAAGAGCTGTGTCCGCCAAGGCAAGGTTTATGTGGTCGAAGACGGAAAGGTAACCAGCCAAGCAATTACGGGCAAAGAAGTAGATGGCCAATATATTGTGACAGCTGGGCTGACAGCAGGCCAAAAGGTAGTTTCCAATCCAGATGGTGATTTAAAGGAAGGGGAGCAGTTACCTTAATGATTTCGCTAAAAAAGATTAACAAGTACTATCAACAAGGAGACGGCCGGGTTCATATTCTCCACGACATTAGTTTTGATGTTAACGAAGGGGAATTTGTGGGAATTATGGGCCAATCTGGTTCTGGTAAATCGACTTTAATCAATATTATTGGCTTTTTAGACCGTGAATATGAAGGAACTTACTCATTTAAGGGGGACGATGTCAGTTACCTAAATAACAAGCGCTTTACCAGTTTACGTAATCAAAACGTAGGCTTTGTCTTCCAAAACTTCAAGTTGATTCAAAACCTAACCGTGGCTGAAAATGTGGCCCTGCCCTTGATGTATGCTGGGGTTAAGAAAAAAGAAATTGATCAACGAGTTAGCCAGGTCTTAGAGCGGGTTGGCCTTGGTGGCTATGAGAAATACCTACCTTCAAGACTATCCGGGGGGCAACAGCAACGGGTGTCGATTGCGCGGGCCATCATTGGTAAACCAACTTTCTTAATTGCCGATGAACCAACCGGGGCCTTGGATAGCCATACCTCGGCAGAAATTATGGCTTTATTCAAGCAATTAAATAAAGAAAATAAGACGACCATTATCATCGTAACTCACGATCCCAAGGTGGGCCAGCAAGTCGATCGGCTGCTGACAATCCTTGATGGTAAGTTGATTTCAGATACGGGGGTGGCCTAAGTGACCTATTTAGACTTG
Source organism: Ligilactobacillus agilis (assembly GCF_025311475.1). Taxonomy (NCBI): domain Bacteria; kingdom Bacillati; phylum Bacillota; class Bacilli; order Lactobacillales; family Lactobacillaceae; genus Ligilactobacillus; species Ligilactobacillus agilis. The sequence goes on along the minus strand of NZ_CP104397.1, from coordinate 2,142,833 downwards.
ATAAAGGTTTCCTACCGGTCGCTGATTGCCAATAAACGGCGGAGTGCCTTGACAATGATTGGAATTGTCATTGGGATTGCAGCGGTAATCACTATCATTGCCCTAGGAAATGGGGTCAGAAATAAAATGATTTCTGAGTTTAAAACCAGCAGTAGTGGGGAACAGAAGACAGAAATTAGCTTTTTTAATGCCGAAAAAAATTCGATGCAGGGCTTTACCCAAGCAGACTTGGCTAATATTAAGCAAGCCTTTTCCCGGGAAATATCTAATGCCGATTTCAAACTAGAAACAGAAAATGTGGCTACGAGTGGCATTCAGATGGGTAACGCGGTTGTGAGTGGCAGTGTCAGCCTCCTAACTTCGCCACTGCCAAGCGATATGATGAAAGCGGGCAAGAATTTTACTAACAGCCAACTAAAGTTAGGGCAAAGGGTGATTTTAGTAAGTGAAGGCTATGCTAAAAAAGTGTATAAGCACAAGCAAAACGCCTTAGGAACGGTAGTTATTATTGGAGATAAGTCCTATCAAATCCAAGGACTCTTTAAACCCCAAGGCTATTATAAGTACGGGGCTAGCTTTATGCTTCCTAAGCAGGCCTACCTGCAAGGACGTAAAGCCGACCGGGGCAGTACCTTACAATTAACAATCCGCAATGGCCAGGATGCTAATAAGGTCAGTGAGCGGGTAGTTAAGTACCTCAAGAAAAATGGTCAGCTGAGAAAGGAAGGGGTTTACCAATATTACAACGAAGGGGTAATCCTTAAATCAATTTCTAAGACCATGAACATGATTACCTACTTTGTGTCGGCGATTGCCGGGATTTCCTTATTCATTGCCGGAATTGGGGTAATGAATATGATGTACATCTCTGTTTCTGAACGAACCCAAGAAATTGGGATTCGTCTAGCGGTAGGGGCAACCCAGACTAACATCATGTGGCAATTCTTGATGGAAGCAATTATGTTAACCGTCGGTGGGGGCTTGGTAGGTTTTGCGCTCGGTTGGGGCCTGTCAACCCTCATCTCAGTCTTCTTACCATACGGTATTCATGCAGTCGTAACGGTAACAGATTTTCTCCTAGCATTTAGTGTCTCAACCATAGTTGGAGTTATCTTCGGGATTCTACCAGCTAGTCAAGCTTCTAAGCGAAACTTGATTGACATTTTACGTTAAAATAGTTTGTTAAAGCAGGACCAAGTTGAATTTTCAGCTTGGTCTTTTTGGCATTTGCAAATTAGCTTAGCTAGCTTTCTGTCACAAGTTTATGTCATGTGACAGAAAGTTTAACAGTTTAAGAAAAGCTTAAGGACGGGCTTTATCGCCGGTTGTGAAAACGTTAACAAAAGTGTGACACAAACAGGTGAGTCAAAATGACAACTGGAAAAGATTGTAAGCGCTTCGTGTTAGCGTTATCATGAAACCGTAAACAAGAAGAGGAGGTTTCCCAAATATGGAGGCTAAGAAAAATACATCTTTTAAGGCTAAAGTCCAAAAATTAGGTACAAACCTAAGTAGTATGGTCATGCCTAACATTGCTGCAATTATTGCCTGGGGTTTAATTACCGCGATCTTTATGGCTAACGGTTGGTTCCCAAATGCCAAGATTGCCTTATTGATTTCCCCAATGCTTAGTTATTTATTGCCATTATTAATCGCTTATGTCGGTGGACGCTTAGTATATGAAGAACGTGGGGCCGTAGTTGGTGCCATTGCCGTAATGGGGGTTGTCGTTGGGGCTAAGGTACCAATGTTTTTAGGGGCCATGATTATGGGACCTTTAGGTGGTTGGTGCATTAAGAAATTTGACCAACTATTCCAAGACAAGATTCCATCAGGGTTTGAAATGATTTATAACAACTTCTCTAGCGGGATTTTAGGGATGTTGTTAGCAATCCTAGGGACTTACGTAGTTAACCCATTAGTTGTTGGTGGTAGTACCCTTATGGGTAAAGGAGTTGACTTTATCATCTCCATCCACATGTTGCCACTAGCTAACATTTTCATCGAACCAGCTAAGGTTTTATTCTTAAATAACGCCATTGGGAACGGGATTTTAGTTCCGTTAGGGATTCAACAAGCTGCTAGTGCTGGTAAGTCAGTATTGTTCTTACTTGAATCTAATCCTGGTCCAGGGTTAGGAATCTTGCTAGCCTTCATGTTCTTTGGTAAAGGCTCAGCTAAGGCTTCCGCTCCAGGGGCTGCCATCATTCACTTCTTTGGTGGAATTCACGAAATCTACTTCCCATACATCTTAATGAAACCAGCATTGATTATCGCCGCTATTGCCGGTGGGGTTAGCGGAACCTTTACCTTCCAATTATTAGGTGGGGGCTTAAAGGCTGCTGCTTCCCCAGGTTCAATTATTGCGATTGCATTAATGACCGCTAAGGGAGCTTACTTTGGAACATTTGCAGGGGTTTTAGTAGCCGCCGTGGTTTCCTTCTTAATTGCCGCTGTTATTTTGAAACACGATAAGTCAATGGAAGACGATGACGATTTAGCTGCTAAGCAAGCACAAATGCAAGCTATGAAGGCTGAATCAAAGGGTAAGGAAATGCCAACTGCAATGTCTGCTCAAGAATCAGTTGAAAGCTACCGTGATGTTAAGAAGGTTATCTTTGCTTGTGATGCCGGCATGGGTTCATCTGCAATGGGTGCTTCTCTTCTCCGGGATAAGGTTAAGAAAGCAGGGATTACCGATGTGACTGTTACTAACACAGCTATCAACCGCCTTCAAGATGAAGCAGGTTTATTAGTTATTACCCAAGAAGAATTAGCAGAACGGGCTGCCCAAAGAACCCCAAGTGCAATGCACGTGGCCGTTGATAATTTCTTAAGTAGTCCAAAATATGATGAAGTGGTAGCTAACTTAAAGGCTATCAGCCAATTTGAACCAACCGCTAAGGCAGAAGCAAAGACTGAGACCCAAGCTAGCGATCCAGTAGCAAACGTTGACTTTGCTAAGGTTACCGAAGTTGACTTCATCAGTCACGATCAACACAAAGGGACTGCTACAATGGCAACAACTCTTTTGAAGGAACGCTTAACCAAGGCTAATAAAGAAGTAACGGTTAAAAACGTTAAGATTAACGACTTAGATGATGATAGTAGTCACTTAGTAGTTGTAACTGCACAGGCTGCCAAGAACTTACGCCTTCGTTACACTAACGTTCAAATTGTGGTGGTTGACGACTTATTAACATCTGACAAGTACGATGAAATTGTTAAGAAATTAAACTAGTGAGGTGAGCTTAGATGGATTTACAAAAGGACATGATTGTATTAGACAAGCACGTAGCAACTAAAAACGAAGCAATTGAATTAGCGGGTAAGTTGTTAGTTGACAGTGGTTGTGTTGAACCAGAGTACATTGATTCAATGATTGCTAGAAATAATGATGTTTCTACCTACATGGGTAACTTCATTGCTATCCCTCACGGTACGGATGATGGTAAGAAGTACATCAAGAAGACCGGCATTTCTATCGTGCAAATTCCAATGGGAGTTGACTTTAGTAGCGATGACGATGCTAACTCAGAAGTAGTAACCGTAGTCTTTGGAATCGCTGGTCTAAACGGCGAGCACCTAAATATCTTGTCACAGATTGCCCTCTTCTGTAGTGACGTCAGAAATGTAGCTAAATTGGCTGACGCACAATCAAAGGACGAAATTATTAACTTATTGAAAGAGGTTGGAGAATAATGAAAGCAGTACACTTTGGAGCAGGTAATATTGGTCGTGGATTTATTGGTGAAGTTTTAGCAAGTAATGGCTTTGAAATTGACTTCGTGGACGTTAACGAAACAATCATCGACGCTTTGAACGAACGCCATGGTTACACAATTGAATTAGCGGCTCCGGGTCAGGAACAAATTACCGTTAAGAATGTTTCTGGAATTAACAACGGTAAGCACCCTGAACAAGTAGTTGCTGCCATTAAGGATACTAACCTAGTGACAACAGCGATTGGGCCTAAGATTTTGAAGTTTATTGCCCCTTTAATTGCTCAAGGGATTGAAGCTCGTAAAGCTGCTGGTAATGCCGCTAAGTTAGACGTGATTGCTTGCGAAAATATGATTGGCGGTAGTCAAAGTTTGAAAAAAGATGTTTATAGTCATTTAGACGCTGAAGGTAAGGAATTTGCTGACCAATACATTGGTTTTCCTAACGCAGCTGTTGACCGGATTGTGCCACTGCAAAAGCACGATGACCCACTCTTTGTTTCCGTAGAACCATTTAAAGAATGGGTAGTTGACGAACAACAGATGGCTAACAAGGACTTTAAACTTAAGTCAGTTGAATATGCACCGGACCTTGAACCATACATCGAAAGAAAGTTATTCTCAGTTAATACCGGACACGCAACGGTAGCCTACACTGGGAAGAGCCTGGGCTATGAAACTATCGGTGACGCTATCAAGGACGAAAAGGTACTAGACCAATTAAAGAGTGTCCTTAAAGAAACTGGTGACTTATTGATTGCCAAGTGGGGCTTTGACCGGGCTAAACACGAGGCTTACCAAGCTAAGATTGTCAGCCGCTTTGAAAATACCTACATCTCTGATGACATTGCTCGGGTAGGTCGGACCCCAATTCGGAAGTTGGGTTACGATGAACGCTTCATCCGGCCAATCAGAGAAGCTAAGGAACGGGGCTTAGGTTATGCCCACCTCCTAGAAACGGTCGGCTTGATTTATCACTTCGATGAACCACAAGATGAAGAAAGTCAAAAACTCCAAGCAATGTTAAAGGAAAAAGACCTAGAAACAGTCGTTAAGGAAACAACTGGTTTAACGGACCAAGACTTAGTTGCTCAAATTGTGGCTGCAGTTAAATAAGTGCGAAAGGTTGGGGCGTTGGTCTCAACCTTTTTTAGTTAGTTCGTAAAATAAATTGAATGTAAGCGGTATCTAGCGTAAAATAAAAGGTGAATGGTGCGTTAACTTACATTAAGCGCTATTAGCTATTGGAGGGTTTTTTATGGAAAAAGTACTTGCAATTAACTCAGGTAGTTCAAGTTTAAAGTTTAAGTTGTTTGTCATGCCAGCAGAAGAAGTGATTGCGGCTGGTAAGATTGAACGAATTGGGATTAAGGATTCCCGGGTCGAAATCAAATATGGCTTGGGGCAAAAATACGAAAAGGTTGAGGATATCAAGGACCACAAGGTAGCCGTCGACCTGTTAATGAAGTTGTTGATTAAGCTTGAAATTATCCGAGACTATATGGAAATCAACGGGGTCGGTCACCGGGTAGTTGCTGGGGGCGAGTACTTTAAACATTCTGAGATTGTGGATGATGAGGTGATTAGAAAGATTGAAGAAATTCAAGACCTAGCGCCACTCCACAATCCAGCCAACCTAATTGGAATTAAAGCCTTCAAGGAAATTTTACCTTATGCTTGTTCCGTGGTGGTCTTCGATACTGCCTTTCACCAAACGATGCCAGAGGAAAATTACATTTATAGTGTTCCGTACGAATGGTATGAAAAACTGGGAATAAGGCGCTATGGGGCCCACGGCACGAGTCACCGCTACGTGGCTAATGAAGCCCAAAAATTGCTGAATCAGCCTTTAAAGGACTTGAAGTTAATCAGCTGTCACCTGGGGGCAGGGGCTTCTATCTGTGCAATTAAGAACGGGAAGTCATTCAATACTTCGATGGGCTTCACCCCTTTGGCAGGACTGACAATGGCTACCCGCTCAGGGGACGTCGATGCGTCAGCGATTGCTTACGCGATGGATCACTTGGGGATTAGTTCGATTGACGAGATGCTAGAGATTCTTAATAAACAATCTGGACTCTTGGGGATTTCTGGAGTTTCCTCCGACATGCGGGATGTTAGCCAAGCGGCTAGAGCAGGAAATCACCGGGCTGCCTTAGCCGGCCAAATCTTTGAACGGACCGTAGTTGATTATATTGGCCAATACATTGCTGAAATGGGCGGGGTCGATGGCATCATCTTTACCGCTGGGATTGGTGAAAACTCCGTTTCTTTGCGGGCGCACATTGTTGAAAAGCTAGCCTACCTGGGAATTGAACTCGATGCAGGTGAAAATAGTAAGCGGGGGATTAATAACATTATCTCGACTCCTAATTCAAATGTGACGGTTATGCGGATAATGACGGATGAAGAAGTTATGATTGCCCGGGATGTAGTTGCCTTAGAAGCTAGCCAAGCAGACTAGGGGATAAAGTAACACATTTATAAAAAACAAAAATCTCCGCAAAACTCTAGATGTGTGATTGACTTTGCATCTAGAGTTTTTTAATTATGGAGTAAGTTCTTTGAATTCAAGCTATCGAAGGCTTCTAAGAAAGGTTACGCTAATTTCTTAAAATTATTTGAAACTGAGATGCATAAAATTTTGTATAGAGTAAAAAACTGCTTGAAATCAAGTTTCTTATCAACTGAATTTCAAACAGTTTTATATAATTAGATATAAGGTTCAGGTAGAAATCATATTTTTAAGATTTTTTATTGTAGTTAGATATAGTTCTTAAAGTCTTGCTTTGTTTGGCAACAACATAAAAGATTGTCAGGAAAAATAGACCGTAGAGAATGAGTATATATAATGAAAACCACGGAATTATTCCTTTAGATATATAGCTAACTGCCAGTTCTCTAAAGTGATAAGTTGGTGTAAACTTGGCAATCTTTTGTAAAAAAATAGGGAAAACATTAATTGGAACCCATAGACCACCTAATATAGCCAATCCAAAGTAAAGGATATTTGAAAATATAGAGGCAGTTTGCATATCTTTGAAGAGCGTTAATAGTGTGCCAATGCTAAGAAAAATCGTTGAACCAAACAATAGCAAAAGACCTGAAACAAGCCATTGAGTTAAAGTAAGATTGACATTTTTAAGAAAATGCCCGGCTAGAAATACTAGTATAATTGAGAGTGCAGATTCAATTGTCATTTTGATTATTTTAACTAGAGTGACTTGAAATTTGGAGAGAGGAACTTTTTGTAAAGTTTCATCCCAACCGTTATTTTTATCTTCCATGATATCGAATGGGAAATTATATAATGCAAAACTGGTTAAGCAAAAAGTTGTCATAGACATCAAGAAATTTTGGGTAAAAGCTGAATTACTCTTTTCATAAACTGATGAAAAAACAATAAATAAGACAATGGGCATTACTGCTGTCATAAAAATATATTTTTTGTTTCTAGTTAGACGTAACCACTCTATTTTTAATAGTGCTAGCATGAAAAACAACTCCTTTAATTTTCTAGTCTTCAAAAATAGCTGTAAGTAAAGATGCGTTACTTAATTCAACACTGGATAGGTTAATATTTTGATCTAGTAAAGAAGACAATATAGTGTTGGTATAATTGCTACTAAAATTCCATGTAGTAGTAGTATCTTGCTTTGTAGATACAATCTCTTTAGTATTAGCTATTTTTTTAAGTTTTTCTTCATATTGTTGGTATATTTTTTTGTCGAATATAAGTGTTCTCTGTTGTTTTAAACTTCTTAAGTGAAATGGAGTATCGTTAGCAATCAAGTGTCCTTTTTTCAAAAGAAGAACATAATCTGCACAATAATCAATTTCTTCTATATAATGAGTTGTAAAAATAATTGTTGTACCTTTTTTTTTAAGATTTTTAATTATTTTCCAAAAATGTTGGCGTGTATTAGTATCCATACCTGCAGTAGGTTCATCAATTATTAAAAATTTAGGATGGTTCATGATAGTTAGGCATACATCTAGAAGTCGTTGTTGACCGCCTGATAATTTAGAAGCGATTTGATTTAGTTGTGTGCTAGTAAAATTTAAAATATAGTTAATTTCATCATCATTGAGATGGTTTCTAGAGAAACTAGCAACGAATTCAAGTAATTCCGCTACCTTAATATCACTAGGAAACTTAGTCGTTTGGGTTAGATAACCAATTTCTGATTCAGAAAATGTATTGAATATTTCTCCGGAAGAAAGTGGTAATTTATTAGAAATCAAATTTAGTAGAGTTGATTTTCCTGCTCCATTTTTTCCAACTAAAGCAATACACTTGCCTTCTTCTAAGGAAAAACTCACATTTTCTAATGCTAATTTATTATCAAAAGATTTAGTAACATTATGGCATTCCAATACATTCATTAATCAATCACTCCTAATATTAATATAGTGGTAGAAAGTCACTTACGGAAATAATATTGCCTTGTGTTAAAGTAATTGCGCGATTATAAAGTGGACTCGATTGATACAAATAGTTTGTCATTCTCTCAATAATTGAGATATAGCATTGCGTTTCAATATAAGAATTTATACCTACGTTATTGATGTCAGATTCATAAAAACTAATAACTGGGGTTTCAGAAGAAAGTTTATCTAAGACCGTTAGATTTTTCTCTAATAAGTGTACTTTATTTAAGAAAGGTCCGATAGTAAATGTTGTTTGAGTATTTTTCTTAATGAACATAACTGTCTCACTTTTTCTACATACCCTTATGATGTCATTTTTCTGATAAGAACCACTGAAGTAAATTATTGAATATATTTTAGTTGGATTGGTGCCACAAAAAATATTTTTTTTAGTTACAGTGTTGTTATAGGTATGATATTCAACAATTTTATAGGTATTAATTTTTTTTAAAAAGCTACTATAAAGTGTTTTATCAGAAACATCAGACCTATTGATTGATTGTAAAATATTCCATATTTTTTCTAAGAAAATATAGGATGGTTTATCTAGTAGTATTGGTTCATTTAAGATAGTTTCTAGTTTTCGTAATAAAATAATCGTTTTATCAAAATTATTAGTTTTTTTCCAACTGATAATTAGGCTATCAATTTTCTTTCTTTTAAGAGAAGACACACCATTCGAGGTATATAACTCTAAAAATGGATTTACATAATAGTTATTATTTATTTTTTTGATAATCATACTGGTTCACCCCACGAATACGCCGTAAATAAAAAAGGTATCATCATCTTTAACATTAGTAAATTTGCGTGCTTGATCATTAAGTACGCCGCCTGAACAAATGGAAGATTTGTTCATAGCAGCGGTAATTAATTGAATATTTTGAGCAATATGACCGGCTTCAATAAAAGCTAGCTGTTGTGAGAAAGTACGATACTTAATAAAACTATCTTTTAAATTCATTGCAAAAATAATAGCAAAAGATATATTTTCCATTTTATAGGATAATTTATTATTAAATTGCCCTATTGCAAAAATATCTTTAAAGGAAAGGTCACTAGAAGTAGCGTTCTCGGATAGAAATCCTATATCACCATGTATTTTGTAAGAATGATTTTTAGTAAAACGACCAATAGTTTTATTAAAAACAATATATGGTATTATTGGATATTCTGCACCACCAGATGGATAATTACGTAAAGGGATTATTTGGCCAAAATCTTTTCCATTATTTCTACGTCTTGTTCCATCACTAATAGCACGATTTAATAAAAATAAAATATCCTGCTCTGTCCATGTGTTATTAAGCTTGTCTATAGGAGTAGACGAACGTTGTAGTAGAGCCTCATTTAAATCCAATTCTTTATATGGTATATTTTTCCAAAAAGAACAAAACGGGGTAATTTCTTCAAGTTGTTCATAATGCATTTCGTAATTTTTATGTGGAGCAAAATAAGAGAGCCAACCCGGCAAGTTTTGTGAAGTTCTACGTAAATAGTCTAAAAAAAGTTCATAATTATCGTTTTTTTGAATCCAGTAACGGTTATCGTTCATTAGTACATTGTATCCTTTCTAGCATATATTTATAAAAAAGAGATTCAAATTCTATAGGTAGACCTAATCTATTTGCAGTCATGTGAAATTGAGAGAATAAAATAGCCCTTCTATATTCAGTTGAAATTTCTTTACAGCAATAGATCCGGAATAAAGTTTTAAAAAAGTATTGATAGAAAACATCTTTTTTAATTTGTAAAGCTAAATTGTTAATCTTTTCCCAAAAGTTATTTTTAATTGAGATGTGAAATTTTTTTAAGCTCTTAAATTTATTCCAATATGATAATGAGTTTGTTACAAATAAATTTCGGTTACTTACATCATTCATAAAAATATCATCAATTAAACTATAAAAAATACCAAAAAGAAGTAAAATCTTAGATTTCTTAGATAGATGTAAGTTAAGTATGCTGTTGACATATTTAGATGAGGCAATGAATGCATGTTCTGAGTAAGGTAGTATCTCCATACCACCGTATCTACTAATTTCAGGAATATAATCCTTAGAAACAATCTGAAGATTTTGGTACCATTCCATTTTGTCTGGATTAATTTTTAATCCATCAGTAAAAGTAGATCTATAAAATTTTATCTTGTCCAAAGTTATGTTTTTAGCATTGGGGTATTTTTTCAATGTTTGCAGTAAACATATACTTAAAATATGTTTAACTTGTAGAGATGTGATATCTTCTTCTTCTCTAACGCGTATTCTTATATGTGGACCACCTTCCCAATATCTAATAAAGAAGAAGTTGCGTATTTTTTCTTTTGAAAATTCATTAAAGATATTTATTATTAAATCATCTATTGAAGACGTATCCCAATAAAAAACATGATATGAAATCCACATAAAAAAGCTCCTCATAATATATATTTATAGTACATATAAGCACACAGCTTTAACTAAATAATAATTTCTTAATATCCTTTTGTGACTTTAACTTCAATATTTCCATTTACCTAAGATGCAATGCCATTAGTAAAGAATCTTTATGGGAAGTTCTCATAAAAATTCTTTACTTAAGGAAACGGATGAGGGATATTATTAAATTGGGTTAATGTAGGTAGAGAGTAAAGGCTACGATATTTATTTACAACGCTAGTGTCAATACGAAGTGAGTTATCGCCAAAAGTCATTGGAAATATTCCTGGTATAATCACTTTTGTTGCATATAGACCACAATTTTTTAAATCATCTGAGGTTAGATTTACACATAAAATATCTTTAAATTGCTGTGATATAATCTTGATTAAAGATTGTAAAAGTTTTCCTTGTGTAATTGGAATATCAGATTTGCAGAATATATTAGCTTTATTCTTTCTTTTATATGGAAGAAAAGAATTAGTGAAGTTAAATGCTTTACTACATTTTGAATTTCCATAAAATTTAACATGATCTTCTAAAGTAGTGATTTTTAAGGGTTGTTTAGGTTCTTCATTTTGATTGTTTTCATATACAGTCATACCGACTATTGCTTCTAAAAGAGCACCAGATATGGCATTATCTAAATTAAAGTCAGCACTAGCTGCAGAATATGAATACATTTTTGAATTATTTTTTTTATTTATTATTAAACACCAAATAACATATATGGGCTCTACAAACGATATTTCAAATATATTAATATCATAGTTAGCAGACATTGTTTTGAGAATGTTGTATAACTTTTTGTCTTTTACATGAATTCGCCAATCCAATTTAAATCTAGGTATATTTCCAAACCAAGTTAGAAGAAAACTATGACGTTCTATAAGTTCCAGTATAGAACCAATCATTGCCTCAGCATATGTTCCTCCCAAGGACACACCGTTAGAACTATCATGTATTAATCTTTTTTTTGACCTATAAATATGGTTGCCATAGACCGCCAAATCTTCAGGTACCCATATTTTTTCACCAGATATAAGTGATGTGGATAAAGTCCAAAAGGTCGGAGTACTTAAAGAGAATTTTGAATCTTTTTCTAATAAGTACTCTGATGGAGGATAGGCTTTGTCTTTAATATTATTAAAAGAGGAAAATAATGTTACTTGTTTAGGATTATATGCGTAGTACTGTGATACGAATCGTTCAGTGGCTTCCAATAAGGATATGTTATATACATCGCTAAAATGCCATCCCCTACCATACCCATAGCTTTTATTGGTAGGTAGACCATCCGTAAATGAAAATGCTCCACCTGCAATACGAGTAGATGATGAATCTAAGGTGAATTTTCCAACTACATGAGTATCTAAGTATTTTTTTGCTTTGCTACCCGCATCAGCAAGGCTTAAGTATTTGTAGTTTTCCAATGAAATAGTAACTTGGTTGGAAAATATTTTGTCATATATGTTATCTTTAGCAGGAGCTGAGGAATACCTTGATTTAATGAAATTCAAATGGTTAATGACATTATGTTTTTTAACTAGCATAATGTCATAATTAATGTTAAGTTTAGTGTTTATGTTATCAGTATTAATTGTAGTTACGTTTGAATAATCTGCATCGTAAAAAAATAAGAACCAATTAGTTTTGGCGTATTTTCTTAAATAACTTAAGGTATTACATAAATTAGACTTAAAGTTAATATTTTTTTTAATAATAATGTTATATTCTAGTGGCAACTTAATGCATATATCGTCAACAATGGCCTGGGAGTTAATAAAATCCCAAGGAATATTACTGTCTATATTTATATATTGCATATGGGGTATTCTCCTTATTTATAAATGTACTATAACTACAGTTATTCTATTAAATAGATTTACGTATTTATATTTATAGTTAGAATTTTTATATCCAATTATAGGGCCAAAAATATTAACATTTTGAATGAATTGAGGTTGATAATTATTAAATGTGTTTTTGATTTGTTTGAAAGTAGTGTATGTTTTTGTAATATAGTCAACCTTTTGATTTGCTCTTAGAATATAAAGATCATTTTGGTTTTGTAACCGGTTGATGTGGTTACAATTTTGGAGATATTTCTTCCATGTAGATAAATCTGAATCAGAAATTAATACTGAAATAGCATCTCTACTTACGAATCTTTTAATATAATATTTTAAAAAGAGAAGAGTTAGATTTTTTTCTATAAAAAAAGTATCATCAAAATATATAGAAAATATGCTACCTTGTACAAGGGGACTACTATCTAGCAAACCAGAATTTAAAAAATTTCCAAATTCAAGTTCTAAACGTCTAACAGTTTCTTCAATATCATGCTGATTATTTGAAATAGGTAGTATATCATCTAAAGCTACATCCATATAGCTAAAGCTGTGTTTTTTGAATTTTGTATTATACAGAGTATTTTTGGATAATTTTAATCCTGGATTATTAGCTATTACGACATTATTATTTTTAAAAAATAGCAAATCGTTATTTTTATCAATTTTTATTAGCATTACTTTTCCCCTAAAATTTTATGATTATTGTAAAATGTATGACTCTCACAATACTGGGTTTTCCATGTTATTTTATAGAAATGTTCTATATTTTTTACGCATAGAAATAAGAGATGATTTCTTCTATTTAAACTAATACCGAATAGAGGTAATATTCTGAATATCTCAGTCATAATAAATCTGTAAGTTTGAAATTCTTTAGAATTATAGTATTTTTTAAGAATACTATCACTCAAAAAAGTTTTATGAAATAAACTATAGTCCATTTTATAGGGCGCATTAAAAAAATTATCAACACTGGATATTTGATGAGTATCTACAGAATTAATAAGTTCAAGTATATTTTCGAAATTTTTTATAAGGTAGTTAGATACTTGAGGCTTGTCATAAAGTTTAGATTCTTCAAATGAGTTGAGATTAAAGATGCGATTCTCAATACTATCCACGTCACTTTTAGAATATAACGCTTGTATTTGCGAAGTGAAGTATTTGATATTAGATAGAAATGAGAGATATCCATGTGTAATTCCTAATGTATTTAAGTAGGATAAAGAATTTATAATCTTTTGTAGTTCATAATTTTGAAGATTGATATTCAAATCCCAAAAATTTGTATCTCGTATAAATTGGAACAATGTTGTTACTAGCTTTTTATAGATGTTAAAGAATGCTACATCATTATCAATGAAATTCCATCCAATTTGAGTATAATTTTTTTGAATACTAGTAACGTATTTTTTTTCTAATTTTATTGAATCAGCATTTAAGCATATAAAACTTAGAGAGCATTCAGATGGACTTTGTCCCAATAATAGTAAATCAGTGTTTGCTTTTTCTAGATTAATAAGATTCTTTTTTTCAGACATCATTAACTCTTTATTTTGAAAAATTTCTTTGATTTTATCCAAATTAAATCATCGCCTTTGTTTCGATAATGAACTCCTTTAATCGTTTGTTAAGAGAGTATTCAATAGTTGGAGAAGGTGTCTCTAATACGACCCAAGTACATTTTTTTAGATATTGAATAAAAGTTAAGAAGGAAATTGGTTGATAAATATTTATATAGAGAGGTTTTCGCATTTTTCTATTAAATTTTTTGAAATCAACAACAAATTCTCTTATAAAAAAATCAACCAGTGGTATCTTTTTTGTTATCTCATAAATAGAATTTAAAATATTGTTGGAATCATACATATTCAATATTTGTTCTGATTTAATGAGGTATTTCCTTCTAGTTAATTGCAATCTACGACTTAAAAAATATATGGCGGGTACAGTGTAGATAGTTTGATTAGAATCTTGAGCGTATAAGTGTCGCAAAATTAAATCGCCTAAATCAAAGTAAAGACTACTATTTAAGGTAATGGAATTAATTTCTAATAGCAATGACGGATATGCCACAGGATTAAGACTACCTAAATACGTGAAAAATAGCTCTTGTTTATCCTTATTTAGGAATTTAAGTTCTTTAGTTTGTGAATCAGGATAGAAGTTAATTTCCTCGAGTTTATAACTATCAATATTAGTATCTGTTATACTTGTATCGGGTAACATATTAGTGGTAATACTGGAGTTTGAAACTCTATAATCTACGTTGAAACCAAAGTTATATGGAAAGTCTGCAAGATTAGACAAGCCATAATTATTGTTTAAATGTTGTGAGTAATTATTCCAAAATCTTCGAGTAAAAACACCATAACCTTTATATATATGGTTTATAATAAAGCCAGATGCAGTTCTTTGTATAAAGAAAGAATAAGAGTGAAATCTAGATGGTAATTCACTATTAATATATTTATTTATAAACTTAGAGTTTAATATTATGTCATCGTTGAGCGTGAATTCGTGCATAATCTTTTTTACTATCGAGAAATCAACAAAGCCTAGTCTAATCTTGCCTAAGTCAGTGTTATTATATATATATTTATTGATATTATTTAAAAGACTGTGTATATCAATATTCGAATTTTTACTAATAATTCCTTTAGGATATTGATTAATGAGGTAATCATATGCGTATTTCCTAGCGTATTTAGATGCATCTAGTGTAGAAAAAAATCTAGCTGCTAAATCTAAAGTTTTTTCTAGTTTTGATAGTGTTTTATATTCGTTATTATTGTTGAACTTATTCTCTTTTTTAACGAAAGAGTCTACAGTCAGGACCGGATTATTTAATGTAGATATATTTTGATCCTTAAAAAAAGTAGTAAGTTCCTTAGAAAAACTAGATAATAAATCAATATTTTTAGAATATTGTGTATTTAGGTTTTTTAATTTTTTATCAAAATACTCGAAAGTATTGATAATAGTACTATCTTTAATATTGAAGAAACTGAGAATTTCACCAAATGTTAGATATTTATCCATATTTTCGTATGATATGATACCTAGTTTAATTAATTTACAAATAATTTCATCATTTAAGTATTTTGAAAGTTCAGCATACCCTACGTGACCTCTAGATTCTAATATATTGAAAATTGGATTATTGGGTAAGGAAACTTTCTTTTCATTATTTATAAATAGCGTGGCTTCTTGATTATCAAGTAAAGTATCATATATTAATCTATTTTTTGTATACACACTTTTTTTGTTAAAAATAAAATAGCCAGTGAATGAGCTTAAATTATTTAGTAGCAAATTTCTATAAAGTCTATTCATTAAATAACCTTGAATTCGAATTACGTACTCTTTCTTAGGATTGCTTATTCCATTTGTTAATAGCAAACCTGTTTTGCCAGTAAATCCAAAAGCTCCAGTCTTTAGAGATAATTGACAAGCCAAACCGTACAAAGACAACAGTAGTTTATTTGTTATTTTTGAAGTGGAATTTTTGTTTACAGATTTAATTGAGGGGTTTTTACTCAAAAAAATTTCACTTTCCTTAAAAAATTTCTGTAACTTTAGCTGTTGTGCATTAAGTAGCTGTGCATATTTAGTACATAAATTATTGCAAGTAGTATTATAATTATCTTTTATTTGTTGGTATTCAATTGCAACGCTGAAATTTCCTAGTTTTTTAGTAATATTTTTTTCTTTATGGATAATTTTCCTTAGTTGAAGTAAATTTACTTTTTCATTATCGGTAATACTACTATTAGATAATTTAAAGTTTATTTCTTCTATAATAGAAGTACACGAGTTATGAAAGCAGATGTCTGTTCTTGAAAAGTCATCGACAATTTTATTAGCTTGGTTAGAGAAAATATCTAGAAATCTATTTGCTGGTACAGCATTTTGCCTAAAAAAGAATGGCATAAAAATTCATCTCGCTTTAGTATTATAGGCTAAAAATATTATTGAACTTATTGCGGTTTTAAAAAAATTAAAATTAATTCTATAATATTTAGTGTGTAAATGTTTATAATTATCGTTGTATAAATTTCCCACAAAGTAATATAGTTGGTTTGTAGAAATAGCATGATACTCCGAAAAATCATCTGAAGATAACGAATTAGGTGCAGTTAGAAATACTGCATTTGAGAACTGCTTTAATCTATTAAATAATATGGTGCTGTTCTTTATTTGATAGTGTTTTGATAAGTATTTCACCGATACCTTTTTAACGCATTCACAATCTTTGATAGTATAGATAATACTTTTCTCAATGTTTATTAAATCTTTTAGATCATAGTTGAAAGACCTAATAGATAGTATGAGTTCGATGTGTGTAGGTTTTGAAGATACGGATCCATCAGATACAATTTTACTAATTTCTAATCTAATTTCATTCGAATTGAATGAATTAATTTTTTGAAATATATCAGTAATATGAGTAACATTGCATGTTGTTCCTAAATGAGCGGAACTACTTAATTCTACATTAAAATGTATGGTTACGTTATTTGATAAGGTAGGACCAGATTTTACCGCTATTTGATAAGGTTCTATTTCGGGTGCATTGTGAAGTGCAAATATATTTGTAATCACTATATTAAGTTGTTGTAGTATGTTAACCATTTTTTTAGCACCATTTCCAAATTCTTCAGAACTTTGAAATATAAAAATCAAGTTATCAGAGTAATTTTTGTAATTTTTACTAATATAAGTAATAGCAGCTAGTAATGCTGCCATATGTGCATCGTGTCCACAAGAGTGATGCAACGTGGCATCTGCCGTTTCAACAGCATCTAGTTCAACTCTAAATCCGAAATTAAATTTATTGGTAGAATTTTTAGATAATTTGGCGATAATACCCTCAGTGTTATTAAAGATAATTTCTATATTAGGTAATCTCTTTAAATATGAGCATATTATATTTCGAGTAATATATTCTTCACCTGATTTTTCAGGTGTTTTGTGTAAAACTTTATAGAAATAGATGCCTAGCTCAGTTGTATTCATGTATATATATTCTCCGAAATAAAAAGTACCCCTCTAACTGAAAGGTACTCTCTTTGTTAATTAGGCACAACAAGATGATGAGCCACAGATACTGCAAGCACTACTACCACTACTTGCTGATGTAGTTGATGCAATTTCTGATTCATCAAGATCTAGAACGTCAATATCTAAATCAAGAATAGATTGTAAATCTTCATTTTGATGATTCTCCAACTAAGGCACCTCCCATCTTTTTTGTGAAGAAAATATCTTCCAAGGTTGAATTATAACTCTTGGTTAAAGAAAAAAGCATTTTAAGTTTATTCGTAGCATATAGAGGTTTTTTCGTTAGTAAATGTTAATAATTAAAATAAAATTTCTATAAATTGTTGATATATGTGTGCTTTCGAGGTATTAACAAATTGTTAAGGATAAATAAAGAGTTTTTGATTTTCTTAAGAGAATGTGCTACTATTTCACTGTCTTTTGTTATTGCCCGTTGGTCAAATTGGCTAAGACGCTGCTTTCTAGGAGCAGAATTGGAGGTTCGAATCCTTCACGGGTTATTCTATTATGATGTAGATGGGAGTGGTATAAAATATGATTCGTTTCATACATGATTATGTAAAGAAAAATTATGTTATGGGAAAGTATAGTAGAAATTACTATCATGCTAGTGGTTCAGGAGAAAGGGAGAGCATAGACGACTTCGAGCTTGGAAGGAAACAAGCGAAGGAAGACTATCATGCTGGTAAATATCATTGTCGTCACTTTTACTTGATAAAGATACTTAATTTTATTTTTAAAAATAAGGCAAGTGAAATTTTGAAATTTATCAAGGGATATGAATTTGAAATAAATAAGAATAATTAAAAATGAGCAACTTTTATTTGAATGGAGGGAGTAACAATGTTTACTGTATTTAGTGTTTGGACAAAGTCATTTCTTTATGGCTATATACACAATCATTAGGAGGAAAAAGTGCTTAGTACATCATCATTTGGATTAATATTTCTTGTATACTTTATTAATTATTTTATGGTTTGGATACTGTATGGAAATTTTACACGAAGTTTAAATGTAAGAAAAATTTGTGAGTATGCTGTGTGCGCTATTTTTTTTGCAATGGGATTTGTTGCTTTAGGAATTGAGGCAATAGCATATATACTAGTTGTATTAATATATAATAAATGGACTAAAAGTAGTTACACTTCTTTTTTTTTGATTATTTCGTGTATATGTGTAGTTATTATTAATGATGATTTGACCATTTTTTTAGTTGAAACATTATCTAATTTTATAAAATTAACAGGTAATGAAATGATTGTAGCAGAAATAGTCATTTCATTATTTTTGGATATAGTAATAATTTTTCTTATTAATAAGTATAGGTTACGTTTGAAATTTATAATATATACAGATGATGCGATATATCGTTATTTTAAGTCTTTTTTATTGATACTTTTATTTGTTATTGTAGCAATTCACGTAATATTTACTTTTATAGGAATTGCAGATAACTTAGCTGGCTTTTTTAGCTTAGCTTCCCTTTTGTTATGTTCTATAGTGGGTATTCTTTTCTTTAATAAAATGGAAAGTATACGGCAAAATATTATTTTAGATGAGCAGATTAGACAAAATCAGATGTTTAAGAGTTTGGTAGAACAAGTTTCTGAATATTATACGAGCATAAGTAACTTTAGACATGACTATAGGAATCTACTATCTTCCCTAGAGATTGAAATTGAAAAGACTGACAATAAAGAGTTACTGTCTCATTTTCACAAAATTATTGATTATTCTAATCAAAGATTAGAGAACATCGTATCACAAGCTGACTTAATAACACTTAGTAAAATACATGATTTAGGTATTAGGAGTATTTTACAGATGAAAATTATCAAAGCTAGGGAAAAGAGAATTGTCGTTAATATTGTTATTGAGGAAGTTCCTAACTTGGATAATTTAACATCCAATACATTAAATACATTGATTAGGATACTATCTATTTTATTAGATAATGCAATAGAATACGAGCAATTTAATAACCATCGTGAAATAAATATTGGTTTTAGAAAAGTAGGGGATTGCAAAACCTCGATAGTAATTGAAAATACTATTGCTGAATTAAATGATGTTAATGTTGTTGAATGGTTTAATGAAGGTTTTTCAACTAAGGAGAATCATTCTGGAAGGGGATTATTTATAGTCAGAAAGTTAGTTGATAATGATAGTAATTTTTCGTTGCAAACAAGCATTCTTGATGGTAGAGTGCAATTTATTTTAGAGGTAATTAATAACAATGTTACGAATAATTTTAGTTGAAGATAGTAAGGTGCAAAGACAACAAACTGGGCAAAATATTAAAAAATATTTGGAGTTTGAGGGATTAGACGCTGCCCTAGTTTTAAGTACAATAAATTTCATGGAAATAAATAATGATATATTAAGTCATCCTAACGATCCATATTTATTTTTTATTGATATTGATTTAGGGGATCAACTTTCAGGAATTGAAATTGCTAATAACGTTAGGAAAAAATTGCCATTTTGTAATATAGTTTTTTTAACCGCTCATATTGAATATTCATTGGTTATTGTTCGTAATCACCTTAGGCCATTAGACTATATCCTAAAAAGTAGTGGACAAGACGAAGTTATGGAAGGAATTAGGCAGAATATTCAAACTACGCTTAAGGAAATAGAAAAATCGCATAATAGGAATGATAGGTATTATTATTATGCTATAGATGATTATCATTATAGAATAAATTATGATGATATCCTGTATTTTGTTGCCAGTAAAAAGAATACTATTAAGATATATGCACGAAGTAATATAGTGGAAATTGGCTGTTCTTTAAAACAAATTGAAGATTTAGAAAAACCATTTTTATTTCGATGTCATAAAAGTTATATTATAAACATAAATAATGTTAATTTGTTTGTTGAACATTTAGGTGAAGTATTCCTAGATGAAAAACACTTAGTTAAATGTCCTGTATCCATTAGGAAGCTAAGGGCGTTGAGAAAAAAATTAGCTACGCAAAATTTCACTAATGATTCAGATAAGTAAAGTAAGGATTATTTCCTGAGAAATATAGTGGTTATGTTAACGAGAGTTAGCGTAGCCACTTTTTTTGTAGCGGGTAGAAAACTTGACAATTCGGCGGCTTTTCCTTAGTAATAGTAGGTAAGAAGAAACAAGGGCGGTGGAAAGATGGAAATTTTAAAACCACACTTGCAACGTTACTGGCAAGAAATTGTGGGAGCAGTGCTGGCGGTGATAGTTGCAGCTGTTACGGCTTTGTGGCAACCTCACTTATTGCAGGCAGTCCTAAATGCAATTTTAACTAACGATAGTGTGCTAGTTAAGCGCTACGGAATAGAGTTAATTGTGGTTGCACTAATTGGAATTTTGGCGGGCGTGGCCAATGTCTTTTTTGCAGCCCGCTTGGCTCAAGGGGTCACTAGTGATTTACGGGAAGAAACCTACCGTAAAATTCAAACCTTCTCCTTTGGAAATATTGAGCACTTTTCGAGTGGGAGCTTGGTGGTCCGGTTAATTAACGATATGAATCAAATTACCAATTTTGTGATGACCTTGGTAATGCAACTGATTCGGGTACCGGTTTTATTTGTGGGCTCCTTCATCTTAGGCGTGGTGACTATTCCTAGACTGTGGTGGGTCGAGGTTAGCCTAATTACCATAATTATCTTGGTCGCTTACTTTATCTTTAAGCGGATGGGCGCCTTATTTGAGCGGGTTCAAACTTACATGGATAAAGTGAACCTTCAGGTTAAGGAAGAATTGCAGGGAATTAGGGTGGTTAAGTCCTTCAATCAAGAAGGAAAGCAACAAGCAGACTTTAACCAAACCTCAGAGCAGCTTAACCAAGTTGACCTTGTAATTGGTTACCTCTTTTCGGCTTCTTTTCCAGCCTTCACCTTGGTGTCCTATCTCGGGGTGGCCTTAGCAATCTACCTAGTAGCTCAAACAGTTACCATTCATCCCCAGGAGATTGCGGCTTTAAGCGCCTATATTACCTACCTGACCATTTTAACGATGGCAATTATCATTGGGGGGATGACCTCAATGGCTTTCTCACGGGGGCTTGTGTCTTTAGGACGCATCAAGGAAGTCCTAGTGACCAAACCGGATGTTGAGTTTGAGCAAAGCGGCTTTAAGGGCAAACTGCAAGGCAATGTTACCTTCAAGGAGGTTAGCTTTGCTTACCCGGACGCTAAGGAAGGTGATTTGAGCCTAGCAGACATTTCTTTTCAAGTGCAAGCCGGTCAAATGGTTGGAATTGTGGGGGCAACTGGTGCTGGTAAATCAACCTTAGCTCAACTAATTGCCCGCCTGTATGATCCGACGACCGGGACGATTGAAATTGACGGACACGACTTAAAAACGCTTAGTGAAGAAACCCTACGCCAAACGGTGTCGTTTGTTTTGCAAAAGGCGCTCTTATTTTCGGGGACGATTGAAAGCAACCTCAAGCAAGGTAAATATGATGCCACCAGTGAGGAGTTGGAACGCGCCATTGGGATTGCGCAGGCAGCCGAATTTGTCAATCGCTACCAGGAAGGGCTTGGTCACGAAATTGAAGAGCGGTCCGCTAACTTGTCCGGGGGCCAAAAGCAACGCCTATCAATCGCCCGGGGGGTAGTAGGGCAACCACCAATTTTAATCTTGGATGACTCGACTTCGGCCTTGGATGCTAAGTCCGAAAAGTTGGTGCAGGAGGCATTAGCTAAGCACCTGCAAAATACGACGACCTTCATTATTGCCGAAAAAATTGTTTCGGTTTTGAAGGCCGACCAAATTTTAGTCTTAGATCAGGGGCGCTTAGTGGCTAAGGGGACTCACCAGGAACTATTAGCTAGCTCACCTTTGTACCAAGAAATTTACGCCAGTCAAAAGGCTAAGGAAAGGATGGTGGCAGTAGATGACTAAGCTAAAAGCGGCGGTGGCTTACTTTAGCCGCTATCTGAAGCCTTTTTGGAAGGGCATTTTAGTGGTGATTGGTTTGACTTTGGCTGCGACCTACTTCCAAGTACTGGCGCCGGTTTACATGGGAAAAAGCATTACGGCCTTAACTAAGTTAGTCACAGGTAAGGTGGCCGCTAGTCAAGCGTGGGCAACTTTTTACCAGGCGTTTGGGCTAATGGTGCTTTATTATTGCTTAAATGCCCTTAGTATCTGCGTGGCCTGGATGGTTACTTCGCGCTTTAATTCCCTGTCAAACAATCAGATGCGCAAGGGCCTTTACGGTAAGTTACAACGGTTAACCGTGAAGTACTTTGATACCCATCAAGACGGGAAGATGTTGGCGCTCTTTAATTCCGACTTAGATAATATTTTTAACGCAATGAATGAGGCTATTTTTGAGATTATCTCGCAAAGCGCCTTATTTATTGGCACAATTTGGATGATGATGAGCATTAATAAGACGATGGCTCTAATCACGATGGCGTCAACACCCTTAGTTTTAGGGCTAGGTTGGCTAATCATGCGCAAGGCCAAAAAATACCTTGACTTACAGCAAGAAGAAATTGCTAGTTTGAACGGGTATGTCAATGAACAGATTAATGGCGAACAGGTCATTATAACCAACGGGCTCCAGCGCCAATCGGTTGCCCAGTTCCAAAAATATAATGACCGGGTCAGAAAAACGATGTTTAAAGGGCAGTTATACTCTGGCTTACTCTTTCCCTTAATGAACGGACTATCAATCCTAAACCTGGCAATCGTAATTGCAGCCGGGTCCTTGCTGGTTTTGAGTGGTCAGGTTGAAACCGCGGCTGGCTTGGGTTTGATTGTGATGTTTGTACAATACTCCCAACAATACTTTCAACCTCTGACCCAGATTACGGCCATCTACTCCCTCTTACAACTGGCAATTACTGGCGCTAACAGACTAGCTAAGGTTGAAGCTGAAGTTGAAGAAGACCGGGTTGAAGCCGGCATTAAGCTGACTAAGCTGCAGGATAAGGTGACTTTAGAGGATGTCCACTTTGGTTACCAACCTGAGAGAGAAATTTTGCATGGCATCAACATTGAGGTCAAAAAGGGCCAAGCGGTTGCCTTAGTCGGTCCAACCGGTTCGGGTAAAACCACGGTTATGAATCTGCTTAACCGTTTCTATGATGTGACTAGTGGGGCGGTCAAGTTCGATGGGATAGACGTGCGCCAGCTAGACCTAACAACGCTGCGGAAACAGGTAGGAATCGTATTGCAAGATTCGGTCCTATTTACGGGCACAATCGCAACCAATATTAAGTTTGGTAAGTCAAATGCCAGCGACCAAGAGATGATAGCGGCCGCTAAAAAAGCCAACATTCATGACTTTATTATGAGCTTGCCCAAGGGGTACGAAACAGAAATTACCGAGGAAAATAACCTATTTTCCACCGGGCAAAAACAGTTGGTAAGTATTGCCCGGACGCTGTTAAGTGACCCTGATTTTCTGATATTGGATGAAGCCACCTCTAACGTTGATACCGTTACGGAGGCTAAGCTTCAAAAAGCAATGGATAACGTAATTGCCGGGCGGACGAGCTTTGTAATTGCCCACCGCTTGAAGACGATTATCAATGCTGATAAGATTGTGGTGTTAAAGGCTGGGACCGTTATCGAAAGTGGCAGTCACCAGGAGTTATTGGCTAAACAAGGTTTTTATTATGATTTGTACCGTAACCAAATGGCGTTTGAGTAGGTGGAAAAATGAAGCTTATTAAGGCAGTAGTGACTTTAATTAGGTGGACCTTAAAACTGATTTTAACCGGGATTTTACTGATGTTAGTCGCGTATTTTTTAGCAAGTTCGAATTGGTTAAAGGCAGACAATAAGCTAGCATTAGCGCTCAACCAAGGGTTAGTGCAAGTGGAAGCTTGGCTAAGCAAAGCAGGAGTTTTACCTAAGCTAGCTATGACAGAAAGAAAGGCTAGCCAGGCTGATACGGACGATAACCAGGCTCAAGGAGCTCGCTGGCCCCAAAACCAAGCCCGAGTTTACCTTGAGCTAACAGATCCGAAGTTAAAGCGGGCCTGCCTAGTGGCGATGAGTGCTTGGAACGACACGGGTGCCTTTAAGTTTGTGCAGACTACAGACAAGGATAAAGCACAGATTATCTGTCGGGCTATTTCCGATTCGACTAACGGGGCGGCTGGGGAAACGGAAACGGACTTGGCTTTACCCCAAAAGCAGCTAACCCATGCGACGGTTTACCTAAACAAATATTATCTCTTCAATCCTAGTTACAGTTATTCTTGGCAGCGTATCATCAATACGGCTGAGCATGAATTGGGACATGCAATTGGACTAAGACACACCAATGAGATTTCAGTGATGCAACCAACTGGTTCTAATTACTCGATTCAACCGGCTGATGTGACGAAGGTGCGGGAACTTTACAGTCGCTAGCAGGCAGCATTATAAAAAATCCTTGAATTAAGCACTTACAAAACTTGTTTTTAATGATTTAACGCTTTATACTTAGGTTAGGTACTAGACCATTAGTATCGAAACTCATTTTTAAGCCTTGAGAACTCCGAATTCTAAGGTTTTCTCCACAATTATGATATCTACACCAATAGTAAAAAGACCTCTCACTATCAGCTGCGGTGAGAGGTTTTTGGTATAATTAAGGAAAAAGATAGCTAATAGGGAGGAAATTTTATGGCTTTACTAAAAGTTAGTTTTGTTTCAGAAACCTTACACCGCGCGGTGCCGTTGGTGGTAATTTTACCAACCGATAAAATTTATAAGGCCAATCAACCAAAGCGGCCGGTCGATAAGCCCTACAAGACTTTATACCTCTTACACGGAGTTTTAGGCAACGAAGAGGATTGGCTAACCGGGACAAGGATTCAACGCTGGGCGGAGGCTAATGACTTAGCAGTGGTGATGCCAGCTGGGGAAAACTCATTTTACGTTGATAACGCCTTTACCGGCCGGGCCTATAGTCGCTTTATTGCCCAAGAGTTGGTTGAGTTTACCCGCAAGAGTTTCCCACTTTCGCCTAAAAAGGAAGATACCTTTATTGGGGGCTTATCTATGGGGGGCTACGGTGCCTTGTACAACGGACTTAAGTATCATGACACCTTTGGTGCGATTGTTGCCTTGTCGGCGGCGCTAATGGTTGATGAAAGCTTGGCAGACCTGCCAGAGCAAGCAGAGTGGTTTGGTGCTACCAAAGCCTTTTGGCAAGGAGTGTTTGGTCCCGACCTAAAGGCAGCTGGTCAAAGCGAATGCAATCTCAAAGTATTAATTAACAACTTACTAGCTCAGCAAGTAGCATTGCCGGCAATTTACCTCGCGATTGGTGATGACGATAAGTTACTCGCTGCTAACGTCGACTTCCATGAATTTTTAGATCAAAAACAAGTGGCCCATGTCTTTAAGGTGGCTCCCGGAAGCCATGAGTGGGATTTTTGGGACCGGCATCTAAAGCGGGCATTAGATTGGTTGCCGCTTGAACAAGCTAGTGCAGGTATTAATAGTGGAAATGTTAATTAAGTTTTTTGTTTGACATTTTTTTGATTTGAAAGTATATTAAGGTTAATCATTCTTATCTGGAAAGATAAAGTAGTCAAAGTGCTTTATCCACGACTGTAAGTACTCTTAGTTTTAAGAGGAAAGGCGTGGAGTGGCGCTTTTTTTAGTGTTAAAGGAGGTTTTTTGATGGCTACGATGACGGTGACGGAATACGATACGATTGCTGCAATCTCGACTCCCCCTGGCGAGGGTGCGATTTCGATTGTGCGGTTGAGTGGTGAAGAGGCGGTGGCCCTTGCGCAAAAAATCTTTAAGGGTAAAGATTTAAGTCAAGTGCCTTCACACACTATTAATTACGGGCATATTATTGATCCTAAGACTCAAGCAGAAATTGATGAAGTAATGGTGTCTGTGATGCGGGCCCCTAAGACGTTTACGCGTGAAGATGTAATTGAGATTAACTGCCACGGAGGGATTGTTGCGACTAATAAAATTTTGCAACTACTCCTGGCTAACGGGGCCCGGTTGGCGGAACCCGGTGAATTTACCAAGCGGGCCTTCTTACACGGGCGCATTGATTTGACCCAAGCCGAATCAGTCATGGATTTAATTCGGGCCAAAACTGACCGGTCAATGAAAGTAGCGTTAAACCAATTAGACGGCAACCTCTCCCATTTAATTAGGAACTTACGTCAAGATATTTTGGATGTGTTAGCCCAGGTAGAAGTTAATATCGACTACCCTGAGTATGATGATGTTGAGACCATGACGACTAAACTTTTGAAGGAAAAGGCTTTAGAAGTTAAAGCCCGGATTCACCAGTTATTGGAAACTGCCCAACAAGGCAAGGTCCTACGTGAAGGGTTAGCAACTGCAATTGTTGGCCGGCCTAACGTGGGTAAATCCAGTTTGTTAAATTACTTACTGCATGAAGATAAGGCGATTGTAACGGATATTGCGGGGACAACCCGGGATGTAATTGAAGAATACGTCAACGTTCGGGGCGTGCCTTTAAAATTGATTGATACCGCCGGGATTAGGGAAACCACTGATAAGGTTGAAGCGATTGGGGTAGAACGCTCGCGGAAGGCGATTGAACAAGCCGATTTAGTCATGTTGGTCCTCAACTCTAGTGAAGAATTAACTGCAGAAGACTTAGAGTTAGTAGCGGCTACTAATGGCAAGAAGCGAATTGTGATTCTTAACAAAATGGACCTGGAACCTAAGTTAGATGTGGAAGTACTCAAGCAACACGTTGATGCCGCAGAAATTTTGACCACCTCTGTTTTGACTAACGAGGGGGTAGATAAGCTTGAGGAACGAATCGCAGAATTATTCTTTGGGGGAATTGAGAACTCACAGACAACGGTGATGGTTACTAATGCGCGCCATATCGGGTTGTTAAGTCAAGCGGAAGATGCGCTTGCAGCGGTGCTGGCAGGTATTGAACAAGGGATGCCGGTTGACTTAGTTCAGATTGACATGACCAACGCCTGGGACTTACTGGGAGAAATTACCGGTGACAGTTACCAAGATGAATTATTAAACCAACTCTTTAGTCAATTCTGTTTAGGAAAATAGGAAGGAAGAAAATTGAGATGAAAGTAAAGCATTACCAAGCTGAAGACTACGATGTAATTGTAGTCGGAGCCGGCCATGCGGGCTGTGAAGCTGCTTTGGCCGCCGCACGGATGGGAAACAAAACTTTATTGATGACTATTAATTTAGATATGGTGGCCTTCATGCCATGTAACCCTTCGGTTGGTGGCCCGGCTAAGGGAATCGTTGTGCGTGAACTTGATGCCCTGGGTGGCGAAATGGGACGCAACATTGACAAGACTTACGTGCAAATGCGGATGCTTAATACCGGGAAAGGGCCAGCAGTGCGGGCTTTGCGGGCTCAAGCAGACAAGCATGCTTATTCTGCCGAGATGAAGCATACAATCGAACGGGAGCCTAACTTAACTTTACGTCAAGGGATTGTAGATGATTTAATCATTGAAAATCAAACGGTTGTGGGGGTAGTTACCAATACCGGGGCACGTTATGGAGCCAAAACGGTAGTCTTAACCACGGGTACGGCTGCGCGTGGTAAAATTATCATCGGTGAATTGATGTATTCATCCGGTCCTAACAATTCGCAACCATCAATGAAGTTATCTGGTAACTTGGAAAAGTTGGGCTTCGTGCTCGAACGCTTTAAGACTGGGACCCCACCCCGGGTGGATGGCAATACCATCGATTACTCGGTAACGGAAGAACAACCTGGTGATAAAGACCCTAACCACTTTAGCTTTGAATCCAAGGACGAGGATTATTTACCAGTTAAGGACCAACTTTCTTGCTGGTTAACGTATACCAAGGAAAAGACCCACGAAATTATTCGGGAAAACTTAGAACGGGCGCCAATGTTTTCTGGGGTAATTAAGGGGGTTGGTCCCCGTTATTGTCCGTCAATCGAAGATAAGATTGTGCGCTTTGCCGATAAGGACCGCCACCAACTCTTCATCGAACCAGAAGGGAGAAATACCGATGAATACTATATCCAAGGCTTTTCTACCTCAATGCCAGAAGAAGTGCAACAAGAAATGGTCCACTCCGTTCCTGGTTTGGAAAATGCACGGATTATGCGGCCTGGTTATGCGATTGAATATGATGTGGTATCACCATACCAACTACGCCCAACTTTAGAAACTAAGCTAATCAAGAACTTGTATACCGCTGGCCAAACGAACGGGACGTCTGGTTATGAAGAAGCGGCAGGCCAAGGAATCTTGGCTGGGATTAACGCCGGCCGCCGGGCGTTAGGCAAGTCCGAAATTACTTTGAAGCGGTCAGATGCTTACATTGGGGTAATGGTTGATGACCTAGTTACTAAGGGTACGAACGAACCTTACCGTTTATTGACATCACGGGCAGAATACCGCTTGCTTTTACGGCACGACAACGCTGACTTACGTTTAACAGAATTAGGTCATGAAATTGGCCTAATTTCTGATGAACGCTATGCTAAGTTCTTGGCTAAAAAAGCTGAGATTGCGGCGGAAAAGGAACGTTTAGCTCAAATCAGAATCAAGCCTAATGAAGCAATTGATGCTTATATTGAGGCCCACGGTGACCGGCCACTAAAGGATGGGGTCTTAGCGAGTGAATTCTTGCGGCGACCATATGTTAGCTATGAAGACTTACTCCAATTTATTCCAGCTCCTGCTAAGCCATTGGATCGCCGGGTAATTGAACAAGTTGAAATTCAATATAAGTACGAGGGCTACATCAAAAAAGAAGATGCCAAAGTTGAAAAGTTGAAGCGGATGGAAGCTAAGAAGATTCCAGCCCGGATTAACTATAACGCGATTGAAGGCTTAGCAACTGAAGCCCGGCAGAAGTTAACGAAGATTCAGCCAGAAACTTTGGCCCAAGCAAGTCGGATTAGTGGGGTTAACCCAGCCGACATCTCAATTTTAGCCGTTTACATTGAACAAGGTCGGATTGCTAAAACGCAAGCTTAAACAAAAACAACTATTTCCTGGGAAATATTGCTCAGAAAATAGTTGTTTTTTTTGCTAATACCCATTAAAAATTTAAGGAAATTGTTTGTATTGTTATCGTAAATTTGGAAAAAATAGACTAAAATAAAGGTAAGGTCATCCAGTCAGGGGGGATGTTTTATGTTTAGAGAATTTATGAAATTGCTAAAGCCAACCGAAGCCAGTATTAAGGGCAATTTATAGGAAATTAATGCCCGCGTTGGCCAAATTTTAGGGCCACTGACCATTGGGGTGGGCTTTGTTGGGATTATCTATAACATTAATAATCACGCAAGTGTTCACTCCTTTGTAGTAAACGTCCTAGTCGACTGCTTTTTAATCTTAACTAGTGTGATTTTACTTGCTTACAGCAACTACCGCCTAAGCAAGAACGTTAGGTGTTGGCTGAAATTTAACTGGGTGTGGTTTCTTTACGCCTTAGCTAGCTTCTTGTATGGTTGTTATGGGGCTGCTACCTACCATGGGCAGGGCTTTTTTGCTGAGATGTATATTATCTTGACGATTGTTTGTGCCTGTGCCTTCTACATTCCCCCGGTATTATCTTTTACCTACGTAGTAGCTTCCTTCTTGTTATTTATCGGCTTTAACCAAGATTTTCTCGCAAGTATTAGGTTTATCGACGTGGGACTATTAGCTTTTGCCATCCTATTTGTCAACTGGATTCGTTACTTAGAGATGCTAAACATTACGGAGATGAACCGCAATGATCAAGAAAAAATGGCCCACCTGCAGGTGTTGTCGACCAACGATGAACTGACTAACGTTAAGA
The DNA here is from genome assembly GCF_025311475.1 of Ligilactobacillus agilis. Classification (NCBI taxonomy): domain Bacteria; kingdom Bacillati; phylum Bacillota; class Bacilli; order Lactobacillales; family Lactobacillaceae; genus Ligilactobacillus; species Ligilactobacillus agilis. The sequence goes on along the minus strand of NZ_CP104397.1, from coordinate 2,112,592 downwards.
ATCGCTACGCAATGCGGATGGATTTTCCTAGTTATTGTCAGCAGGGCAAAATTGCGGTCATGATTACCGATATTGATGACTTTAAATTTTATAATGATATGGAAGGCCATAGTGTTGGCGATAAAATTTTAATTAACTTTGCTAAGTGTTTGGTTGATTACTTTGGAGCCGAACACGTCTACCGTTATGGGGGCGATGAGTTCGTCGTGCTTTACCCTAACTATCAAGAAGAGGAATTCGAACGCCTAACCCAATCCTTCCAAGCGGCGGTTGGCCGTCTGCAATTCGATAACTTAAAGGTACCGATAACTTGCAGTGGTGGTTATGTTTACGGTACCGCCAAAACCCCTGGCGACTTGCGCGATTTCATTAAGGAAGCAGATAAATGCTTGTATGAAGCTAAACGACAAGGTAAGAACATGATTAATGGTAATGCCTACCTAAAGGAGATTCGCTCGAATAAAACTAAACTGCATTACGACGAGTTAACAAACTTAATGGATATCTACAACCTCCGGCAGGTTGGCGAAAAAATTTTGATTGATCAAAATTACCGCCAAAAGGGTCTGAGCTTTGTCTTCTTAGATTTAGACAATTTCAAGTTGATTAATGAAAAGCACGGGTTTAAGGCTGGGGATAAATTACTGCGGTTTGCGGCCGACGTTATTAAGGATGCCTTCATGCAGGACTTTATTGGCCGGGCCAGCGCGGATCACTTTGTGGTTATCTCGACTTTGCCCCTGACCGAGGTTAAGGATAAGATTAAAAAGCTCCACGAAGAGATTGGGACTTACAGCCAAAAGGAAATCATCGAAATTAAGGCGGGGATTTACTACCTAGCTCCCGATGAAGAAGTTGGCCAGGTCAGCACCTATTTTGATAAGGCTAAACTGGCTTGCAACAGCATTAAGTATAAGTTTAATGCTATCTACCGTCTGTATGACCAAAGTATTGAACGGGAGTTGTTGCGGCGTAAGTATATCGTCGATAATTTGGCCAAGGCGCTAGAGGACGGCGAAATCAAGCGTTACTACCAGCCAATCATTCGGACAATGACCAAAAAGGTCTATGGCCTAGAGGTTTTGGCCCGGTGGCATGACGATAAGGTTGGAACCATCAGTCCAGATGAATTTATCCCGACCCTAGAGAATGTCAGGTTAATTCATAAGTTTGACCTCTATATGTTGGAAGGAACCTTACAGGATTATCAATACTTGACTAGGGAAAAGGGCTTATTTGGCTTACCATTTTCAATTAACCTGTCGCGTTTAGATTTTCAATTATGCGATATTTTTGCCGAGGTTGACCGTCTCTTTAGGCTGTACCAAGTTCCAAAAGAAATGGCCCGGATTGAAATTACGGAATCCTCTTTGATTTATGATTCACTTAAGTTACACCAAACGCTCGATAACTTCCAAAAAGCGGGTTACCGGGTCTGGATGGATGATTATGGCAGTGGATATTCTTCTTTAAGTGTCTTAAAGGATTACTCCTTTGATGGCATTAAGATTGATATGGGTTTCTTGAAATCATTTGAAGAAAATCATAAGGCCCAGCTCATCTTAGCGTCTACGCTAGAACTGGCTAAGAGCATGAACATGCAGGTTGTAGCCGAAGGGGTCTCCAGCAAGGAACAGTATAAGTTCTTAGCAGAAAGTGGCTGTGATTTTATTCAGGGTTACTATACCGGCAAGCCTCAAGCGCTGACTGACTATATTGGTCAGTTAGATAACTTAGAAACGCCTGCCGACTTAGATTATTACGATGAAATTTGTAGGCGGAATGTAGCCAATATTAGTCCTAATTTAATGGCCAATATGCGCTTGCGGAACTTTTTCAAAGCGACCCCGACAGCAATTATCGAGGTAGAAGATAAGTCACGGATGTATTTTCTAACTGAAAATACGGGCTTTAGGTACTTTTTGAAGTTAATTGGTTACGATGGGGATGATAAAAATCTTTCGATTGAGCCAGCCGATAAGCAGGCCTTTACGGACCTGTTTGAACGGGCTTACCTTAGTGGCAAGATTGAGTATTTGGCCTTTCATAGAAATAATGTTTTGTATCAGATTTATGTGCAATACATTTCAACTAACAAACGGACCCAGCGGTCTGCCTACCAGGCTTTAGTCTACCTACCGCGAGCGGTTATTTCTTCAGAATAAAAATGTGGCTAGCAAGCAAACAGCTTGTTAGCCACATTTTTTAGTTAGAAGGCGCCACCACCAGAAGAGCCACCGAAACCGCCGGAAGAACCGCCAGAAAAACCCCCGGAAGAACCAGTGCTACTGGAGGAGTAAGTAACGATGGCAGCGGCAAAGCTATTGTTAAAGGAGGTAGCAAAGGCAAATGATTGGTGGTAAAACAGGGGATAATAGCTACCAAGGACGGTGGCTAATTCTGCTTCGCTAAAGTTAGCGTAGAGGGCCTTAGCCACCTTGGGAGCCAGTTTAAAAGCAACGGCGTAAGGCATAATCTCACTCCAAAGGATTCGTTCCCCCAATTCGCGGAGGTCAAAGCGACCAATATCGTCAAGCATGGTATAAAAGCCGCGCACTTGGTTGATTTTAGCAACATCTTCTTTGAGATAAGGTGAATGATTCTTATAGCAATAAAAATCAAGCCCAGCTAAACCAAGGCTGACTAGCCCAAGTAAACTCAGTAATTCCCAGTGGTTAGCAAACATCATGGCGATAAAAAAGCAGAGGTTAGTTGCGACCCAGGCCGAACTTAGACTAACAGCAGGGTGGGCAAAACCTTGATATTTTTTAATGTCGGCTTGTTCAAAAGCTTGCTTACTCCAGGCCTCAAAGAGTTTTGCGAGGCGCTTTTTTTTCTTTGAGCTTAGGTTCTGTAAGTCTTTGAGGCTAAAGGCCGGTTTAGAATTAAGTTTAAAGAGGTATTGGAGGAGCTTTTCTTCTGGCGCGTGCATTAGCCGAGCATTGACCAACGTAATTAAGTAGTTAGGTTGGTCTTTAAGTAGCCCTTTTTTAACGTCCAAAGGTTCAATCGCGATTTGGCCCTGAGCTTCTAATTCCAACAGGTGGGCACTAAAGGCGTGACTATTTGGCTGGGTAAAAAAGCAGAGGGCCTGCGCAGTTGCTACGGGTAGGTCTGGAATTTCAAAGTTATGGGGGGCTGACTTCAAGCTGGCAGGAAACAGGGTATTTTTAGGCCGGCGGCTAAGTCTTAAGACGGCAAAGACATTGAGACCAAAGCCCACTATCAGTAAGAAGAGGGCGCCGATTTGGTGCATGAGCCGCTGTTTTTTGCGGGCTGCGTTAGCTTTTTTGGCTAAGGCTGCCTCTTGAGCTTGAATTTTGGCCTTAACCCGCTCTGAACTGCGGTAAGTGTTAGCGAAAGTCACCTTAGGATCAAAGAGCAGGTGGGCTTCGACAAAGCTATTGGCAGGGTTAGAGGCTAGGGAAAGTGTTACTTGTCCCCGTTGCTTATCGACCTTAGTGTAGCCGGATAGGTCGCCGTGACTCCAGGCTTGCAGAGACTTAACATTTCTTTTTGGTAAGTTAATAGTAATTTTTACGTTCGCTAAATCCTGGTCCCAATTACTGCCAATGATTTTCCAGTTGAGTTCAGCCGTATCCGCGTAGTTTTTGACCACCTGGTTTAAATGGTATTTATAAGTGATTTTTAGTTGGTCGCCATCTACTGGATGGTAGACTTTGAACTTATAGAGGTTTCCTTCCCTAGTTAGGGTGTAGGTATTATTAGCCTGGCTGGCATTTAGAGTTACGGGTTGATTATTAATAAAAACCTTGGAATCAGTGAGGCTTTGAGCTTGGTCTCTAACCGCTTGTTGGTAGAGTAAGCCGTGGGCTTCACCATCGAAATCGTATGTCAGGGTGCGGTTAACGTTGGCAGATCCATCCGCTAAAATATCAATGTTAACATGGTAACTATCGATACTAAAGTCGGCGGCCTTAACATTATTCCAACCTAAAAATAGGCAGCAGGAGAAAAGCAATAGGATTAATTGGCCAAGTTTTCTCATGAGCATCACTTCCTTATAAACCTATTATCTCTTAAAAGAAACCGCTTAGCAACTCAACGTGACTTAGGCTTGCAGAGGTAATAGCCTAAATAACAAAGCAAAACGAAGGGGACGGTACAGTAGAGGGCTAGGCGTTGATTTTTGTCGAAGTAAATCAAGAGGCAGGATAATAAGCTAGCCCCAAAGGCAAAGTAAGGCAAAATAGGAAAGTAAGGGGTCTTAAATTTCAGTTCAGCTAGTGAGTGCCCCTTAGCTAAGAACTGCTTACGGAAATTAATTTCGGCTAGGGCAATCGCCATCCAGACTAAGACGACCGCTAAACCTGAAATCGAAACTAAGATGAGGTAGACGGAGTCGGCGGCAAATACGCTGGATAAGAGGGCCAAAATACCTCCGAGCATGCTAAAACACAGGGCGACTAAGGGGGAGCCAGCGCGAGTCGTTTTAGCAAAGTACTTAGGCAAAGTTCCTTCGTTTCCAAGTGACCATAACATTCTAGTAGAAGCGTACAGGCCGGAGTTGGCTGCAGACACGATGGCGGTAAGGACAACGAAGTTCATCAGGTCGGCCGCAAATGGAATCCCCATTAACTTAAAAATGTGCACAAAGGGGCTTTGGGTGACACCAGCCTGTTGGTAGGGAATCAAGCAAGACATGATGACAATACTTCCGATAAAGAAGATAACCAGGCGCCATAGGGTGGTATGGATGGCCTTAGGGATAGTTTTATCAGGATTTTTAGCTTCACCGGCAGTAATACCGATTAATTCGGTACCGGAAAAGGCAAAGTTAACGGTTAACATGGTAGTAAAGACGCCACCAATGCCATTGGGAAAGAGCCCGTCTTTGAAGATGTTGGTAAAAAGTGGTGCGTGAGAATAGCCCTTAATGGGGAGAATGCCCAAAACGGCCAACCCGCCTAGAAGAATAAAACCAACGATGGCAAATACCTTAATGGCCGCAAACCAAAATTCACTTTCGGCAAAGAGGCGGACGGAAAAAGCGTTAACTAGGAAAATGAGGATAATAAAAAGCAAGCTCCACAGCCAAACTGGGGAGTGGGGAAACCAGGTCTGCATAATTAGGCCAGCGGCTGTAAATTCCGAACCAAGCGCAATCGTCCAGGTTAACCAATATAAGACGGCAACGGTAAAGCCGGTGGCCGGCCCAATAAATTGTTTAGCGTAGACGTGGAAGGCACCGGTATAAGGCATGGCAACAGATAATTCGCCTAAGCAAAGCATGACTGCATAAACTAGGATTGCCCCGACTAGGTAGGCAAGAATTGTCCCTAGGGGACCGGCTTCATGAATGGTGTAGCCCGAGCTGAGAAAGAGGCCGGTGCCAATTACCCCTCCTAAAGAAATCATCCGAATGTGGCGGGCTTCCATCTTTCTAGCTAGGTGTTCATTTTGCTGTGACATGCAATCATCCTTTCTTGCATTGGAATTTAAATTAGTATATTATGAGAAAAATAATAAATTAATAATAACATGTTTGGGGGGATTGGTCATGGATTTTAAAACAGAAATTACAAAGGGACCGCTAACCTTAGATGGGGCGATGGGGACGGCCTTAGAGCTACAGGGCTTTGATACTAACACTGATTTGTGGACGGCTAAAGCGCTGATTACGGATCCCCAAAAGGTTTACCGGGTTCATTATGACTACTTTAAGGCGGGAGCGCGGGCAACTATTACGGATACATACCAAGCTAATGTTCAAGCCTTTATGAAGAAGGGCTACGATGAAACTATTTCCCGGGAAATTATTGCCAAGGCGGTTAAGTTAGCTCGCAAAGCCCGGGATGATTTTGAAGCACAGACGGGCCGGCATAACTATGTTATTGCCGGCATTGGCCCTTATGGTGCTTATCTAGCAGATGGTAGTGAGTATCGGGGCGACTATGAACTTAGCCTAGAAGCCTACCAAGACTTTCACCAGCCCCGCTTAGAGGCAGTGATTAAAGCTGGAGTTGATGTAATTGGAATCGAAACCCAACCTAAGTTAAGCGAAGTGTGTGCGCTGTTGGAGTGGCTCAAGGTACGGGCACCTGAACAAATAGCTTACGTTACCTTCAGTCTTAAAGACCCGGCAACCATTAGCGAGGGAACAAGCTTAGTAGAAGCTGTGAAAAAAGTGAGTGCCTATCCAAACGTGGTGGCGGTGGGGGCTAACTGTATTCCGCTTGAACAAGCCCAAGCGGCCTTAGAGGTGATGCAGCCAGCCACTGACCTACCGCTAGTAATCTATCCTAATTCGGGGGCTAAGTATGATCCCCACACCAAAACTTGGACCAATCCTACTGGGGACTTGACCTTGGCTAAGGCTGCTTCAGGCTGGTATCAAGCTGGTGCACGCTTGATAGGTGGCTGTTGTACAACCACTGTTAAGGATATCGGGCCCTTAGCACAGGTGGTCCAAAACCTAGGTTAAAAAAAGCATTGCTTACTACAACGAAAGTAGTGAGCAATGCTTTTTTAATTACCAAATGTTAACGCGGTCGGCGGGGGCGAGCCACATCTTATCTCCTGGTTGGATGTTGAAGGTGGTGTAGAAGTCAGCTAAGTTTTTAGGTTGCATGTTGGCCCGCAAAACGTGGGGAGCGTGTACGTCAATTGCTAGTAGTAGTTTTTGACGTTCTAGCGAAGCCTTGACTCCCCAAATCCGGGCCCAGTTAATGAAGAAGGCGCTGATATCGGCCTGAGGGTCTTCCTTAGCTGCTTCTAAGGCACAGCTAAGACCACCGGCGTCAGCGATGTTTTCGGATACGACTAACCTACCGTTGACTTTACCCGCCTCTGTTTCTAGGCCGTCAAACTGGCTAATCATGGCCTGGGCTAAGTCTTCAAAGGCCTTTAGGTCAGAGTCAGTCCACCAGTTTTTAAGGTTACCAAATTCATCGAATTTTGCTCCGTTGTTATCGAAGGCATGTGAAATTTCGTGAGCAATGACCGCTCCAATCCCCCCAAAGTTTTCACTGGCCTTTTGCTTAAGTGAATAAAATGGGGCTTGCAAAATGGCGGCCGGAAAGACAATCACGTTAAAGGACGGATTGTAGTAGGCGTTAACCATATGAGCTGGCATTGCCCACCTGGTCCGGTCAACTTCCTTTTTTAAGCGGCCGTAGTGGTCACTTAATGTAATCTTGGTGAAGTTTAAGTCATTTGTAAGTAAGTCTTGGTTTTCATCGACCACAAACTTTTTGTAGAGGTAGTGGAGTTCATCTGGATAACCAACATTGATACCCAGGGTACTCAATTTGAGGACAGCCTTATCTTTAGTGGCTTGACTAAGCCAAGTATTTGCCTTGAGGCGTTTTTGATAGACGCTAATCATTTGTTCAACCATGCGGTGAACGTCTGCCTTAGCTTCAGGTCCGAAGTACTTGTGGGCATAGTAGAGTCCAACGACTTGATCAAACTGGTCAGCGGCCAGGTAGTAAGCGGCTTTTTGGGCCTTCATGGCTTCCTTTGAACCAGAAAGTGCCCGTTGGTATTGGCCTGCTACAATTCGCGCTTCGTTGGTCAAATAATGAGCTACGGCCCGTAAGCTTCTGACTAATAGCCAGCTCTTAAATTGCGGGAAGGTGTCCTCATTTAAGATTTCATCGAGGGCTTGGTAGTAGTTTGGTTCGGTGACAATTACCTTATCTAAGTCATCAGTCTTAACCAAGGTTTTAGCATAGGCGGCCAGGTCAAGGTGGCTAGAGAAAGAAGCAAAGTCAGCCAAAGAGTAAGGGTTGTACTGCTTGGTGTAATCTGCCCGCTCGGTGCTATCCTTTTGGTGAGGGGCGAGGCTTCTATCAAACTCTAAGGCCTGCGCAATCGTTTGGCTAGCAAAGTCATCGTTGTAACCGGCTAGTTGGAAGAGTTTGGTCATCATCTTTTGGAAAATAGCCAAGAGTGCAGGGGCCTGCGGATTATCTTTGGTGTAATAAGTCTTATCCGGCAAGATTAAACTAGCGACGTCGGCATAAAGCGCGTAGGCCTTGGTATTTTTCATATCGGCTTCGACACTTAGTGGAAACGGACTGGGGTAACCGGCTAAGGTCAAGCTAGGGAGCTTTTCTTCCCAATCTGCTAGGTTCTTTAAGTCTTCAATTCGTTTTAAAAATGGTTTAGCCGGCTTAAATCCAAGCTTTTCACGTTGGTCGAAGTCAGAGGCGAGGCGGTAATACTTGAGGAACTCTCTGAGGTAGGGGTCATCAGTATGGGTTTTACCATTGAGAAAATCCTCGAAGTCGGCCATCAGCGTTTTTTCGATGTTATCAGCCAAGTCAAAGAACCCACCGGTTGCGGGCTTATCAGCCGGAATCTTGGCTGTCTTTAGCCAAGCACCGTTAACGGCTAGGTAAAGATCATCTTTGATTTGGGCAGTATTAACAGGATATTGTGTCACAAAAATCACCTTCCTTAATTTAAGACTATTGTAACGCATTCAAGTGTTTACGGGGAATATTTCTTAATAAAAAGCGCTGAGGTCTGACGGGGATAACGACCGTCAACTTCAGCGCAATTAATAATGAGTAAACTTAGAACGAAGCGGTGTCAGGGTCAGTGGCGTAACCAACAACCCCATCTAAAGCGTCAATTTCGTCCATTTGAGCTTGACTTAGTTCAAAGTCGAAGACGTGGGTATTATCTTCAATCCGGTCTTCATGAACTGACTTAGGTAGGGGCAAGAAGCCGTGTTGAAGTGACCAGCGGATGCAAACTTGAGCTACGGAGCGGTTTAGCTCTTGGGCAATCTTTTGCATGGTGGGTTCGCTGAAAATCTTACCGGTTCCTAGGGGACTATAAGCTTCTAGTAAAATATTGTGGTCACGGCAATACTTGATGGTTTCTTCGTCGTGATCGCCAGGACAAATCCGGATTTGGTTGACCATCGGTGCGACCGTTTGAGTTTGGGCGAGAATTTCAAAGTGGTGGGGTTTGAAATTAGAAACCCCAATCGCCCGTAACTTGCCGGCCTTATAGGCATCTTCTAAGGCCCGCCAAGTATCTTGGAGGTGGGCTTGCCAGTTTTCATCCCGACTTGGCTTAGGGTTAGGCCAGTGGATTAAGAATAAATCAAGGTAGTCAGTTTGTAGATCCTTAAGCGACTGTTCAATGGCTGCACTAGCCTTGTCATAACTATGGGCATGGTTGTTTAACTTGCTAGTGATGAACAATGATTTACGGCTAATACCAGCTTCCTTAATTGCTTGGCCGATGCTAGCTTCGTTACCATACATTTCGGCCGTATCAATGTGGCGGTAACCCGAGGTTAGGGCTGCTTTGGTGGCAAAATTAGCGACGGCCCCACTAGGAGTTTGCCAAGTTCCAAAGCCAACCACAGGAATCTTAACCCCATTGCTTAATTCGTAAGTATCAACGAGACTCATTTGCAAAACCTCACTTTATCAAAATTTATTCACTTACATTATATCAGTAAAGGCTTGGAAACCAAAAAGATAAGCTTGAAAGCCGAGGGTGAAAAAGCTAACAATATTGTCGGCGATTAATTTCCTGTGCTATAATTAAGGGGATTGAAAACGATAACCGGTAGGGAGGCGAAGATGACGAAATTTGAAGGAAAAACAGTGCAGCAAGCAATTACCTTAGGCTTAACTACCTTGGCTTTAACGGAGGAGCAGGCTGACATAACTGTGTTGAGACAAGCAAAGAAAGGCTTTTTAGGTTTAGGTAAGAAATTAGCCTTGGTGGAAGTTAGCGCTAAAAAAGTTCCAGTTGCAAAGAAAGCGCCTGTAAGTGAACCTGTAAAGACAGCCCCAGTTACTGAAAGCGACGAAGCCAAGCGTGAAAAACGGCAGGCAGAACTTGAAAAGGCGTTACTGGCGGTAGGTGACTACTTAGCTGCTGTCACTCAGAAAATGGGGATTAAGGCCACTATCGACCTAACTCCTAGCCGGCATACAGCCTATTATAAGTTTGAAACCAATCAAGAAGGACTATTGATTGGTAAGCGGGGGCGAACGCTAAATGCGTTACAACTGTTGGCCCAGGATTATTTGGATAAGCAAGTTCATCAACATGTGCGGGTCATGTTAGATGTAAGTGACTACCGGAAGCAACGGCAAGAAACCCTAACGCATTTGGCACAAAATGTGGCCCGAGAAGCAGTGTTGGCAAGGAGTGTCATGACCCTTGACCCCATGCCTGCCTATGAGCGCAAGATTATCCACGCGGCCCTGGCCCAAGATCAACGGGTGCAAACTTATTCAAAAGGTAGTGAACCTAAACGGTACGTTGTAATTGAACCAGTTTAATGAAGAAAGTAGGTAAATTAATGATTGAACATACCCCTGAAAGATTAGAAGATGAATTATGTTTTGCGATTTATTCAGCCCAAAAGAACTATAATAAGTTTTATTCAGAGGCTTTGCGTAAATTTAAGCTGACCTATTCACAATATATTACCCTCTTGGTTTTATGGGAAGAAAAAAAGCCGCTAATGATTAAAGAACTAGGCAAGCGCTTAGGTCTAGATACAGGGACTTTGACTCCCTTGTTGAAGCGGATGGAAAAAGATGACTGGGTTAAAAGGGAAAAGACCAACGAAGACGGTCGCCGGGTCTACATTTCCTTGACAGCTAAGGCGTTAGAAAATGAACAGCCAGTTAAGCAAACGGTCCAATCTTGCTTCTATAATATGGATATGACCAAGGAAGAGTATGTCGAAGATGTTACGCGCCTAAAGGAAATCGCGCAAACTTTGGAAAAAAACAATAACCGTTTGGAAAAGGAAAACTTCTAAGTGCCTAAAAGAGGCGTACACAAGCAACTAATAGTTGTTCGTGTACGCCTCTTTAACTATGCTTTAGAAACTGTAACTTTCAATTGGAGCGTCGAACCAATCGTAATGAAGCAATTGGTTGAGCTTTTTATTAACTGGAATCCATAAACCACTCTTAAGAATGTCTTTCATGGTTTGCATAAAGACCTTATCTTTTTTAGCGGTGGCTGGTTGTTTAACCTTAACAATCTCGTTATTTTCTGTTCTAAGAGTTATTGAATTTGTTCCTAGCCCGATGATTTGGGCGGGGACAATATCGGTTGCGCTAGTATTTGTCATAATATCACACTCATTTCCTGTTTGACTAGCTTACAAGTCTTAATATAACAGCTAAATGTGAAGAATCTGTTACTATTTTGAAACCGATTTAAAAAGGCTGCGCTTTTTTTATTTTACCTGGGCAACATATTGATCCAAGACCTGTTTAGTAGCGGCCTTCGTAGCAGCCTCGGTTAGAGTTTGTTGCTTACTTGAATCAGCTGCCAAGCTCGGGTTAGCCATAATCTCTTGGGTAACCTTGGCTTTAACTAGGCTTGCAATCTTAGTCTTCATTTCAGTTTGCTTAGTTTTGAGTAACTTGCTTAAACGGGCGGCTTGGTCAGTGCTTAAAACGTACCAATCTTTATTGACGTAGAAGTGGTAGTAGCGGTGTTTAACTTCGCGGTTGTTGCCAAAGACACCAAAGAGTAACTTAGACCACTTGTTAGTGTAAACGTAGCGCTTCGTAGTTACTTTAAGGTAGGAATCCTCCTTAGTGCGAGTAACCTTAGCGGAAAAATCACTAGTTTTAGTTGGCTTAGGTTTGGCCTGTTTAGCACTAGTTTTATAGACGTAAATCTTTTCTTGACCATTGCCAAGGGCCTTATATAGTAGGACGCCCATTTTGTCGGAATCGGATGCCAAATGATAGGTTTTAGTTTGACTTTGAACCTGCATCCCAAAATGATTGACGTCATTAGCAATAATCGCAGCGCCGCTCAGGATAAAGCCGGCCAAAAACAGAAGCGACCACAGGTGGTTACCTTTCGTTATAGGCAGGACATTAAACATGAAAAATAAGACTGCAAAAGCAATTAAAATTAAGATAATCATTATTTAGTTGCCCCCTTCTTATTTAAGTTAACTTGGCGTGCATTGTTACCTTTCTTTAAGAAGAAAGTGAGGATTAAGGCTACCAAGGCAAAGCAAGCAGCCACAAAGAAAGCGGAGTGATAACCGGCTAAGACGGCATCAATCGCTTCCGACCGGTACTTAAGTGGGGTTTGCTTGAGCATTGACTTTGCGGGTAAGGAGTTAGTAGTAACGTTAGTCAAAACTGAGGTTAAAATGGCGGTCCCAATTGAACTCATAACTTGGCGGAAGGTGTTGTTAACCGCAGTTCCGTGAGAAATGGAGTTAAATGGCAAAGCATTCATCCCGGAAGTAGTTACCGGCATCATGGTCATGGCAATCCCAAACATCCGGACTGCGTAGAAAATGACGATATAGGCAACGGAAGTATTCTCGGTGATGAAGAGGAAGGGAATTGTGCCCAAGGTTAAAAGCGTCATCCCGGTAATCGCCATGTAACGTGCCCCAAAACGGTCGAAGATACGTCCGGTGATTGGAGACATAACCCCCATTGCAATCGCCCCTGGCAAGAGCATTAAACCAGAGTGGAAGGCCGATTCCCCCCGGACATTTTGAATGTAGAGGGGCAAAAGCATTTCAATCCCAAACATGGCTAGGTTAGCTACCCCACTTAAAAGGGCGGCGAGGGTAAATTCACCGTACTTAAAGACGCGGACATCCAGGAAGGGTTCTTCCATGTGGAGCTGCCGTCTAATAAAGAGGGCAACGAAGATCAAGCCGATGACTAATTCTAAGAGGACAAACTTGTCCGTCCAACCGTCGTTACCGGCGTTTGAGAAACCATAAAGTAAACTACCAAACCCAATGGTAGAAGTAACTGCGGAAATAAAGTCCAACTTTTGATCTTGGTTAGGAATAACATTTCTCATCAAGAAGAATGACAGAATCAAGACGAAGCAGACAATTGGAATAATCATTCCAAATAAGTCCCGCCAAGTGTAATTATCAACCACCCAACCAGAGAGGGTTGGCCCAATTGCAGGCGCTAGGCCGATAACTAAACCAACCGTCCCCATGGCAGCTCCCCGCTTTTCTGGTGGGAAGATGGAGAGCATGATGGTTTGTAAGAGGGGCATTGTGACCCCGACACCTAGCCCTTGGATAATCCGACCAGCAAGGAGCATGCCGAAGTTAGTGGAAATATAGGCTAAGACAGTTCCTAAAAGGAAGGTAGTCATGGCCCCAATATACATGACCCGGGTGCTAAATTTATTAATCATCCAGGCACTAACAGGGATCATAACCCCATTGATTAACATGAAACCAGTGGTTAACCATTGGACAGTCGAGGTATTAATATCGAATGTTTTCATGATGGCTGGTAAGGCGGTAGCTAAAATCGTCCCGTTTAAGACGGTACAAAAAGAACCAATCATTAAAACTAAGACCAGCAAACCCCGGTTATAAGGCTTGCCATTAATATCTAGTGCTTGTTTTTCGCTTTGCAAGCAGATCCCTTCTTTCTTTAATTTTTTCATTTTTTGCTTATATTTTGTCAACTTTGAAAACTATACTCCTATGCTTACAATTTGTCAAGTAAGTTGACAAGATAGTCAAAAAAGTTACAATAAATTGTGTGTTAAGTAATTTTTTGATGCTTGAAAAAGGGGGAAGCATGACGAATGACGATGTTTAAATTACATGTTAATAAGGATTTTCGGGTAGGGATTGGTGACTTGAGTCAGATGATTGGCGTTTCGACCCGGCAGTTACGTTACTGGGAATCAAAGGGTTATATCAAATCCCTAGCTGGAGAAGAGGGCAGCACCCGCAAGTTTAGCATTGGAACTTGCTATCGGGCCGCCACCATCCGGGCTTTCTTAGATGAAGGCTACACCTTAGCTAAGGCGGTGGCCAAAACGGAGCAGGTTAAAAATCAAGTTGCGATTGTCCGCCACTTTGAAAACGGGATGTTAAAGGATATTAAGGTAACGGATGAAGACAAAGGCTATGGCGAAATTGATTACGGTTATTTAGCCAATGAACCCACCAAGAAGGTTTACGGAGTGATTGATGAGAATGGTTACCGGATGGAAACAAGGGAAGTGAACGCAGATGAAACTAACTAAGACTGACCATATCGCTTTAATCGTCAGTGATTATTACGCGGCTAAGGAATTTTATATAGATAAATTAGGCTTTGAGCTTTTAAGTCAACACGACCGACCAGAGCGGGGCGATATTATTTTAAATGTGGGTCAAGGTGACTTAGTGCTCGAGCTATTTGTTAAACCAACAGCACCTAAACGCCCACAACTGCCCCAACCAGAAAACCAGGGGCTAAGACACCTGGCCTTTAAGGTGAGCGACGTCGCGGCTTGTTTGGCCGAGTTTGACCGCTTAAAGATTAAGCACGAGCCCTTGCGCTATGATGACTACAATGGTAAGAAGATGGCTTTTTTCTTTGACCCGGATGGGCAGCCGCTAGAAATTCACGAATAAGTTAAGTAGGGCTCTTAAAGGGGCTCTTTTTTTATGGTCAGAAATAATTTTTATGAATTTACACAATATTACTTGATTATTAATATTATACGTCATATAATATTGTTGAAGAAAGAAAAAAGGAGGAAAAAGCCGGTGAAGATTCAAATCACAGCTGACCTGTTGGATGGTTTGGTATTAGCCTTACTGGATTGCAAAGATTATTATGGTTACTCGCTAACCCAGGATATGCAGCAGGCTATTTCAATTTCAGAATCGACCATGTATCCAGTATTACGGCGGTTGAAGAAAAATGAATTTTTAACAACCTATGATAAACCTTATCAAGGTAGGAACCGTCGTTATTATCAAATTACCGATGCTGGTCGGGAACACTTAAACCGTGTGCGCAAAATGTGGGTTGATTATAAAGGGAGTTTAGACGAAATTTTCTTTGGAAAAAAGGAGGAGGAAATCAGTGGATAAGGCACATTACTTTGTTGAGCTAGAAGGCTTTTTAACTGCTTTGACGGCGGAAGAACGGACAGATGTAATTGAGTTTTATTCCGAATACGTGGATGAAGCAGGCTTAAAGAGTCGGGCGGAAATTGAAGGCAAATTGGGGACGCCAAGACAACTGGCCCGGAAAATTTTAGCCGACTATTCGATTAAAGACTTTGATGATGAAACTGGTGGGCAAGCAGAGGGACAAGTGGCTAAGACCCACTCCAACTTAAGAATGATTTGGTTGATCCTCTTAGTTTTAATCACCTCACCAATTACGATTGCTATTTTAGGGGTAATCTTGGCAATCTTTTTGGCGGTGGTTATCACGGTCGGGGCTTTAGCCTTTGGTTTTTTAGCCGCCTTTATCCTCACCTTTGCAGTAGCACTGTACACGGGGATTAGGCTTTTATTCACTAGTTTGATGGTGGGATTATTCTATATTGCCGTAGCCTTACTTAGTTTGGGGTTACTTGGTATCATCTTCCCAATCGTTTTTTGGTTCTTCAGTCAAATTATCCAGGGGATTGCGAACCTAGCCCGTTTCTTATACGGAAAGTTCGCTAAGAAGAAAGGGGTTCAAGTCAAATGAAGAAAATGTTAAAGGCAGGGGTTTTAATAACTGTTGTTGGCATTGTCCTCTTAATTTTGTCAATTATGGGGGGCGGCGTACAATCAGTCGAATACGTTGGTTGGACACCGCGAATTGTCAAAAAAGAAATGACTTTAAAAAAGCAAACGGTTAGTGAATTTGAAAACGTCAAGGTCAACACTGATAACGTAGGGGTTAAAATTATTCAGGGGAACGGTTATCACGTTGATTACAAGGGCCGCAAAAGTTTAGCGCCTAAGATTAGTGTCGAGGGCAAGACCTTAGTTATTAAGCAAAAAGCTCATTTACGGACGGGCTTTATCTTTGATGGGGTGACGATTAAGTCTGACCGGCACACTTCCTTTACCAATACGGTTACGGTCACGGTGCCTAAGGACTTAGACCAAATCAGCCTAACTACCAGTGGTAATAGCGACGTTACACTTAGCGATTTAAAGCTAAATAGCTTAGCACTAGATGTCTTAGATGGAGATCTTCATTTGACTAACACCCAAGTGGCAAATAGTAGTAAGGTTAAGTTGTTAGATGGTGACCTATACCTTAACCGGGTGGCATTTAACAACGGGACGAAGATGGAAATCTTTGACGGTGATTTAAGTTTGGTTGACACTAGCCTAAATAACGTGCAGATCGAAAATCATGATGGGGACGTAAGTTTTAACCGCCTCAAGGTAGCTGGGGGTAGCTATAAGGGGCAGGATAGTGACGTCAACGGTGCAAGCTTAGAGGTAACGGCCGGCTATCAATTCAACTTAGCCGACGGTGACATTTCAATTACCGGGGCTAAAGCAGATGGTTATGAGACAACCACAACCGATGGGGATAACCACCTCTTTAACCAAAGCGGTAGCCACTTAACGCAAGGGGCAAACAGTGGTAACATTTTAAAGGTAACAACAACGGACGGCGATCTTAATATTCGCTAGAAAGGATTAGCAAAATGAAAAAGAAGTTATATAAATCACAAGACAAGGTTGTTTCAGGGGTTTTTGGTGGCATTGCAGAATATTTCGATTGGGATAAAACCTGGGTAAGGTTAGCAGGAATTTTCCTGATTATCTTCCCCGGCTCGGTGATTCCAGGGATTTTTATGTACTTTATCGCAGCCATTATCATGCCAGAACGACCAGCCGCAAATCATGATGACGAAACGGTAATCGAAGGGGAATTTAGGGAAAAATAAGCCCCTTGTGCGTAATTTCATTATGCCAATTTGGTTAAGTCACTGGCTAGGATTAGGTAGTGATTTTAAAAATTAATAATAGTTCGGACTTAAGCACTGGTGATTAGTGAAAATAATAGGATGTTAGGTATATAAAATAATTATACACGGAGTCGCATGATGCCAACTGAGGCATTGTGCGACTTTTTGTGCCTATTAAAGCGATTTCTTTATTTATTTAGCAAGTCATTAATGATAAGATAAAAACGAGCAAGTAACTGAGAAACAGAAAGGATTGTGACTAAATGAACAAGTATATTGGAATTGCCGGCACTAATTCGCCACGGTCAACGAATAAAAAGTTAATGGAATATATCCAAAGTCACTTTGCCGGTCAAGCAGAGATTGAACTGATGTCAATCGCAGACTTACCCGTTTTCTACAAGGTCCCTGGGCGGGTATTACCACCCCGGGTGGAAGAAATGGATAAGCTAGTGGATGAGGCTGACGGAGTGATTATCGCCACCCCTGAGTATGACCACTCTGTTCCCGCGGTGTTGATGAACGCCTTAGAATGGATGTCTTATGGAGGTACCCATCCTTTTGTTGGTAAACCGGTAATGATTGTAGGGGCTTCTTATGGCACTTTAGGTGCTTCTAGAGCCCAAGCCCACCTTAGACAAATTTTAGATTCACCAGAAATGCAGGCTCGAATTATGCCAAGCTCAGAATTTTTAGTGGATCACTCCCTCCAAGCCTTTGATGAAGCAGGCAATCTGACTGATTCTGAAAAGGTAGAGCGGTTGGAACAATTATTTACGGATTTTGAAACCTTTGTAGAAATTTCTAAACACCTAAATGCTAGTTTAGCTGCCAATAAGCAATTAGCAGCTAACTACACTTGGGAAGACGAAGAGGGGGCTAAGTAAATGAAATTTGTCGGAATTGTAGGTTCGATCGCAGAACAATCATATAACAAAATGTTGTTAGCCTATATTGCTAAACACTATCAAGAACTAGCTGAAATCGAAATTTTAGACATTAAAGATGTGCCAATTTTCAACGAAAGCGATGATCAAACTGAAACCCCAGTGATTCAAAACTTGGTTAAGAAGATTAAGGCAGCTGATGGGGTAATTTTGGCGACGCCAGAACATAACCACACCACCACAGCTGCGATGAAAAACGTCTTGGAATGGTTGTCATTTAAGGTGCACCCTTTCCAAGATAAGCCGGTGTTAATCGTGGGAGCATCCTATTTCAGCCAAGGTTCTTCAAGGGCGCAGCTAAGTTTACGCCAAATCCTTGACTCACCAGGGGTTAACGCCTTAGTGATGCCAGGAAATGAATTCTTATTAGGCAACGTTAAGGAGGCCTTTGACGCCCAAGGTGATTTGAAGGACCAAGGGACTGTTGACTTCTTAGGGTCAGTACTAGCCAAATTCTGTGAATGGGTTCAAGTCTTAGAGGTCTTAAGCGAAAAGAATAAGCAAACCAGTTGGCAAGATGAGGACTTGTCTGCTTCCAAGGGAACGGATACCACGATTAAAGGCGTTGATATGCGTGCAGACGATTGGGTGGAACAGGCGGCTGCCAAAACCAAGGCTGCTAGCGGTAAGGACTACGTTAAGTTAGACCGCGGGGTGTTAACGGTCGACCAGCTTAACTGGTTCTTAAATACCATGCCGATGGAATTAACCTACGCAGATGATAATAACCAATTCATCTACTACAACCATACTCTTCCTGGTAAGGAGATGTTAGCGCCAAGGGATCCTAAGCAAGTAGGGGACCCTATGGATGCTGTCCACCCACCCCGGGCAATCAAGGGGGTTAAACACGTTATCTCCTCCTTACGTAATGGAAATGATTTAGTTGAAATGCCTGTTCCAGGAAACAAACTAAACGAACGCCACATTATGCACTACTATAAGGCTATGCGTGATAGTGAAGGTAATTACCGGGGAGTTAACGAGTGGGTCCTAGATCTGTGGCCAATCGTTGAGTCCTACCTAAAACAAACGGGGCAAAAGCTTGTCAAAGACGAAGCTGCTCCAGACGTAGTGTCTGGTGCCTCCGGAAACGAAAACCAAGCCCCAGCGGTTGATAGCACTACCAGTGCATCAGTAGATGAGAGTTCTAGTGAAGACCTCGGTCCCCGCTTAGATGAAGGTATTGATAGCGTCACGGGCGCTTCTGAATAAAATTTTACCCCTTGCTTGGTTCAAAGTTGGACCGAGCAGGGGTTTTTAGGTTATATTTAAAAATTGTGTTATAATGAAGTTGGAAACGGATACTATAATTAGAAGGTGATATTATGGCACCAAGAGAAATTCATTTTACCTTTGGCCCTAAAGAAGCTTTAAAAAAGCTTATTCAAGCGCATCCAGACCGTAAGTTGCTATTATTTCAAGCGGTAACGGATAAGGAACGCTACATGTTGTTTGACTATTCTGGAAAAGAAACCATCTTTAGTGGGGGCTTATCCTACCAAGTCGTACGGCAAGTGGAGTTTGACAAAGATTGGGATGGCTTCTTTGAATTTCGCTACCTAACCTTAGATGAAGATGAACAAAAGGTCTTTCGGGCAATCATGGATAAATGGGTCCGCAAGGATGGCCGCCCATTTGGGTTAAACGAAACGGTTATCTTGCAGTCCGAAAAGAAGAACTTTGAATTCTTGATGATTAATGTCTGGGAAGCAGAGGCTGATTTTGTGGACTGGACTAACCTTAAGGATAACGAATTACAACAATTTGGCAACGCCGGTAACGATCAGGCCTTAGTGGTCGAATATAAGCGCGCTAAGTAAATTAGCTAGGTCTTCCAAGCACTGTTGGGAGGCCTTTTTTGGGCACAAAAAAACCCTTTGCCCATCTCATTCATACATATCTACTTGGAGGTTCCAGTGTCGACTCCACAGCGTTCACCTAAGGGCAAAGGGTATTCAACTTATAATAAGGAGTTGTAATTGGTCCCACATCCTTTATGCTTATTATCCTAGGTTCTACAATTAGCGAAGCTTCTATGCCACTACACTTAACGTTAGTTCACCAGATGCTACGTCTTGTTACACTGTAGCTAGTTGTTACGGACAACCTCTAATCGACTATACATTAACCGAGTGACTACAGTTACGACACCTAATTGCGGGAATCCTTGGACTCCTTACACTTATTTTATAACATAATTTTAATTAAATTGCAAGCGTTTTCTTTCAAAACTCCCAACCTGCTTGCTTAGCAAACTGTTAGTTGGTCTAACCAGGCCAGCTGGTTTTCTTGGCGCGAGATGGCTCGTTGTAAGATTAGATAGTGGCCGTAGTTATGGTTGATTTTCTCCGCGGTATCAAACAGCTCAGCCTCCCGCTTCTTCAAGTGGGCTAGGTTTTGGCTGACAAGCTTTTTTTGGTTAGCAATCAAGGTTTTGAGCCGGGGATCGTCCGCGCGCTTAATAAAGAACACCTTCAAAGAAAAGAGGTCCTTTGAGACTGGTAGTTTGGCAACGGGGGTAGCTAACCAGTCGGCTATGATTTCCTTACCTAAATTAGTGGGCCGATAGTAAATTTCCTTATCATTATCTTCCTTTTGGTAACTGTCAATCCAGCCGTCCGTTAGCATGTGCTTTAGTTCGGGATAAATCTGACTGTGGGATGATTTCCAAAATTCCCCAATTTCGTATTTGAACTCATCTGTAATCTGTTTACCAGTAGCATCGCCTTTTTCAAGAATGCCGAGGATAACGTAGGGGAGAATTCTTTTTTGTGGCATAAGTACCCTTCCTTTATTAATTCTTAGGGTTAATTATACACCGAAAAAGGGGAATTATTTACTCCTTTTGTAGTTGGCATCGTAAAAATGACCGGCTAAAATATCAGTTGTCATAACAGGGGAGAGGTCCTCGTTGATTATAAAAAAGACTTAACTGCGCTAACAGTTAAGTCCGAATTGATAATTATTTTTCAGTGGCACCTTGACTTACTTTAACGAAATCCTTTTGGATGACAAAGGAGATGATAAAGGCAATTAAATCAATCAAGATGAAGGTAATCAAGGTTACCGTGTATGTCCCTAGTAATTCATGGGTAAAGGAAAGTAAGACTGGACCCACCATCCCGGCTACGCCCCAAGCTGTAAGGATGTAACCGTGGATAGCTCCGAGTTCCTTAGTCCCAAAAACATCGCTTAGGTAAGCTGGAATAACTGAGAAACCAGCCCCGTAGCAAGAAAGAAGGAGGCAGAGTGCCACGACAAAGACGAATGGAACGTGGAAGAAGAGCATAGCTGCTAACATCATGATATCCACCAAGAAAATTAAGCTAAAAGTTAGCGGCCGGCCGATAAAATCGGAAAGGGTAGCCCAAATTAGGCGTCCAAACCCGTTGAAGAGCCCGATAACTCCGACCATGACAGCGGCAGCCCCGGCGGTCATGGCAGTCATGGATTGGGCCATTGGTGAAGCTGCTGATACCAATCCGATACCGCAAGTGATGTTGATGAAGAACATGAACCATAAGAAGTAAAATGACTTAGTCTTAAGTGCTTGGTTAGCTGTTAGTTGTTGGCCGCCAGTCAAACTAGTAGCGTTGGTTTTAGCCACTGCAGCGGCAGGTAATTCCCCTGCTTGGGGCTTCTTGATAAATTGTGCCGAAATAATCATGACAGTAAAGTAGACTAACCCGAGGATATAGAAGGTGTTGGAAATACCAACGCCAGCGATTAATCTTTGGGCAATTGGACTAGTAAGCATGGCAGCAAAACCAAAGCCCATGATGGCTAAACCAGTTGCCAAACCGCGCTTGTCTGGGAACCACTTAATAATGGTTGAAACGGGAGTTACGTATCCAGATCCCAAGCCAAGCCCACCGATTACTCCGTAAGCAAGGTAGAGTAACCATAATTGGTGGGAGTGGATCGCAAGTCCAGTTAAGATAGTACCTGTTCCGTAACAGATAGCGGAAATGGTTCCAGTTACACGGGGGCCTAATTTCTCAACTAAGCGTCCCATAAAGGCAGCTGACATCCCTAAAAAGAGGATGGCAATACTAAAGGCAAATGAGACCGCTGATTCTGACCAGCCAGTTTCGGCTACGATGGGGTTGCTATAGACACTCCAAGCATAAACCGAGCCAATCATTAGGTGTAACACAACCCCAGCGGTAGCAACAACATAACGATTCGTCTTTTTCAAGTTAAACTACGTCCCTTCTGCTAAAAAACTTTCTTCTCTCTTTTAAAACACGAACGTTATTAGTTAGTTAAACTATAATCATTCGATAAACAAAGCTTAACACAGAAATGGATCTGACGCAATCTATTTTCTGCTAGAATTTTTTAACTGAAGACTTGTAAAAACTCGGGCAGGAGACTGAAGAGCTGAAAGGTACCCGTGGCAATCACTAATTTGAAATTTTGGTTAGTAGTTAGGTAGGCTTCCCGCCTGTTTAACCAAGCCAAGTAGCAACAACTAAGCACGATGCCGCCCGCCCCAATAGATAGGTTAGTCGCCGCTGTCAAAGCTTGCTTCTTTATTAAAAGGGCCAGCAATTCTAGCAGGCAGGCGCCAAGGTAGGGGCTACGTGAAACAAAGTAAAGGCGAAAGAGGCTAGCAAAGCGCAGTTGAATATCAAAGAGGTAAACAAATAAGAAACTAAGCCCCAAGGTTAAGCCAAGCGAGCTAAGGTACCACAAGCTTTGGAAGGTAAGCTGGTAAACAAAGTCGGCCTGGGTGTTATAAAGGGCGGTTAAACTGATACTGGTAATCCGAATAAGCAAGAGGGCGGCAAAAATAAGGGCCGCCCAAGAACGGGAAGTGAAGTAAGGACGCTGGATAATCCGCTTATCTTTGTACATATGAATTCCACCTTGATTAATTTTAAATTAAATTTTAATTGCATTATACCGTTATTTAAATTAGAAAACAATCAAAGACTGTTTCACATGAAACACATTAGATTTGGTCAAAAAAATAACCGGCATTGCTATTAGCATACCGGTTATTTTAGGGAAGACTAGCAAGCTAGTCCAACTCGTTTAGGAGGGATTCATCAATTACTCAATCTCAATCTTGTGGCTATTAGAAATTTCTTCAGCCGTCTTAGGTAAGGTAACGGTTAAGACCCCGGCTTCATACTTAGCAGAAATCTTGTCCTTATCTACGTTAGGGAATTGATATTGGCGGGTAAAGCGACCGTATGACCGTTCACTTGAAAGGAGATTGCCCTTTGCATCACTTTCATCACTGAAGGAGTCCCGCTTTGCAGAGATTGTCAAAGCATTGTCCTTGAAGTCAATGTCAATGTCCTTTTTATCTACCCCAGGAAGATCAACTGCGACCGTATAAGCAGTATCGCTCTCTGAAATATCAGTCTTCATTTCCTTAAATGAATCATCAAAGCCATTAAAGAATGAACGACCGAGATTACTGAAGAAGTCATCGCCGCCCTTCATCAACTCGTTAAAACGGTTATTTAATTCATTTGCCATATCAAAGACTTCCTTTCTTTATCCTTACAACTATATCTTAGTCCCATTTACACCAAAATGCTAACAAAAAGCCCTATTATTTTTAGCCGCCTTAAAAGTTTTTGGCTAGCATGATTAACTTAAAATATTACGCCAGTCATGGCCAAGCCGCGCGCCCAATTTAACTCTCGTTGCCCATAATCTGCAATCTTTTTATAAAAAGCACTAGTTTCCAGACTCATTTTCTTTTGCACGCTAAATTCTTGATGCCTAGCTGCCTTAGCCCAGCCGCCAAGCCCATCAATTCATTAGCAAAATTCTTGTCAGTAACCCTATTTTAAAAGTTCACCAAAATGGCCCGTTCGTCTTGAGTCACATTGGCATTCAAAATCAAGTCGTACACTTCGTTCATAATCTCTGTTTTCGTTACCTTGGTCATCTAATTACCCCCTATAACCAGGTTGGTAGTAAGAACCTCCGAGAGAACCAATCCACCCTTTAGCCATGACACCACCTACAGCCTGCGCAGCTGTTTTAGTAACTTTATAATCCCACTTGCCGTTACTATATCTACAAGAATATCCATTAGCTCCATAGTATACAGGTTCACAGTAACCTGAGTTTCTGATTGCCGCTTTGATGAAAAAGAGTAGTGCAGCTATTATGGTGGGGACTTTAACCTACTTGGCCGTAACCTTAATTGGAAATGTCATGGAAATCTTGCTTAGAAAGTGGGAGTTTCTCAAGTGGAACCCGCTTAATTTCACCAATTACGGCAACCAATTAGTTGCTCCGACTTTTGCCAACATTACTCACCTGACAACTAACCAACTACTTTGGGGCAGCCTGGCCTATACTACCGTCTTCTTAGCCTTAGGCATGTGGGTTTTCGCCAATAAAGAAGTGTAGTTAACTGACACCAACAGTGGTCGTATGACCGGGTTGGTGTTTTTTGATATTGATTAATGGCGGTGTTATGCTTACTTAGATAAATAAATTTCTGGGGGGATATTATGAGGCTTGAACAAGCAGTAGAGATTTATCTACTTAGTAAAATGTTTTTAAAATTTATCGGAATTACCCTAATTGGTTATTTCTTTTTCTGTGTTATAGTTAGAGTTTTGATGAATAATGCTAAGAAAACGCCGGTAGAATTTTCTATACTGGATGATAGTAATGAAGAATTAGCAAAAACTTTAAATGGTGATAAGGGCTTTTTGAGGGCTAAAATAACTGCTTGGCTGATTAAATTTGTGAAAAATATACAGTTGTATAATTCTCAGCTAGTATCCAAAAAAGAGATGGTGACGCAAAATCGATTAAGAAAATTATATTTATTAGATATTACGGGTCATTTAATTGTTGGTTTCAGTTTTAGCTCTGGTTTAATAGAGCTACAAAATCAGTTATTAGCAGGGATATTTTTACCCTTGGTATATGTAGTGGTAGGAAGTTTAATTGATTATAAGGTTATGAAAATTAGGGCAAACCTTGGAAGCTATCTAATAGACAAAGGAAGCTTTTTTTTAGTTCCAGGGCTACCGCTACTTTTAATGATTAATTTATTGTGGGTAGGGGCTGGTTTATTAATTAGCAATTTGCAAGCAGAAACTCTGATGGTGGCCGGTTTTGATGTTGGTATAACAGACATGTTTCTAGGAATAGCTGCTATTCTTTTAGGATTAATAGGAGTATTATTGCAGGTTAAAAGGCTAAAAGCTATCTTAAAAAGATTATCGTTGCTAGGAAAACAGGCAGAAATGAGTTTTAAAAAATCGATTTTGCTTAAAGCTAGCGACTATATGATAGTTTACGTGATATTGGGGATAATTTTATTTATGTAAAGAGGGTGAAATTTTGGCGTATATAAGTAATAGCAATTTATTTTGGGCTAGCTTAGTTCTATCAATAGTAATTTTATTGGGGGATGTACTAGTTGGTCGTATCCTTATTGGTATTCAACGTTTTTCAATGAAAATTCTTCCGAGAAGTGAGGAAGAAAGTATCAAGCAACTAGCAGTAGGTTATGCTAATAAAAAGAAGTACAGCTGGCGCTGGTTAATTGTAACCACAGTAGCCATGACTTTATTGGGACTGATTTTATGTCAGACTGCGGCTCCTCCTGCTTGGGTGTATGTATTTTTGTTATTTTTTATAATTCAAACTAATTTTCATTTGACTCCGGCTAAAGTGGCATTTCATAAATTGCCTAATTACGTAAAAATTATTTGGAATGTAAGAAAACAACCCTTTGTTTTTGGTTATTATAATTATTGTTTTTTATGCAATGGTGTGATTATTGGTGCAACCTTAATATATGCAACCGTTCAAGCTACTTTGCAAGTTCATCCATTTAATTTATTTGAACTAATAGTTTATCTTGCTATAGGTTTGGCCGAGTTGTTCTTAGGCTTGTATTTTAGTCTTTCCTTTCTACATAGACTTCGATTGCTGGTTAACGCTTTGAACAAAGAAAACCCCAAATATGTAATTTATTGGCGTAGATATTTAGTAGCACGAGTTATAAATTGGGGATTATTATATATAATGTTACTGATATTTCTTACCTACGTACCATTATAAGAAGAATTGAGGTGGTTTAATGACATTTCTTTTAGCTGAAAAGATTTTGCTTATTGCTGGTTTGATGGCGATTATTTTTATCGGTAGTGAACTTTTGACAAGAGTAGCTTTACTTGTTAAAAGATTGGTTCAAAAAAGAGTTCGGAAACAAACAGAGGAAGAATTATTATATAAGGCTAAGGTCCAAGCTAGTGTTAGAAAGTGGTTGGTTACTAGAAAAAGTTATAGTTGGTTGCTTACTGGTTTTTACTTGGTATTTTTAGTAATAATAAGCTGGGCATTTTGGTATTTTTCTACGCTACCATTTTGGGGTTACTTGATTTTAGTGTTATTTTCTTTACAGCAACCTTTATACTTAATACCAGCTACGATATCTTTACAAAAACTTCCTCAATATTCACCAGGACTAAAGAAGATAGAACAACAGCCACTTATTTTGCGATTAACAGACTATGTATGTCTCTGTAATCTATTACCACTGGGACTATTAATGCTAACTGCTACAGTATATTTAGATTTAAATGCTATCAGTATTTTGGCGATTTGCGAAATAATAATAGGGCTAATCTTTAGTTTGTTATTATTTCGTAGGGTAAGGACGTTTTGGCACTATTATCGGACAGTTGGCGCCGAGTATTTGGTGAAATATCGCCATTATCTCGGGGCTAATTTGGTGACGTGGACTTTATTTTACATGGTGCTCGGATTAATAGTGTATTATCTGAATGTTTGACGGTTAGGTTTAACAAAAGACTTAAGCTTAGTGTCTGAGTGTATTAAGTGGGCAATGAAATAACAGTTTATTTTCCTAAACATTTGCGCTTACTGAAGATGACTCCCATTCTAGTGGGGGTTATTTTTTTTGTCCTAATTGCGTTTAGGACGATAAAGTATCCTTTTAGGACAAAGTGACCTTTTATTTGATGAGTGGTGCTAACCTAATAAAGGGAGATGGATGAAGATGAAAAAGTATTTTAAAGTTGCACGGTTTGAAATTAACCACCTTATGAAACGAGCCTTATTTTGGACGACTTTTGTCTGGCCGTTATCAATGGAAGGAGCATTGTCATTACTACTACCTGCAAAGCTCAACCTTAGTCCCGAGCAGTTGCTAACGTTAGTGGTAATAACTTTGCTAAGTTTTACTGCGATTAATGCGCTGAGCGTTGTTAACATGTTCATCAACAGTAAGTCAACCCGGGTAGGGGAACTAGTAATAGGGATGAGTGGTTACAAGGTCCAGTATTATGGCAAGTTGTTGGCGGCTAGCTGGATATATTTACTAAATCTAGCGGCAACTGGTGGCTTTCTTATTTATTTAGGGCAAATGGAAGGTTTCTTACAACTAAGTACTTGGTCTAGGTTTGAATTACTAAACGCTGGGGTGGTGATGCTAGTGGTAACCATATTTGGAAATATCTTGCTCAGCATCTTGGCGGTGTATGTTAATGATGAGGACAAGGGACAGGTGATTGCACTTGGTTACTTATTATTTGTACTGGCTGTTTGTGGTGGTAGTGTAGTTGGGTTAATGGGGCATAGTAGCACCTGGTTACTAATTCCGGTTGTTAACTTACTGGGGCAGCTTTCCTTAACCGTATGGTGGGAGCAACTGGTTATTTGGGGAGTTAACCTTGCTTTATTAGTAGGTGGATTGCAGGTTGGCTTTAACTATTACCATCACAATATTTTAAATTATGCACGGAAAGTGGGTGGAGTAAGTGAGTAAATCTCAATTAATGGCGATTGCTAAAAGAATTGTAAGTAAGCAGCTTAAGTCCTTTTCTTATCTAAGCATGGTATTTTTACCAGTAATAGTGGGTGAAGCCGCTGTTTATAGGAATCAAGAATTTTTGCAGGCACTGACGGCTAAACAATTAAGTCTAGGGTTGTATCAACTCATGCCTGGGGTGGCGGCCTTTTTGTGCGCCGTTTATACAGGCGTCTTAGCAACGGAGGTAGTAGCAGACCGGGAAGCAAAGTTAACGGAGTTTCTGTTAGCAATCGTGGATGCTAAGACACAGTTGGTGGGCAAGATTTTAGGGACGGTTATATTGTTAGTCCTTCATTGTCTAAGTTATTTTTTAGTTCTGCTAGCTACAGTAGTCATATTTAAGCTACGATTAGCGATGGTTGACGTCAAATACCTGGTATTTTCATTACTTTCAATGCTATTACTTTTAGGCTCATCCCTAATTTGGACGGTGGAATTTGGAATATATATTCAAGAAAGAGAACAGATGGCTTTGGCGATGCTCACACCAGTTATTTTAGTGATGACGGGAGAAATCCTAGCGACTGTGTACGCCTGTACTCCAAACATGTTTGCGGGTATGGTTTGGTTCAAAGTATTTTTAGTGGTGAATGGATGGGTTCCGGCGCTAGGAACCTGTTTACTCCCAGTAGCAGTTTCAACCCAAGGGCTTTCTTATTTTTGGGGCTACTTCAGTTTAGTAGTGCAAGTGATTATTTTAGTGATCATGTTTAAAAAAGTCCTGCCTAAGTATCAACGAGGCTTGTTAGCTACTAAACAACGACATCCAATTATAAAAGCGATATTTGGTAAGTAAGGGGGAAATAGGATGTTAACATTAGACAATGTAACCAAGAATTTTGGTACTAAACAAGCAGTTAGTGATTTAAGTTTTACCGTTAAGCCTGGGGAGATTTTAGGGTTAATTGGGCAAAATGGTGCGGGTAAATCGACTACTTTTCGGATGATAATGGATTTTATTCAGCCAACGAAGGGGCAAATCTTATGGCAGGGAAAGCAGTTTGACAGGACTAAGCACCAAATTGGTTTTATGCCGGAAGAACGAGGTTTATACCAAAAGGAAAGTATCATCGACCAGCTAAATTATTTTGCCGATTTACATAGGCGCAATCGGTTTGATATGCGCTTAGAGCTGGTGAAGTGGATGGAACGCCTAAATGTGGTGGGAAAACTAACTGATAAAGTAGAATGTTTGTCTAAAGGCAATGCCCAAAAGGTGCAACTAATTGCCACGATGATTTTTCACCCTGAAATTTTAATTTTGGACGAGCCTTTTTCAGGATTAGATCCCGTTAACGCTCAGTTGCTTTTGGATGAAATCATCCGGGCTAAGAATGAGGGGACGGCGATTATCTTCTCAACTCATAACATGGATAACGTGGCTAAAATTTCAGATAAGTTGTTGATGTTAAAGCACGGGCAAACAGTTTTGGCGGGAACTTTAGCCGAGATAAAACAAACTTATCCCCGGTTAAATCTTACGGTTGAAGGAATTGAAGCAGAAGGATTTTTCAGTAAGTATCACGGGGTGACGGAGCTACGAAGGGTTGGACAGCAGACCTTTAAGATGAAACTGGCTAACGAAGATTTAGGTAGACTAATTTTTCAAGATGTAGTTAAAAATAGAGATTATGTTCCTGTTTTTGAGCAATCAGCTCCAAGTTTAGATGAAATTTTCAAGCAGTTAGCTTAAACTTAAATAAGGCTAATGCTAAAAAGTTAAAGAGAAGTGTGGTTAAAGTTAATGGCGACTGTGTGGATTGAAGTAGGAACAGTAATGTTGGCGGGGCTAGCTGGTTATATCGCTGTTTTTGGGGCATATTTCTATCTTTTAGGTGAACTTAGGCTAAATAAGGTTCTGAAGATAGTAGCTAGCTCTTTGGTTTCAGTTTTATTATTCCTGTCAGCTTTTGTTGACTTAGGCTTTATAGTGCTAGTTTTAGGTCAGCGCTGGTACTATCGACGGGTAAATAAGGCTCAAGCTTTGCTAAGAAGACTAGCTTTAATTGTGGTAATTATTTTATTCGACGCAATCGGGGATGTCACTACCTTTACTTTTTTTCTAATAGGTAAAATTGCCAACCTTTCCCAGCTAGAAGTCGCAATAATTGGAGTCCCTGCGCAATTACTTGCTTTTTTAGTGGTAATTTGGCAATTAAAAAAGAAGCAGTTATTAAAGACATTAGCGGTTCACACTGATACGGCCTTCAAGCTGGCATTGAGACTATTTATTTTTTATATTTTTGTCCACAGTATAGAAGTCGTCTTGATAACGTTGACAGATAAGTGGATGCTAGTGATTGTGTCTGCAATAATTGCAATCTTTACAATTGCCCTCTTAGTAATTGTGTTCTATTTTTATCAAGATACGGTGACCAAGTTAGAAAATACGGCCTTAGTGGCGGAACAGGCGCGCCAAATGAAGGCCTTCCAGCTCTATTTACAAGAAATTAATGACTACTACCAAGAAATTGCTAATTTCCGTCATGACTATAAAAACTTACTACTGACATTGGGAAACCGGATTGCTAAAAGCGGGGATGCTGATTTGCAGTCTTACTACCAACAGATGGTGACTTATTCTGACCAACAGATACGTGGGGTGATTAAGCCTAGGAATTTGGCCCAGTTAGAGCAAATCGAACTCCAATCATTGCGGAGTGTTATCCTGGCTAAGTTGACTAAGGCTAACCAACTGGGAATTGAAACCCAGTTAAACGTCACTAGTTGGGTGCAAGGTGGACGGGTCAATGAGTTAGAACTGGCCCGTATCGTGGCAATTTTATTAGATAATGCCATCGAGGCTAGTAGCAAGCAGGACCAAAAATGGTTGGGGATTGGACTTGATTCTTACGGTGAAGATGGGGTTGATATTTTAATTGAAAATAAGTTTGTAGGCGACAAAGCCCCTAACTTAACGGCCTGGTTTGAGCGTGGTTACACCACCAAGGGGAGCAACCGCGGCCGGGGGCTTACGATTGTAAACCAGTTATGTGATAAAAATTTGATTGACTTGGAAGTGGAATATAAGCGCGGGGTAGTGTGCTTTATTCTTGGAATCGGGGTGTAAGATGTTAAAGGTAATTGTAGTTGATGATCAGACTGAAATTTTAGAACAAGTAGCATCGGGAATTGAAGCCTACGTAAAGTTTGAAAATCTAGATGTGAATTTGGCGCTAGCGACTGGTGACCCGCAGGCGGTGTTAGCCTACGTCAGGGAAAATCCTAACGATAAGTACCTGTTTTTCTTGGATATTGACTTAGCGACTGAAAGTTATACGGGGATTGACTTGGCTAGTGAATTACGGAAGTTATTGCCCTACGAAGCGATTGTTTTTTTAACTTCGCACGAAGAGTTGTCCCTAATTGTTTTGGAACACCGGGTGTTACCACTAGACTATATTGTAAAGCAGTCTGACTTTACGAAGGTAATGAAGGCCGTCAAAATTGATTTGCAGCGGACTTTAGAATTGATTGGGCAAGAAAGTAAGGTTAATAAAAGTTACTTTACCTACGTTAAGCGGGGGCGCCATTACCGGATTGCCACCACAGATATCTATTACTTTGAGGCGATGCCAGGTAGCCCCCACCTAATCAGTCTTTATGCGAACAATAAGCGCCTAAATATCCGCCGCAGTTTGAGTCAAATCGAAGAGCAATTAGACGCTAATTTCTACCGCTGTCATCGGGGTTACCTAATTAATTTAGCCAGGGTAGTTGCGCTTGATCCTGTTGAAAAAATGGTGTACTTTGACGAAGAACAAGCCATTGCTTGCCCGGTGGCAACACGGAGATTAAGGGACTTAAAACGTAAGCTGACTTGACAGAAGTGGGAAATGATGTTATGCTTAGGTTTCTATTATACGGTGCAAAAAGAGGCCAGGACTAAAAATCCTGGCCTCTTTTATTTGCGTTTACGCTTCTTAAAGCGTTTGTGAAGGTCGTCCAAAATAAGGAGGGCAACTAAGACAATGGCGACAATGTAGCCGGTCACCCCTAAATTATAGATGGCAGGGTGGTTGGCACTGCCTTCTACTAAGAGGGAGGAGGCTAAGATAATCGCCGCTAAGACGAGGGCGATGATAATCCGGTTGGCAAGGTGGTCGATGCGGTCAAGGAGCTTATCTTGGCCCTTGTAGCGAACCGAAAAGCGGGTTTGCCCGGAACTAACGACGTCAAAAAATTTGCTGGCCTTGGTGGGCAGTTGGCTAGTAGCCTTAAGTGACTGGAGGGTATCGAAGCTCAAGTCTTCTAAGCTAGTTTTGAGGTTGAACTTGCGCTTGAGGTAGGCCTTGCCTAAGGGGCGAGCAACGTCCATCATCGAAAGGTCGGGGTCTAGCTGGGAGACTAAGCCCTCTAGTGAACCGAAGGCCTTGACTAGGAGGGTTACCTCGGCTTTCATTTGTAAGTTATTTTTCCGGCAGAGACCAATCACACTATAGAGCATAGCCGGAAAGTCGATTTGATCTAAGCCCATGTTCATGAAGGGGGTTAAGAATAAACCGAGTTCCTCGTAGAAGTCTTCGCTATCGACCGGCCCGGTTTGATTGCAGACTGCCAGGATGGCCTGGCCGATTTGGCGGATGTCCTTGGTGTTTAAGGCAAGGACAATCTGGGCAATGCCATCAATCATGCTCGGAGTTAATCGCCCCATCATTCCAAAGTCAAGGTAGACTAGGCGGTAAGGCGGAAGGGGCTGCCTTTTAGCCCACACCACTTTATTCCCGTGAAACTCGTAACTAAAAGCCTCCTTGGCTTGATTTTCCTGGTAATTAGGATCGCCTTCCTTGAGCCGGTAGAATAAGATGTTACCTGGGTGGGGGTCAGCGTGAAAGAAGTTATCTTCAAAGACTTGTTTTAAAAAGTTATTGACCAATACCTGGGCTAGGTATTTGCGCTCGGCCTTTTGACTCTCAGCCACTGCAAGGTCCTTGCTGATTGGTTGGGCCAGGTAATTTTTAATACTTTTACCTGGCATGGAGCTGTTCACCAAGACCTTTTGGGCGGAGTATTGCTTGTAGACCTTAGGTACCCGGATGATACCGTCATTATTGTTATAGTGATAAAATTCCTGACCGTTTGCTATTTCGATTTCGGTATTAATTTCATTTAGAAGCGAGGTCCTAATTTCATTAAAAATCTCCCGGGGATTGACGGCACCGATGTCGGGGGTGAACTTAGTCATTCGTAATGCCAGGCGGAATAAGGCCAAGTCGGTGGCAATTAGGCGGGCAACCTCGGGATGTTGGATTTTAACCACGACTTTGGTACCGTCTTTTAAAATGGCTCGGTGGGTTTGGCCGATTGAGGCGGAGGCAAAGGGAGTTTCATCAAAAAAGCTAAAGACCTCACTGAGTTTTTTACCAGTTTGTTCTTCAAAGGTGGCTTTAACGCTGGCAAAATCATCGACTTCAACGTTATCTTGCAGTTGACGCATTTCGGCGATAAAGGCAGGCGAGATTAAGTCGGGCCGAGTCGAAAGTAACTGACCGGCCTTGATGAATGTTGGGCCTAACTCTTGAAAGGCCAAGCGTACTTCCCGGGGGTTGCGTTGGTTGATAAAGTTAGTAATTACATTATGGTTGCGCATTACCCGGACAATCTCTAAGAGCCGGGTCCGGCGACTGCCACGGGTTAAGTTATTAGAAGAATCAGGCCTGGTCATAAGAAAACCACCTTTCGTTAAATGCTATTGTTATTCTACCACGTCTAGCTAGAACTGTTGCTAAATAATAAATCGCTTGGATTGAAATTAATTTATTCTCATTAAATTCTTGCTTTTATCCAGGAAATAAATTATAATTTACTCATCGTTAGTTAATGTTTTCTAAGATTTAGGGAGGAAATAGCTATGAAATTTAAAAAGGTGATTGCAACCGGGGCATCACTTGTTGCTTTAGGGCTCGCGCTAACAGCTTGTGGCTCTAACAGTAGCAAGTCAGGCCTCGCTGACAAACAAGTCCTTAACTGGAGTTATGCTTCAGAACTACCATCAATGGACTTGTCAACTGCGACTGATACCATCAGTTTTGACCAATTAAATTCCACAATGGAAGGGATTTATCGAATTGGTAAGAATAGTAAGGTTGAACCAGGTCTGGCAACTAAGACAGAAGTATCTAAGGATGGTTTAACTTACACATTTACTTTGCGTAAGAATGACAAGTGGTCAAACGGTGACCCTGTAACCGCACAAGATTTCGTTTATTCCTGGCGGCGGACAGTTGATCCTAAGACGGGTTCACAATACGCCTACCTCTTTGATGGCATTGCCAATGCCAATGACATCATCGCTGGTAAGAAGGCCGTTGATACTTTAGGAATCAAGGCTGAAGGTAAGTACAAGTTAGTTGTAACTTTAGAAAAGAAGTTACCATACTTCAAGTTGTTGATGGGCTTCCCTGTCTTCTTCCCACAAAACCAAAATGTGGTTGAAAAATATGGTAAGAAGTACGGGACAGCTGCTAAGTACCTTGTTTACAACGGACCTTTCAAGATGGAAGGCTGGAGTGGCTCTAACCTTAGCTGGAAGTTAGTTAAGAACAAGAACTACTGGGATAAAAAAGACGTTAAGTTATCTCAAATCAACTTTAGCGTTAACAAGTCAACGACAACTTCATACAACCTCTACCAATCTAAGAAACTTGACTACACTCCTTTGAGTACGGAACAAGCTAAGCAATTGAAGGGTAAAGATGGTTATCAAGTCTTGAAGGAAGCGCGGACAAACTACTTAGAATTCAATGAAACTAACAAGGTCTTCGCTAACAAGAAGATTCGTCAAGCGCTCTCTTACGCAGTTAACCGCCAAGTCTTAGCTGACAAGGTGTTAGGGGCAGGGACATTACCATCACTCGGAATTGTTTCGCGTGATTTAGCCTTTAACAAGGGTAAAGACTTCGCAGTGGCAGCTAAAACAACTGCCGGGGTAACTTACAACAAGGCTAAGGCCCAAAAGTTACTTAAGGAAGGTTTAGCTGAAGTAGGTCAATCTAAGTTAAGCTTCACTTTATTAGGTGATGATACTGATGTTTCTAAGCAAGTAACAGAATCACTTCAAAGTCAAATTCAACAAACCTTACCAGACGTGGATGTGTCTGTATCTAACGTTCCATTTAAGACTCGTTTACAACGGTCAGAAGACGGCGACTTTGACGTAGTTGTTTCTGCTTGGGGAGCTGACTTTGCTGACCCAATCTCCTTCTTAGACCTCTTCACTTCTGACAACTCCTACAACAACGGGAAGTGGAAGAACGCTGAATACGACAAGTTAATTACAGCTTCTAAGACAACTGATGCTGGTAATGTTGACAAGCGTTGGGATGACATGGTGAAAGCTTCTAAGATCTTGAGTGAAGATCAAGGGGTAGCACCTCTTTACCAATTAAACGTGGCTTACATGCTTAACCCATCAGTTAAGGGTGTTATCCAAAACACTGCCGGGGTAACCTGGTCATTTAAGGACGCCTACATTGCTAATAAGTAAGGGGCGTTAGCAACTCTTTAACATAACGATTGAACTACAAGCTAGTGTACTTTGATGCTAGCTTGTAGTTTTTTATTGCTTAATTTTACTTGCCTGATTGCGGCCTGCTAAAAAAGTTGCAACTTTTTTGAATTAATCGGCGGTCATTTTGCGTATATCTATAATGGGGGGTAAATTATTCTCTTTACCTTTCAAATTTTATATAATTAAAGGAGAAGCAAATGGTAAGTAAGCAAAAAATCCAGCGCAAACTGGCCCAGGCCGACTTCACTGACGATGTCATGTTTGAGCTGGTCATGTCTCAGTTAGAAATCTGTCGCAAGTTCTTAAAGGCGGTCTTACCGCAGTTAGACTTTACTAAGATTAAGGTCGTCAATCAAAGCCACCTCAAAACCGACTATCTGTCTAAGGCGGGCCGCTTAGACATCCACTGTACCAACGCTTATGGCAACCAATTCGATATCGAGCTGCAGATGACTAACGAGCACAACGTCGCTCAACGGGCTAAGTATTATCACGCCTTGATGACCAACCACATGTTAACAGCCGGTGAGGACTACCAAAATTTAAAGGAGACCTACGTTATCTTCTAACCCCCTTATTACTGAGCAACAACGAGCGGTTGGGCACTATCAGATGATTTCTGAAGAAGGAGACTACTTAAATGATGGGACCCACACCTTGATTTTAAACGCCAGTGGTGATTGGGAAGGCGTCAGTGATGAACTCAAAGGAATTTTTCAGTTAGTATTGAGGCAGCCGGCGTCATTTGGCCAGTTAGGAGCGCAAATTATGGATAAGATTGATGAAATTAAGCACAGTAAGACAGGAGGGCGCAAGTATATGGAACTAACAGGAGCATTTTGGCAGGACGCCAGAAACGAAGGGCGAAATGAAGGTAGAAAAGAAGGGACCGACGAAACGATCATTAAGTTAATTCCAGATTTAGTTGCTTTGACTAATGACCGTCAAGCTGTCATCAAAATTTTGATGAATAAGATGAATCTAAGCCAGGAGCAAGCAGAAAGCTACTACAAGCAGGCCATGGAGCAAGAGTAAATGATATTGAGATAAAAGCCCAAGATTGATGAAATTAAGCACAGTAAGACAGGAGGGCAAAAGTATATGGAATTAACAGGAGCATTCTGGCAGGACGCTAGAAACGAAGGGCGAAATGAAGGACGCAAGGAAGAAAAAAAGCAAGTATTAAGATTGGTGAACGTCGTGGTAAAAAACAAGGAATCGACGAAGCCATTATCAAGTTAATCCCGGACTTATTTGCCCTAAGTAACGACCGCCAGGCTGTCATCAAAATCTTGATGAATAAGATGAATCTAAGCCAGGAGCAAGCAGAAGGTTATTACAAACGAGCCACGACTAAAGTTGCAGGTTTTACGTCCATTTGTAATAAAAGTGTTGCGCCTCAAGCAGTGTGGGGCGCATTTTTAGTTGGTTAGTCGAAAAGTTGACGATACACTAATCTAGGTGATACACTAGCTCTATCAAGTAAGGGATTTCATGGGGTGATTTAGTGTGCAAACGAGACGGGAACGGATTTTAACCTACATTAAGGAACATAGTAGTCAGGTAAGCCAAGGCTTTACAACTGCGGAGCTAGTTGTAGCCTTAGACTTGGTGAGGTCAAATGTTAGCAAGGAACTAAACGTGTTGGTGCGCGAAGGGTTGTTAGTCAAAAGTAAAGGGCGGCCCGTTCGCTACCAGCTACAAGGACAGGGAAAAAGCCCGAAGCAAGTGGTAACCCCTAAACAGGCCGAAAAACAGGTTGGGGGTCAAGATGTAGCCCCAAGTGATGATGTGTTTGAAAAAATCATCGGGCGCAAGGGGAGTCTAAAAACCCAGGTTGAACAGGCTAAGGCGGCACTCCTGTATCCTCCTCATGGACTAAATGTTTTAATTACCGGTCCGACCGGGTCGGGGAAGACCTACTTTGCTAACGCAATGTATCATTTTGCTTGCAGTAACGGAATTATTAAGGCCAAGCAGCCATTTACCACCTTTAACTGTGCCGATTATGCCCATAATCCGCAGCTGCTGATGTCGCATCTGTTTGGTTACGTCAAAGGTTCATTTACAGGGGCCAATGAAGATAAGGATGGCTTGATTCAAGAGGCCGACGGGGGGATGCTCTTCTTAGATGAAGTTCACCGTTTACCCCCTGAAGGGCAGGAAATGATTTTTTACTTTATGGATCATGGGACTTACAACCGTTTGGGGGAAACAGCAAAAACCCACCATGCGGACGTGAGAATTGTGTGTGCAACCACCGAAGACCCAGAGAGTTCTTTACTATCGACCTTTGTGCGCCGGATTCCGATTACGATTCAGATGCCAAGCTTTAAGCAACGGACGATGCGGGAACGCTTAGGACTCTTGCGCCACCTCTTAATTATCGAAGCCAACCGGATTCAAAAAAATATCACCCTCAACGAAAATGTAGTGCAAGCCCTCCTGGGGAGTGTTACCTATGGAAACGTGGGCCAATTAAAATCTAATATCCAGTTAGTCTGTGCGCAAGGATTCTTGAATAACATGCAGAATCAAACGGAAATTCAGATTACCTTTGATCAGCTCCCACCTAATATCAAGGACGGCTTAACTTTGTTGGCTAATAATAGGAAGGAATTGGGCGAGTTGACCCAATTATTAGAGCCAACGATGACAATCTACCCTGATAACGATACGAAGGTGATTGATTCAACTGGAGGTTACGAGTTACCTTACAACCTCTATGAAATTATTGGGGATAAGGCAGCCGTTTTAAAAAATGAGGGACTTGACCAAGAGGCGATTAATAATTTCATCCTCACCGACATTAACGTCCACTTAAAAACTTTCTACCGGGGGGCGAAGATAGCCCAGGCGGAAGATAACTTAAACGAAATTGTCGACCAGGAAATTATTGATATTACTAAGGCAATCATGAAGGAGCTAACCACTAACTATGATTACGCCTTGAGTAGTAACTTTTTATATGCGATGAGTCTGCACATTAGTTCATTTATTAAGCGGGTGCAGCTAGGCCGGCCCCTAAGAGCAGTTTCGTCCGATATTGTTGAGATGGTCAAGGCTTATCCTCTGGAACAAAAGATGGCTGGCCGGGTTAAGGAATTACTAGAGGAACACTACCATTTTCCGGTGCCAGAGTCGGAGGTTTACTACTTAGCGATTCTGTTGGTTTCCTTGAAATCTAGTCCCGCCAGTGGGCAAGTGGGAATTATCGTGGCGGCTCACGGTAAAAGTACGGCCTCGTCGATGGTACAGGTGGTCGAACAACTCCTGTCCGCCGATAACTTACGGGCCTTTGACATGTCACTAGAGATGAGTCCCCAAACAGCTTTGGCGGGAATTGCCCAGGAAGTTAGAGAATTAGACCGGGGTAATGGCGTCTTGTTGCTAGTAGATATGGGGTCACTATCAACCTTTAGTGAACGGTTGACTAAGGAAACCGGGGTCCAGGTGAGGTCGCTAGATATGGTGACAACCGCGATGGTCCTGGAGGCTGCTCGCAAGACCACCTTAATTGACCGGGATTTGGATGCAATTTACAAGGAGCTGCGGGAATTTAACGGCTATTCGCGTCAGATTGAACCGCCGAAAAAAGAGCTGACTGAAAAAGCCCATCACCTAGTTTTAGGAGATAAGCGACCTAAAGTAATTGTGGCCATTTGTTCGACCGGGGAAGGGACCGCCAAACGCATTAAGGAAATGTTAGACCGCATTTTGATTGATAACTTAGTCGATGATATCTTGGTTGAACCAATCTCGGTTGTGGGCATGGAGGAAAAAATTGCCCAACTCCAGCAAAAGTATCGGGTGATTGCGGCCACCGGGATTATCCAACCTAAGTTGGATGTGCCTTTTGTTTCCCTGGAAAACTTGCTTCAAGGTGGAGGCGAGCAATTTATTAAGGTGATTGAAAATATAGACGAACCACTCTTTGAAAAAACGGCCTCACTAGAAGAATCAGATACACTAACGGAAGAGATGGCAAGTCAGTACCTAGAACAGTACTATACTTTCTTAAATCCAGTGAAAGTGGTCAAAGTCCTATGGGACTACTGTGATTACTTAGAC
Source organism: Ligilactobacillus agilis (assembly GCF_025311475.1). Classification (NCBI taxonomy): domain Bacteria; kingdom Bacillati; phylum Bacillota; class Bacilli; order Lactobacillales; family Lactobacillaceae; genus Ligilactobacillus; species Ligilactobacillus agilis. Next base: position 2,073,552 of record NZ_CP104397.1, on the reverse strand, counting down.
CGCCGGCTCGACTTTGAAATTAATAACGCCATGCGAATTAGTTTAATTATGCACCTAGGCGGTGCAATTGAACGTAACCTCTTAAATAGTAGTTTAACAATCACTAAGCAAGAAGAGGCTGCAGCTAAGGCTGACAGTAAGTATGAGTTGGTAGTTCAAGCTAACGGAATTATTACGGAAGCTTTGAATATTGAGTTGTCGTTGGCAGAAGTTTATTACCTGATAAAACTGATTGATACACAAGCTGCAAATCTCTGATACAGAAGTGTTGATACACAAAAGATAAGTGTATCAACACTTCTTTTAAATTTGTTTAAAGTTGATATCATTGGCTTTAACGTTGATACACAAAAGTTGGCACGTATCTTGCTATATAAAAGGCGTAGGTGCTTAATTAGAACTGATAAGTTTTGAGAACGCTAACGCTAAGCTTTAAAGAAATTATTTCGTCCTCATTTTAATTTTTGCAAATGTTAGCGTCGCAAAGTGAATCAGTTTTAAAGTAAGCTAGAAGTTGTTAGAGCGCGAGGAAGGTGAAGTCAGTGACAATGGACGTACGCTTAATGCGAATTGACAGTCGCTTACTTCATGGCCAGGTGGCAACTAACTGGGCCAAGACCGCTAAGATTGACCGTATTTTGGTTGTTTCTGATAACGTTGCCAAGGATGAGCTCCGAAAGGTCATCATCATGCAAGCAGCGCCTCCGGGAACTAAGGCTAACGTGATTCCGCTAGCTAAGATGATTAGGATTTACCATGATCCTCGTTTTTATGGCTTGCGGGTGATGATTTTAGTCGAAAATCCCCAAGATGCTAAACGGTTGATTCAAGGTGGAATTAGGGTTAAGTCCTTAAATATTGGTTCGCTTAGTTTTGAAGTAGGGCGCAAGATGGTCACAGATGCCATCGCCGTGAATCAGGCCGATATTGATGCCTTTACTTGGATTCATAACCAAGGCATCCTCTTGGAAACGAGGAAGGTTTCGACCGATTCAAAGCGGGATTTGTGGAAAAACTTACGCGAACGCAATCTCGTTGAATAATGACTTCGCCTCAAATCAAACTCTACAAATTTTGTTACATGGGAGGTATACAACATGGTAGGAATTATCCTAGCTAGTCACGGTGGTTTCGCTGATGGGATTTACCAATCAGGGGAAATGATCTTCGGCAAACAAGAAAATGTCGCACACGTAATCTTAAAGCCAGATGAAGGTCCAGATGATGTCCGTGCCAAAATGGAAAAAGCAATCGCCAGCTTTGATGACGATGAAGAAGTATTGTTCTTAGTTGACCTTTGGGGTGGAACACCATTCAACCAGGCCAACAACTTAGTGGAACAACACAAAGATAAGTGGGCAATCGTTGCCGGTATGAACTTACCAATGGTAATTGAAGCTTACGCATCCCGCTTCTCAATGAACACAGCGCATGAAATTGCTGCGCATATCATTGAAACGGCTAAAGAAGGGGTTAAGGTAATGCCTGAATCACTTCAACCAAATGAAGCTCCTAAGCAAGCTGCTGCAGGCAACCAACCAACTGGTGCAATCCCAGAAGGAACAGTTATCGGTGACGGTAAGATTAAATATGTCTTTGCCCGGATTGATACGCGCTTACTTCACGGTCAAGTTGCAACAGGTTGGACTAAGGCAATGAACCCTAACCGGATTATCGTTGTTTCTGATAACGTTGCTAAGGATAACTTGCGTAAGAACATGATTGCTCAAGCCGCTCCATCAGGAGTTAAAGCTAACACCGTTCCAATCAAGAAGATGATTGAAGTTGCTAAGGACCCTCGCTTCGGTAATACTAAAGCAATGCTTCTCTTTGAAACTCCTCAAGATGCTTTAGCAGCCATCAAGGGTGGCGTTGATATTAAAGAATTAAACGTTGGTTCTATGGCTTACAGTAACGGTAAAGTTAACGTTAACCAAGTGCTTGCGATGGATCAAAAAGATATCGATACATTCAAAGAACTTAAAGAATTAGGCGTTAAATTTGACGTTCGCAAAGTTCCTTCAAGTTCTCCAGAAAACATGGACAGCTTACTTAAGAAGGCTCAAGACCTTGTGAACGAAAGTAAATAATTTCTAAGGAGGAAATAAACATGTCTGCTATTTCAATGATATTAGTTGTTATTGTAGCGTTCCTTGCAGGTATGGAAGGTATCTTGGATGAATTCCAATTCCACCAACCATTAGTTGCATGTACGCTAATTGGGTTAGTAACAGGTAACCTAACTGCCGGAGTTATCTTAGGTGGTTCTTTACAAATGATTGCCTTAGGTTGGGCTAACATTGGGGCTGCGGTTGCGCCCGATGCTGCTTTGGCTTCCGTTGCTTCTGCTATTATTTTAGTTCAAGGTGGCCAAGGAGTTAAAGGTGTGGGGACTGCGATTGCGATTGCGATTCCTCTAGCCGTGGCTGGTTTGTTCTTAACTATGATTGTGCGTACACTTTCTGTTGCTATTATTCACTTAATGGATGCACAAGCTGAAAAAGGTAACATGCGCGGAATTGATGCTTTACAAATTTTAGCTATCTGCATGCAAGGTTTACGTATTGCAATTCCTTCTGCTTTACTTTTAGTTATCCCTTCAAGCGCTGTGCGTGCCTTCCTTGAGTCCATGCCTGCTTGGTTAACAGATGGTATGGCTATCGGTGGTGGGATGGTTGTTGCCGTAGGTTACGCTATGGTTATCAACATGATGGCTTCTCGTGAAGTTTGGCCATTCTTCGTCATCGGGTTTGTGTTAGCTGCTTTATCAAAGTTAACATTGATTGCTATCGGGGCTTTAGGTGTTTCCCTTGCCTTAATGTACCTTGAACTTGAAGAAAAAGCTAAAGGTAACGGTGGCAACGGTGGTAACAGCGGTAGCGGTGACCCACTTGGCGACATCTTAGATGACTACTAAAATTAAGGAGGAATAGGATAATGGAAAAGAAAGTTCAATTAACTAAAAAAGATCGTATGCAAGTTGCATGGCGTTCCCAATTCCTTCAAGGTTCATGGAACTATGAACGTATGCAAAATGGTGGTTGGTGCTACTCAATGATTCCAGCCATCAAGAAGTTGTACCCTAATAAAGAAGACCGAGTAGCAGCCTTAAAGCGTCACTTGGAATTCTTTAACACTCACCCATACGTAGCTTCACCAGTTGTTGGGGTTACCCTTGCCTTGGAAGAAGAACGTGCTAACGGGGCTGAAATCGATGACGTTGCTATTTCTGGGGTTAAGGTTGGTATGATGGGACCTTTAGCCGGGGTTGGTGACCCAGTCTTCTGGTTTACTGTTCGTCCTATCTTAGGTGCCTTGGGTGCATCTTTAGCTTTAGGTGGTAGCATCTTAGGACCAATCTTGTTCTTCGTATTATGGAACTTAATTCGGATGGGCTTCATTTGGTACACCCAAGAATTTGGTTACCGTGTAGGGACTAAGATTACAGATGACCTTTCCGGTGGTTTATTGCAAAAGGTTACCCGTGGGGCTTCCATGCTCGGGATGTTCATTATCGGTGCCTTAGTTGAACGGTGGGTATCAATCAAGTTCACACCAGTTGTTTCAAGGATTCAACAACAAAAGGGTGCTTACATTGACTGGGATCACCTACCAAAAGGTGCTGCTGGTATCAAGGAAGCAATCACTCAATACAGCAATGGTTTATCACTAGACAAGTACAAAGTAACTACTTTACAAGACAACTTAGACCAATTAATCCCTGGTTTAGCTGCTTTACTCCTTACTTTGCTTTGCATGTGGTTATTAAAGAAGAAAGTTTCTCCAATCGTTATCATCTTGGCATTATTCGTTGTCGGGGTTGTTGGTCACGTAATTGGTTTACTTTAATCATTACTTTCTTAAAGGGACGCGGAAAAGTGTTTTTTCCCGCCCCTTTTTTTAGTATAGTTGAGGGTAAGGAGGATTTTTTTATGGTAGAATCACTTAATTCCAAAGTTGAAATAGTTGTTGATGGGACCTCGTATGCCGGCTTTGCTCAGTATGGCAAAATCATGATTGGGAATGCAGGGTTTGAATTTTATGATGATAAGAAGGTTAGCAACTTTGTGCAGATTCCCTGGGAAGAAATTGAGAGTGTGACTGTGTCGGTCTTATTTGGTGGCAAGTGGATTCCCCGTTTTTCTATCAAAACCAAGTCTGATGGCAGTTTTATCTTCGCAGCTAAGGAAGTTAAAGCCGTTTTGCGGGCAGTTCGAAGCCACATTGGTAAGGAGAAGATGTACCGGTCGCTTTCTTTCTTCCAGGTAATAAAGCGAGGGACGAGTGCCTTATTTAAGAAAAAGAACTAACAAGTTGCGTTTAAGTTAAAAAGCGGTCCGAACATTTCTGTTAGCAAAGAGGTGTTTAGACCGCTTTTTTTCTTCATAAAACGAATAATTTTGCAATTAATGCAGGAATATTCAGTTTTAAAACTCTTACATCTTTTTTAGTAAACAAAGTTAATTTTTTTGGCAAAAAAGCTTGACCTAGAGCCTGAAAGCCTGTATTATAAATATCGTTGTCAGTTACGAAATGTGATTGATAAGTTAATTAAAAATAATTCTTGACAACTTTGTTTCTTGTTGATATGATATAAAAGTTGTCATAAGGATTAAGGAATTGAATTTTTATTCAAAATTAATCCTTGACATTCAAAATGATGATTGTTATTATATAATAGTTGTCATTGCGATAACGAATTATTAATGAGTAGATCTTTGAAAACTGAACAAAGTTTTAGACAAACCAAATGTGTAGGGTCAGTTGGAAACAACTGCAAAACATTTGCGAAGTCAATTCGCTAGTATAAAAATGAGTCACAAATTCTAAAATGAGAGTTTGATCCTGGCTCAGGACGAACGCTGGCGGCGTGCCTAATACATGCAAGTCGAACGCTTTTTTCAATCATCGTAGCTTGCTACACCGATTGAAAATTGAGTGGCGAACGGGTGAGTAACACGTGGGTAACCTGCCCAAAAGAGGGGGATAACACTTGGAAACAGGTGCTAATACCGCATAACCATGATGACCGCATGGTCATTATGTAAAAGATGGTTTCGGCTATCACTTTTGGATGGACCCGCGGCGTATTAACTTGTTGGTGGGGTAACGGCCTACCAAGGTAATGATACGTAGCCGAACTGAGAGGTTGATCGGCCACATTGGGACTGAGACACGGCCCAAACTCCTACGGGAGGCAGCAGTAGGGAATCTTCCACAATGGGCGCAAGCCTGATGGAGCAACGCCGCGTGAGTGAAGAAGGTCTTCGGATCGTAAAACTCTGTTGTTAGAGAAGAACATGCAGGAGAGTAACTGTTCTTGTATTGACGGTATCTAACCAGAAAGCCACGGCTAACTACGTGCCAGCAGCCGCGGTAATACGTAGGTGGCAAGCGTTGTCCGGATTTATTGGGCGTAAAGGGAACGCAGGCGGTCCTTTAAGTCTGATGTGAAAGCCTTCGGCTTAACCGAAGAATTGCATTGGAAACTGGAGGACTTGAGTGCAGAAGAGGAGAGTGGAACTCCATGTGTAGCGGTGAAATGCGTAGATATATGGAAGAACACCAGTGGCGAAAGCGGCTCTCTGGTCTGTAACTGACGCTGAGGTTCGAAAGTGTGGGTAGCAAACAGGATTAGATACCCTGGTAGTCCACACCGTAAACGATGAATGCTAAGTGTTGGAGGGTTTCCGCCCTTCAGTGCTGCAGCTAACGCAATAAGCATTCCGCCTGGGGAGTACGACCGCAAGGTTGAAACTCAAAGGAATTGACGGGGGCCCGCACAAGCGGTGGAGCATGTGGTTTAATTCGAAGCAACGCGAAGAACCTTACCAGGTCTTGACATCTTTTGACCATCTTAGAGATAAGATTTTCCCTTCGGGGACAAAATGACAGGTGGTGCATGGCTGTCGTCAGCTCGTGTCGTGAGATGTTGGGTTAAGTCCCGCAACGAGCGCAACCCTTGTTGTCAGTTGCCAGCATTAAGTTGGGCACTCTGGCGAGACTGCCGGTGACAAACCGGAGGAAGGTGGGGACGACGTCAAGTCATCAT
>NZ_CP104397.1:1895000-2062500 GCF_025311475.1 Ligilactobacillus agilis | reverse complement strand
GGGATTACTATTAATTTGCTTAGAGAAAATGGTTTTTCTTCAAATAGAAGTAAAGCCAGGCCATGAAGACAATATTTAAGATGATGATTGCTATCCAAGCGAGGGGAAATTGAGCTCCAGGGAGTTTAACATTCATTCCAAAGAAACCAGTCATAATTGTGGGAATGGTCAAAATTAAAGACCAAACGGTTAAGAACTTCATGGTGTCGTTTAGGTTGTTATTCAAGATATTATTAGAGGTAGTCGAGATTTTTTCAGTCACCTCGTTAGAAATTTGTACCATCCGTGAAGCTTGTTCAGTTTCAATCAAAATATCGTCCAACTTTTCTTGAGCTTCCTTAGTGATTTGAAGCGTTAGGGGGGTGTGGCGCAGGCTTTCGAGCATCATCAAGTTAGTTTTAATACTCGAAGAGAGGTAGACTAGACTTTTTTCAATCTGGGCTAGGTGCCGCAGGTCGGTGTTGCCGATGTGGCTATTCAAGTTTTTATCTAGCCGGTTGCGCTCCACGTTAAGCTTGTCTAAAGCCTGGTTGAAATACTTGGCTGCGTGTAAAAGGAAGGTCATGATAAACTCGGTTGCGTTTTTAATTTCCTTAACCTTCTCTTGTTTGAACTGCTCAAAGACATAGGCCGTTTCATCCGTATGGAAGGTAAAAACCGTGGTCCCTTGTAGCAAGAAGATAATCGGCCGGGTCGTAAAATGAGCGGTAACCTTATCGGGCCATAAGGGGACGTCATAGACGACCAGTTCACTTTGGGTATGGATATCAAAATCGTAGTGTGGTCGTTCATGCCTATCAGAAACATAGTCGATAATCTCTGGTGTTAGTCTAAATAGGCGTTTAAGTTGTCGAGTATCGCTGTCATTGAGCTCATTAACGTCAAACCAGTTATAGTTCATTGGCGCCTTGCCGTTAATCTCTTGCCGTGTAATCACGCTAATTACCCCTTTCTGTTAATTTTTGTCTAGTCCATTGTAACATAAGAAAAGGCTGAGACCAAAGGGCAACTTCCTATGGTCTCGGCCTTTTTACAAACTAAAAGTGGAATTACTCCTGATGAATTTAACCGGGAGAATATATTGGTTTTGAGCTAGCTTTTTATTAGGCTGGCTAATCCGCTCTTGGAGTAAGTTAACCAAGAGGGCGGCGATATCAGGAATTGGTTGGGCAATGGTTGAGAGCTCAGGGTGGTAATCCTGGATAAACTTGGTGCCGTCAAACCCAACCACCTTCAAATCAGCGGGTACGTTGAGGCCTAATTTTTGGGCCATCTGTAAAACCAAAATGGCGGTTAAGTCATCGGTACAAACGATGCCGTCGGGATGATGATGCTCAAGCAACTTTCTGACGGAAACCGATTTAATCGTAGCTGATTCTGAGAAGGCGACTGAATGGACGTGTTGGGTCAGGCCTAAATCGGTGATAGCGTCAAGGTAGCCGTTTAAGCGGTAATCGGTTGGGTGGCCTTTTCTACGGGCGCTACCCAAAAAGTAAATGTGCCGACAGCCGGCGTGGTAGAGTTCTTCTGTAGCTAACTTCCCCCCCTGATAGTTATCACAGCTAACGATTGGGATTTGATCAGAAAGCTTACGATCAAAGGAGACGATTGGTAAACCGACCTTATTGTATTCCTCAATGCCTAGATTGTGTGCACCGGCAATAATCCCGTCCACTTGGTTGGCAATCAACATCCGAATGTAGGCCCGTTCTTTTTCCTTGTTATCAGCCGAGTTGCACAAAATCACCTTGTAACCCGCGTTAAAGAACTTATTTTCAATTTCTTCAACTAATTCGGCGAAAAAGGGGTTAGTAACTGAAGGAAAAATCAGGCCAATTAACTTGGTGCTCTTGCCATGGAGGGAACGGGCCAGTGAGTTAGGCTGGTAATTGAGTTCCTTCATCGCAGCGTAGACTTTTTCCTTAGTTTGTTGACTTAAGTAGCCGTAGTTATTAATCACCCTGGAAACGGTGGTTGCCGAAACACCGGCTTTTTTAGCAACGTCTGTTAATTTTGGTCGCATATAAATACCTCATTATTATTAAATATGATCGATGCGCCAGTAAGTACCGCGGAAAGCTAGTTCCTCCTTAGTTGTTCCTTGGATAGCAATTTGATTATTGGCTTGGCTACCAAAGAAGCGGCCGGTTAAGACCTTTAAGCCCCCATTAACGAAGATTTCAAAGAGGGAATTGTCAACGAAAATATCCAACTCTAAGTCTTCGTTGGCAGTTAGGTCAATTTGCCTTGTGAAGCCGTAGTCGCTTGCAAACTGGATACCACTGTGAGCACGGTCGACTACTAGCTGAGCCGCGTCACCGGTAGCAAATTTGAGCTGGAGACTTTCACTTAGGTCTTGGTTGGCTACCAAGTGGAGGGTGCCCGCCTGGCCCTTAGGGATGGTTAACTTCAATTCGTAGCTACGACTGGCATTATCAACTAGGATTTGCCGGCCGTTGATAGCTTTTTCGGCCTTAATAACTTGCCCGGCCTGTCTAAGGTCAGCCATGGCAGGGACTGGCCGTTGGACTAGCCGGTTTTGGTTGTCTAGACTAAGCTCTTTAACCTGGCTAAAGCAGTTGGCCCAGCCTTCTTCATCGGTTGGATAAGTCATGTCTGGTAAGCCGACCCAGCTAATCGCATAGGCCTTACCGTCAGGAGCATTGAAGGCCTGGGTAGCGTAAACGTCAAAGCCGTCATCAAGGTTGATTGGGGCTGTTTGCTTAGTTTCCATTCGGGCAGCGTCAAACTTCAATTTATCACCCACCACATACATATTAGGGTAGATATTATCGTAGTTAGCCACGTTTTTATCTAGGCCTTGTGGGCAGAAGATTAAGACCGGCTTGTCGTCGATGAAAACCAGGTTAGGGCATTCAATCATGTAGCCCATCGTTTCGGGGCTGAAGTCTAGGTAGCCTAGGTCCTCCCAATTCTTAAGGTCCTTAGATTTGAAGACGGCAACCTTGCCACTAAGAGTGGTCTTGTCTTGGGCTCCCAGCAAAACGTAGTAGGCATCCCGGTGCTTTAAAAGTTGCGGATCACGGAAGTGTTCGGTAACGTGAGCTGGCGCATAAATTAAGGGAGCGGCCAATTTGGTAACTATTCCATTTTTATCCATGGTAGCTCCATTTTGATAGGAGATTCGTTGCCAATTTTGGTCGCGGACATTACCAGTATACATTAGAAAAAGCTTGTCGTCGATAACGGTTGCAGAACCGGAGTAAGCCCCATGGCTGTCATACTTAGTATCGGCCCCTAAAGCTAAACCCTTATTTTGCCAGTGAACCAAGTCGCAAGATTCAAGGTGTACCCAGGACTTCAGCCCGTGAACGGCGCCAAAGGGATATGATTGGTAAAAAACGTGCCAACGGTTGTTATAGTAAGAAAAACCATTCGGATCGTTTAGCAGCCCGGAACTTGGGCGGATGTGATAGTTAAGCTGGTAGGAAGAATTATCCGCCTGGGCTTGTAGTTTAAGTAAGGTTTCAGCGTCCCACTTATTATAGGGAAGGTAACGTTGTTCTCTCGTCCATTCCATAAAAAAACTCCTCTCAATTTATGAAAACGTTGTCTTATTCTAGCCTAATTTTAGCTGATAAATCGCCTTGTGTCAATCGAACTACATAATTTATCCTTGATTTAATCGCTATTTAAAAGGGGTTTTATCTTGAATAGCAACTTTTTTAAAAAATATCTGATAAACGATTGACATATTTTTAGAATGCGTTATCATAATACATGTAGATAACCGAAATCGGTTACAAAATGCAATTATTTTTTCGTGAGACATTTATTCAAAGGAGTGTAAATTATGGCTATGGATTACAAAAAGGTCGCTTCTCAAGTGATCGAAGCTGTTGGGCGCGACAACATGGTCGCTGCGGCTCACTGTGCAACCCGCTTACGCTTGGTTTTAAAGGATGATCAAAAGATTGACCAAGCAGCCCTCGATAACAACGCTGATGTTAAGGGAACTTTTAAGACCAACGGCCAATACCAAATTATCATTGGTCCTGGGGACGTTAACTTTGTTTATGATGAATTGATTAAACAAACAGGTTTATCAGAAGCTTCAACAGAAGATTTAAAGCAAATTGCAGCTGGTAACCAAAAGTTTAACCCGGTAATGGCCTTTATCAAGTTATTATCAGACATCTTTGTTCCAATCATTCCAGCCTTAGTTGCTGGTGGTTTGCTGATGGCTTTGAACAACTTCTTGACCTCAGCAGGTTTATTTGGACCAAAAGCCCTAGTTGAAACTTACCCAGCAATCAAGGGCTTATCCTCAATGATTCAAGTTATGTCAGCCGCACCATTTATCTTCATGCCTGTCTTGGTAGGTATCTCAGCCGCTAAGCGCTTCGGTGCTAACCAATTCTTAGGGGCAGCTGTCGGGATGATCATGACTACCCCTGGTTTGATTGAAGGTAAGTACTGGAACATTTTTGGTTTACATGTTTCCCAAACTAATTACTACTACCAAGTTATCCCAGTTTTAGCAGCTGTTTACATCTTGTCTGTTTTAGAAAAATGGTTACACAAGAAGTTGCCAGATGCAGTTGACTTTACCTTTACACCACTTATTTCCTTAATGGTTACAGGTTTCTTAACTTTCGTGATTGTTGGACCTGTTATGCGTGGTTTATCTGACGCTATCACTAACGGAATTGTTTGGTTATACGATACTTTAGGCTTTGTTGGAACTGGTGTCTTTGGGTTACTTTACTCACCAATCGTATTAACTGGGTTACACCAAGCTTTCCCAGCTATCGAAACACAATTAATTACAGCCTTTACGCAAAACCACACTGGTTACGGTGACTTTATCTTTGTTGTTGCTTCTATGGCTAACGTTGCCCAAGGGGCTGCCTGCTTCGCTGTCTTCATGTTAACTAAGAACAAGAAGATGAAGGGTCTGTCCTCATCTGCAACTGTTTCAGCCCTCTTAGGGATTACAGAACCTGCTTTATTCGGGGTTAACTTGAAGTTACGTTTCCCATTCTTCTGTGCTTTAATCGGTTCAGGGATTGCCTCTGCAATCGCAGGTTTAACTCACGTAATCGCTGTGTCCTTAGGTTCAGCTGCCTTCCTTGGTTTCTTATCAATTAACGCTAAGTCAATTCCACTTTACGTAATGTGTGAATTAATCAGTTTCGCAGTAGCCTTTGCTTTGACATTCTTCTACGGCAAGACTCACGCAGACTTAGTTAATCCAGAAGTAGCAGCTACAGCTGCTTCTGCAGCCCAAGCTAGTGCTACTAGCAGTCAAGTAGAAGCGGCCAGTGAAATGGTGGCAGATGTTGCCGACGTTGACAATGAAAACATTGCTGCTCCAGTCGATGGGCAAGTAAAAGACTTAGGTGACGTTAATGACCAAGTTTTCTCAACTAAGTTAATGGGTGATGGGGCTGCGATTGTCCCTAGCGACGGTACGGTTTATTCACCAGTTGATGGTCAAGTGACGGTTGCATACGAGACCAAACATGCCTATGGTTTAAAGTCTAAAGACGGGGCCGAAGTATTAATTCACATTGGGATTGATACTGTTAACCTTAAAGGTGAAGGCTTTGAAAGTTTCGTTAAGCAAGGTCAAACAGTTAAGGCTGGCGACAAGCTCGGAACTGTTGATTTAGCTAAGGTTAAGGCTGAAGGTTATGATCCGACTGTCATGGTAGTTGTAACTAACACCAATAACTACGCTAGCGTCAACCGCCTAAACGTTACCGCTGTAAAACACGGTGACAACGTTGTAGCCGTTACAACTAAATAGTAAGTTAAAAAGGCACCTACGGGGTGTCTTTTTTTATGGGCTTAATTAAAGGGTTTTGCACAAACTAAATAAAGAATTTTCAAACGGAATAAAAAATTGTAAAACCGCTTACAAAAAGATTATAATAGGGGTAACTAGAAATTTGGAAAGAAGTGAAGCTTATGTCCAAGTCGTCTAAAACCTTAATTGTTTACTTTTCATTTGATGACGGTGCTAATCGAGAAGTTGAACGCCTTAGACGTGAAATTGAGGCGGACATTATTAAATTAGAACCCGTGAAGCCTTACCCTAGTGAGTATACGAAGCGCTTGGCCATGATTGAACGGGAATTTCAACAGGGCAAGTTGCCCCAGATAAAAACGACCTTGCCTAACTTGCAGAAATACCGGGAAATTTACTTAGGCTATCCGCCTGTTTTTGGCAACCGCCTGCCTTCAATCATCCACAGTTTCTTTTCGTCCTTTGATCTTAGGGGCAAAACGATTATTCCTTTCTCGGAGATTGTGGAGGAGCCACTGCGTGCAACCTTGTGTGAAATGAATGAATTAGCCCAAAAGTATGAGGTGAAGTTGGTTAACCGCGAGGTTTAAAATTAGTTAGGATAAAACAATTAAAAAAGTCTCATAAAAACAGTTGACAAATTAGAAAAAGCACGTTAATATCTAAGACATAAATAAGTGAATAACTAAAACGTTGAAGAGAAGAGTAGTTTTTGGCCGCTTGTAAAGAGAGCTCCTGGTTGCTGAGATGGAGCCTTGCGAAAGAAAATGAAGATGAGCTCGGAGTTTGATTAACGGTGCAAGCTGTTAATCCGTTGAGATGCGATATAATTGACGGCTTGATTAAAAGAGCTAGTGAGGCCTGGAGTGTGAGCTCTAGGCGAATAAAGGTGGTACCACGGTTTTCGTCCTTGTTAGGATGAAAACTTTTTTTTTTACGCAAAAAGGGGAGGAATTGAGGAAATGATAGAATTAAAGAATTTAACCAAGACTTTCCAAACCGCTGATGGGCCGGTCCAAGCAGTAGCCGACGTTAACTTAACGGTTAACAAGGGTGAAGTCTTTGGAATCGTTGGTTTTTCAGGGGCAGGGAAAAGTACCTTGGTCCGAATGTTAAACGGGTTAGAGACGCCAACTAGTGGTGAGGTTATTATCAACGGGGAACGGATTGATAATTTGACTGGGACGGCTTTACGGCAAAAGCGGCGCAAGATTGGGATGATTTTCCAACACTTCAACTTGCTATGGTCCCGGACGGTTTTGGAAAACATCATGTTCCCGTTGGAACTAACCGGTACCCCTAAGAAGGAACGGGTAGCTAAGGCCAAGCACCTAGCTGAATTAGTCGGTTTAGGCGAACGGATTCACGCTTACCCTTCCCAATTATCCGGGGGGCAAAAACAACGGGTCGGGATTGCGCGGGCCTTGGCTAATGATCCAGATATTTTAATTTCAGACGAAGCCACCAGCGCCCTTGACCCCCAAACAACCGATGAAGTGTTGGAACTATTGGAGGATATTAATAAGAAGTTAGCATTAACGATTGTGATTATCACCCACGAAATGCACGTGATTCGGCGCTTGGCCGACAGCGTGGCCGTGATGGAAGCGGGGAAGGTGATTGAAGAAGGGCTGGTGGCACAAGTCTTCACCAACCCACAACAAGAGTTAACGAAACGCTTCGTGAACGCAGAGCTAGATACTAGTCAAACGCCTGATGTGCAAGAGATTAGTAAGGAACTGCTACGAAAGTATCCTGACGGCTTGTTGGTTAAACTGAATTTCCACGGCAATCAAGTGGGGCAACCCGTTGTTAACCGGGCAATTCGTAAGTTCCCTGAAATTGAATTGAGTATTTTAGAAGGTTCCATTCACCAGGTGGCAGATAAGACGGCAACGATTGGTTCCCTTTATATCCAGCTACTAGGGCCTAAAGATCAAGTTGCTGCTTGCTTGGAATTCTTCAAAGAAGTTAGGGTAGAAACGGTGGTGATTAACGATGAATTCTAATACAGGCTTAGCCTCATACTTCAAGTTTCAAAATGTTAACTGGCCCAACCTAGGGGCAGCCGCTTGGGAAACCATTTGGATGACGGTGGTGGCGGTGGTAATTGTCGCCATAGTTGGTTTGCTTTTAGGCTTGCTGCTCTTTGAAACTAAGGACTCTAAGAGCCCCTTGGTTAAGACCTTAAACTGGGTGGTCGCCGCCTTGGTTAACGTCTTTCGTTCAATCCCCTTCATCATCTTGATTGTCTTGCTGTTAAACTTCACCCAGGTGATTGTTGGCTCGATTACGGGGCCTAAAGCAGCCATCCCATCCCTGGTTTTCTCGGCCGCTCCTTTCTATGCGCGCCTAGTAGAAATTGCCTTTAGGGAAGTTGATGGTGGGGTGCTTGAAGCAGCTACCGCGATGGGGGCAACCCGCTGGCAGATTATCTATAAGGTGTTAATCCCTGAGAGTATGCCGGCTTTAGTTTCCGGAATCACGGTGACTGCCATCTCCTTGATTGGTTACACCGCAATGGCCGGTGCAATCGGGGCCGGTGGGTTAGGTCAGTTGGCTTATACCGACGGCTTCCAGTCCTATAACAACGCCATCACCTTAGCCGCAACGGTCACAATTGTCATTATTGTGATGGTATTCCAATTCTTAGGTGACCGGGTCGTTAAACGAATTGATAAACGTTAGTTATTAAATTTAAGCAAAAACAAATTGGAGGAAGATCTTATGAAAAAATCACGTCTTTTTGGGTTTTTAACCGCAGGTTTAGCAGCCGCAGCGCTCTTTGTCGGTGGGGTTAAAACAGCCTCAGCTGATACTACTTTAACTGTGGGTGCCTCAGCTAACCCCCACGCCATTATTTTGAAGCACGTTCAAAAGCAACTTAAGAAGGAAGGAGTTAACCTAAAGGTTAAGGTTTACGATGATTACATCCTCCCTAACAAGGCTTTAGCTAACGGCGATATCGATGCTAACTACTTCCAACACACTCCATTCTTGGATAACTGGAACAAGAAGAATCACGGCACATTGATTTCCGCTGGTAACGTTCACTTGGAACCAATCGCAGTTTACTCCAAGAAGTATAAGAGTTTAAAGGACCTACCAAAGGGTGCTAAAATCTACGTTTCTTCTAACACAGCCGATTACGGCCGGATTTTGAAAATCTTTAAGGATGCAGGTTTAATTACTTTGAAGAAGGGGACTAAGCTTGCTTCTGCTAACTTCGATGATATTAAGACTAACAAGAAGCACTTGAAGTTTGTTCACACCTTTGAAGCTAAGTTAATGCCTAAGCTTTACGAATCAAATGAAGCTGCTGCCACAGTAATTAACGCTAACTACGCAGTTCAAGCTGGTTTGAACCCATCAAAAGACTCAATCGCTCGCGAAAGTGACTCTTCTGATTACGCTAACTTGATTGCAATCCGCAAGGACGAAAAGAACAACAAGGCTATCAAGAAGTTGGTTAAGGCTTTACAATCCAAGTCAACACAAAAGTGGATCAAGAAGCACTTCAAGGGTGCAGTCTTACCTGCTAAATAATAACTGGCAAAACACTCGGGGTGATGAAACTTCGAGTGTTTTTTATTAACAGGGTGTTTGATACCCAAAACCTAGAAATCATGGTATGATTAGGAATAGATATAAAATTTTTATGAATTAAGAAATGAGGAATGTCAATTGTCAAGTGGTCAGGCGAGTCTCGATTTGATCATTGTCGTCATAGTCTTTTTCTTTGCCGCCTTTTTTGTGGCTGCTGAGTTTGCGCTGGTCGGGGTGCGGAAAAGTGCCCTGGAGAGTGCTTTGGAAGCGGGCAAGGGAAATAAAAAGAAGTTAGAGTTGGCCTTGAAGATGACCAATAACTTAAACGAGTATTTATCTACCACCCAAGTCGGGATTACTTTAGCAGGAATTATCTTAGGTTGGATTGGGGCCGATGCTTTAGCAGAGATGTTGAAGTCAGTCTTTGAAACCCTTAATTTAAATCACGCCACCGCAGTTGCTTTAAGTGCAACTTTAGGGGTAATTTTATTAACTTACTTAGAAGTGGTTTTGACAGAAATCGTGCCTAAAAATATCAGTATCGATATGCCCCTACAAATGGTTTTATTTGTGGCTAAGCCTTTGCATTATTTCCACATTGTTTTTTATCCATTCGTATGGTTGTTAAATGTTTCGGCAACCGGTATCGTCAAACTGTTGGGGATGAAGCCGGCTGGTGAAGAAGACGATGTCTTATCCCAAAATGAAATCCTAAGTATTTCACGGGCGGCTGTGTCCGGTGGAGCTTTAGATAAAGAAGATTTGGTTTACATGCAACGGGCCTTTGACTTTAATGACAAGGTGGCCAAAGACATTATGGTTGACCGCACGAGTTTAGAGGTGATTGACATTACCGCTACGGTGGCAGACGTGATAAATGCCTACCTCAAGGAAGGCTACACGCGCTTTCCGGTGGTGGCCAATAATGATAAGGATAAGATTTTAGGCTACGTCTATATCTACGATATGATTCGCCAGGCCCAAGTCGATGCTACCGTCCGGGTAAGCAAGGTCTTGCGGACGATTATTACGGTTCCCGAAGTGACCCCTATTCAAGATTTGTTGCAACAAATGATTAAAAAGCAAACCCCAATTATGGTGATCTTGGATGAGTATGGGGGTACCAGCGGGATTGTTACCGACCGTGATATTTACGAAGAGCTCTTTGGAACAGTTAAGGACGAAATAGATGATGTTTCGGGTGAAGATATAATTAAACAGGCGGACGGTTCGTATAAGGTCTCTGGTAAGACCACCTTATATGACTTTGAACGCTATTTCCGTTATCGTAATGAAGATTTCCAGGAGTCAGATAGTGTCACGATTGCCGGTTACCTCTTGGAAAATTACAAGGTTAAACTGGGCACGGTAATTACGATTGGTGACTTTGAAATTGAGGTAATTGATTTCAAACGAAATTACATTGAGTGGATGAAGGTGACTAAAAAGGTTGCCGCCGATTCCAAGCCCAAAGTAGATTAGCGAAAAAACAGTAACGGTTAAGGCGGTTACTGTTTTTTCTTTTAGGTCAAATAGAAAGGGTGATAAGAAATGCAACGGATTTTTCCATTAGCAAACGCAGCCAATTTTCGGGAACTAGGGGGCTATCCGACCGAGGATGGGCGCCAGGTGAAGTGGCGTAAGTTAATTAGGTGTGGGAGTTTGAGCTACCTAACTGCGGCCGAAGAAAAGCAGATTTTGGCTTACGGTTTAAAGTATGATATTGATTTTCGTTCCGATGATGAAACGGAAATTTATCCAGACACCATCAAGGGGCAAGTGATTTACCACAACGCTAAGGTTTACCCCTTCATGAACTCGGTTTTTAAGAACCTGGGGATTGTTGCTTCCATGAAGCTAGGCGAGCTTAACTTTATGGAGGAAGCTTACGTTCAAATGTTAGCCGACCCCCACGCCCAGGTGGCCTACCGGGAATTTTTTACCTACCTTTTAGCAAATGATAAGGACGGGGAGAGTCTAGCCTTTCACTGTGCCGCCGGTAAAGACCGGACCGGGGTGGCAGCCTTTTTGATTTTGAACGCCCTGGGGGTCAAAAAGCAGGCGGTAATGGCAGATTACCTCTTGACCAACCTAGCTTATAGCAATGATTCGGTTGAACAGGTTAACCGTCTGTTAACCAACACCCCGCAAAACCAACTAGCAGATAAGCTAAACACCCACTTAGCCGTTATTCCTGAAGGCATAGAGATTATGTATAAGACCTGTGAGGTCCTGGCCGGTAGTGTCGAAAACTATTTGGTTACTAAATTAGGCTTAAGGCGGGCAGACTTAGCTAGCTTAAAAGAAATTTATCTAGAGGAAGTGGACTAATGGAGCAAATCAAAGCCAGCTTGGCAGCTAGTGTTTTAGGCAGCTTAGTAAAGCAAGACGACTATGAGGTCAACGATTACCTTGCCCCCAAACTACTAACCAACACGGCGGAAGACAATCTATGGGGGCGGTTAAAGGCGGAGTTGCAGTCTTGTCGGTCTTTTAAGTTTGCGGTGGCTTTTATCACCTTGGAAATGCTCGTGCCTTTGAAGGTGGTTTTGGCTGACTTAGCCAAAGCCGGAGTAACTGGTCAACTAGTAACCTCGACTTACTTAGGGTTTAATAGCCCCGCGGTTTTTCGGGAGTTACTCAAACTACCTAACGTAACCGTTAAAATTGCTAGCCAAGAGGGGTTTCACGCTAAGGGTTACTTATTTGACCACGGCGATTATCAGACAGCAATTATTGGGAGTGCTAACTTTACGCGGGCGGCCCTCCTAAAGAATGCTGAGTGGAACCTGGCGGTAAGCTCGCTAGTAGCAGGTGGCTTTACCCGCGAAGTAAAGGCGGAGTTTGAACAAGCCTTTGATAGCGGGCAGGTTCTTGATGAACAGTGGCTCAAAAATTATCAACAAACTTACCAAGCGCCTAAAGTCGTAAGCCACCCGACTGAAAAAAGCAGTCGGCTTAAACCTAACTCAATGCAGGCGGCAGCTTTAAAGGAATTAGCGGCTTTACGGGCTAAGGGAGCTAAGAAGAGCCTAGTTATTTCAGCCACGGGCACAGGAAAGACCTACCTAGGCGCCTTTGACGTTAAGCAAGCTCAAGTTAAACGCTTCTTGTTTGTAGTTCACAGGGAGCAAATTCTCACGGCGGCTTTGAAAAGTTTCCGCCGGGTCTTAGGGGGACCAGCCAGTGACTACGGCATTTTAGGGGGCGGCCAAAAGCAGCTTACAGCCCGTTACCTATTTGCCACTGTGCAAACTCTAAGTAAGCCGGAAGTGTTGGCACAGTTTGAGCAGGCGGAGTTTGACTACATTTTGATTGACGAAGCCCACCACGTTGGGGCCAAGACTTACCAAGCAATCTTAAATTACTTCCGGCCCGAGTTTTTACTGGGGATGACGGCTACGCCCGAACGAAACGATGATCTCAGTGTCTTTGCTAACTTTGACTACCAGGTGGCTTACGAAATTAGGCTCCAAGATGCCTTACAGGCCGGGATGCTAACCCCCTTCCACTATGTAGGGTTAGTCGATTACGAGCTCGCAAAGGTAGAGGGGACTAGTGTTAAAGGCTCCCTGCAACAAGTGGCAGTAAGTGACCGCTTAGACTACTTACTAGAGGAAATTAACTATTACCAGCCAAGCAGTCAACCCATTCGGGGCTTGATGTTTGTTAGCCGCCAAGATGAAGCGCGCCAGTTAGCACAATTACTGACGAAGCGGGGTTACCCGAGCTTGGCCTTGACTAACCAGGATTCAGTGGCGACTAGATTAAAGGCGGTCTCCCAACTAGAAGCCGGGCAGTTAACCTACCTCGTAACGGTTGATATCTTTAATGAGGGCATCGATATTCCCAGCGTCAACCAGGTGGTCTTCTTGCGCAATACCGAGTCAAGCATTGTCTTTGCCCAACAGTTAGGGCGGGGGTTGCGCAAGGCGCCGGGCAAGGAGGCCGTCTTAGTCTTAGATTTTATCGGTAACTACCAAAATAACTACCTCATTCCCCAAGCCTTGAGTGGGGACCGGTCGGCTAGCAAGGATAAGGCCTACCAGACTTTGTTTAGTCAGACTAATTTAGGCCTGGCTACGATTAACTTTAGTAAAATTGCCCAGGAGCAGATTTTCCAGGCCCTAGCTAAGGTTAAGTTAGACGCCTGGCAAAAGTTAAAGGCCGCTTACCAGTCCTTAAGCGCCCGCCTCAACCGGCCTGCCTTGCTGATGGATTTCCAAAGGCTAGGTGACTTTGACGCCCAGGTCTTTGCCCGCCTCAAACTACCTAACTATGGGCACTTCTTGCAAAGAATGGGCCAAGCTGTAGACCTAAGCACCTATGAGGACCAAGTGTTAACCTTTGTCACTAAGGAATTGCTCTTAGGGTTGCGACCGCAGGAATTGACCCTGTTAAAGCAGTTGGTGGCCAAAAGAAGGCTAGCTAAGGTTGACTTTAAAAAGCAGCTGCAGGCTCAGGGGTGGTTGGCAGATGAAGGAACCCTAGCCGGGGTAGAGAATATCTTAGGGTTAGGTTTCTTTAAGATTAAGGCGGGCAGTGGCCTAAAATCAGACCAGTACGGGCACTTACCATTGGTGGAAATAAAAGCTGGTAGTTACCACTTAAACGCGCAACTCCAAGCTAGCTTAGATACTAACCACTGGTTTAAGCTCTTATTTAGCGATGCCTTAGAGGCTGGGTTGACCTTAAATCAAGCCTATGATAACCACCAGACGTTCACCCGCTTTCAGCGTTACAGTAGAAAGGACGTCTGCCGCTTACTTAATTTAGCCAAGGATGTTTCGGCCCCAATGTATGGTTATAAGGTCTTTGACAGGGTCTGTCCGGTCTTTATCATTCACCAAAAGTTAGATCAGACCAAGCGGGCGGCCCTTTACCAAAATAACTTCAGCCATAATGACCGGATTCGCTGGTATACTAGAAGCCCACGTCATTTGGATTCGCCGGAGGTTAAGCAGTTATTGGCTAAGCGTGCAGACGGGAGTTTTCAAGTCCAAATTGAACTCTTTGTCAAGCCAAGTGACAGCCAGGAAAGCGGCTTTTACTATCTAGGTCCGGCAACGATTGTCGAGGACTCGGTAAAAGAGGAAAGTTTGGTGCAAGCGGGTCGAAAGCCAAAGCAAGTAGTGGGGATGGACTTGAAATTAACCCAGGCCCTAAGCTTTAGCGAATTACAGCGCTTGTAGGAGATTTTTCGGCTTTTATCTACCTTAGACTGAATAAGTTGAAAAACGTACGAGTTATAGCGAACAATAACATTTAAATTACAAATATCGTTAATTTTATAAGAAAAAGATTAGAATACTTGCAATCGGATAGAAATTTTTGTACATTAGAAAACAAAAATAAATTCAAAGGAGAGTTTTGTAATGTCAAATTGGGATACAAAATTTGCAAAAAAAGGATTCACATTCGATGATGTCTTGTTGATACCAGCAGAAAGTCACGTGCTACCAAACGAGGTTGACCTCGGTGTGCAGTTAGCTAAGAATATCAAATTAAATATCCCAATCATCAGTGCGGGGATGGATACAGTTACTGAATCTGCAATGGCGATTGCGATGGCACGCCAAGGTGGGTTAGGGGTTATCCACAAAAATATGACCATTGAACGGCAAGCTGATGAAGTTCGTAAGGTTAAGCGCTCCGAAAGCGGGGTTATCATCGACCCATTCTTCCTAACACCTGATAATAGTGTTAGCGAAGCAGAAGCTTTGATGAGAAAGTACCGCATCTCTGGGGTGCCAATCGTGGAAAGCGAAGCTAGCCGTAAACTTTGCGGAATCATTACTAACCGGGACTTGCGGTTCGTGACTGATGCTAGTGAACGAATCGGGGACGTCATGACCAAAGATAAGTTAGTGACCGCACCAGAAGGCACTTCTTTGAAGGAAGCAGAAGCAATTTTACAAAAGCATAAGATTGAAAAATTACCAATGGTTGATGAAGCTGGACGTTTGACTGGGTTAATCACCATCAAGGATATCGAAAAGGTAGTCGAATTCCCTAACGCTGCTAAGGATGAACATGGGCGCTTGTTAGTAGCTGCCGCAGTCGGGGTAACTAGTGACACCTACGAACGGGCAACTGCCTTACTAAATGCGGGTGCTGATGCCTTAGTGATCGATACTGCTCACGGTCACTCAGCTGGGGTTATCCGCAAGATTAAGGAAATCAGAGAAACATTCCCAGATGCAACCTTAATTGCAGGGAACGTGGCCACAGCCGAAGCTACCCGGGCCTTATACGATGTCGGGGTTGACGTAGTTAAAGTCGGGATTGGACCTGGTTCAATTTGTACCACCCGGGTTGTTGCTGGGGTGGGGGTACCACAATTAACTGCAATTTACGATGCAGCTGGGGTAGCCCGTGAATACGGTAAGACTATCATCGCCGATGGTGGGATTAAGTACTCTGGTGACATTGTTAAGGCGATTGCAGCCGGTGGTTTCGCCGTAATGCTTGGTTCAATGTTAGCCGGAACTGATGAAGCACCTGGTGAAACTGAAATTTATCAAGGGCGTCGCTTCAAGACTTACCGCGGGATGGGGAGCATGGCAGCCATGGACTCTTCCCACGGGTCTTCAGACCGTTACTTCCAAAGTGGGGTTAACGAAGCTAACAAGTTGGTGCCAGAAGGAATTGAAGGCCGGGTAGCTTATAAGGGCCAAGTAGCCGATATCGTTTACCAAATGGTTGGTGGCTTGCGGGCCGGAATGGGTTACTGTGGTGCCGGTGACCTTAACAAACTTCGTGAAGAAGCACAATTCGTTCAAATTACTGGGGCAGGGTTAATCGAATCTCACCCACACGATGTGCAAATCACTAAGGAAGCACCTAACTACTCAAAATAAAGGTTAAATAAGGCGGTGGGCCTGACTGGGATAGTTACCAGTCAGGTCCACCGCCTTTTATATTGTCTAGTAAGCAAAATCGTCTGCAAATTGGTTAAAGTAGTCCACCTTAACTTCGGCTTGATCTACGATTAACTTAGTGACCGAGCCATTTTTAGGGCTAACGGTAATGTCGATTTCAGGGGCAAAGCGGGCAACGATGCTGCGAATGGTTGTCCCGTGACTAACTAAAAGCACGTTTTGACCGTTGGTAGCAACAGAACGAAGGAGGTCGAAGCCACAGTCGAGTCGGTGCCAAAATTCGGCGTTGTCTTCGGCGTCGTCAAAAGGATCGGCCGCCTTAGCAAAGTTCTTAGCGTCTTCAATCGAGTAGGTGCTGATAATTTCGGAGAAGGTTTTACACCCGTGGGGTCCGCCGATAACCATCCAGGCGTTACCAGAATCGGCCCCTTCATAGTAGCCGTAGCCTTCTTCTCTAAAGTAGAAGCTTTCTTGGTGGGCGGGGACTAAGTTATGGTTTTGGGCGAGGATGTTTTGGCAAGTTTGGGTTGCCCGGATAGTGTCACTGTGAAAAGCGTGGTCGAATTTAATAGCAGCGAGGCGTTTGCCGGTCTGTTGGGCCTGGCTAATGCCTAAGGTGGTTAAATCCGAGTCACACCATCCCTGCATCCGGTTGTAGCGGTTGAGGATGGTTTGACCATGACGAACTAAGTAGACTGTAAATGACATATGCGAATCCTTTCTTTACGTGTAGTACCTACAGTATACCATTTTTTAGGAACGCTTGAAGGCCTTCCTTTGTTTGTAAAGGTGGAGGAGGGCGGTAAAAATGGTTGGAATCAAGGCCAGGCAGGCAATCAGTAAGAAGATGGTCGAAAAATGTTCTTGGACCAGGGGAATCCGGCCGAAGAAGTAACCACAAAGGCCGGTTCCAAAGACCCACAGACTAACTGCAAGCAAATTATAAAGGGCAAAGTTTTTGAAGTTAAAGCCAATGCTGCCGGCGATTAGGGGGATAAAATTCCTAATTAGGGGCAGATAGCGGCCCCAGATGATGGTTTTGCCCCCGTGACGCTTAAAAAAGCGGCGGGCAGTTAGGAGTTTGGCTTCAGGAATGTGTTTTTTGAAAAATGAAAGTTGTTCTAGTTTAGTTCCAAAAAAGTAGTTCAGACTATCACCCAGGTAAGCGGAGATAAAAAAACTAGCCAGTAAGGCGTAAATGTTTAAAACCTGACCGTTAACGGCTGCAATCGAGGAGGCAAAAAAGATTAGTGAACCTCCCGGCAGGTAAGGAAATATAATCAGCCCGGTTTCAGCAAAAATGAGGGCAAAAAAGACAAGGTAAGACCAAGCCCCGGCCGATTGAACCAGGGGGAAGAGATAGTCATGAAAATTAAAAAGTAAGTCAAAGAATTTGTCCATAAAAATACCTCCGTACAGCTAGCATAGGACAAAGTTAAGGCAAATACTAGCGCGCTAAGGAAAAAATAAGGAGAATTTATAAATTTCTTAGGAAGTGTAAGTTCTTGCTAGGGCTTTTAAAAATGTGCTACAATTATTTACCGAAAAATTTGTCAGGGAAGGTGTTTGGATGGCGTCAATTAAGGAACAAGAGCAAGCGCGGATGGATATGGTAGTAACTAAGGTTAAGGAGGCAATCGCCAAGGATCAAGCTAACTTGGCCAGTGTCGAGGCTGATAAGAAGGCAATCCAAGCCGATTTTTCTAATAATGTTAGGATTAAGACGAGCACTTACTCGGGGATGATGGAAACCGCGCTGACGGTGCGCCAGCAACAACAGCTGCTCCAAGAGCGGGAAAATAACATGCAACAGGCCAGCCGGCGGTTGGAGATTTTAGAGAAGTTAGAAAAGAAACCCTACTTTGCCCGGATTGACTTTGAAGAAGAAGGCGAGGGTAAGGAAGAAAAAATCTATATCGGCCTTGGTTCCTTTACTGACGGTCCCGACAAGTTTCTAATCTATGACTGGCGGGCACCCATTTCTTCCATCTATTACGATGGCGGGGGCTTAGGTGAAGTCAGTTACCAAACCCCGGATGGTGAGCGGAAGGTGGACTTGCGGCTTAAGCGGCAGTTCATGGTGGAAGATGGTAAGATTAAAGTCGTCTTTGATACTGACGAAACGGTGGGCGACCAAATGCTACTAGAGGTCTTGGATGAAAATTCCGACACCAAGATGAAAAGTATCGTGACCACCATTCAGCGTGAACAAAATAAGATTATCCGGGACACCAGTTCAGACCTCCTCTTTGTACAGGGAGCGGCAGGCTCTGGGAAGACCTCTGCCGTCCTACAACGGGTGGCCTTTCTCTTGTATCGTTACCGGGGCAAGCTGACTTCAAGCCAGGTCATCTTATTTTCACCTAACCAGTTGTTTAATGACTACATTGACCAGGTCTTACCGGAGTTAGGGGAGCAAAATATGGTGCAGTTGACCTACTATCAACACGTTAAGCGCCGCTTGCCTAAACTACACGTGGAAACCTTGCAGGAACGGTTTGAAGAAGACCAAGCGCCCCTTAAGCAAAAGGTGAAAAGGTTAAAGGATAGCTTGGACTTCTTTAAGGCCAGCAAGGCTTACGGGGCTTACCTGGAAAGAAAGGGCATGCGCTTTAAGGACTTGAAACTAGGTGGCGAGGTCTTCTTTTCTAAGGCCCACATCAAACAAATCTACTATAGTTTCAATGAAAACTACCACTTGAGAAATAGGCTGGAAGCTACCAAGGAACGGTTGGTTAAAGAACTAAACGGCCAGATTAACCGTTACGCTAAGAGTGACCAGGTTCAAAAGGCCATCCAAGACCTTAGCCAAGAGCAGTTAAATGCCCTTTACGGCGACCACCCAAGAAACTTTGCTAACGGGGAAAAAGAGCTCAACTTCTTAGGACGTCAGTATGTGATGCACGCCTTTAAGCCCCTACATCAAGCCATCATCAAGAACCGCTTCTTGAGTATTAACGGCCAGTACGTCCACTTTTTAAAGAGCGTTCCGGCTTTGGTTGACCTAGCCAAGTACGACTTAACCAAGGAAGAATGGCAACTTGAACTAGCCCAGGTCGTCGCAGATCTTAAGGCTAAAAAGCTGGCCCTAAGTGACGTGACCGCCTACTTATTCTTGTACGACCAAATCAGTGGTAAACGGGGGCAAACCGATATTAAGCAGGTCTTCATTGACGAAATTCAAGACTATACGGCCTACCAGTTGGCCTACCTCAAAGAAGAATTCCCCCGGGCTAAGTTTACTATGTTGGGTGATTTAAACCAGGCCATCTTCACCCACGAAAACAGCCACAGCCTCTTAAAGGAATTAGGGACGATGTTTCCTCAAGATAAGACCAAGGTAGTCCAGTTGACCAAATCTTACCGTTCCACCCAACAGATTACCGACTTTACTAAGGAAATCCTCCTACACGGTGAAGCGGTGACCGCCTTTGAACGGGCGGGAGAAAAACCCCGGTTAACGACGGCTAAGACCGAGGCTGACTTGATTGCCGACGTGGTGGCGCGCCTAAAGCAAAATCAAGCCGACCGCTTAACCACGGCCGTGATTGGTAAGAGTCTAGCCGAGTGTGAAGCTTTGACCCAGGCTTTACGGGCTGAAGGTCAAGCGGTAACCTTGATTAAGACCGAAAATCAGCGGCTAGCGGCGGGGACGATTGTGGTGCCAGCTTACTTAGCTAAGGGGCTAGAGTTTGATGCCGTTATTATGTGGCAGGCTAACGCAAAAAATTACCATGCCGATAGCGACCGGCAGTTGGTTTATACCATCTGCTCGCGGGCGATGCACCGCTTGGATATTTTTGTCAGCGGCCAAGTTACCCCTTTATTTGACCGGATTGACCCTAAGCTTTACGAATTAATTACCAAATAGAAAATAAGAGAGTCGTAACTAGCATAGTTACGACTCTCTTATTTTGCAAAAAAATTTGGCGAGCAAATTTTTTATTAAAGAACAAGCAGGTGAAGCTTAAGCTTTTCACCTGCTTGTTTAGTGTTAATGGATAATCTTAGGTTTAACCTGGGCTAACTTGGTTTTTAAGAGGGGAACAAGGTTAGCCACTAGGAGGTCGTAGGCCCGCTCATTGTAGTGAATCTCATCTGCCTGTAAGAGGCTGGCGGGGATGTGTTTTTCCATGATGGCCTGCCAGTTTAAAGTTGGAATATCGAGGTCTTGGCCTAATTCAAGGGTAGCCTTAGCAAAGGCAGCCATTTTAGGGGTTGGCCGACTAGCTTCCTGACTAGGACCAACTAAACCAGGCGTAATTAGGAGACACTTTTCCAAACCAACCGTCCGACAGATTTCTTCTAGGTTAGAGCGGTAGTCTTCAAGGTCCGTTTGCGGGTCAGCCACGTCGTTAGTACCAAAGAAGACGACCACTAAGTCAGGATCAACTTCCAAGACGTCTGCTTGCAAGCGGAGTTTAGCTAGGCGGGTAATGTCGCCGGGCACCCCGCGGTTGATAAATTCTACTTCAGGAAGAAAACTGGCTAATTTATGACTAAAGATAGGTGATGGGTAGCCGTTAGTCATTCCGGCAGTGATGCTATCACCTAAAAGAACAATCCGATTCATTTTTCACTTACCTCACTTGTTAATGTCAACTAAATTTTAACACAAAATTTGGTTTGTTACGATGAAGAAAGCGGTTAGCAACTATGTTATAATTAGGGGCATAAATTGTTTTAAATGAGGTAAATCATGGAAAACCAATTAAACTACTATAAAATTAGCCGCGCTGAGTGGAAGGAATTTTATAAAGAACACATTGTGCCTTTAACCAAGGGAGAACTGGCACGGATCATGTCTTTAAATGACCGGATTTCCCAGGCAGATGTTAGTGAAATCTATATGCCCTTAGTCCACTTAATTGGTCTGAGGTGGAAAATCCAACAACAAAAATTAAAACAGCAGGCGGAATTTTTAGGGAAGAAAAAGCCCCAAAAGGTACCGCTAGTGATTGGAATTGCTGGGTCGGTGGCCGTGGGCAAGAGTACGACCGCCCGGCTCTTGCAAACCTTACTAAAAGAAATCTACCCCCACAAAAAGGTGCAGCTAATCACCACTGATGGCTTCTTGTACTCAACCGCGGAGCTAAAGCGGCGCCACATTTTGTCCAAAAAGGGCTTCCCTGAAAGTTACGATATGGACAGGTTGCTTCGTTTTATGGATGATGTGAAAAATAACCTCCCAGCCAAGGCCCCAGTCTATTCACATAAAATCTATGACATTGTTAGTGGCGAGTACGAGCTGGTTAAAGACGTCGATATCTTGATTGTGGAAGGGATTAACGTCTTGCAGCTACCAAGTAACCAGCAGTTGTATGTCAGTGACTACTTCGATTTTTCAATCTACGTTGACGCTAGGGAAGAGCTAATCAAGCAATGGTACCTGGAACGCTTTGACATGCTGTTAGACTTAGCCGCCCAGGATAAGAGTAACTACTATTACGCCTACGCAATCGGTGACCGCCAAGCCGCCCACGCCATGGCTAAAGATGTCTGGCAAAAGGTTAACCACCCTAATTTATTAGAATACATTTTACCGACAAGAAATCGCGCAGATTTAGTCTTAACCAAGGGTAAAAATCACTTGATAAACGAACTTTACTTGAAAAAATATTAGAAAAAGGCAAGAATTATCCGTGATTAAGGTGAAAATCATTGACCGAAAGCCCTTGGGTCGTTACAATATAGGATAATAAATTAATTAATGAGGTGAATATCTTGGCAAATGTTGATATGCAGGCTTTCGACAAGATTATCGTTTTGGACTTTGGAAGTCAGTATAACCAATTAATTACTCGGCGTATTCGCGAAATGGGGGTTTACTCTGAACTTCTTTCTCACAAGCTTACAGCTCAAGAGATTAAGCAAATGAACCCTAAGGGTATCATCTTCTCAGGTGGCCCTAACAGTGTTTACGACGAAGACGCATTTAAAGTTGACCCAGCAATCTTTGAATTGGGACTACCTATCTTAGGGATTTGCTACGGGATGCAATTGATGGCCCACAATTTAGGTGGGAAGGTCGAAAGTGCTGACAACAAGGAATACGGTAAGGCCGATATTGAAGTAGTCGGTAAGGATGCCGTAATGTTTAAGGACTTACCAACCACTCAAACTGTTTGGATGAGTCACGGGGACTTAGTAACTGAAGTACCTGCTGGTTTTACTGTCAGTGCTACTAGTGCTAACTGCCCAATTGCTGCTATGGCTAACCCAGCAAAGAAACTTTATGGGTTGCAATTCCACACCGAAGTTCGTCACACTGAATACGGTAATGACATCTTACGTCACTTTGCTTTCGATGTGTGTGGTGCCCAAGCTAACTGGTCAATGGAAGACTTCATCGACATGCAAGTTGCCAAGATTCGCCAAACGGTCGGTGATCAAAAGGTACTCCTCGGTCTTTCCGGTGGGGTAGATTCCTCAGTTGTTGGGGTTCTATTACACAAGGCCATTGGTGACCAATTAACCAGTATCTTTGTTGACCACGGTTTGCTCCGGAAAGGTGAAGCCGAACAAGTTATGGACAGCCTCGGTGGTAAATTTGGCTTAAACATCATCAAGGTTGACGCTAAGGACCGCTTCTTAGGCAAACTTGCTGGCGTTTCTGACCCAGAAAAGAAGCGCAAGATTATCGGCAATGAGTTCATCCAAGTTTTCGATGACGAAGCTACTAAGCTTAAAGGCATCAAGTTCTTGGCCCAAGGTACGCTTTACACTGACGTAATCGAATCAGGAACAGATACTGCTCAAACTATCAAGTCCCACCACAACGTTGGGGGCTTGCCAGAAGACATGCAGTTCGAATTAATCGAACCACTTAACACCTTATTCAAGGATGAAGTCCGTGAATTAGGTGAAAAGCTAGGGATGCCACACGAATTAGTTTGGCGCCAACCATTCCCTGGTCCTGGACTTGGTATCCGGGTTATCGGTGAAATTACCGATGAAAAACTTCAAATCGTGCGTGACTCCGACTACATCTTGCGCGAAGAAATTGCTAAGCACGGCTTAGACAAGGAAATCTGGCAATACTTCACCGTCTTGCCAGGTATCCGCTCCGTGGGGGTCATGGGTGATGGCCGGACTTACGACTACACTATCGGTATCCGGGCCGTTACTTCCATCGACGGAATGACCGCCGACTTCGCTAAGATTGACTGGGACGTGCTCCAAGCCATCTCAGTTCGAATCGTCAACGAAGTAGACCACGTCAACCGCGTCGTCTACGACATCACTTCCAAGCCACCTGCAACGATTGAGTGGGAATAAAAATCAAATATAACTTGGTGAGGGAATACCTATAAATCAAGCTTTTGAAGAAGGTAGACCTACGAAAAACAGGGTGCATAAAGATAGTTGTTTGCCAAATGTCTGCCAAGGTTTGTTTTTTCCAGTAGTATAATAGCTACTGGTTTTTTTGTAGACAAAAAGTAGTACTTCCGCTAAGTTAGGTCAAAAGATATATAGGAGTGAACTGAAGTAATGACGAAAATTAGTAATAGTAGTTCGCTGACACTGCCTCAAGATTCTACTTGTAAAGTCGTTGAGAAGAAGTTTAGCCACCAGACCCACAAGCCTACCAATATTTTTGAAACTAAAGAGTGGCAGGAATACGATTATTACATGGATTTAGTCGAAGATGAAGAGTTAGCTGAAGTCAAACCGGTAGGTAAAGAATGGCTAAGCTGACATACACCTTGATACTTGTGTGAAAGGGTAAAACTCCATCCTAAGTTTATTATGCGGGATGGAGTTTTTTATATTTACAGCGTCAATTCCACGATATTACTTTAGAAAAGTCGTCAGACTAAATAAAAGTACTTGACCTACGTGAAGTATTAATTTAAACTGTAAATAGTAATAATTACTATTTAACTTAAAGAGAGGTTTTTTATGGCGACAAAAGCAAAGATTGCTAAGGCAAAGAAACGTGAAGAACTGGTAGCAAAGTATGCAGAGTTAAGAGCTCAATTAAAGGCGCAGGGTGATTACCAAGCTTTGGCTAAGCTTCCTAGGGATGCTAGCCCAGTGCGGTTGCATAACCGGGATGCCTTAGACGGTCGAGCCCGGGGGTATCTTCGTGAATTTGGACTTTCACGGATAAACTTTAGAAAACTCGCGTTGGCGGGAAAAATCCCTGGGATTAAGAAAGCTAGTTGGTAGGTGATACTATGTCAAAAAGTGATTATGCAACGGCGTTACGTAATTTAAACAGTCCTAACATTAAGACGCGCAAGCGCGCTTTGAAAATTATTAAGCAATTTAAGCTACAAAAAGGACAAAAATAACTAACCGCTAGCAATTACGTTACTAAAACGTTGATTGCTAGCGGTTTTTTGATGATGCTATTTCAAAATTCACTTAGAAAGTTAGGTTTTATTACAAATGGTTTGAGTATTAGAAGAAACACGTGTTGAGTTATGTCTAGTCAATAATTAATTACTATCGTCATGTAAGTTTTTGTGGTCAGTTACTTCGACAAAAGCCTTTACTAATCTTTACCTTATATTTCATATTCCTATTTTAAATTTTTTTCAAAAGCCTGGTTAAGGCTTTGTTCGTCGGCAAATTCATCAGTATCGTCAGGTAAATAACCCATTATTTTTAGTTCATCTTCGCGCAGTTTTGCCTCAAGTTCAGCACTAACAGGTTCACTATATTGTTCATAATGAACGGTAGTAAAGGGGGAAAAACCACGGTTAGCAATTTGGGTGGCAATCATTTTGAGTGCTTGTGGGGTGGTAGTACCGTCTTTAGCAAAGATGTCGTCTAACTTATTCTTGACGTCAACTGGGAGTTTTAATTGAACTAACTTATTTTTAGATTTGTGTCCTGTAGTAGTCATATTATATCCCGCCTTCCTATTTTAGTATACTAATTATATACTATACTTTTTCATAACCTTAGCTCAAGAAAATGGGCCTTTATGCATAAGTAGGGGGCGAACAATTGAAATTTGTTCACCCCTAAAAGCAATGGGTACTCAGTTATTTTTCTAGTTCTTACAACATTGGCCCCACTGCAGCTAATCCCTGTGCCAGGTTTTCCTTGAGCAGGCCGGACTGGGAGATAAGTTTGTAGATGGTTTGCATCTTAGGTGAAAAGCTGGTGTGGCCAAGATTTTTGACGGCTAGGCGGCGCATGTCATCTGCTAAGTTGCGTAGTTCGTCTTCGAGGTCGCTCTTGGGTTTGAGTCGGTTCTTGAAATCGACAAGGAGCTTACGTTCGGCCTCAGTAAGGCTAGGATCTAAAATGAGGTTGTAGATAAAAGTTAATAGTTGTTCGTCTGACATAAAGCACTTCCTGTGTAAAAATTTAATTTAGTGTAACAGAAGTTAAGTGTGTTAGCAAATGGAACACAACATAAAATCCTTGACAGGAAGTGGCGAGAGACTATACTTAAAGGTGTAAGATTACAAATGTAAACGAACTAATGAAAGGGTGCATCAGAATGCAAATTTTAGTTGTGATTGTTGTTGTAGCTGCGATTGCTTTTATCGCTTGGTGGTTCTTTGGCAAGCATGATCAAGGCCAAAGTCAGGCTCAGGTTAAGGGAAATAGTCAAGAAGCGCGGATTACCGTTAATGGGGGGTATAGCCCAGAAACGGTAGTGTTGAAGCAAGGGGTACCAGCTAAGTTGGTCTTTAATCGCTTGGATAAGTCTAACTGCTTGAAGGAAGTGGTTTTCAAGGACTTTGGGATTAGTGAAGAATTGCCAATTAAGCAAGATAAGGTTATCGAAATTGATACCAGCAAGGCAGGCGAATATACTTATGCTTGTGGGATGGATATGTTCCACGGAAAGGTTGTCATTAAGTAATGTCTTACTTTAAACGCTTTGTGATTTCCCTGGTACTGTCGGTGCCACTGATTATTCAAATGGTGGGAATGGCTTTTTCCTGGATGATGCCTGCCTATAATTGGATTGCCTTAATAACAACCACCATTATCATGGCGCTGTCGGCCTTACCATTTTGGCAAAGTGCCTGGGCGGCCTTTAAAAACCATCACGCTAACATGGATACCTTAGTTGCGATTGGTACGGCGGTGGCCTATTTTTACAGCATCTATGCGATGGCAACTGGACGGGCGGTTTACTTTGAAAGTGCCGCCTTTGTCACAGTCTTTGTCCTGTTAGGGCAAGTCTTCGAGGAACGGATGCGCAATAATGCTTCCAGCGCGGTAGAAAAATTATTACAGCTGCAAGCAAAGGAAGCAGAGGTTTGGCGGGACGGTCACTATCAGCTAGTCCCTGTAGCTCAGGTTCAAGTTGGGGACTTAGTGCGGGTCAAACCAGGACAAAAGGTGCCCCTAGATGGCCTTATTACTGAAGGGGTTTCAAGTGTAGATGAATCAATGGTTACTGGTGAGAGTATGCCGGTAACCAAAAAAGTAGGAGACAGAGTTGTAGGTGCCACGCTTAATAAGACCGGGACATTTACCTTCCGGGTGGAAAAAATCGGGCAAGATACAATGCTGGCTCAAATCGTGGAGCTAGTCAAAAAGGCTCAAACTAGTCATGCCCCGATTCAACGTTTGACGGATAAGATTGCCGATATTTTTGTCCCCATCGTGTTAATAATCGCACTGCTGACCTACTTGGTTTGGTATGTATTTCTAGGAGCTAGCGGGGTAGACGCCATGCTTTATGCCGTGGCGGTCGTTGTGATTGCCTGCCCTTGTGCTTTAGGGTTAGCGACACCAACCGCAATTATGGTGGGGACCGGCCGGGCTGCCAAGTTAGGGGTCTTAATTAAAGACGCTACCGTCTTGGAAGCCATTGATGGTGTTCAAACCGTGGTCTTTGATAAGACCGGTACAATCACGGAGGGTCAACCGGTGGTGACCGATGTTGTCGGACAAAAAGACCTTTTACGTGTGGCTGCCAGCCTAGAAGCTGCTTCGGAACACCCACTGGCAGCAGCAATTTTAACGGCTGCTAAGCAGGCTGACTTAACTTTAAGCCCGGTAACTGATTTCCAAGTAGTGGCGGGCCAGGGGGTTAAGGCGAAATTAGCCAACAAAGAAGCCCTCTTAGGCAATGAACAGCTCACCCAAGCTTATGAGCTCTCTCCTCAGTTACAAGCGACCCTAACAAAGTTAAAGCAAGCAGCTAAAACCGTGGTGATTGTTGTTTATGACGGGCAAGTCTTGGGCTTAATTGGAATTCAAGACCGGCCTAAAGCAGATGCTAAACAGGCTATGGCTGCCCTAGTCAAGCGAGGTTTAAAGCCAGTCATGCTAACTGGTGATAATGAGGTGGTCGCCCAAGCGATTGCGGACGAAGTGGGGATTAAAGAAGTGATTGCTGGAGTCTTACCAGATCAAAAGGCGGCGACGATTGAACACCTGCAAGCTAACGGCAAAGTGGCTTTTGTGGGGGATGGGATTAACGATGCCCCTGCTCTTTCGACCGCTACCGTGGGGATTACTATGGGCTCCGGGACTGATATTGCCTTAGAAGCCGGCGGGATTGTCTTGACCAACAACCAGTTGATGGGTGTGGTCAACGCCTTTGACATTAGTCAAAAGACCTTTAACCGGATTAAGCTCAACTTGTTTTGGGCTTTAATCTACAATGTGATTGGGATTCCACTGGCAGCCGGGCTCTTTAGTGGCTTGGGGCTAAGTCTCAGTCCTGAATTTGCCGGCCTAGCGATGGCCTTATCATCTATTTCGGTTGTGGGTTCCTCCTTGCTTTTGAATAAAGTTAAAATTGGAGATTGAAATAATAGTCTAGGATTTGTGGATAAAGCAAATCCTAGGCTATTTTGTTAATTCTTAAGTTTTAGTTAAGACTGCTTTTGAAAAAAATAATTCTAGCCTAAATTGCGAATGTTAATAGTAGAGGGGGAAATTTTTTTATTCGCAAAGAGGTGACGAATTTGGATTTGAGAAAAAAACTTGCCCGTAAATGGCGCCAAGCTACAATTAAGGATCACTTGGTTTTTAGCTGGGTTTTCAACGACCATCCGGAACTGCTAGAAGAGTTACTAAAATTGTGGGTGCCCTGGCTAAAAGTCAGGCAAAATTGTCAAAGTTAATCGGGAAGATGATTTTAAGAAGAATGCAATTTTTCATGGGCCCCGCTTTGACGTTTATGCCGAAGACGACCAAGGGATTATCTATGATTTTGAGATGCAAAATGAGGACCAACATGATTTAGCCGAACGAATCTCAATCTACCAGGGTAATTTGAGCAGGCAAGCCCTGTATGCAGGGCAACCGTTCAAGAAACGCAAGCGCACGGTGGTCTTTTTTATTTGCGACCATGACCCTTACGGATTAGGTTGGCCTAGTTACACCTTGAAAGTCGAGCTAGTCGGGTGTCCAAACTTTTCAGTTGACAACAAGGAAACCAATGTTATAGTGAACTTAAAAACAGATGTTAGTCAGCTTACGCAAGCGCAAAGAGAAATGGTAGTGTATTTTAATGATGGTACCGTGAGCGGAGCTTTTAGTCAGAAACTAGCGGCCGCAGTAGCGGCGATAAAAGCAGATGCAATTAGGGGAGGGATTTACATGACAATCGAAGAGTATGCAGCGTTAAAGAGTGCCTACGCCCAAGAGTCCGAGCGGATTAAGACTATTACCGGGCTAGCTGCCCTAGACATGAGTCGGGCCCAAATAATAGAATTTTTGAAAACCAATATGGATTTAAGTGAAGAAGAAGCCCAAGCTGCCTACGATAACGCTATGGCAGCTCATGCTTAATCTCTCGCCAAAAAAGTCCCGCTCTAAAAAGAGAGCGGGACTTTTTTAGAAGATAATTTTTGATTAGAAAAAACATTAATTTCCGAACATGAAAAATTACTAGCTGGGGAGACACTTTTTGTCGCCCTAACTTGCTAGACTAACACTCGTAGGCAACTACGGGTGGGTAAAGCTAGTATTGGGCAAGAAGGTTGCTAGGTACAAAAGATTACTAGCGGGTGGGTTAAAATTTGCTATAATTACTTGAGAGAGAAAGAAAGTCCAAGGGGGAACTTTTCTATGAAAAAGCAGGTAATTTATCTAGCAACTACGGCGCTACTAACACTAGGGCTAGCGGCTTGTTCCAGCGGTAAGCAAGAGCAAGCTAAGACAAGTAGTAGCCAAAAGACCAGCCAGGTTAAAAAGGCTAGTCATAAGAAGGCTGAGCAAAAAAGTAGCGGCAGTCAGTCGGCCAAGAAGCAGGCAGAAACTAAGAACCAACAGGCCAGTGTGTGGGACCAAAGTAAGAGCCAACAGTTGACCACCTTTATGACCAACTGGGGCTACACCATGCAGCAGAGCTACCAAGCTTATAGTCCGCAAAATCCAGGCCACTTTAGGGGGATTACAATCCCAACTGGAGTCTATCCCAATGGTCCTACCCCACTTGCAATTAACGAGCCAGCAAACAAGCAAACTGCGGCTTGGTCTAACGATGGTATGGGACCTAAGAATACCTATAACATTGTTGCCAGTTACATCTACCATAACGACCTGGGGGCAATTGACGTTTACGCCTACCTCTTTGCCTTTTACAACGGGAAGCCAGTCGCATTAGTAACTGGTCAGACTGAAGGTAATAGTGAGGGAACTGCGGTCTTCAAAGAGACGGCTAACCCCGACGTCAAAGCGGCTTTTGCGCAAATCGCAGCCGGCAAAGGCATCCCAGCCAAGTATGCTTCGCCTAAACAAAAGGTCGAAGCCAACACCAAGATGACCACCGACCTTGCCTTACGGGTCTTTTGGTCCGCCAAAAAGGCCGAGGACGCTAATTGGGGCTTAGACAACGTTACACGTTTATACTTTCATGACGTTTCTAACCACCATGTATACGATAACGATACGATTGACGCCGTGTTCCCAGCCAATACATACATGGTGGGTCAATCAATTGCCGGCGCTAATGACGTTGCCTTTCAATTAATTGGTAACAATAAAGCTAAGGTCTACTATCTTCCAGGTAGCTTTATGATGTCTGCCGACGGGGATCCTAACGACATTGTTAATAATGCCATGGCCCACCCCCAAGAAGTAGAGATTCTTAATGTCGATACTGCTACATTAGATGGCCTCAAAGCTAAGTTAAATCAGTAATATTAGTAAATAGTTTTAAATTGTTATGATACAATTAACCCTCCGCTAGTGGTCTAGCGGAGGGTTATTAGTATAGGGAAAATTAATTAGGTATTAACTTTTTAAAATAAAGCTGCTATTCTTAGGTTAGATTTAGATTATAGGAGAAGAAGCGATGAAAAATATTTACGTTGTTGGTGCTGCTTTAATAGAAGATGGTAAATTATTGGTTACTAAACGTAATAGTGACCGTATCTTGGGAGATTTATGGGAATTTCCCGGTGGAAAAATTGAACAAGGTGAATTACCTCAAGAAAGTTTGAAGCGTGAATTAAAAGAAGAATTCAATGATGAAATTATTGTGGGAGATAAAGTAACTGAAACAGCGAGTTACGAGTATGAATTTGGTACGGTTCATTTAACAGTCTACTATGCGAAATTCTTGTCCAAGAATTTTGACTTGGTTGCACACAGCAAGGTTAAGTGGATAGACCCGGCTGAGGCATTAGATTTAAATTGGGCTCCGGCAGACATACCTGCAGCACAAGCAATAAGTAAAGTAAACTTGCGTGAGGTAAGATTTGATGAAGATCATTAGTCAAAAGCAAGCATTAAAAGACTCACTCTTAAATTCTTTTCTTGATAAAAATAAGTTCGAGGCAAATGACGAGTATGCAGCTAAGTTGATTGCAAATACTGAGGGCGAAACGATGTACGACCGAATTTTTGATGGAGTTAAGCATTGCCAATTTTTTACATTTGCCGTGGCTTTTATTGAAAGTGGGATTCTTAACTCATTAAAAGTTGCTTTGAAAAATAGGACCGTTCAAGGAAGAATACTGACATCGACATATCTATACTTTAATAAACCAAAAATGTTTAAGGAACTATTGAAGTTACCTAACGTTGAGGTCAGAATTTATGAACAAAATCATGGTAAATTTCATGCTAAAGGTTATTTATTCCAGCACGAAGGTTATCAGTCTGCTTTAGTGGGCAGTTCGAACTTTACTACGGGCGCCTTGCAAGTCAATAAAGAATGGAACTTACTCTTTACTTCTTATAATGATGGTCAGCTCACAGAAGACATCTCCGCAGAAATTGAAGATCAATGGGATGCAGCTACCCCTTTAACGGCTGAATGGATTGAAAAATACGAGAAGGTTTATCACCTAAATCAAAAATTTGTTAAATCAGCCTCAAATATTGTTCCTGAGCAAGTTGATGAAAATAAAGGTAACTATTCTTCGATTCAACCTAATAAAATGCAAGCGGAAGCCTTAAAGAATTTGCAGAATTTAAGATTGTTAAGGGAGACAAAGGGGCTGGTTATTTCTGCAACTGGGACAGGGAAAACATACTTAGCAGCCCTAGACGTTAAAAATTATCAGCCTAAGCGTTTTTTGTTTATAGCCCACAGGGAACAAATATTGAAGAAGGCTTTGGAAAGTTTCCATAAGGTACTTGGCGGGGATAAGGATTCAAATTATGGAATATTATCCGGCAATTCCAAGGTGATGGACGCCAAGTACCTCTTTGCAACGGTGCAGACATTAAGCAAAGACGAGAATTTGAAACAATTCAAGCAAGACGAATTTGACTACATTTTGGTTGATGAGGCGCACCATGTTGGAAGTAAGATATACAACAAAGTTTTAGATTACTTTGAGCCCGATTTTTTATTAGGAATGACTGCCACCCCAGAACGAAGCGACGATAAGAATATCTATGAGTTGTTTGATTACAATGTTCCTTATGAGATTAGGCTCCAAGAAGCATTAGAAGAAGAAATGCTGGTGCCGTTTCACTATATTGGAGTGTCTGACTATACGTATAACGGTGAAGTAATTAGCGACAATACTAATTTGAAATACCTAGTTAGTGAAGAACGTGTCAAGTATGTGGTAAAGCAAAGTGAGTACTATGGCTATGATGGCGATGTATTACATGGCTTGGTCTTTGTTAGCAGGAAGGAAGAAGCTCGCGAAATAGCGACGTTATTAACTAAATATGGTTATCCTGCCCAAATGTTGAGTGGTGAAGACAGCCAGGAAGAACGTGAAGCAGCAATCGAAAAACTTCGCCTAGGCCAACTAACGTACCT
Source organism: Ligilactobacillus agilis (assembly GCF_025311475.1). Taxonomy (NCBI): domain Bacteria; kingdom Bacillati; phylum Bacillota; class Bacilli; order Lactobacillales; family Lactobacillaceae; genus Ligilactobacillus; species Ligilactobacillus agilis. Next base: position 2,030,141 of record NZ_CP104397.1, on the reverse strand, counting down.
GGTTACGGTAGACATTTTTAACGAGGGGGTCGATATTCCTTTCATAAATCAAGTAATTATGATGAGACAAACAGAATCTGTGATAGTTTTTGTCCAACAGTTGGGCCGAGGCTTGAGAAAGGCACAAGGTAAAGAGTATCTAACTGTTATAGACTTCATCGGCAATTACAAGAATAATTACTTAATTCCAGTTGCTTTAACGGGGGATCAATCGCGGACGCGCGACGGGATTAGGGAACACGTCGAAACCGGTAAGATTGAGGGCTTATCAACAATTAACTTTGAATTAGTTGCGAAAAAACGGATTTTGGATCAGTTGAAAGGAAGCAAGAATTTATTTACTTTAGAGATAAAGAAAGATTATCAAGAATTAAAGCGACGTTTGAATAGGATCCCGCTAATAGCTGATTTTATTAAGAATAATATGGTTGCTTCACAAGCTATTTTATCCGTTTTAAATAAAAAGGGGAATTACAATGATTTTCTCCGCAAAGTTGACAAGGACGCTGCTTATTCATGGGAAAAAGGTTACTTAGATACTACGCTCACTTTTGTAACCACTGAGTTATTAAATGGCAAGCGCGTTCATGAATTATTGCTGTTACAAAAAATTTTACGTGATGGTAAATCTTCGCGAGCAGAGTTGGAGGAATTGGTCTTAGCTACGGGTAGCTATTGTAACGAGGACGTGCTAGATAGTGTTGAACGGATTTTAACCTTAGACTATTACAAGCCTAAGGGATATGACGACAGGAGCGAGCAAGACAAAACTAAAACAGAATTTGCAAAGTTAGGTGGACGACCACTAATTCGAATTGATGAAGAAAAAGGTTATCGGTTTAATGATACAGTCTCTGAATTATTAGATAGTACACCAGGATTTAGAGAATTATTTGAAGATGTTGTTGAATCTGGCTTGCTAAACGCAAAGGAATACAATTTGCGAGAGTTATTCACTTTAGAAAAACGATACACTCGTTCAGATGTTAACCGACTCTTAAATTGGCAAAGACGTGTTCCTGCTCAAAGTATAGGTGGATATTTTATCGAGAATGGTTACTGCCCAATTTTTGTAACCTATATGAAGAGCGAAGATATAAATGAATCTATTAAGTATGAAGACAGGTTTATATCTAATAGTAAAATTCACTGTTATACCAAGTCAGGAAGAAGACTAGGTAAAGGCGAAACTGAAAAAATGTTTGCTGGGGTTGTTGAAGGAGCACCTAAGTTAGAATACTTGCTGTTCATAAAAAGATCTGATGCTGAAGATGATGATGAATTTGTTTATTTAGGTACTGGTAAGGTAGATGGTAATTCTTTAAAACAAGAGTACCGTGAGCTTGAAAAAAAGGAAAAAATAGTAAATGAGCCGATTGTTTCTTATGACCTTAAGCTAGATGTACCTGTACCATTTATGCGTTATCGGATGCTGACTGAGGAAAATGACTAATAAGTAATTAAAGGTTTTTGGAAAAGAGTGCTTTTCCGAAGACCTTTTTTGCTAGGTTAAAAAATAATGATAACTTTTTTAGTGAAAATTTAGGCAAAAAAAGAATTAATTAGGAAAGTTTTTGCGAATCATATATATAGGGGGTAACTTTACCCACAATCAAGAATAGAACGAGGAATCTAGATATGACTAAGATTTTAAAACGAGAAGCTAACTATCCAATTACAATTCCAGCCAAGGTCCGCTTTGACTTACGCTTAACTGCTAACGAGAAATTACTTTACGGGGAACTATATACATTTGGTGGGATGGCAGGAATTTTTACGGTTTCTAACCAACGCTTAGCGGCTTTATACCACGTGACGGTCAGGTCAATTTCAGCTTGGCTCAATAAGTTGGCTAAGTGTGGTTACATTGAACTTGCCAATTCCTTGGATAAAAACGAGCGGATTATCAGCTTTGTGCCAGGGGTTGATCCGTTGGATAGGGATGGCTACCTTTACGATGAAGAAGCAGGTCGTAAAGAAGTAGTTGAAGCCGTGGCGGAACCAGCTGATAAGTATGATTACACAGTTGATACTAAGGTTGACCCGGAAGTGATTGAAGCAGAGATGACAGCTCGTTTTGGACCCATTCCAGACCATTTAACTCCTGAACAAAAAGCTGAGTTAAGAGAGTTTAGAAAGGTAGCCTACAACAAATTACACTCAAAAAATAGTTATGATCCTAAGCTGCGCAAGGAAGCACAACTTGGCAAGGCTTTATATGCTGAAGAAAAGATAACTGAATTTTTTAACAAGTTGAAGTCTAAGGAAACGGAACCCCCACTAGAAAAGCAAATATATATGATGAAGCAAATTACAGAACAGGCGAATAAGGAATATGATTGGTTACACGAAGATGAGTTTAGGAAGGAAACTTCTATGGAAGAAAATTTCTACCCCCTAGAGAAGAAATCTTCTAGGGTAGAAGCAAACTTCCAGCAAGAAGATAATTTCCAGGGGTTAGAAAATGTTGATAATACTGGGGTAGAAGAAAATTTCATGGGGAAGAATACTTCTAGGGTAGAAAATAATTTCCAGTCTAAGTTAGATAATATTAATTCAATAGTGGATAAGATTATTGTCGGCTTCGCCGACATAATTAAAAATATAAATAAATTAAGTGATTTAAGAACTACTAAGAATTTAATTTCTAATCAATCGGCGTAAGCCGATTAATAATAACCACTCTTTAGATAAAGTGGAATATCTAGGCTAGAAGAAATTTTCGTAGGTAGGACAGGAAAAATTTTTCCACCTGGAAGGAAATTAAATGCAAGTAACAATTACAGATGATAATATTTTGGGTAGAATTTTTAGTGACAATGGGTATAATTCCTAGTAATAGCTTTACAAAAAAACAAATGCTATAGTAAATTTAAAAGGTGAGCTAAGTGCTGAAAACACCGTCAGACAGGCACTTAATGCGTATTTTACAAAGCAAATTGTAAGTGATGAATTTACGGCGCAAATAGATAAAGCCGTGCGAGCATTAAAGCAAGATTCGAAAAGGGGGGCAATCTACATGGAAGCAAAAGAATGGGTAGCAAGAGAAGTAGCGCGCGTTCGAACAGATAGCCTTGCAGAAGGTCGTGAAGAGGGGCTAAGTATTGGCCGCAGAGATGGTATGACCCTGGCTTTAGCGATATTAAGTGATATTCCTAAGCTAATAGCAGCTAATAAAGGACATGAAGAAATAATAACGACTTTGGTAGCTAAGTACAATATAAATCAAGAGCAGGCGGAAAGTTATTATGAGCAAGTGATGGCACTTAGGGCCTAAATAATAAAAAACAATTGGATTGGGCCCAATATAGCCTTCCAATTGCTCATTATTACGAAAAGGATAAAGTTAGATTATTTCAAAATTACTTGCAATCCAGCAGCTAAGATTCCACCAATAATAGGGCCACAAATTGGTACCCAAGCGTAAGACCAGTTAGCACCACCCTTATTGGGGATAGGTAAAATACTATAAGCAAATCGTGGAGCTAAGTCTCGGGCGGGGTTTAAAGCAAAGCCAGTTGTGGCGCCCAAAGCTTGACCAATAACCATAATTAGTAAGCCAACTATTAAGGGTTTTAATCCTTGAGTAAAATCGCCTAAATTGATTAAAGTAAAGACAAAAAAGAAGGTGGCGATTGTTTCGCTTAAGAAGTTAAATAAGCCATTTGGAATTGAAGGTCCAGTTGCAAAAATTCCTACAGAGTTACCGTTGTTATTATCAGTTTCTTTAAAATGAGGATAATAATGAATAATAACAAAAATTGCTCCGACAAAGGCACCCAGTAGTTGCCCACTGATGTAAGGTAGAACTTGTGACCATGGGAAAAATCCAAAAACAGCAAAGCCTAAAGTGACAGCTGGGTTTAAATGTCCTTGAGCGCCAAATTGTCCGGCGACATAAACGCCAAATGTTACAGCCATTCCCCATGCTAATGAGATGTATAACCAGTTTGAACCTTTGGCATAACTGTTTTTTAAATTAACAGCAGCACCACAGCCAGTACCAAATACGATTAAAATCAGCGTCCCTAAAAATTCGCCTAAAAAACCGGACATGTTAGTCATCCCCCTTTATTTTAAGTGGTTTTAATTGTTGCTCAATAGTGGATAGCTCAACTCCTGCTTGAAGTAATGAGGCTGCAACGTAAGAACTTTCAACTAAAGCAGTATCGTAAACGTGGATAGTTTTATCAGAAAATTCAATGGCCATATCTAAATTCATACGTGCACTACCGAGATCATAGAAGGCCAAGATTTCATCAGCAGTATTTGTGGTTAAAGCTTCAGAAATTTTTTCCATACTTGTGCCGATGTCGTTTTCATCAGTACCGCCGGCATAGGTAATGGATATATCTTTTGCCACTTGCTTTAAAAGTTTGGGTAATCCTTGGGCAATTTCTGGAACGTGTGAACAAATTAAAATACCATACGCCATATTATTCACCGGCTTCCAAAAGTGCTTGGAATAGATAGCCACTAGAAACTGAACCAGGATCCAAATGACCGATAGAACGTTCACCTAGATAGGAGGCTCTTCCTTTCTTGGCCTCCATGTCCTTAGTTGATTGAACAGCTTCTTCTATTTGTTTTGCTGTTAAGCTATTTTCCTTTAGTGCAGGAACAGCGACCAACCATACATCTACCATAGTTTTATCACCAGCATTTGCACCACCACGCTTCTTGATGCCATTAACAGCTGCTTCAGTCAAGAGACCTAAATCGTTTGTAGATGTACTGAGTTTAGCCATTTCTAGAAAAGCAGTTCCGTACAGCGGACCGGCAGCACCACCAACTTTAGATATCAAAGACATTGCGACTAACTTTAGGGCAGAAGTTACATCAGTTGGGTTCTTACTTTTAAACGCCTCTTGGACTGCGACCATTCCACGAGCCATATTGTTACCATGATCTCCATCGCCAATAGGGGTATCTAAATCGCTTAAATATGCTTTGTTTGCCTCGATTTTTTCAGCAAATAGTTTCATCCATTGTTTTGTTAAAGATAATGTTAGTTCCATATCTAATCACTCTCCATTACCAAGCAATTGTGTCAACTTCATAATTTAAATAGTCCAACCATTTTGTTTCAGCTAGTTCAAAAACTGTAAGTGAAATACCGGCCATATCAATGGAAGTCATGTAGTTTCCAACTTTAGTAAAGACAGGAACAATATTTTTATTTTCTAGCCAGTTTAAAACATCATTGGAGAAGATATACTGCTCCATTAATGGAGTTGCTCCCATCCCGTTTACGAGGACTGCATATTTTTTATCACTCTTTAAATTCAGACTAGCATCAATTTTAGCTAGCATTTCAGCAACTAAATCTTTAGAAGGTTTAATTGTTTCTCTTCTATACCCTGGTTCACTATGAATTCCCACACCATATTCAATCTCATCATCAGCTAATTCAAAGCCAGGTTTACCAACTTCTGGGACAGTAGCTGCTTTTAAAGCAACCCCGATGGTGTTGATATGAGGTAAAACTTTTTCGGCTAGGGCGGCAATTTCCTCAAGAGAAGCACCTTGATCAGCAGCTGCTCCGACAATTTTATGCATTAAAACAGTACCAGCAACTCCCCGCTTTCCTTGGGTATAGAGACTATTTTCAACGGCAATATCATCGTCAACGATAATCGATTTAACAGGAATATCGTCCATTTCAGCCATATCTTTTGCCATATCAAAGTTCATTACATCACCGGAGTAATTCTTTATAACTAAGAACACACCTTGACCTTGATTTGCTGCTTTAATAGCTTCGTAAACTTGATCAGGAGTTGGAGAAGTAAATACTTGACCGCAAACAGCTGCTGTTAACATTCCTTGACCTACAAAGCCTGCGTGTGAAGGTTCATGGCCACTGCCACCTCCAGAAACAATTCCGACTTTGCCAGTCATACTAGCTTTATTGCTACGCACAACGGCTTCTGTACCAGGGATTTGTTCGAGGTATTGAGGATATGACCGCACAAGACCACTGACCATTTCACTAACTACGTTGCTAGGATTGTTGATAATTTTTTTCATAATAAAGATCCTTTCTTGACTTATCTTAATGACAAGTCCATTATAAAGTGAAAACGCTATCGCTCGTAACGGACAGAAAATAAAAGTTGTCCGTATTGCTAAAAGGAATTGCTATGTTAGTTTAAAATAAAGGGAGAAAGGGGGTTTTTTGAGTATGAAAATATATAATTCTGAAGATAGCCTACTAACTGATACACAAAGAGGCATTGAGATAGTTGCGTCACATTTAAAAAAAGTAGAAGGAATTTACGGTTATGTTGATTCAAGTTTTGATGATTCGTATATTCCAGTGATTTCAGGTGGAGGTGCTGGACATGAGCCCTCCGATTGGGGTTTCGTAGGTGGAAATATGCTAACGGCGTCAATCACTGGAAAATTATTTGAACCACCTATGCCCGAAGAAATTATTAAAGTAGCAAAGGCAGTAACTAAAAAGAAGCGCGCTTTTTTTATTATTAAAAATTTTGAAAAAGATGTGCGGGTTTTTAAGCAGGCAATTGAATATTTGAGAAACATAGGTTGGTCGATAGAATACGGGATTGTAAATGATGATATTTCGGTTGATGCAAGTTCATTAAGAAAATATCGCCGTGGGTTAGCTGGAACCATTTTAATTGAAAAAATTATTGGTACGTTGGCGAAAAAGGGGAAGAGCCTAGTAGACTTAAAGATGGTTTGTGAGCAACTCTTGCCGGAAACCAAAACGATAGGCTTGGCTTTTAGTGATTCCGTTTTATATAAACAGAGTTGTCACACTCTATCTTTGGGAAAAGATGATATTTATTATGGAATTGGAATCCATGGTGAAGCCGGTTATCGTAAAGAGCATTGGCAAAAATCAGAGTTAATGGCGCGCGAGATTGTTAACAAGATGCGCTTAAACTTTAGGTGGCAAAAAAAAGAGAACGTGGCGCTCCTAGTTAATAATATCGGAAAGATATCCCCAATGGAAGAATTAACCTTTACTGCAGATATCACAGAACTTTTGGAATTAGAGGGACTAAAGATTCCATTCATAAAAACTGGTTCCTTTATGACTTCACATGATATGTCAGGAATTTCCGTATCAATTTTACGCTTGCAGGATAAATGGCTAGAGTACTTAAAACAACCAAGCACTTGTTATGCTTGGCCTAATAGTATTTGAAGGTGAAGTAGATTGCATTGACAACTTTTTTAGATAGTTCATCATATTCTTTGGGGTGTGGTTTATAGAGGTTATTAGTCATTGTATAAGTCATACCTAAGCTATAAGTTTCTACGAAATCACGGGCTTGGTCATTTTTGACTAAGCCTTTTGTTTCAAGTATGTGTAGAAGAAGTGTTGTCATATATAGTGATATTTCTTTAACAACATCAACTTCAGTTTGATCTGCAATTACACTACGAAAGAATTTAGCATTGATCTCAATATCATAAAAAACGAGGGGGATGATTTCTTCCCAAGATAAGTAGTCTAAATTGCTAATAATGTCGTCTTCCATCATTGAGCGAATAGTCCATTCTAGCAAGTCATATTTATCCTTAAAATTATCATAAAAAGTTTGGCGACGAATGTTGCCTTTTTTCATGAGAGAAGCCACGCTCACGTGGTTGAATCCTCGTTTAGAAACCTGTTCTATAAATATTTGCGAGATTCGTTTTTGAAGGATGTAGGACAAGAATTGACACCTACCTAAAATAAAAATCATTATTTATGAATACTTTATTAAATCATTGTATCATACCCGACTTGTAATTGATAAATGGGAAATGTTTATTAACAAAACGATGAATTGGTGCCTATTATTACCATTTAATAGAAATCCACGCTTGTTGGAATTTAAGGTATAATCAGGTTGAGATAGTATGGATCCGTTTTTATTTAAAAGTTAAAGTTATAATGCATAGTAGGTGGTAGAGATGAATGTAAGTTTAGTTAAATTACAATATTTTGTGGATGTGGTTGATGAGGGGACTTTTTCTAAGGCAGCGTTAAAAAATAGAATAGCTCAAACTAGTATTTCGCAACAAGTTAAAGAGTTAGAACAATATTACCAGTGTGAATTAATAAAGCGTCAGCAACCGGTAGTTATGACGCAAGCTGGTAAAGTATTATATCGAAATGCCAAGAAAGTTTTACAGCAATTTACATTACTTGAAGAACAGATGGAAAAAGCGAAGAATAATCAAGTGGAACTTAATATAGAGTATGCATCTATTGTCGATATTCAGTCGCTAAATTTACTGCTCAAAGGTAAAAAGCAACCTAACTTTACTTTGCATAAAGTTAATTTGGGAGAAATTGCTAGTAACTTATTAAGTGGTAAATATGATTTTGCAGTTACATTTGATTCTGAGTTTCAAGGTGTAGCAGGAGTTGAAACTAAAGAATTGACTAGTGGGGAGTATTGGCTAGGAATTAGTCAAGATAATCCGTTAGCAACAGTAAACGAAGTAACGCTAACTCAACTCGAATCTTACCCCTTAGTTATGTTGTCTCCCAAAATAATCGGAAAATCATATGATATCATGATAAAAAGGTCACAAGGTAAACTGAAAATTAACAGAATTGTTGATGACATAGAAAGTGAAATATTCTATATGAAACAAGAAAATTTGTTAGGATTTTTTCCTAAGACATATGAGTTAACGCTTAAAGAAGAAGGAATAAAGTTAGTTAAAATCGTTGATTCTCCTCATGTTTATAGTGTTGTTCTAGCTTGGAGGAAAGTGGGGCTTACGGAAATTCAAAAACGCTTTATTGAGGTATAGGTATTACCTATACCTGTATAGTTATTTCATGTTTGAATTTGTTAATAAAATCACATAAACTAAAAATGAAAATAAATATAGAGGGTGATTTTATGACTAAATTAATTTTAACGGGTGTTGATGGCAACCTTGGAGCGCAAGCAGCAGCGGATCTCTTAGAATTAGCTCAAATTCAAGATTTAGTTTTTTGTGGATACGATCAAAAAAACTTAGATAAGTACAAAAGCATGGGAGTAGCAGTGCGCCAAACTGACTTTAATAATGCGGATGGATTAGCAGAAAAGTTTCAGGGTGGGGACGTTTTGGCATTAATTTCAATGCCATTTGTCGGTAGTAAGCGTCAGAATGCCCATAAAAATGTAATTGATGCTGCTAAAGAAGCTGGAGTAAAAAAAATTATCTATACTTCTTTGGTTAACGCAGATGATCCAACTAATCCAAGTAAAGAAAAATTAGATCATATCTATACGGAAAACTACATCAAAGATTCTGGCTTAGACTATATTTTCTTGAGAAATTCGCAATATGCCGAAGCAATGATTACTAATTACTTTACGTATGTAAAAACAAGTGGAGTGTTAACAAATAATCAAGGGGCAGGTAAAATGGCCTATATTTCTAGGAAAGACTGCGCTAAGGCAGTAGCGTATGCTTTGTTGGCTACTGATATGCATCACCAAATTTTAAATATTAACGGCCCTGAATTAATGACAATTAGTGATTTTATAAGAATTGGTAATGAACAAACAGGTAATAATGTAAGTTATCAAGAAGTATCTGATGAAGAAAACTATGCAATCTTTGATGCGATGGGTGTACCACGGACAACGGATGGTCAATTTAAAGAAGAATCCGAAGCGCCATTTTCTTCAGAGGGAATGGTAACCTTTGGTCAAGCTATTCGTGAAGGTAAGATGGCAGAACATACCGATGATTTTGAGAAACTGACGGGTTCTAAGCCTTTAACAGTTGCTTATATGTTTGCGCATAATGAAGATTTTCAGATTGGTGATCGTCACTCTAAAGATAATTAGGGAGGCACAGTGATGAGAAAAATTGTAATCAATGGTGTAGATGGTAATTTTGGTAAAGTTGTAGCTGACAATGTCTTAAAATTAATTCCTAAAGAAGAGCTACTTTTTACAGCGCCTAGAGCTGAAAAACTCGCTGAATACAAGAAATTAGGAATTAATACAGCTGTAGCAGATTTTAATTCAGCAGATAGTTTACAAGCAATCTATCAGGATGCTGATAAAGTCTTATTGATTTCAATGCCATTTGTGGGAGCAAAGAGACGACAAGCACATAAAAACTTTGTTGAAGCCTGTGTAAAAGCACATGTAGGCCAAGTAATTTACACATCAGTTTTATCGGCTGGAAATCCTTTCAATCCTAGCATCGAGAATAGGGATCATGGGTACACAGAAGCGCTCATTCAGAATACGTCGCTAGACTATATTTTTCTGCGAAACTCTTTATTTGCAGAAGCATTTATTACCGATTATTATCGGGCAGTAAATAATGGCGAGACTAAGATTGAGAAAAATATGGGGGATGGCCGCGTATGGTTTATTTCGCGACAAGATGCGGCCTTAGCAGCAGCAAATGCATTAAATAATGATTTATTGCACAGAGAAGTTCTTAATATTAATGGAATTGAACCACTAACGTATACAGATTTTTTGAAAATTGCTAATGAAGTTAGTGGTAATGAAATTAAGTATGTTAAGCGTACAGATGAAGAATTGTACGAGTATTTTGATAGCATTGGAGTGCCTCGCAATACTGACGGTGATTTTTCTAAGAGTCCAATTCAAGCAACTTCAGAAGGAATGGTAACCTTTGGAACAACTGTTAGAGCTGGGTACCTTGACGTTCCAGTAAGCGATTTTTCAAAATTAACAGGTAGAAAACCATTAACTGTTAGGTATATGTTTCAACACCAAGCCGATTTTCAGTTAGGTGATCGTCACCCAACAGAATGAGGATTGTTAACAAAGTAAATTTTAAAAAGAGCAGTTGTCAGGATGTATTTACTCAAATACATGATGGTGACTGCTCTTTTTTTATGGTGAAAAGATTTCTAGCAAACTTTTGTACGTTTTTTCTTTACGGTTATCAAAATAGTGATATAATAAAAATAGGTCATATGTTCGGCGAACTGAAATTTGATAATTGAAAAGGGGTGTCGTTATGCAGCAATTAGCAACTGGATTAGAACCGGTTATGGGGCAACCGGCCATCATGCGGTTAGAGCAAATGTACGTCATTGCTAAGCTTGAGCAAGGTCAGTATGTTTACTACAACCAAAATACTAAGAAATTTTCGCCTAAGGATAACCATGCTAGTAAGTGGACGAGTATTTCGGCGGCTAGGGAAGCATTGCATAAGTTAGAAGAGAAACAAGCCTTAAAAGAGAATCTACTAAATTCATTGACGGATGAATTTCAGACGCAAAAAGCACCGGTGGTTAGCGACTATAGCCAAAAATTTATCAGATGTAGTCAGGAAGAAGTGCTAGCACAGGTTAAAGAGACAGTGCTGTTTTTACGGCACCTTGGTGAGATTGCAAGTTTATTGCGCAAGGAAATTTCTGAGGCTGATGGGGCGGTTTTGCAAGATATTTTACATTTAGCCGAGTTAGGCCAGCCTGGGATTATGGGGAAGGTGCAGATTTATAATTGCTTGAGTCAAAGTCGAATTAAGCGTAGAAAGGCTAAGGATTTGTTGGCGATTATTGCCCCCCTAATTCCGGCGGAAGATAATAGTATCGACCTTGATAAGTGCAATGATGCCTTACAGAACTACCTAAAGGTTGCTAGCGCGCGGACCTACCATTTCAAGGATGAGCAACTAAAAAATAATTTCAAGCGTTACTTGGAACAAAGCGACGGACTTAGGGGGCAAGTAGATGACCTAAGTGATTGTTAAGAATGAGGGAGCCGGTGCACGTTACTACCGGCGGAAAGACAATAATTTTACTAAAGACTTAATGCTAGCGAGCAAGTGGGATACCTTGAGTCGGACCGAAGAGATTTTAGCTGAGCTTGACAAAACAGGCGCACAAGAACTAGCCATTGAAGAAACAGCTAAGCTAAAACAGCAGGTCAAACAAGAACAAGTCGTTAAGAAAGACACGGAGCTAAGGGAGTACGCCCACCAGTTACTAGCGGCTAAGGATCAAGCCTTTTATGCCGAGTTGGAGCGAGTTAGTCGTTTCTTGGCAGCTAGTCCTTACCTGCTAGAGGAAATTACTGTCAAGATTTCCCAAGAAGATGGGACGGTCTTACAAGACTTGCTGCACACCATCGAATTAGGGGACTACCGGGCGCACGAAGGTTTGGCCTTACTTAAGGATTTGCGGGCTAGTCGCAAGAAGCGTCATTACTATAAGGACCGTCAGCAGGCTGTCAACTATTTACTAACCAAGGCCAATACCGGGCAAATAACCACGACTTCTGACAAGGCACAGGTTGCCTTAACTAAGCTAGGGGACTTACAGGCAGAGCGTAATTATAATTACCGCAACAGTGGCTTGCAGGCAAAGTATGCGAAGCTGTTAGAGAAACAACCAGTGCAAAGTTGGGTCCAACTCTTTACGCGCCTGCGGAAAGGCTGAGAAATCCGGGCTAAAAGCGCTTAGAAAATGTGTTATCATTAAGGAAGTTAAGCGTAATTTTTGAGGTGATACGGGATGATTAAGAGTAAAAAATACTTGGCGGCTAAGGCTAATGAATTAGTGGCGGCTTTTGCCAAGCAGGCGCCGGCTAATCCTAACTTAGAGGAGGTAATCAAGCGTGCCCAAGCAGAGCTTGAGGCCCGCCAAATTGCGCCCCAAAACATTGTGGAACAGTTGGTGTTAGATAGTTACCGGATTTGTCGTTTGAGTCATCTGAAGGTAAATGACGAGGCCTTTCAGCTTTTAAAGGAGATGGAGGCATTGTCACGGGAGCGGTCAATTTTACCCTTCTTTCGTTATGATCCTTGGACTTAAGTTAGTAGGACCTCAGTGGGGTCCTATTTTTTTATCAGCTTAAGCGATGTGGTATAATTAATTGAATTTAATGAAAAAGTTTTCACAGAAAGAAGGGGTAAGATGCTGACGGTAACAAATGTCACCAAGAAATTTGGCGACTTGACTGCAGTTTGTAATCTAAGTTTTGAGCTGGCAGCAGGGGAAGTCTTAGGTTTAGTTGGTCAAAACGGGGCCGGTAAGTCGACGACCTTTAAAATGATCTTGAACTTTCTGGAGCCAACCGCGGGGAGCCTAAGTTTTTTAGGCCACCAACTTGGCCCGAATGATTTAAATGAGATTGGCTATATGTCGGAAGAACGTGGTCTTTATATGGATATGACCATCGAACAACAGGTAGTCTATTTTGCCCGCCTACACGGGTTAACGACTAAGGAAGCCAAGGCCAGGTTAGGCGACTGGATGGATAAATTGCACGTGAAAGGTCAGGTTACCTCAAAGATTAAGGAATTATCCAAGGGTAACCAACAAAAGGTACAGCTGATTACGACCATGATCCATGAACCGAAGCTGTTAATCTTAGACGAACCCTTTTCTGGGTTGGACCCGGTTAACGTGGCGGCTTTGATTGAAGTTATTAAGGAGGCGCGGAGCAAGGGGGCAGCGGTAATTTTTTCTTCCCACAATATGCAAAACGTGACTGAAGTTTCGGATAAGGTTTTGATGCTCGTTAACGGTAAGCGCCGCTTGTACGGGGGCTTAGACCAGGTTCGGGCCAGTTTTGAGCGGCAAAAGCTGTATTTAGAAGGTGACTTTGACTGGCAAAACTTCACGGGCTATCAGGCCATCAAGGATGACCACCCTGGTAAAATTTTAACCTTTGAAAGCGAGCAGCAAGCCCGGGCCTGTTTGGAGCAGGTTAAAAATTCTCCTAACTTAGAAGGTTACCGGTTGCTGGAGCCTAGTTTAGATGATATTTTCAAAATGGTGTTAGGGGGGAGCAAGCATGAGTAAAAAGCAAATTGTGGCCTTGGGGGTCTTTAGTCGGCGCCTAAGGTCTGCGAGCTATTATTGGATGATCTTTGGCCCGCTGTTAATGTGTCTCATAATCGGTGGAATTAACTACTTCGTGGCTAAGTCGGTCACCAAAAGTGAGCCCAAGATTGCGGTTGTGGCTAACCCCCAAGTCAAAGCTGCCCTGATGAGCTTGCCTGCGGATGGGTACCGCCTGGATAAGAAGCTGACCTTAACGAACCAAAAGCAAATTAAGCAAGCGCTAGCACAAAAAAAGGTCGACGGGGTCTTGGTAATAAAGGGTGATTTTAAGTCGGCCCGCTACCTCTACCAAGCCGGTAATGATAAGAACCAGCCGACCCAGGTGTTAACGGCCATTTTGAGTAAACTCAAGTCGTCGCTGGCAGCCCAAAAAGCCGGGCTTAGTCCGAAGCAGTGGCAAGAAATCACCGCGGCCGTTCCCCTTAAAACCGAGGTTATTCGCCAAAGTAATCAAAAATCGGAAGACGATAAGCAGATTGCTAAGGGAATCAGCTTTGTAGTGGTGGTAATCTTATTTTTAGTAGTTTCTAGCTACATCGGGATTGTTGGTAGTGAGCTGGGAAACGAAAAGAGTAGCCACTTAATCGAAGCCTTATTAGCCTCAGTTCCGGCTAGGGAACATTTTAGTGGCAAGATGCTGGGGATTGCTTATTTGATTAGCTTCCAGCTGGTAACTTACCTCCTGATGGGCGGCTTGTTCTACGTTGGCTTACAGGTGGCTGGTTACGGCAAACTGGTAAGTGATTTGCACTTGGAAAAATACCTAACTAGCTTTGGTCCCCAATTTTGGTTATTAATCTGTTTGATTATTGTCCTGTCACTGGTGCTTTACGTCCTCTTAGCCGCCTTACTGGCTTCATTTGTTTCGCGGGTAGAAGATATTAGCCAGCTTTCTTCGATGGTGGGGATGCTGGTGATGGTGCCATACATTTTTGCTTTGATAGCAATGTATGCTCCGAACGTTTTAGCCGTTAAGATTTTGTCTTACCTTCCGTTTATCATCAATGGGCCGATGGTGGTGCGCCTAGCCTTAGGGGAAGCTAGCCTAAGTGCTGGTTGGATTGCAGTTGGAATCTCCGCCTTAGCCGCGATTGGCCTATACTTCCTGGCGGTAAATGCTTACCAACGTAATGCCTTAACTTATAGTAATAAGTCACTCTTTGTGACTTTAGGTCAAGCTTTGAGAAGAAAGTAGGAATCCTTATGTCTGACGTGGTAATTGTCTCCGCTTGTCGCAGTCCTCTGGGAAAATTCGGGGGCGCCTTAAAAGATGTTAGCGCCGTGGAACTGGGACAAAGCGTGGTTAAAGAGGCACTGGCTCGAGCACAAATTGATGGCGAGCTAGTGGACGAAGTGATTTTTGGAAACGTCTTGGCGGCAGGCTTGGGGCAAAATCCAGCCCGGCAAATTGCCCTAAAAGCGGGTCTGCCCCAAAAGGTGGCGGCCACCACCATCAATATGGTTTGTGGTTCGGGCCTAAAAGCTGTCTGCCTAGGAGCTAGCATGATTAAGGCCGGAGATGCGCAGGTGGTCGTTTGTGGCGGCAGCGAGAACATGAGCGCTGCCCCCTACCTCTTGCCTAGCATGCGATTTGGTGCCCGCTTAAATGATAGCCAGGTAATTGATAGCTTAATTCATGACGGCTTACAAGACGCCTTTAGTGGCGAGCACATGGGGCTGACGGCTGAGCGGGTGGCCGCCCAATTTAAAATCAGTCGGCAAGTTCAAGATGAATTTGCCCTGGCCAGCCAGCTCAAAGCCCAAAAGGCGCAGACGACAGGTCGATTTGAGGCAGAAATTGTGCCTCTAGCACAACTAGCAAGCGATGAAACAATTCGGTACGATACCAGCCTCGAGAAGCTAGCCAAGCTCAAGCCCGTTTTTAAGGCCAACGGCACGGTAACGGCTGGTAATGCTGCGGGCCTAAACGACGGGGCAGCCGCCTTGGTTTTGATGGCTAAGGAAACTGCCCAAGCGCGCGGCCTAGATTACCTGGCGGAAATTAAATCCTACGCCAACGTGGGACTTGATCCACAGGTGATGGGCTTAGGACCAATTGAGGCCGTCAAGAAGCTTTTGGCCCAAAGCGACTTACAGTTAGCCGATTTTGACTTAATCGAAGCTAACGAAGCCTTTGCTGCCCAGGCTTTAGCGGTGTTAGACCAACTGCAACTGGACACTAGCAAGGTAAACGTTAACGGGGGCTCGTTGGCCCTAGGGCATCCTTTAGGCGCATCTGGTGCCAGGATTTTGGTAACCCTCCTGTATGAACTAAAAAGACGGCAGGCTAACCTAGGGCTGGCCACCCTGTGTGTGGGTGGCGGCCAAGGGGTAGCTTTGGCAGTCGAAGCTAAATAACTATAGCATTAAGCGTGTGACTCATGGAGAGACACGCTTTTTTAGTAGGTAAAATTAAATAGTTTTAATAATTTTAAGCAAATTTTTTTAAATTAATTGCTGCTTTGTTTGCGTATCTTAATATAGGAGGGATAAATATGCTAACAAGATCAGTCTTAGCAAAACGCTGGCAGCAAGCAACCATCAAAAACAATATTATTTTCAACTGGGTCTTTGGCGAAAATCGCGCCTTATTTAAAGGCTTAGTCGAACGACTCTTTCAAAGACAGGTGGGGAATTTTGCAGCACTCACTAGTGAGCGCAGTTTCAAAAATCACCAGGTCTTTTATCGGCCTCGGTTTGACACTTATGGCGAAGACGACTTGGATAATATTATCAACGTCGAATTACAAAACGAAAACCGCCATGACCTCGAAAAGCGCATTGCCATCTACCAGGCCAGTCTAACTCAACGTGCTTTGGCGGCCGGTCAGTCTTTTAATGAGCGCAAGCAAACCTTAATTGCTTTTTTGTGTGACTTTGACCTTTATGGTCGCAACCGCCCAGTCTACAAGCTGAAAACGACGGTTGAAGGCCAGGAAGATATTTTAGTTGACAGGGGGGAAACCAATGTTATATTTAACTTAAAAGCCACTGACTTAGCAGGTTTGCCGGCCGATTATGTCGCTTTGCTGACCTATTTTAATACGGGGCAGGTTAGCGACGACTTTACGGCCGCAGTTGATCAAGAATTTAGACGACTTAAGGGAAATGACACCAGAAGGGAGTACTTTATGAGCATTGAATCAATAATTACGATGGCAGAAAGCTATGCTAGGCAAGAAGGTCATGAAAAAGGCTGGCAAGAGGGCCGGGATGAAGGCCGCGAAGAAGCGGCCAAGCTATTGATCGAAGACGCGGTGCAAAACCAGCGGGACCTAGATAGTTTGCTTACGAGCCTCAAGGCGATTTTTAAAGATCAGGCTCACATTGACGAGTTACTGACTAAATATTACTACCGGTAACAAGGACGACAAAAAAGCAGGGAACCTAAACTGAGGTTGCCTGCTTTTTTACGGCTACTTATTTTTTAGTTCGTTGGTAGGCTTTAACTAGTTCGACAATAATAACTAAGAGGGCTCCCGCCAAAAGGACAACTCCCCACTGACTAAGGTCAAGGGGGCTAACGTGGAAGAGGGCGTTGAATTGGGGAATAAAGATGGTGGCAGCTAGGAGCAAGGCCGAAGTTAAAATCGCCCAGTTAAAGAACTTGTTAGCAAAAATTTGCTTGGAAAAGACGCTAGCGGTAAGGGACTTACAGTTAAAGGCGTGAACGAGCTGTAAGAAACCTAGGGTGATGTAGGCCATGGTTAAGGCGTCTTGGTGAATTAAGGTTGGGTCTTGGTGGACCGGCCAGCAAATGGCGTATAAATACACCCCTAGCGTCAGTAATCCTTCCAGTAATCCTTGGTAAATGATGTTGAAACCAACGCCATTTGATAAGAAGTTAGACTTTAAGCCCCGGGGAGCTTGGTCCATTAAGCCCTTATCGCCTGGTTCTACTCCCAAAGCAATAGCTGGGAAGGTGTCGGTTACCAGGTTAATCCAAAGAATTTGTACCGGCGCAAAGATTGACCAGTTAAAGATGGTCATCAAAAAGAGGGTCAAGACTTCGCCCAGGTTAGCCGATAGGAGGTACTGAATGGCCTTTTGGATGTTAGCAAAGACCTTGCGTCCTTCCTTGACCGCCAAAATGATAGTCGCAAAGTTATCGTCGGCTAGGACAATGTCGGCGGCATTTTTAGAAACTTCGGTCCCGGTAATACCCATACCGACCCCAATATCAGCTGTTTTTAAGGCGGGGGCGTCGTTAACCCCGTCACCGGTCATGGCGACAATTTTGCCGTGAGCCTGCCAAGCCTTAACAATCCGCACCTTGTGCTCGGGTGCTACCCGGGCGTAAACCGAGTATTCATCGACGTGTTGGGCTAATTCCTGGTCGCTCAGTTGGTCTAGCTGAGCACCACTGATTACGCCCTTAGTATCGGTGGGAGCAATTATTCCCAAACGAATTGCGATGGCGCGGGCGGTGTCCATGTGGTCGCCAGTAATCATTAAGGGTCTAATGCCGGCTTGCTTTGCCTCAGCCACAGCCGCTTTGACCTCGGGACGTTCGGGGTCAATCATCCCAATTAGACCGACAAAGATTAGGTCCTGCTCCGCTTCAAGGTTAAGTTGGTCAGCTGGGGCCAGCTTTTTATAAGCAAAGCCTAAAACCCGTAAGGCTTGGTCGGCTAATTGCTTATTGACCTTTGCTAACTCTTGTCGTTTAGCCTTGGTGAGGGGCGTTACTTGCCCGGCTTCTTCGATAAAGTTGGCCCGCCGCAGTAGCTCGTCTGGTGCGCCCTTAGTTAAGAGTAACTCACCCGTTTGGACGGACATTAGTTTCCGGTCGGAATCAAAGGGGAGGCTGGCTGTACGGGGATAGGCGGCGCAAACCTTATCCCAATCAAACCCAGTCTGACCTAAGAAATGTTGGATTAAGGCCGTTTCGGTTGGATCTCCCACCAAGCCGGTCGGGGTTTGCTGGCTGTCGTTGGCTAACAACATGGCCAGGGCCAACTTGGAATCAGCCTGAAATTTAAGCTGGGCGGCGGGCTTGAGTTGGCCGTCAGTGTAAAATTGTTCGACCGTCATCTTATTTTGGGTTAAAGTCCCGGTCTTATCGGAGGCAATAATTTGGGTGGCACCCAGGGTTTCTACTGCGGGCAGCTTGCGAATGAGGGCGTGCTTTTTAGCCATCTTTTGGGTCCCTAAGGCTAGGGTAATAGTAACAATCGCCGGGAGGCCTTCGGGAATGGCTGCCACTGCAAGTGAAATGGCCGTCAGTAGCATATCTAAGGGACTTTCGCGCCCAGTTAGGGTTCCAAAGGCAAAGAT
Organism: Ligilactobacillus agilis; assembly: GCF_025311475.1. Taxonomy (NCBI): domain Bacteria; kingdom Bacillati; phylum Bacillota; class Bacilli; order Lactobacillales; family Lactobacillaceae; genus Ligilactobacillus; species Ligilactobacillus agilis. The sequence continues at coordinate 2,011,051 of NZ_CP104397.1, read as the reverse complement.
AAAGGCCGCAATCACCAAAATTAGGACCGATAGGACCTTGCTGAGGTGGCTAATATTTTTTTGAAGGGGAGTGACCGTTTGGTCAACTTCCGTTAGCATCTTGGCAATCTGGCCGACCTGGGTAGCCATTCCAGTTTCAACTACGACCGCCTGGGCGGTACCGTAGGTTACGTTAGTGTTCATAAAGCCCAGGTTGGTTTGTTCTGCTAAGGGGATGTCTTTAGCAGGCAGAGGGCTAGCTTGTTTTTCAACCGGCACCGATTCACCAGTTAGGGCCGCTTCTTCGACCTTAAGGGCGTTTGCCTCCAAAAAGTAGACGTCGGCCGGAATGATGTCCCCGGCTTCAAGCAAGACAACATCGCCTGGGACCAGGTCTTCTGAGTCAATGACCTGCACGGTTTGGTCTCTGAGTACCCGTGACTTGGGGGTGGTCATCTTTTGGAGGGCGGCAATCGCATTTTCCGCCTTAGCTTCCTGGAAGACCCCGAAAACGGCGTTAAGGATGATGACCAAGAAAATGATAATTGCGTCAGAGCCTTCCCCGGCTAGGAGGGCCACGAAGGCTGCAATCATTAGGATAATAATCATTAAGTCCTTAAACTGCAGGATAAATTTGGTTAAAAGACTAGTTTGCTTATGGTCGCTTAATTTATTAGGACCAGTCGCTTGCAAACGAGTGGCCGCTTCGGTTTGGCTAAGCCCAGTTTTTTGGGTGTGTAACTGGGCCAAAACCTGGACTGCATCTAGCTGATAATACTTTAGTGCCATGTAAATTCCCCCTTCATGTTATTTATCTATATTCTAACATGTTTATGTAAAGGATTTCAAAAAATGAAGGGAGCTAAAAAAGCTGGGGTAGTTAGCTTTTTAGCTTAACTATCCCAGCTTAATTAGACGAGTAATTAGTGTTCTAACCCTTTCGGGGTAAAGACTAGGTGTTCATTGACGAAGGCATTAAAGCCAAGTGGGCTCAATTCCCGGCCGTAGCCAGAGTTCTTAATCCCACCGAATGGAAGCTCTGGCAAAGAGGTCCAGCCAGAGTTAATGAAGGACATCCCAGTTTCAATCTGGGCTGCTACCCGGGCAGCGTGTTCAGGGTCGCTACTAAAGACAGTCCCACCGAGTCCGTATGAGGAGTCATTAGCTAGTTCAATCGCTTCTTCTTCGCTATCAACCTTGTAGATGGAAGCAACTGGACCGAAGATTTCTTGGTTGTAGATTGGGTTGTCCTTCGTAATGTCAGTCAAGATGGTTGGCATGACGAAGTAGCCTGGGTGGTCGATTGGTTCGTTACCATAAACAACCTTAGCCCCATTTTTAACGGCTAAATCGATTTGGGCTAAGACGTCTTTCTTAGCCTGCTTGGATGAAAGGGGAGCCAGGGTAGTAGCTGGATCCATTGGGTCCCCCCACTTAGCCTTGGCAAAGGCATCTTTAACGAGGGCTACAAATTCGTCATACTTATCTGCCATGACGATGAAGCGCTTGGAAGATGTGCAGACCTGGCCGGCATTGTAGAGGCGGGCAAAGAAAATGGTCTTGGCTAGTTGGTCCCAGTTAGCGTCGTCTAAGATGATGAAGGCATCGTTACCCCCGAGTTCTAGGGAAGACTTCTTTAAGTTCTTTCCGGCTTCTTCAGCCACACTTGCACCACCGCGTTCAGAACCAGTCAAGCAGACCCCGCTGACACGCTTATCTGCGATAATCTTGGAGACTTGGTCATAGGAGATAAAGAGGTTGGTGAAAGCTCCTTCTTCTCCGCCGGCTTCTTTAACTAGTTCGTCGAAGGCTTGGGCAGACGCAGGGCAAATGGAAGCGTGCTTTAAAATCATTGGGTTACCGACCATAAAGTTAGGGGCAAAGACCCGCATAATTTGGTAGAAGGGGAAGTTCCATGGTTCAACTGCCATGATGACACCGGTAGCTTGTTTGAGGTAGTAAGCCGTCCCTGCTTGTGTTTCAAGCGGAGTTGGTTTCATGAACTCTTCTGCCTTATCTGCATAGTAGTCGGCAATGTCGGCACAGAGTTCTACTTCACCCTGGGCTTCAGTAAAGAGTTTCCCCATATCCTTAGTCATAATTTCAGCGTATTTATCTTTATCGGCTCGGAGGAGGTCAGCTACCTTGTGAAGGGTGGCTTGGCGTTTGACGAGCCCTTCCTTGCGCCACTTTTTATATAAAGCGTGGGCCTTGGCTAGTGTAGCTTCGACTTGAGCGTCAGTAGCGTTAGGAAATTCGTGTAAAACTTCATCAGTGTATGGATAAGTTGTTTTATAAGCCATAATAAATTCCTCCTAAACTTACTTTTACATAGTTATTATAATCCTCTTAGAAAACGATTACAAGAAATGGACTCGAGTTTTTAAAAAATTGGACCTCACCACTTTGTGATGACTTACACAAAAATTAAAGAGAAAAGGCTTGCTAATTTAGTTAAAAGTGAATAGGCTTAAATTAAGAACTTGAATTTAGAAGGGAAGTTGGTAGCCATGGAACTAGCTGCTATCTATCATCGCCCTAATAGTGAGTGGGCCTACATGTCAACTCCAGACGAATTTGTAATTAACTTACGGGCTAAACATAATGATTTAAGTAAAGTAGAAATTTTATACGGAGACCCCTACGATAAAACCTTGACCGAAGCCAATACTAGCAAATGGAATTATCAAGTTAAGGAACTGGTGAAAAATTTGCGGGGGGTAAGTGCCGATTACTGGCAAGTAAAGCTAAGTATTCCCGCCAGTCGGCGCTTGGCCTATGCCTTTAGGATTTACGGCCAAGAAAGCGAACAGTTTTTGTACGATGACCGCAAGTTAGCGCCCTTTAGCGAGACTAGTCTTCATGACCTGGTCGCTTTCCGGACCCCTTACCTGGATCCGGCCGAAATCACTGGCCTGCCAGCCTGGGTGGCGAAAACAATTTGGTACCAGTTAATGCCGGATCGGTTTGCTAACGGCCAACCCACTAACGATAAGGAAGGCACCGTGGCCTGGGATAGCGAAGAAGCTAGCGCCACCAACTTTTTTGGAGGTGACTTGGCCGGCATTATTGATAAGCTTGATTATTTGCAGGAGTTGGGGGTCAACGGGCTTGATTTGACGCCGATTTTTACCGCCTATTCCAACCATAAATACGACACGGCCGACTTTTGGAGCGTTGACCCTGCCTTTGGCAATAAGGAAGACCTCAAGCGCTTAGTCGATGAGGCCCACAGACGCCAGATGAAAGTCATGCTTGAGGGAACTTTTGACCACCTCAGTGATTTTTCACTACAATGGCAAGACGTTCACAAGCTCGGGGCTAAATCCCGCTTTGCCAAGTGGTTTAAGGTCAAAGCCTTTCCGGTTCGTTATACCCTCAGCGCAGATCCTAATTACGCTCCGGATGCGAGTTACGCCATGTTCGCTAATAATCCCCACCTACCTAAGTTAAACCTACATGAAAAGGCCGTGCAAGATTATTTGTTAGAGGTGTTAACTTACTGGGTTCAACAATTTGATATTGATGCCTGGCGGATTGGGACTGCGGATGAATTTCCACCTAGTTTTAGCCGGCGGCTGGTTGCCCACCTTAACAAGATTAAACCTAACTTCTACCTCGTGGGGGAAAATAACGATACGGGGATAAATACCGAGGGGCGGCCCCTCTTTAATGGGGGAGTTAACTACCCCTTAGTTGAGATTATGAAGGACTATTTCTTAGACGAAAAAGCAGCGGTGGGTTGGTTGATTGAAGCCACCAACACCCAGTTGATGCGCCATGCCAACCCGACCTTACAGGGGATGCTTTTAAGTCTAGATGGGCCTAATAGTCCCCGCCTACTAGACCTCTGTCACCAAGACAAGCAACTAATGCGGGCCTTGTTAGCCTACAGTTTCCTCCAAATTGGCAGTCCCGTCCTCTTTTACGGGACGGAGCTTGGCCTAACCGGCGCCAGCGTTCCCGCCAACCGGGCCTGCATGAAGTGGAAAGAAGACGAACAAGATGAAACCATGCTACGCTTTATCAAGGTCCTAGCCGATTTTCGGAAGGCCTACAACCCCCTAATCACGAAGGGAAGCTATGAATGGGGGCAGTATAGTAGCAAGTACGATTACCTCAGTTTTACCCGCCGCTTGGGCAAACAGCGGATTTTTGCCCTCTTTAACCTCGGCTATTCCAGCATCAAGTTTGTGCTCCCGGCCAATGCTAAGCTCATTATGAGCCAAAACCTAATCGAAACCGATTCGCGCTTAGGCCAGTACGGCTTTGTGATTATTGAAGCGTAATTAAAGGAGGTTAATTTAATGAAAAAAGTAGTTTTATTTTGGGTTAGTTGCCTAGTCTTTTTGGGGATGGTTGGCAGTGTTTGGGCCAGCAATAATTCTAAGGTGAAAGTCTATAATCCCCAGGGAAAGCTTATTAAGGTCTATGGCTACAAAAAGCAGCCACGGCAAGTTGAATTAGTGAGTGATATTTTGGGGGATGCTGGTGGCAAAGCAGAAGGAAAGGATAACTTCTTATTTAAGCGCCCGCGTCACGCCAAGTTAAAGGCAACCTATGTCTTGTTGCAAAATGGAAAGCGTTCAAAAGCTAAGATTTACAGCAATCGTGAAGCGCTTATCAAAGTCAAGTTGCTGAAGGTAAAAGTTAAGTTGACGAAAAAGCAGTACCGCCAGTTGCTAGATTTAAGTAAATAATTTTGCTAATCATCCTTTTGAGCAGCAAATCGAAATCCTCTCAAAAAAGTGAGAGGATTTTTTGAATTGTTGCAAAAGAAGTGAGAAGAAGAGTGGAAATGAGGTGAATAGGAGCATACGTAAAGCCCATGACTACGGGCTAAACTGGCGATTTGAGTAGCAAATCGAAATCCTCTCAAAAAGGTGAGAGGATTTTTTGAATTGTTGCAAGCATAAACGCTTAAGACGAAAAAGTGACCACTTAGGACAAATCACTCCGCAAGTCGCTAGTTAGTGTTACAATTAAGGGGTGTTTAATGCAAGTGAAAGGGGAGATTTGATGGCAACAGATAAAAAGCTCTTATGGTTAAGTCACGTTAACTTAGTGATAATGGCTGTATTAACCGCAATTGTTGGGAACATAGCCTTAGCCCACAGTAAGATGAAGATGCCAGCTCAAGCACTAAAAACGGCGCAAGTAGCAGGGACGGTAACTGCTGTGATTGCAACGATTCTTGGGTGTTTGCTGATGGTTTTAATTCTTAAAGGAGTAGTGCGGTTGACAGGGGAGTCGATGTCCTTTAAGGATGCTTACGTTACCTATTTAATTAGCCGCTACCCAGTAATTTTTTATTCCTTAGTTGAAGTTGGCTACGCTTTAGTCAAGAAACAATTAATTAGCACTGATTTTAGTAACTATGCCAATATTTTAATGGTAATTTTCAGTCAGGCCATCATGTACGTTTACCTAGATGGTCGGTTAAGCAAGAAGCAAAATTTGATTGTAAACATTGTCTTTGCAATCTTGCTGTCAGCTGGATCGATTTACCAATTAGTTAAATAAGCATAAAAAAAGCACAGCCTCAATTTTTTGAAGCTGTGCTTTTAGTTTAAAATCAATGCTTAGTTCACGTGAACTGCAAATGATGGTTGGTAGTAAGTAAAGCTCTTAACACTTACTGATTCACCTGGTTCTGGAGCAGCGATGTAAGAAGAACCACCAAGGTAGATACCTACGTGGTAAGCTGAACCGTATGCACCCCAGAAGAGTAAGTCACCTGGTTGAGCACTTGATACTGCAAGCTTAGTACCAGCGTATTGTTGTTGGTAAGTAGTCCGACCAATGTTCTTGCCGAAGTGGTTGAAGACATATTGGGTAAAGCCGGAGCAGTCAAAGCCAGCTGGAGTTGTTCCACCTAAGACATAAGGTACCCCAGTGAATGTTTGTGCGTATGAAAGTAACGCACTAACTGAGTATGATGATGGTGTAGCAACTTGAGCTTGGCTAGCTTGAGTTTGTTGACTAGTTTGGGTTGTTTGACTAGCTTGGCTAGTTTGAGTTTGAGTTTGAGCTGCTGGTTGGCTAGTAGTTTGACTAGTTGTTTGGGCAACTTGGTTAGTTGTCGTTGCAGCTTGAGTTGTTTGGGTTGCTTGAGTAGCTTGGCTAGTGGTTGTAGTTTGAGCTGGAGTTTGTTCAGCTTGACTAGCAGCTACGCTAGCTTGAGGGTTCTTAGTTGGGTCGTTAACTGTTAAGCTTTGACCAACTTGTAAAGTAGCCCCTAAAGTATTAGCTTGACGTAAGGAGTCAACAGTTACACCGTACTTTTGAGCGATAGTGTAAAGTGAGTCCCCGGCTTGAACCGTATAAGTTACGTGGTTAGCGGCTACGTATGGAGTAGCTGCTTGGCTAGTACTTGCAGCTTGGCTAGCTTCAGAGCTTGCAGTTGAAGTAGCTTGACTAGTTTGGTTAGCTTCAGAACTTGCGGTTGCAGCAGCTTGACTAGTTTGGCTAGCTTCAGAACTTACAGTTGAAGTAGCTTGGGCATTGGTTGTAGTTGTTGTCGTTACTTGACCGTCAACCTTAATAACGTCGCCAACATGAATTAAGTAAGCGTCGCTAGCAAGGCCATTTAGTTGGCGTAACTTTTCAACGGTTGTCCCGTATTTTTGAGCTAAAGCCCATAAAGTATCGCCGGCTTTAACAGTTACTTGGCTGGTCTTAGTAGCAGTCTTAGCTGCAGTCTTACCAGTAGTAGGAATTGTTAAAGTTTGCCCTTCGCGAATTAAGTGGGTGTCAGTGTTAATTTTGTTTAATTGTTCGATTGATTGAATTGAAACGCCGTATTTTTGTGATAAATCCCAAACGGTATCGTTCTTAACAACGTGGTGGGTTGTATCAGCGTTAACGCTAGCTGAGGAAGCTAGGAATAAACCGGCTGCTCCAACAGTACCGAATAAAATTTTCTTAGTAGTATTGTTCAAATCTTTCACTCCCGGATATTAATTTTACGACTGTGATTCTATTTTAATCTTTTAATATTGCATTAGGGTACAAAAAAGGTTACAAAACTTAATTTTTTTGTAACAAAAGTCCGATAAAAGCTAATTATAAAGGGATTGTTAACTTTTGTAAGAATTTGTTAAGTAATTCTTAAGCAAAGAAAGCCCGTGGTTGAGCCATTTTTTCTGAAGGGCAAGTTGACTTGTAATTCTTATCTCAACATAAATGTTACAAAAAAGTTACGAAAGATTTAAGGCCTACTAGCTAGGAATTAGCCGGCTTAGGTGGGGTAATGTTCTGAGAACTTAAAATTTAGTTTGACGTTTATGTTACAAAAAGATTAAGAGGCGTCAGTTAAAGATTACAAGCAGCTAACCTTGTTTAGCGGTGCATAAACTAGTTAAAGATAAGACTTGTTATTAGCTGTTTTTAATTTTATTAGTTGCCCTCTATGACTAAATAAGCTATATTTAAAGTGAAGCTTAGAACTTAAAATGAGAAAAATAAGCTTGGAAAATTAATTTTTAAAGAAAGAAGTGGATAATGTGACAGAAGTTTATAATTTTTCGGCTGGGCCGGCGGTGTTGCCAGTTTCAGTCATCAAGCAAATGCAAGCCGAACTGCCTTCTTTTAAAGACAGTGGCATGAGTATATTGGAGATTAGTCACCGCTCCTCTCTTTACGAAGAAATGTTTCACCAAGCAAAGTCAGACTTACGGAAGTTAATGAAAATTCCGGATACTTATGAAATCTTATTCCAACAAGGAGGAGCGACCTTACAATTTACGGCTACGGCTTTGAACTTAGCAACTAAACAGAAACGAATCGGACTGATTGATAGTGGCCACTGGTCACAGCGGGCCGGGCAAGAAGCGCAGCTTGTGGGCGTAGAAGTTGACCCGGTTGCTAGTGGGCAGGCCAGTGGCTACACCGAACTTCCTTACCAGTTGAATTTAACCGGGGCTTATGATTACCTTCACATTACAACCAATAACACGATTGAAGGAACTATGTACCGCCAGTTACCAGCAACTGAAGGAAACCTGTTGGTAGGTGATATGTCCTCAAATATTTTGGGCCAAAGCTATGATGTTAACGACTTTGGTTTAATCTATGCGGGGGCGCAAAAAAATATTGGCCCCGCGGGCTTAACTATTGTGATTGTTAAAAAGGATTTGCTAGGCCAAGCTCAGGCTTTACCAGCTATGCTTGACTATACCAAGCAAGCTAAGAAAGACTCCGCTCTAAATACGCCGCCCGTCTTTGCAATTTATGCAGCTGGGTTAGTCTTTAAGTGGCTATTAGATTTAGGGGGCGTAGCTGCGATGCAAAAGCGCAACGAAAAAAAGGCTGCCTTACTTTATGACTATTTGGATAATTCGACCCTCTTTAAGCCAGCCGTAACCAAGGTTAGTGATCGGTCCACCACTAACGTGCCCTTTATGACTGGGGATGAGGCTTTGGATGCACGCTTTATCAAAGAAGCTACTGCCCAAGGCTTGCTTAACTTGAAGGGTCACCGCTTGGTCGGGGGGATGCGAGCTAGTCTGTACAACGCCTTTCCTTATGAAGGGGTCGAAGCTTTAGTTGCTTTTATGGGAAAATTTGCCAAGACAGTAGGGGAGAAATAAATTATGATGGATATTAAAACTTACAATGTGATTGCCAAGGAAGGGTTGGCCGAATTTCCAACCGATTTATATACTGTTAACCAAAGCCAAAAGCCTCAGGCCCTCCTAATCCGGAGTCAAGATATGCATAAGACCCCATTTGGCACTAACGTTTTAGCGATTGCGCGGGCGGGGGCAGGGGTTAATAATATTCCCTTGGTTCAAGCTACTTCGGCAGGGACAGTCGTTTTTAACACTCCAGGCTCTAACGCTAACGCGGTTAAAGAACTGGTCTTGACCATGTTATTATTGGCATCACGGCCGGTACTTGATGCAATCCCCTGGGCGCATAAGTTGGGGGGCGCGGATGTTTCCTTACAAACCGAGGCCGGCAAGAATCACTTTGCGGGTAATGAGCTACTGGGTAAGTCTATTGGGGTAATCGGGCTTGGAGCCGTTGGGTCCCGGGTGGCTAAGGCGGCCAGCGACCTTGGCATGAAGGTCATCGGTTATGATCCCTATATTTCGGTGGAACACGCTTGGCAACTATCAAATGACATTCCCCGGGCGGAAAGTTTAGAGGATTTATTAGCCGCCAGCGACTTTGTGACCGTCCACGTTCCTTATACCGAGAAGAACCGCCACTTGCTTGGCAAAGAACAGGTGGAGGCCATGAAGCAAGACGCGGTGTTATTAAACTATTCCCGGAGTGGAATTGTAGACGACGCGGCTGTTTTAGCGGCTTTAGACGCCGGCAAGTTACGGTTATTTATCAGTGACTTTGGCACCCCTGCTTTGGCTAGCCACAAAAAAGTAATTGTGACCCCCCATTTAGGCGGTACAACTGCTGAGGCCGAGGTTAACGGGGCTAAGATGGCAGCTAGGACTTTACGTAAGTATCTAGAAACGGGCAATATTGTCAATTCAGTTAACTTTCCGACGGTGGAAATGGCCTTTGAAGCGCCATTGCGCCTAACTTTAATCCACCAAAATGTGCCTAACATGGTGGGGCGGATTACCACCATTTTGGCTAACTATAATTTAAACATTGATAACATGATTAACCGGTCACGGGAAAAAATTGCTTACACGGTAATTGATATGGCAACTGTCAGCGCAAAGCAACAAGCCGAACTGACTAAAGAATTGCTCCACATTCCCGAGGTAATCCGGGTCCGCTTTTTGAAAAATCCGCGGGCATGAGCTAAACTGTAATTACCTTGGCAGGGGCATTTGCCCAAAAGGGTCGCTTACCGGCGACTCTTTTTTTTATGACCAAAATGGAATTACTTTTTGGTTAAACTAGCGGTAGACTGAGATTAGTGAGGTGAAGTAGAATGGTTGAAAACTTAACGAAGATATTTGCTGAAATTATGGCTGATCCCCAAAACGAAACTTACACTCAAGCGGGGATAGAGCCGCTTTATTATGCTAACCCGCAAGCAAAATTACTGATTATCGGGCAGGCTCCGGGTAAGAAAGCCCAGGACAGTCGGGTTGTTTGGAATGATCCTAGCGGAGACCGGCTCCGTAGCTGGCTAGCTGTTGACCGGCAGACTTTTTACGAATCCGGGCAAGTAGCCGTGTTACCGATGGATTTTTACTTTCCGGGCAGTGGCAAAAGCGGGGACTTACCACCTCGTAAGGGCTTTGCACAAAAATGGCACCCCTGCTTACTGGCGGCGATGCCTAACATACAGTTAACGATTTTAGTGGGGGCTTACGCGACTAAGCATTACCTCAATTTGAAGGCGAGCACGAAGTTGACTACGGTCGTTAAGAACTACCAGGAATACTTACCGACTTACTTTCCCTTGGTACACCCTTCCCCCCGTAATCAAATTTGGCTCAAGAAAAATCCTTGGTTTGAAGCTGAGGTGATTCCCGACTTACAAGCTAGGGTGAGGAAAATTTTATCCTAAAATTAAGAGCAGGATCTAACTGGCAACATGGTTAGATCCTGCTTTGATTTTTGATTAATCTAAGTTAAGTTTGTGCTTGGACAAGGCTTTGAAAAGAACAATCAAAACGATTGTTTCAATCGGCCAAAAAATAATCTCCTTAGGTAAACGAGCCAGTAATAAGGTCTTAAACGGCGTCGTATATAAGATATGAATCCACAAGGTGGTGAAAAAGACGTTGGTGATTACTAGTTGGCAAAATTCATAAAAGGCCAACCGATACCAAGTTAAATCTTGCTTGTGGAGCAGGCTACCAGCAATAACCCCTGATAAAAAGGCGCTAAATGTGAAGCCAATAAAAAAGTTCCCGTTGCTTGCGAGGATGGTATTGGCGATTAAATCGCTTAAAACCATCGCTAAGCCTCCTAGCCAAGGACCAAGAAAATAACCAATTAGAGCAGTACCTATAAAGCCCAGGCTAATCTTGAAGAGACTATCGGAACCAACGGAAATCTTACCTAAGACGACATGAATAGCGACTAAGATTGCAGTTAGTGTCAAAATCTTAGTTGCTAATTTTGGACTGTGCCATGTGAGTTTTAACATGCTAAAACATCTCCCTAAAATTTTTGGGAAAACAAGCACCAAAAATGGTGAATGCGGCCTAGAAACGTCGGCGTTGCCTTTCTGCCAAGGTCCACATTCCGTTCCCTTGGCCCGTAACGCAACCAGGCCTACCCCTTAGGCCTTAAGTTTACCATATTATCATGAAAATGAAAGAGAAGACTCAAAAAATTTTCAAACTTTTTTCATATCTGCCCGTTATAGTATAAGCATACCCAATAACAAAACCTACTTTTCATAACTTTTTCTCTAAAGACTTAGAGATTCCCCTAAAATATAGACAAAGTAAGCCGGCCTAAATCATTGATTTGGCGGGCTTATTTTGCTGATGTATTTAGAAATGGTTAATTAAATTAAAAAAACCACTTGAAATTTTAATTTAAGCGCGTTAGGATATAAGCATCAAATTAAATCAATTAAAGCTTTGAGCGGAACAAGTAGACGTGGACTAGGGTTAAGAGAGCTAACGGTTGGTGAAAGTTAGCCGAATATAGACGTTGAAATCAGTCGCAAATCACCAAGGTTGGCAGTGCCCGTTATCGCACCGGTAAATCGCCCTAAAGTATTAGGGCTGCTTACTTGAGGCAGGATATTTTTTCTGTAAATAAAGGTGGTACCACGTTGATGACGTCCTTTAACTTCGGTTAAGGGGCGTCTTTTTTGTTTGTTTAGCTTAATTTAGGCGGATTCGAGGTGGTTACAATGTCAGCTAGTGGCATTATTAACATTCAAGCACAAGTATTAACTACGAACGCTTAATGTTATGAGGCGTTCGGGAAATGAGGGATTTCGAATGCAAACAGAGATGAAAAAGAAGTTGAAAAAGACAAGTGTAGTATTGATGGGGGCGTTAAGTTTAGCAACCTGTTTTCCAACGACTGGGGTCAAGGCCGCTAACAAGCAGACCCTCCGCTGGAGTGAACCGGCTGAAATGCAAACCTTAGACCCATCCTTGGTTCAAGATCAGGTTAGCTCGGACGTGATTGCTAACAGTAACGAAGGTTTGTACCGGTTAGGGAAAAACTCGAAGGTTGAAAATGCCTTAGCCACTTCAACTAAGGTATCTGACGGTGGGTTGAAGTACACTTTTACCTTGCGGAAGGATGCCAAGTGGTCAAATGGTGACCCGGTAACCGCCCAAGACTTTGTTTATTCTTGGCGGCGCACTGTCAATCCTAAAACAGCTTCGGCCTACGCTTACTTGTTTGAGGGTGTGAAAAATGCTAGCGACATCGCCGCTAATAAGAAGTCATACAAGACTTTGGGTGTCAAGGCGGTAGGCAAGCACAAGTTGGTCGTAACCTTGGATAAAAAGGTGCCTTACTTTAAACTTCTGCTTGGGTTTACGGTCTTTTATCCTCAAAACCAACATGCGGTTGAAAAATACGGTAAGAAGTACGGGACCGCGTCGAAATACATGGTTTATAACGGACCGTTTAAGATGACTGGTTGGAGCGGGTCTAACTTAAGTTGGAAGTTAGTCAAGAACCCAACTTACTGGGATAAAAAAGACGTTAAACTACAAGAGATGACCTTCCAAGTAACCAAGAGCACCAACACTTCTTACAATCTCTATCAAAGTGGCAAGTTAGACCAAACTTATTTGGATGCAACCCAAGCCCGGGAATTGAAGGGCAAACCGGACTTTGTCTCTTACAAACAAGCGCGGACTAACTACCTCGAATTTAACCAAACTAAGAAGGTACTCCAAAATACCAAGGTCCGCCAAGCTTTATCCTATGCCGTTGATAGAAAACAACTGGTCAATAAGGTCTTAGGCAATGGTTCTTTGACCGTAACCGGGATTGTTTCTAAAGGCTTGACCCAATTTGATGGTAAGGACTTCTCAGTTTTACAAGATACTAAGACCGGTGCTAACTATAATTTAGCTAAGGCAAAGAAACTCTGGCAAGAAGGACTCAAAGAAGCAGGCGTGTCTAAAGTGTCTTTGAACTTGTTGGGCGATGATGACGGGGTAAGCAAGAACGTAACGGAATACTTACAAAGCCAACTTGAACAACACTTAAAGGGCTTGACGGTAACGGTTAATAATGTTCCTAAGAAGACCCGGATTGCTAAGTCAGAAAGTGGCGACTTTGACCTCGTCTTATCCGGTTGGGCCGCTGATTACTCAGACCCAGTTAGCTTCTTAGACATGTTTACCACGGATGCTAGCTACAACAACGGAAAGTGGTCAAACAAGGAATATGACCAATTAATCGCTGATGCTAAGGGCAAGGATGCTACTGACAAGTCGGCGCGGATGAATGACTTAGTTAAGGCTAGCCGCCTTTTGAACAATGACCAAGGGGTGGCTCCACTTTACCAATTGGCCCAAGCTTCGCTAGTTAAAACGAATGTTAAGGGCGTGGTTTATAACACGGCCGGGGTCCAATTTAACTGGAAGGGTGCCTACTTGAAATAAGCAAAAAAAGAGTTTATTACGAAGAAATTTTCGCAATAAACTCTTTTTTAGTGCTTATTTATGGGCAGTGGCTAGCTGTTCTTTAAAAATAGCGCCCCCGTAAATGATGGCCTCGATGGCGGTAATGAAGAAGCTGACCGGCCAATCAGTAAGGTAACTAAGGTAAAGGCCCAGCCAAATGCCGGTTAGGGCAAAGATGAAGGTGAGCCCAATCATCTTTTTAAGCGAGTGGGCGAAATATTTAGCTGCCGAAGCCGGAATCGTTAGTAAGACAAAGATTAGAAGTGAACCGACAATTTGGGCGGTGACACTGATAGTTAGGGCCAAGAGCACTAAGAACACAATGGAAACCAACTGGTTGTAGCGCTGATTATATTCGGCCCCTTGCCCGTCAAATGAGTTATAGGCCAGGCGTCTGAACATGAAAAAGATTGTCACCAGTAGGACTAAACTCAAGCCGATTAGGGTGTGGAGGTTATGGGCGTCAATCCCAACGATGCTTCCAAAGAGGATGCTGGTGGCGTAACTGGATTGCTGGTCTGACAGGGATAAAAATAAAATTCCTAACCCTAAGAACAGTCCAGAAAATACGCTGATTGACGCTTCCCGCCGGCCTAATTTTTCCCCGGAAAAGCCAATCAAAATCGCACTAGCGCAGGTAAAGGTTAACATCCCCAACAGGGGTGAAATTCCCATGAAGACTCCAAAGGAAGCGCCAGAAAAGCCGATTTCGGAGAGGGTGTGGGTGAAAAAGGAGGTTTGCCGGGCAACGACAAAGACCCCCATGAAGGCACAGATTAAGGCGATAAAAATCCCCGCCGTGAAGGCATAACGCATAAAAGCATAGTAAAACATTAAGCTTGCCCCCTTTTAATTAAGTGACCGGTTTGATTGGCCAAGTGTAATTCGTAGTCAGCGTATTGCTCAATTAGCTCTGGGTCATGGGTAATGAAGAGGATGGTTAAGCCCCGCTTCTTCATGATGTTGGTTAGTAGTTTCAACAACTCGTGCTTGCTGACAACGTCTAAGCTGGCGGTAGCTTCATCTAAAATCAACAACTCGGGGTTAGCACACAAAGCTTGAGCTAAGTAGGCCCGCTGTTTTTCGCCACCGGATGCGCGGCCCAAGGGCTGGTACTTGATTTTAGTGAGGTTGGTTTCGGCCAAAATCTGATTTAAGGTAGCTTTCATCTTGGGTGAGTTCCAAGGTAGGATGCGCTTTTTAAATCCCAGGGCCACGAAGTCGTAAATGCTAAGGGGGTATTCATCGTCAATGTTTCTTAACTGAGGCACGTATTGGACTTGTTCCCTGGTGATTTGAAAGCTGACGTGATTTTGATTTTTGCGGGCTAAATCGTCCAGGAGGTGCTTAACTAGGGTAGTTTTTCCCACCCCGTTTTCGCCGGTGATACAGGTTAGCTTATGGGCTGGTAGCTCAAAGCTAAGGTGATTAAACAGCCGGCGCTTGGGAATATCTAAGTCTAAATTGGTTACTGTTAAAATCGAATCCATAATTATCGGGCTAAACGCCTGTCCTTTCTTCCAAATAATATTATTAATTATAGCCTAGCTTGGTTAGGCAGGCAAAAGTGAAAGCCAAAAGTGGGTGACTTTTGGCTTAAAAACTATTTTTGTAAAGTAAGAACTTGTTGGTATTGCTTCTTCATCCAGGAAACATAATTTTGGTGGGCAGGGAGGGTCTCAGTCACCTTCACCACCGGAATCTTGTACTCCTGGCATAATTTGACCATGTTAGTAATCACCTTGCTATCAGACTGAGTGTTAAGTACAAAGAAGGCAATCTCCTTATTTTTAATGGCCGTTTGCAGCTTCTTAATATCGGTATAAGAAGGATCGGTTTCTTCTTCGGCGGCCATAGCAAAGTGCTTATTAGTGATATGATAGCCCATCGCCTCTAAAGAGTAGTCAAAGACAGGTTCACTAACAGCCACTTTTTGCCCCTGGGATTTAGTCTTGATTTGGGCGACCATTTTAGTTAAGGGAGCTAATTTAGCCTGGTATTTTTTAGCGTTAGCTAGGTAATCTTGCTTGTGCTTAGGGTCTAAGCGCCCGTACTCTTTGGCCAAAGCTAAGGCTAGTTTGGACATGGTTTGCGGTTGGTACCATAAGTGTTCATTTTGCCCAATTTTTGCCCCGGTAACCGAAGCGACGGTCAGGTATTTTTTAGCACCAAGTTTTTTAATCCAGGAATCATATTCAAGCCCGTTATAGATGGCTAAATCAGCCTTAGCAACCAGTTTGGCCGTTTTGGTAGTTGGCTCGTAGTCGTGGGGGTCAACGCTAGGGCTAGTGATAATCGGGGTGACCTTGCCGTGTGAGCCAAGTACCGCTTGAGCGACTTCACCGTAAAAGTCAGTGGTAGTTACAACCTTTAGTTGGTCAGCTTTTGTTTGGGTTTGATTCTTAGCACAGGCACTTAAGCCCAAGATTAGGCAGAGAGTGAGGCTGGCTAAGAATGCTTTGAAGATTTTTGAAATAGACATTGTTTTCTCCTTATGTGTAATGATTACTCTTTAGATGGTAACGGAGACCAAAAAGCCTGTCAAGCCTTAAAGAGTAGGCCTGACAGGCGATTACGATTTAGCTAGTTTGGCAAAGGTCACTAACTAAGCGCTAGGAGTGTCCCGATTACTATTTAAAAAAATTAGGCTAATAAGCGGTCACCTAAGCCTTTAGCCATCTTGATGAAGGCGGTCATCTGAGCAGTAAGCTCTTCGTTTTCTTTATGAGCGATGACTAACTTATAGCTTAAATCGTCAACCGGCAGCTCGTAATAGTTAGCTGGTTGAATATTTTTAACCTTATTGGCAACTGATTTAGGGACAATTGTACAGCCAAGGTTTCTAACCGCTAATTGAGCAATCGTCAACAGGTTGCTACAACGTAAGAAGTGTTTGAGGGTAATGCCGTTTTCGGCTAAAGTATTGGTAATCAGCCGCTGGAAACCGACGTTTTCAGAAGCGCTGATGTAAGGAAAATCAGTTACAAACGGGAGAATGTCCTTGACTGAGGCGAGCTTTTGCTTAGGTTGGTCGGCAACGTAGCGGGGATGGCTTTGCGGTACCAGGAGGTAAGCCGGCTCGCTTGCCAGTTGTTCGTAGTGGACATCAGAGCGGAAAATCGGCAAAATTCCCAAGTAGAGGTCGATTTTAGCGTGAATCAATCGCTCTTCATTGTGTTCAGAGGTATCTTCCACTATCTGAATGTTAACGTCGTTATAAACTTTGTGGTACTGGGGCAAAATGAGGGGCAAAATCTTTTGTCCTAACGATTGGGTGACCCCTAAGGTTAACTGGCCGTGGTTAGAGCTAGCCATCCGGGTTAAATCGTGGTAGACGGCTTCGTATTGGCTAGTTAATCGTTTGAGGTTGGTCAGATAGAATTCACCGGCCTCGGTTAAGCGAAGGGGGTGATGCTTACGGTCAATCAAGGTTACACCTAAGTCACGCTCTAATTGTTTTAACTTCTTACTTAAAGAAGGTTGGGAAATAAAAAGGTAGTCGGCTGCTTTGCTGACACTACCGTACTCGATGATGGTTTCGATAATTTTGATAAATTGTTGATCATTTTCAAACGAGCGCATAAGGCTGGCCCCTTTCTTGTAAAATAACTAATTACATTATGCACTTGTAGGAATAAATAGGCAAGGTTATTGCCCTAGGCCTCAGCGTCCCACTCTGCCTTAAAGGTAGCCACGAAGTCCCTCATTACTTGTTGGCGGCTAGCAGCGAGGGCGCGTGCTTGCGGGGTGTTTAACATGTCAGCCAGTTTAAAGAGCTTTTCGTAAAAATGGTTGATGATGGTCTCGTCAGCTAAATTCCGGTAGCTCGCCTTGTCTAACTGGGTTCGGGGTAAAATTTCTGGGTCGTAGATCTTTTCACCGTGAGCTCCACCGTAGTAGATGGCCCGGGTAATGCCGATGGCTCCGATTGCATCTAGCCAGTCGGCATCCTGGACGATTTGCCCCTCTAAAGATAAGGTTTGTTTTGCGCTCAGGTTGCTAGCATAGGACATGTGGGTAATGATATGAATAATCTCGTCACTTTGGGCGGAACTAAATGCTAGGGAGGCGAGTAATTTTCTAACTTCACTGACAGCCTGCTTGGGGCTAGCGACTAGCTTGTCGTCAATTGTGTCATGGAGGTAAGCGGCCGCTAAAATTACGGTTAGATCTACTGGTTTGGTCTGCGCTTTAGCTAAGCGGTTGGCTAGCTTAACTACCCGCTGGATGTGGTCAAAATTATGGCCGGTTTTATCAGCCGCTAACTTACTTTTAGCGAAGGTTTTGATGGTGGTTAATTGTGCTTGTGAGTTCATGGAAAGCCCCCTTGGTTAATCTTATCCAAAATTATAGCACAAAAAAACTCCATGACCGGGAAGCCATGGAGAAAAAGGAATATGTATCAAATCAGTTTAGGATGTCTGATTTGATGGGTTCACTTACTGTTTAGGGGGAGTAAATGAAAAGTTTGTTTGTTGTTTGTTATTAGGTATGTATATACAATAAAATAAAGTTGTGAAGAAAATATGAATTTTTTGTGAACAAAATATGAAAAATAACGAAAAGTTATTTTTTCTTAACTTTTTGTTTAAGAAAGTTTTGAACAATATTTATTAGGTAAGGACTAAAAAAGCTGTCATCAAGGGCTTTTTTAGCTGGGGTATAGTAAACTAGACTCTTTTTTTGACTGGGGTGAGCTAGTAAACCTAAATTTAAAAATAAGTTGTCAGCTTCTGAACCTACTTGTATATATAAGTTATCTTTGAGGTCCCTTTTCCCCCAGTAAGAAAATAAGTCAGCTGACTGGTTAGCAAAGTAAGAACTGGTGGGTTTAAGGCTAGTTAAGCCAAAGCAGATGCAAGCTTGGTAGTTTAAAGCCTGCATGCGGCAATCTTCATCATTGAAGGCTTGGTTGGTGGCGGTTAGACTAGCTAAAAGGCTAGAGTAGCTAGCGCTAGCACCGTGACCCCACAAAAAGTAGCGGTAAGGGTCAATTTGATACTGGTAGGCGTGGCCAAGAAGGTAACGGCTAGCGCTGAAAAGGTCGCTAGTTTGGGCCGGAAAGGGGGCCACGTCTTTAGGGCGCACTTCCACTAAGGCGATGACAAAACCTTGTTGGGCTAGTTGCATGAGCGGATAAAAGTAGTGACTCAAGTCGTCATTAGTAAAGTTTGTCCCCGCAGAGAAGATAATTAGTGGGTAGTGGCCCTTGCTAGTTGCTGGTTCGATGAGGTGTAAGCGTAAGGCCCGTTCGCTTTTGAAGGCGTAGGGGAGGTTTAAGTGGAGGCGGGGGTTTTGGAGTAAGGTTGGTTCATTTAAAGTAAAACTAGGCATAAAGTTGATCCTTTCTTAATCAGGGTAGTATGTTCTTAATTATAGCATTAGTTAGGTTAAAGTTAGCTTGTGTTATACTTAAAGTAAGAATTTAAGTTAGGAAGGAAAATTCGATGGCAGGAGTAGAATTATTAGAACGGCCCTTAATCAACATTGTTAACCTAATTTGGAGTTTTGACCGGGCTAGCGAACAAGTTTACCTGCTATTGGTCAAACGTGCTAGCGCTCCTTATAAGAACCGGTGGGCGCTGCCAGAAACCTTTATGCGGACCAAGGAGAGTGCAGACCAGGCGGCCTTGCGGTTAGTGAAGGAAAAAATCGGCCTAGAGTTGGCCTCGTTTCATACGGAGCAGTTGGCGACCTTTACCAACCCTAAGCGGACTAAAAAAGAACGGGCTATTTCCTTGGCCTACATGACCTTTTTACCGGAAATGCCAACCCTTAGAGCTGGCTATGGCGCAAGTGAAGTCCGGTGGTTTCGGTTTGGCTACCAGGCAGAAAAATACTGCCTAGTCAGCGGCCAAAAGCTGTTTTGGGCTAGCCAGGCACAAACGGAGCAGGCTTACTACGACCAACCACTAGCTAGTGGGCAAGTCCACCTAGCCTTTGATCACGAGTGGATTTTTCAGGTAGCAGCTACCCGGATAAAAAATAAGCTGGACTATCAGCCCAATATCTTATTAATCCTGGGCAATACCTTTACCCTAAAGGAAGCCAGAAGCGTCTACGCCCCCTTTTTGATGACGACCCTCAAGCAAATTGATAACTCTAACTTCAAAAAGACCCACGGCCACCTCCTAAAAGACGTCGGCATAGCCACGGCTGGTCGGCCGGGGCGGCCTCCGCGCTTGTACCGCTTAAAATTAGAATAGCAAGAAAACGCTTGTCAAGCAGGCGTTTTTTTGTTATGGTAATAGCAATATATTAAATTAACAGGTTATTTTCAAAAAAGTAATTTTTACTTTTAATCGAAACCGAGGAGAATTTTTATGAATCCAGAGAAACTGGCTTTACTTACAGACTTATACGAATTTACAATGGCAAATGCCTTTTACCAAGAGTTGCCAAAAGAAGAGGGTGTATTTGACATCTTCTTTAGAAACCTGCCTGACAACGGCAGCTTTGTGGTTCTTGCCGGGGTGAAACAAGCGGTCGAAGCCGTTGAAAAATTCCACTTGTCTGCTAGTGAGTTAGATTACCTACGGGAGTTAGACTTATTTAGTGAAGAGTTTTTAGCGTACTTAGCGGATTTTCAAAATCAATGTGAGGTTTGGACGATTGAAGAAGGGACGCCGGTCTTTTCTGGTGAATCCGTGGTTACGGTGCAAGGTCCATTAATCCAAGCCCAATTATATGAAACAATGTTGCTTAACTTGATTAACCACCAAACCTTAATTGCATCTAAGGCTCGCCGGATCGTGGCTTCAGCCAAGGGCCGGGCCGTGATGGAATTTGGGGCCCGCCGGGCACAAGGGCCAGATGCCTCGATTTACGGGGCGCGGGCAACGATTATTGGGGGGGCGAAGTTGACTTCTAACCTCTTAGCCGGAAAGAAATTTAATATTCCGGTGGCCGGGACAATGGCTCACAGTTGGATTGAGTCTTTCCCAACCGAACTAGCAGCCTTTGAAGCCTGGGCCCGGCAAAATCCCCACAACTGTTCTTTATTAGTCGATACCTATGACGTCTTGAACTCGGGGATCCCTAATGCCATCAAGGTCTTTGAACAACTAAAGACTAAGGGTGTGGACGCTAACATTGGAATTAGAATTGATTCTGGAGATGTGACCGAATTAACCAAGAAGGCTAGAAAGATGTTAGATCAAGCCGGCTTTACCGAAGCTAAGATTACGATTTCTAATGCCCTAGATGAATACATTATCGAATCCATTCTTGACGAAGGGGCCCAGGTTGATAACTTTGGGGTGGGTGAAAAGATGATTACTTCTTCTACCTCCCCCGTGTTAAGTGGGGTCTACAAGCTTTGTGCGGTTAAGCATGAAGATGGGCAGGTGGAACCTAAGATTAAGGTCAGCGCAAGTAAGACCAAGGTGACTCTGCCAGGGATTAAGCAAGTTTACCGGCTATATAATACCTCTGGCCAAGCCTTTGCCGATGTGATTGCCCTTCGTGACGAAAAGTTGGGGCACTCATTATCGGTAGTTAAGGCCGACCCACTGGCAACCAAAAAAGAACATGTACTGCAAGACTTTATTGCTAAGCCATTATTACGGCCGGTGCTTAGGGGAACGAAGCGGGTAGAGGAACTTGAAGGTGACGTCTTTAAGATTCAAGCAAATAGCCAGGCTGCCTTAAAAGAATTACCAGCTGAAACTAAGCGCTTGATGAACCCGGCTATTTTCCCAGTCTACGTTACAAGTAAGTTAAACACCTTGCAAAAGGAAATGCTGGCTAAGCACTAATAAGCTAGAAAAAATTGAGAAAACGGTAGCGTCTATGCGGGTGCTACCGTTTTTGCTTGCGCTAAGAGCTTGTTTTTACCGGCTAAATCACTTACACTAGAACTAGCCTGTGAAACGTATTTTGTTTCACAAAATTACGGAGGAAAATTATGACGCCAGAAGAATTCCGCCAAGCATTGGCCGCTCAAGGAATTGAGTTGACAGCAAGGCAATTAGAACAGTTTGCCATTTACTATCAATTCTTGGTTGAAACTAACCAGCACTTAAATTTGACTGCCATTACGGAAGAAAAGGAAGTTTACCTAAAGCATTTTTATGATTCGATTCTAGCAGGGATTGCGGTGACAGACCTCAGAAAAGAGGAGTTAAGTCTGTGTGATGTGGGGGCAGGTGCCGGCTTTCCATCCATTCCGCTAAAGATTGCTTTCCCCCAGCTTAAAGTAACGATTGTTGACTCACTAAACAAGCGGATTAACTTTTTGAATGAGTTAGCTGCTAAGCTGGATTTAACGGGGGTGGCCTTCTTCCATGCCCGGGCAGAGGAATTTGCCGGCAAAAAGAGTCCTTACCGGGAAAGCTTTGACATTGTGACGGCGCGGGCAGTTGCGCGAATGACGGTCTTGTCCGAATTGTGCTTACCTTTAGTTAAAAAAGGCGGACGCTTTGTAGCCCTTAAAGCCCAAAAGGCCGAAAGTGAGCTTGCAGAAGCAACCTATGCCATCGCCACGCTCGGAGGAAAGTTCAGTCAAGATATTGAGCTAACCCTTCCTAAGTTAGGGGATGAGCGGCATATTATCGTGATTACTAAGAAAAAGGAAACACCTAAGAAATATCCACGTAAGGCAGGTACGCCTGCTAAGCAGCCATTAGTAGCAAAGTAAGGGGGAGTTAGGATGGCTTTTTCATTTTTTAAATCGAAAAAAGAGGTCAGTGCTAAACCAGGGGTTAATGACGTTGTCGAGTTAGAGGTCCAAAAGATTATTCCTAATCGCTACCAGCCCCGCAAGCTCTTTAGCGATGAAAGTATCGCCGAATTAGCTACAACCATTGCGGAGCACGGCTTATTGCAACCAATCGTGGTTCGCGAATACGAAGCCGGGAAGTATGAAATTATCGCGGGTGAACGGCGGTTTCGGGCGGTTAACCGGCTTAAGTGGGAAAAGATTCCGGCCTTAATCAAGAAGATGGATGATACTCAGGCAGCCTCCATGGCGGTAATCGAAAACTTACAACGGGAAGGTTTGTCTGCCATCGAAGAGGCCCAGTCCTACCAAAAGTTGATGGAGTTAAACCAATTAACCCAGTTACAACTAGCCCGTGAAATCGGGAAGAGTCAATCATTTGTGGCTAACAAGTTGCGCTTGCTCAAGCTTAACATGGGGGTGCAACGGGCAATTTTAAACCGGAAATTGACAGAACGCCACGGCCGGGCCTTGGTGAGTTTAGACGATAAGCAACAAGTCGAGCTGTTAAAGCAGATTGAAGAAGGCCACTTAACCGTCAAGGAAACAGAGGCTTTGGTTGCCAAGATAACTGCGCCTAAGGTCAAGGCTCAACCTAAAAAGAAGGCTAAGGCTAGGACTAAGGGAAGTTCTAAGGACGTCAAGATTGCCCTTAATACCATTAGGCAGTCGGTTAAAATGGTAACTGACACGGGCTTAAAGGTAACGACCAGTGAAGAAGATGCTCCAGGGGTTCACCGGATTATCATTGAAATTCCCCTGGATGGCTCCGACCAAAAGTAGGTGGTCAAAGTGGTAGAGCAACAAGCACTCAATAGTAAGTGGCTAGCCCAACTGGCCAATGGTAAGGATGATCAAGTCGTTAAGCTAAGCCTTGACGATTTGCGGCCTAACCCCTATCAACCTAGAAAAGTATTTGACCAAGGCACTTTAGAGGAACTGGCTAATTCAATTAAGAAGACGGGGGTTTTTCAACCGGTGATTGTTAGGCCCTCCAAGGTAAAGGGCTACGAGCTAATTGCGGGTGAACGACGTTTTCGTGCCTCGATAATGGCCGGCCAAAAACAGATTCCTGCTATTATCCGCACCATCAGTGATGAAGAAATGATGGAGATTGCGGTCGTGGAAAACTTGCAACGCGAAGATTTGAATCCTTTAGAAGAAGCACAAGCATACGCGACTTTAATGGAAAAATTACACTTAAACCAGACCCAGCTAGCCAAGCGTTTGGGAAAGTCAAGACCCTATATCGCTAATTACCTCCGCTTGTTAGGCTTACCCCCCAAGGTAAAACAATCCCTGCGAGCCGGTGAGCTCTCGATGGCCCAGGCCCGGACCCTCTTATCTTTAAACGATAAGAGCAAGTTAGCGCAACTGGCCCAAAAAACGGTGAGTGAAGGCTTGACGGTCCGGCAGCTAACGGAGCTAGTGGCTAAGCTTAACGGGACTAACAAGGTAAAGCCTAAGCCAGTTAAAGCAACTAATCAATACGCGCTTTATTATCAAGAAACAGCTCAGCTGTTAGCGGAGAAATTAGGGACCAAGGTAGAGGTTAAGCCCCAGGGGAAAAAAGCTCAGGGTAAAATTGAGATAGACTATTATTCCACCGAGGATTTTAACCGAATTTTAGAGATTTTGCAGATAAGTTTAGATTAAGGGGGCTTTTTAATGTATAATTTACATGATATCGTTGAAATGAAGAAACCACATCCGTGTGGCCTTAATCGCTGGGAAATTATCAGATTAGGGGCCGACATTAAGATTAAGTGCACAGGTTGTGGCCGCCTCATCATGCTGCCCCGGCGGGAATTTGAAAAGAAAATGAAGAAAGTGCTAGAGACAGCAGAAAATAATTAAGAAAGAGTGACAGAAAAGATGGCATTAACTGCAGGAATTGTCGGCTTACCTAACGTGGGTAAGTCAACTTTATTTAACGCGATTACTAAGGCAGGGGCCGAAATGGCTAACTATCCCTTTGCGACAATTGAACCTAATGTGGGGATGGTGGAAGTTCCTGACGAACGGTTGGCACGCATCGATGAATTAATTCCAGCCGCTAAGATTATTCACACCACCTTTGAATTTACCGATATTGCGGGGATTGTTAAGGGTGCAAGTAAGGGTGAAGGACTAGGAAATAAGTTCTTAGAAAACATTCGGCAGGTTGATGCTATCGTGCACGTTGTACGGGCCTTTGATGATGATAACATTACCCACGTTGCTAATAAGGTGGCGCCCCTAGAAGATATCGACACCATCAACTTAGAATTGGTTTTAGCCGACCTTGATTCCATCAACAAGCGGTATGCGCGGGTGGAAAAGGTTGCGCGGACTAAAGATAAGGCCGCTGTGGCTGAGTTTGAAGTACTTAAGAAGATTAAGCCCGTCCTAGAAGCAGGTAAAGCCGTGCGGTCAATCGAATTCAATGATGAAGAAAAAAAGATTGTTAAGGGTCTCTTCTTATTGACTTCTAAGCCAGTTTTATACGTGGCAAACATCTCTGATGACTATATTGCTAATCCAGAGGAAAGCAAGTATTACCAAGAAGTAAAGCAATTTGCTGAAGCTGAAGGGGCACAGGCCTTAGCTATTTCTGCCCGGACGGAAGAAGAAATTGCCGAATTAGATGAAGATGAACGTCAATTCTTCTTGGAAGACTTAGGGGTTAAGGAATCAGGTTTAGATCGCTTAATCAAGGCCTCATACAAGCTCTTAGGGTTAGCTACCTTCTTTACTGCCGGTGGCAAAGAAACCCGGGCTTGGACCTTCAAGCAAGGGATGAAGGCTCCTCAAGTGGCAGGGATAATTCACTCAGACTTTGAACGAGGCTTTATCCGGGCAGAAACAGTTTCCTTTGAAGACTTAGATAAATACGGTAGTATGCAGGCGGTCCGTGAAGCCGGTCGGTTGCGGTCTGAAGGAAAAGAATACCAGGTTCAAGATGGCGATATTATTGAATTTAGATTTAACGTCTAAGTAAGGGAGGAAACCATTGTGGCAGAGCAAACAAATCGTGAAAAAAATCAAGCGGCCAGCCAACAACAAGCCCAAGTGCGGGAACAAGAAGTAACTGTCAGGGGCGGTAAGTTCGATGGCTTGACCAAGCGAAATGAAGACTACCTCTTTCATTTAGATAAGGCCTTGGATGAACGGGGAATGGATTACGAAAAGAAAAATGACATCCTAGAGACTATGTATCAAGAATTAAAGAAGGTTCAAAAACAAGGGTATACGGCTACCAAGTTATACGGTCCGGTTCAAGAAAAGGCTAAGGAATTAGTCGACGGTCCGGCTAAGAAAGAAGCAGCCCCAGCGCAAAATCAAAAGTTTTGGGTGGTGGCCTTGGATAACGGCTTAATTATGTTTATCCTCTTCTGTGCAATGTACTCACTCATGGGCTTCTTCGGGGGCAACGCTCAAACCCAAGCAAGTGGCGGGTGGATCACCCTATTAACCACTTCAGTAATTGCCGGGGTGGGGTTAGCCTACTTCTACACGGCTATGTTACCGGAAAACCTCAACAAGCATAAGCACAAGTGGGTGCATATGATTTTATCTACAATAGCCTTAATCGCAGTTTGGATGGTTGTCTTCTACTTAGTCGCCTTAATTCCAGCTTCAATTAACGTGGTCTTGAGCCCAATTATCTACGCTATCTTAGCGGTAGTTGGTTTTGGGGTTCGTTACTACTTAAAGGGCAAGCTTGGTTTCCAACGCGTCTTTCGGTAATAATTAACAAACTTAAGCGTCCGTTTTGCGGGTAATGATTTATCCGCAAAACGGATTTTTTTATGGGAGTGCGATTAAAAAAACAAAAAAGGGTTGTGTAAAATAATGAAAATAGTGTATAATATATTTTAGCTTAAAATGTATATACATGTTAGACAAGTTCAAAAGATAGTTAGAACTATGCGACTAAGATAAAGTTTCTTATAATTATACACTTGTATATATAAGTTGATGGAACTTATAGGTTGTTTTCAGAAATAGTTTAGTTATTTTTGGTTTTGCACTATACTTTATGCTAAAATGTATATATAGGAATATGAGAAAAATTACTTGGAAAAGCTGTAGGCAGCGAGGGATTGATAGGGCCCCAGAGTAATCTTGATTATTGGTTTTTAGTCTGTTTTTAAGGTGGCTTAGCTAGCCATAAGCCTTAAAAAACCGTCTTGTTTTGTTTAGGGTGCTTTTTTAAGCATAATCAATATATAGAGATGCTTTGCGATAAAAGTAGGAAGGGGCAGGGTTTGTTGTGCATGATTTTATGATTATCGTGTTCCTATTGCCTGTTGCAGTGATCAGTTTCGTGTATACGGAATTTGTAATCTTAACAGACATTGTGGGATTACGAACGCGACCGGTAACAAGGTTTAGCGTATCGTTTTTATTATCGTTAATCTTCCAGTATATTTTAGTGATGCTTGGCCAGAGCGCGATTGGAAGTGCGTGTTTTTACATCTTTTCGATGCCGATGACCAACTATTATATTAACCGGAAACTAAGTTTGGCGACGAGTGTGGCCACGCCGTTAGTGTACTTTTTGTACTACTATGCGAACGGGCTAGCAGATTTTGCGGTAACCAACTTCAGTTTAATGGTGATTATAACTTGTCTAATCACCGTGGGTCAATTTGTGATTGACAGTTTGTTAGAGTGGGCAGAATCAATGAATTTCTCCGCTATACCATTATTGCGGTGATTGTAAACGTGATGGGGATTTGGCTTTACGGCTACTTCATGATTCAAACGATTACAAACAACTACATTTTATTTGTGACTATGGGTTCCTTACTGATGCAGTTTTTGGTGACAACCTACTCGTCGGTTAAGGAAAAACAAGCTCGGGACTTTGAACGGGCCCGTTACAACGAAGAACATGACGCTTTAACTGGTTTATACAACTACGAAGCTTATGGGAAAGAAATTAAACGCTTAAGTGGTTCAAGCCAAGACTACAACGTAATCATGTTTGACATCGATCACTTTAAGCAGATTAATGATACCTACGGTCACTTGGAAGGTAACGGAGTGTTGCAATACTTTGGTACTTGTCTAGAGGACTATACCCACACCAAGGTTGATGATAGCGCCTTGGTTTACCGCTTTGGTGGTGAGGAGTTCTGTGTGATTATGCCTAAGATGAAGCAGGAACGAGTTAAAGAGTATTTTTTAAACTTCCAAGCAGAATTAAAAAAGGCCCGCTATCAAACAGAAGATGGACGGTCCGTAGAGCTAACCTTTTCTGGTGGGATTGCCTCGACAGGTAAGTTAGCTGGAATTTCCAGTGCCATGAAAAAAGCTGATAACGCCCTTTACCAAGCTAAGAACTTAGGCCGGGCCCGGATTGAAGTTAGTTATGAAAATTAAAGGCTGTGACTTGAAGTTAGTTGACTTCAGGCCGCAGCCTATTTTTGGCTAAAAAATTAGCCCCTACGTCAAAGCAGGGGCTAACGCTATATTAAGCTTGCTTTTTCTTATCTTCTAACTTACGAAGAAGTGGCATGATAAAGCCCATTCCGAAGAGTAAGAAGACAAAGAAGAAGTTCATCATCAATTCATGGTCAAATTGTTTTGAACCTACGGCTGAGTCTTGAGGGATGAAGCCCATTGTGGCGCAGACAAAGGTAAAGAGGAAGCACCAGAAACCAACTGCCAAGGCAAAACTTCTATTCTTAATGAAGATGTAATCTGACTTAAAGGAGTTTTGTTGCCAACGGATAGCAAGGAAGGCAACGAAGACCCAACAAGTCTTATATGGAGAAACAATCCCATTAAGGTTTAATAACCAGTTGTAAATGGAATTGATATTTGGCAAGGTGCCACTTAAAAGCAAGAGGACCAAACTAATTCCGGCTGTCAAAGTGTAGGAGTGAATTGGACGGCCGTGCTTGTTTTTCTTAAGCAACCAGCTTGGCATGTACTTTTCGTGAACATCTCCGGCAAAGACCCGGCTAGCGGCATCGATTAAGATGGCCAACTGAGCTAGCATGAAGAAGGCTTGAACAACGGCGAAGACATACATTAAGACGTTACCCCAGCCTAGTTCTTGGCCTAATAACTTGAAGGCATAGTAAGGACCGTTCATCTTAAAGTCGTGAGGAATGTGGTTAGCGTCAAAGAAGACCGCTAAAGCTAGTGTCCCGAAGATGGTCATGCACCCGGTCATAATAGCTAAAGCCCACATTGCCTTAGGAAATTCCACCTTAGGATTCTTCAAGCGAATGATGTATGGCGCTGCCAACTCTGCTCCAGACATGGCGAAAATCAATAAACCGGTGGTAGAGAAGTAGTGCAAGCTAAAGTTAGGCTTGAAAGCTGAAAGGTTGAACGGTTGGGTAGCGATGTGTGCACCGTGAGTCAAGGCGTAACCCGTCATTAAAACAAAGAGCATGGACATAATAAACATTGCCCCCCCACCGATAAGAGACAGAATCTCAAGTGAGTTTCTAAAGGCATTTTCTAACAGAATAAAGGCTAAAATAATGACGAAGGTTAACAGGCCGAAAGTTGTAGTTGACATGTGCTTGCCCAAGGAAGCATCCCCTAAGATAATCCAACTGATGGAGACGATGACCGAGTTAGAAACGTCCACTAAGTAGGGGATGGTTTGCACCCAGTACATCCATGAGGTAACGTAACCCAAGAGGTCACTTTTAGTTCCCCGGCGAATCCACGAGGCCAGTCCCCCTTCTTGGTTGGAGAAGGTTAATCCTAACTGACTAGTAATCAGTTCGTAGGGAATAACGTAGGCGAAGAACATAAAGATCCAAGAAACAACAACAGATAACCCTTGATTTTGGAACGGGTAGAAGATGTTTTCAAAACTGATAATCGTTACAAAATCTAAGAGGGCAATGATGAGCCAAGGTGTATATTTTCTTTGTGGCTCTAATGAGTTTGCGTTTAAATTATTCACTTTAATAAATCCCTTTCATAGTTAACTTTTTAAGCTAGTAGTTAACCATGTGACCAGGATGCTTATTCGAATACAAGGCCGACCCTCCTAAAGAAAAACTTAAAATTGTTAACAACTTTTTAAGTTTAGACGATTTGCCTGAAAATTGCTAGTGAAAAACTAGGATTTTTTTCAGAAAGAAGTGTGCTAGAATAAAGAAAAAATGTAAAAAGGTAGATGGCAATGGAAAAATACTTAGAAATAGCAGTTAGCGCCGACTTTAGCCAGCTAGATTTGGCTCCTTACAAAAGAGTAGCGCTTGAAGCGGTGACGGCACCGGCGGGCCTAGCCGCTATCGTAGTAGAGGCCAGTGATTTGGTGGCCCGGGCGCAAGCAAAACTTCTTAAACAACAAGCACACTTGGATATCCCGGTAATCTATGGAGACAAGCAGACTTCGGCAGTAACTTTAGCTAAGGAAGTTTTAAGGCAAGCCCAGGCTTATGAAAATGAAATGGTACCAGCTTTCTTAACCGACTTAATTAACTTTGCGGACGAAAAGCCAACCAGTTTTACCACGCCAGGCCACCACAACGGGCAATTCTATGACCGCCACCCGGCCGGCATGGTCTTTAAACGTTTCTTTGGGTACAAGATGTTAACCGCCGATGTTAGCGACACCGTTCCTGAACTGGGGGATACCTTAACTCACGGGGGGACTCCGCTAACTGCGGAACAAAAGGCCGCCCAAGTTTTTCACGCTGACAAGGTTTATTTTTGTACTAACGGTACTACAAGTGCTAACACTATCTGTGCCAGTGCTTTATTAGCAGAAGACGACTTGGTTTTATTTGATCGCAATAACCACAAGTCCCTCTATAATAGTGCCTTAGTCATGACGGGTGCGACCCCGGTTTACTTACGCGCGGACCGCAACCCCTTAGGCTTGATTGGCCCCTTGGTGGCGGCTGATTTGGATGAGGCCAAGATTCGCGCTCAAATTGCCAAGGTGGCGCCCAAAAAAGCTAAGGACCCCCGGCCATTTCGCTTGGCGGTTTTGCAGTTGGAAACCTATGACGGGGTCTTTTATAATGCCCGCTGGTTGTTAGAAAAGTTGGGGTCGCTGTGTGATTACGTCCTCTTTGACTGTGCCTGGGGTGGCTATGAACAATTTGTCGACTTGATGGCGGACCTCTCTCCCCTAAATTATGAATATGGCCCGGACGCACCGGGAATTTTGGTCACCCAGTCAATTCATAAGCAACAGGCCGGCCTAGCCCAGACCTCCCAAATTTTAAAGAAGGACCACCACCTTAGGGGACAAAAGCGGTATGTGGACCATAAACATTTCAATAATGCTTACCTTAAATATGTAACCACTAGTTACTCTTACCCAATTTATGCTTCCCTGACGGTGAATGCCTACCTTGCTGACGGCCAAGCAAATAAGGCCTGGTGGGAAGAAACCTTGCGCTTAGGCATTGAATTTAGAAAGCAGCTACTTAAACGCTCTAAGCTCTTTAAGCCACTGGTGCCTGAGCAGGTAGCAGGGCAAAAGTGGAGTGAGATTCCCACCGAAGTATTGGCAAGCGACCGCAAGTACTGGCAGTTAGATCCTAAGGAAAGTTGGCACGGGTTTAATAAGGCTGCGTTAGGTGAAGCAATTTTGAGTCCCTTGAAGTTAACAATCCAAACGCCGGGGGTTAACCTGGCTACGGGTGAATACGAGGCTAGTGGTATTCCCGGACCGGTTGTTGGGGCCTACCTAACTGAGCGGCGGATAATTGCGGGCAAATCTGACTTATACTCTAACCTCTTCTTGTTAACCCCAGGGGAGAGCCGCTTGAATATGCAGACCCTGTTAGAAGCTTACCTTCAATTTGAAAAATTCTACCTGGAGGA
Organism: Ligilactobacillus agilis; assembly: GCF_025311475.1. Taxonomy (NCBI): domain Bacteria; kingdom Bacillati; phylum Bacillota; class Bacilli; order Lactobacillales; family Lactobacillaceae; genus Ligilactobacillus; species Ligilactobacillus agilis. Next base: position 1,980,013 of record NZ_CP104397.1, on the reverse strand, counting down.
TGCGCCTTTGGAAAAAGTGCTGCCCCGTTTGGTTGAACAAACTAATGGTAGGTACCAAGGCTATGGGTTGCGCCAGCTTTGCCAAGAGATGCACGAATATTACGCGAAGTTAAAGATTAACCGCCTGCAACAAGCCCTCTTTTTAAAGCCTGATTTAACAGGATTTGTCGCTAAGCCCCAAAAAGCAGATGCCCTGTTCATGAAAAATGAGGGGCGCCTCTTTTCCTTAGATGATTTGAAGGGAAAGGTCGCCTTGGAAGGGGCCCTTCCTTATCCACCAGGGGTCTTTATTGTCGCACCGGGCGAACGCTGGCAGCAGTTAGACATTGATTATTTCAAAGCTTTGGTGGGAGCGATGGAGCAATTTGCCGGTTTTGATCCAGAGATTCAAGGTGTTTACATTACCAAGCAGGCTGATAATCACCTAGCAGTTGAAGGCTTTGCTTTAGATGATGATTAGAAAAATTTAATAATTAGCACTGGTCTTAAAAAAGAGGCTGTTTAGTTAGGAAAAATCTAGCTAGACAGCCTTTTTTATAAAATGACGCTTTTAAAATAAAGTTGTTTGCAACTTGTATTTACCAGCTCAAAGTTTAAAATTAGGGGCAGAGTAATAGCTCTACTATTTTATTTGTTTCTAATGTTGTTAGTTGGATAATTTTTTCTGAAAGCAAGATTTTCGCTAGCAAATCGCTTTCAATTTGCTATAATAAAGTTAGTACTTAAAGATTACTCAATTTAGGCTGAATCCTAGTCTGAATTGGGGTGAACGAGTTTTTTGAAATTATCGAATTAGGTTCTGAGCGCGAAATTGAAGAATATTAACAGTTGCTGTGACTAACATGGTCGTAGCCTGATTCGCTCGCTGGAAGATAAGAACTACTTCTAGACGCAATTTGGCTTTGAGTTTAATGAACGTTATTTCTCGGAAAGATGCTTTTTCAGAAATTATTAGGTATGAGGCAAATCCCTTACCAAGGGCTTAAGGCTGAAAAGAGAAAAGAAGTATAGTATCATAAATTTAGTGATAAACTGTTTTGTAAGTGTACAGTTTAAGTGTTGATGGGAAGTGTTAATATGACAAAGAATAATCAAACTAACGAGTTAACGGGATTATTAACGATTTCACGCTTTCGCGAAGTGGCGCACCAAACCTTAGAGAACACTGATTTACGGGCGCAAGGGGTTTCTTTTATCTACTTAGATATTGAAAATTTCAAAAATTACAATGAAATCATGGGTTTTAGTGCTGGCGATGAAGTTTTACAGTTCATGGCTAAAACGATTGACGACGAGTTTAATAACCGCCATGTGGCTTATTTTGGCTCCGATCACTTTGTAATTTTAGCGCGTAATAGCGAAGCGTTGGTTAAAACAAAAACAATTGTTGCAACTTTAAATGCCAAGTTTGGCCAGATGAGTGTCAACGTCAAAGCCGGCATTTACACCTTGCAACCAGATGATGATATTGATATTAGTGTTTGCTGTGACCGAGCTAAGATTGCCTGTGACAGCATTAAGCATAAGTATGATGCTAGTTACTGCTTTTACACTAACGAGATGGGACGGGATTTATGGTTGCGCCGGTTTATTACCGACCAATTCCCGACCGCTTTAGCTAGTGGGCACATCAAGGTGAACTTCCAACCAATCGTTCGGGCCTTAACTGATGATGTTTGTGGCCTAGAAGCGTTAGTGCGTTGGAATGACCCTGACTATGGCTTTATTTCACCGGGCCAATTTGTTCCGGTCTTAGAACAAGCCCACTTGGTTCATAAGCTAGATATTTTTGTGATTGAAGAAGTTTGCCGGGCTTACAAGTACTCCTTGGCAGATTCTAACCTGGCAACGGTGCCGGTTTCGGTTAACTTATCCCGGCTTGATTTTAGCTTATGTGATATTTATGAAGAAGTTGAACGCTTAATTAAAAAGTATGACGTTCCTAAGGATATGTTGCATATCGAAGTTACTGAAACAGGTTTAAATGAAGAGGGCAACTTCTTACGGGACGGAATTATTAAGTTTCAAGAAAATGGCTACCAAGTCTGGATAGATGACTTTGGGAGTGGGTATTCTTCCTTTAACGTCTTAAAGGATTATGATTTTGACGTCTTGAAACTAGATGTGAAATTCTTGGCTGATTTTGAAAAGAATGAAAATGCCCATATTATCATTGCCTCAATCGTGTCGATGGCTAAAAAACTTGGGATTCGGACTGTCACTGAAGGAGTCGAAACCAAAGAACAGTGGGAATTTTTGAAGAGTATCGGCTGTGACATGGGTCAAGGTTACTTCTTTAACCGGCCGGCTCCTTTAGAACAAATCTGGGAGAGTATGACCGCTAAGCGGCGGGGCAACGAAGAACTCACTAACAGGAGTTATTACGATGCGATTGACAGAATTGACCTAAAGGGGAGCAATCCATTCTCTTACGAACGTAGAAAGCAGTTAGACCAAGGCTTGCCGTTAGCTATCGCCGAGCTGCGTAATGGTAGCTACCGCTTCTTAAAGGCAACCCCTGGGTTTGTTAAACTAATTCGGACTTTAGGCGTTAAATCTATTAAGGAATGTGAAGAGCTCTTTAACGACACTAACTCAAACATTAATAAGCAGATTAATCGCTTGCTGGAAAATTCCACCCAGACGGGGGAAGTTTCTGAAATCGACTTTGTGATGAATGGTAACTACGCTAATATCAGCGTGCGTTACATCGACCAAGATGCTAATTCGACTGCCTTCTTATTGGAAGTCGCTAACCTCTCCCAAAATAGGAACCTGGCTCGCAGTAAGAAACGCGAAGAGGCCATGCGCTTTATCTACTCACTCTTTGATCGGGTTGAGTTAATTAACCTAAGCGAAGGAACGGTTGAAAACCTCTACCGCAATAACATGCACACTTCCTCAATTTTACGGGGCGGTGCGGTTAAAGAGGTAGTTGACAACTACGCCCAAGAAAACATTCACCCTGACGATATTGCCAAGTTCAGAAAATTTTATGATGAAAATACCATGGAAGAACGGATTAAGGCAGAGGGGGGCAAGAAGTATATCACCGAGTATTTGCGGACTAAGGATGAAAATGGTCACTACTGTTGGAAACTTTACTGTATAGTGCCATTCCCGCTTAACAATAACCGGATGCTTTTGTCCTGTGTCTTTGATGTTGATGCTAAGAAGAGTTTGAAGTTAATTGGGCAAATGGCTATTAAAAAAGACGTCCTAAGCGATAGTGACGGTAAGATTTCCCACGCAATCTTATGGGCTAACTTACTAGCTATGTCTCAATTTGGAGTTTACTGGAAGGATACCGACCGGCGCTTTATCGGGGCTAACCAAACCTACCTCAGTTATAACTCACTAAAGTCTGAGCAGGAATTAATTGGTAAGCGGGAAGAAGAACTAGGTTGGGAATTAAACCCTGACTTTAGAATTGATGAAGACGAAAAGGTGTTAACCGAAGGTGAACAAGTCGTTAACCGCGAAGGCACCATGATTGTTGATGGGAGTCTGCGAAATATTGCTACCTCTAAGAGTCCAATCTATGATACCGAGGGCAAGATTATCGGCTTGATGGGTTACATTATCGACATTACCATGGAGAGTCGGGATAGCAAGGGCTTATTAAACCTAGCCTTCACCGATCTTTTAACCGGAATCTTAAACCGGCGGGGCTTAATGGATGCCCTCTTAGAGTATGAGCAAATGTACCTTAAGCGTAAGGCCGACTTTGTGATTGCTTACGTAGACGTTGATAACTTTACTGACTTCAACGATAAGAACGGGCGCAGCTATGGTGACCGCCTGCTATCAGAGGTTGCCTACGTACTTAGAAATCGCCTAGGTAAGTCCTGTGTTATTGGCCGAATTGGCAGCGATGAGTTTGTACTCTTAAAGCGGGTTAAGGATTTAGGCGATGCTAGTCAGTTACAAGCACTAATCCGGGCAACGGTGGCAGATATTCATCAAATTGGTAACAAACCTTGCCAGGTATCTGCTTCAGTTGGGACCGCCCTCTTCTCAGAAGTGGACAATACCCAACAATTGCTCAGAAAAGCCGACCGTAAGATGCAGATGGATAAGCATGGACACAGTCGGTTAACCAAGATGTTTGAAGTTTAAGTTGGTGTGAGAAAGGGGGAAGGCGAGATGCGGTGTCAAAAAAATGAACAACCTGGGGAATTAAAGACCGGGCTTGATCCCGTTATCTCTGACGAGATTCTCCTAGATAACTTGATTGAAATGGCCGATTTATGTATTTTTTGGAAGAATAAACAGCGACGTTATTTGGGCTGTAATCAAGCTTTTCTCCACTATTTTGGTTTAACTGAGGTTGAGGAGATTTGTGGGAAGGCCGACCAAGAATTTGACTGGCGCTTAGGCTCAGGCGAAGAAATCGCGGTTGAAAATGCCTTACTGACAGATGGAATTGCGGTTCATAACTATAAAAAGTCAATCTACGCTAAGGGACAGTGGCGCAAGATTGTGGTTAACGAAAAACCAATCTACGTTGAAGACAAAATCGTAGGTTTGTTGGGTTACTTCAAGGACATTACCCAAGAAGGACGCGAGCAACATTACCTAGAGACTTTAGCTTACACGGACTCGTTGACGGGGCTGTATAATCGTCGGGCCTTTGTGAGGACGATTGCTCGTTACGAGGATGAGTACGAGCGCAACCGGATTGACTTTTCCTTGCTATTTATCGACATTAACGGCTTTAAAAAGTATAACGATACGTACGGCCACAGCTTTGGTGACGAAGTCTTACGACGCGTGGCTGCCTGCATCAGACGGGTGACTGGGAATACCGGGGTCGCTTGTCGCATCGGGGGCGATGAGTTTGTCATTATCCACCAAGACCGGAACCAAAACTATATCAAGGACGCTGAAAATAAGTTACACCAGGCAGTTGCCGAGATTGAATTTATTCAAAAGCGCTCCTGCAAGTTGGAGTTGGCAATGGGCCGGGCAGTCTATTCCGAGGTTAACGACCGGGAAGAACTGTTAAGGTTTGCCGACCAGCGGATGTATCTTAACAAACAAAAACGTAGGTAGGCTTACAGCTTGTTATAGGATTCTTAGGGACTTAGTGTTTCTAGGAATCCTTTTTTGTTAGGGCAATGGCCTGGCACGAAACAACTGCCCCTTACTTAAATTACGTTTAAAAAGCTAGCCGAATTCTAATAGAATATAGTAAAATGGTAATTAACTTAGGGAATGTCTGGAGGAAATTTTTATGGCTAATAAACGCCAATTTGACAAGATTAAACGAATTGTGGTTAAGGTGGGGACCAGTAGCTTGACCCACCCCAATGGCAAGATGAATTTACAAGCAATTGACCAATTGAGCTATACCTTGAGTGGGTTAGTGAATGAAGGTAAACAGGTAGTCTTGGTTTCATCAGGTGCGATTGGAGTAGGGATGGGACAGCTAAACCTCCAAGAACGACCCACAGACATTCCCGCTCAGCAGGCGCTAGCAGCTTTAGGCCAAAGCATGTTGATGACGATTTACCAACAACGGTTTGCTACCTATGGGCAAAAAATTAGCCAGGTCCTGCTAACGCACGATGTACTGGATTATCCACAAAGCAAGGAAAATGTTAATAATGCCATCAACAAGATGCTAGCTTGGGGCATTATTCCTATTGTTAACGAAAACGATACGGTTGCGACTGACGAATTAGATCATAAGACCAAGTTTGGTGATAATGACCAATTATCCGCCATTGTCGCAACCATTATTAACGCGGACCTCTTGATTATGCTTTCGGATATCGATGGTTTCTTTGATAAGAATCCTAAAAAATACGCTGACGCTAAGCTCATCCCCGAAATTACCGAGATTAATGAGCAGACCTACCAACACGCTGGTGGTAAGGGTAGCAAGTTTGGTACCGGGGGGATGACGACTAAGCTAAAGGCGGCTCAACGCATGATGAAGGCTGACAAGTTAACCATTCTGGCCAACGGGGCCAACCCGTCAATTGTTTTTCGAATTTTAAATGGCGATGCAATCGGAACCTTATTTAGAAAGGGGTAAAAACATGACTGTTGATTTAGTTAAAATGGGGCAAGCTGCTAAGAAGGCTGCCTATGAATTAGGCCAACTAAGCACCAACGAAAAGAACCAGGCTTTACTTAAGATGGCAGAGGCTTTGCAGGATAAGGCAGCAGAGATTATGGAAGCCAATGCCTTAGATTTAGACCAGGCTAAAAAGGCTGACTTAAAAGCTAGTTTTGTCGACCGGCTGGTCCTTGACGAAGGTCGGATTGAAGGGATGGCAGCTGGATTGCGGCAAATTGCTGGTTTAGAAGACCCAATCGGGCAGGTTGATAGGGCCTGGGTCAATTACGCTGGCTTAGAAATTAGTCAACGGCGGGTACCTTTAGGGGTAATTGGTATTATTTATGAAGCCCGGCCTAACGTAACCGTAGATGCAACTGGCCTCTGCTTTAAAGCCGGTAACGCCGTCATGTTACGGGGGGGCAAAGAGGCCTTGCGGACTAACATTAAGTTGGTTGAAATTTTGCGCAGTGTCCTAACTAAGCTGGGGATTAACCCGGATGCAGTTCAAATTTTGACTGAGACCTCGCACGAATTGGCCAACGAATTCATGGCCTTAACCGGTTACTTGGATGTTTTAATCCCCCGTGGCTCTGCCCGCCTAATTAAGGCGGTGGTTGCCAATGCTAAGGTGCCAGTAATCGAAACCGGGGCCGGCAACTGCCACATTTACGTTGACGCTGCCGCCGATTTAGAGATGGCTGCTGCGATTGTTTATAATGCCAAGGTTCAGCGGCCATCAGTTTGCAACGCAACCGAAAAGCTATTGGTTCACCAGAACGTAGCCGCCGAATTTTTACCTTTGCTTGCGGCTAAGTTAGCCCAAGCTTCGGTCGAACTTCGGGGCGATGAGCAAGCTTGTCAAATTTTAGGGTCAAGTTGTAAGGCTGCTACAGCCGCAGACTGGGATACAGAGTACAACGACTACATTTTGGCAATTAAGGTCGTTTCTTCCTTAGATCAAGCAATCGACCATATTAATGCCCATAACACCAAGCACTCCGAGGCGATTATCACCAACGATTACAATAACAGCCAGGCCTTTTTGGATAGGATTGATGCCGCAGCTGTTTACGTTAACGCCTCAACCCGCTTTACCGATGGGGGCGAATTTGGCTTTGGGGCCGAAATTGGAATCTCTACCCAAAAGCTCCATGCGCGGGGGCCAATGGGCTTGCGGGAGCTCACTAGCACGAAGTATGTAATTCGTGGTACCGGCCAGGTTAGGAAATAAATAACAAAGCGTCTGATTATTTTGAAGCTCGTCAAAATAATCAGACGCTTTATTTTGCTTACGGGTGAAGGTCTTATTTTTCCTTCTTGCTGTTCAAAATCAAGGTAATCGGCACCATGATAATGGCCGTGAATAACAAATCCCAAAAAGAAGGGTGAACAACTAATAAGAAAACGAGGATGCAGATAGCAGCTGTTGCAGTTAGCTTATTTTTTAAAGTGTTAATAACTGTTTGTAAAAATTCCATTTGAGACTTCCTTTCTTTGGTCAGAGTTAAACTCCTAAAGGATATTAAGAGCTTTCTTAATGGCCTTGGTTTGCCGTCTAGAAAATGGTTCCACTGAATTGTTGATAAAGGTTACTTGGCGTAACTTAAAGTCGGCGCTCTTGATGTTATCAAGGTTAGCCAAGCATGATTGCGAGAGTTTACAGAACTGAGGGTAAGCCTTAGCGAGTTCCTTAATTGTTCCAGGAAACTGCATGATACCGGTAGTGGTAATCAGCTCTAAGACGTGGGGCCTGCTAGTAGTTTCGATGCAAATAATATTATTGAAATTTTCAATGTGTTCTCTGCTGCCAACCCGGTAACGAAACTTTAATCCGCTAGTTGCTTGCTCATTTTCGTATCTTTGTAAAGCAGTGTACATACAGTTAGTAACTCGTTGCTGGAACTGCTCGTCATTTGTTGACTTAGTGATATAGTCGAGGGGACCGATTTGGCGCTCAAAGGTTAGAATCGCCATTTCTTCGTGGGTCGTAACAAAGACAATCATGGCCTCTTGATCGACTTCTTTTATCTTGAGCGCTAAGTCAAGTCCAGTGTGCTTTTTGGTACCCCCTTCTAATTCGACGTCTAAAAAGTAAATTCCTGCTTTAGGTTGGTTGGTAATAACCCAGTCAAGTGCTTGCTTGTAACCGTAAGCAGTTAATGCTAGTTCGAAACCATTATTGTCTTCCTTGGTAATAATCGCTCCATGGCTAGCAGCCATTGTTAGTTTATTTGCTTGTGTAACGTTGTCATCACAAACTAAAATTGGGTGTAACATGCTACTCCTCCTTATTAACGGATAGTGTAAAGGTAAACCAATTATCCTTAATTGCGTGGGCTAGAAAGACGTTGTTGTAATTACTAATGATAGCTTGGGCGCTAGCTAGCCCCAAACCATCATGTCCCTCCTTGGTAGTTACCCCCGCTTGTTGAAGCTTGGTGGTATCAAAGGTGCCAGCAACCTTATTTCTGATTTCAAATTCAAAGCCAGCGTCAGTATTAAGTAATAAAACTTTAATTTCCGGCGCAGTGAAGTTTTCGCTCGCTTCAATTGCGTTATCAAAGGCAATCCCAAGTAGGCGAATCAAGTCGAACTTATTGATTCCTTGTATTTCGCGCAAAGGTTGGCGACATTCAAAGCTAACCGGTAGCGAGTTAGTAAAACAATTATCTAGCTTAGAGATGACAATGCTTTTGATTTCGGGATCACTAACGTTATCCAAGTCATTAAAGCGCCAGGCCTTACTTTTCTCTAAGTGCGAAGCCGAATAAGCCAGCAATTCCTTAAAATTATCGTTATCCTTTAGCTCAGCCTCCATACTGATTAAAATATTTTGATAATCGTGCTTAAACTGGCGGAGACTGCGCTGACTTTCCTCCAGTTGCTTGGTGTAAAAGAGCAAAGTCTCGGTGGTCTTTTTATCAACACTGGCTTTTCTGATTCTATGACTAACCATGGAGATGAAAAAAGCAAACAATAGTTGAATTAAGTAAACGATAGGAATAATAAATACAGCCGATTTATACGATACAAAATGAATATAGTCAAAACTGATAATTACCCCGTAAGTATATGTCACCAAAAAGAGGTTAACTAAACCATCAGGTGGATAGAAAAATTTTTTGATGTCATGTTTCATAAGAAATTTATAAAAAATTATGTATGCAGTTGTCACCACTAGGATAGCAGGAAGAATTACTTGGATTTCATAATCAAAAAGATGCTTTTTTTCTACAAAAGTAGTAAAAATTGTTAAGACTGCCGTTGGAATATAGCTCAGCAACGAAATCACCATAACCACACCCATAGTCTGGTAGTCTCTTTTCTTTTGCTTAAATACTAGATAGAGCAAGACTAACTCGGTTATTAAAAAGATAACGGGATTATAGTAACTAGACAGTAGGTTATTAATTACATCAAGCATTCCCCAAAATATAAGTAACATACTTTTTTTATTAAGTAATTTTGAAAGTGTATAGAATTCGAAAAATACATTACAACAACATAAGAATATAAAGCTTAGTAAAGTAGTCCAGGCTAAGAACATAAAATAGATTATCGCCTACCTTTCAAAGGAAATTTTATTAAAATATTTCGACTAGTTTAGCAATTAATCATGCCTTATTAACGGATAGTGTAAAGGTAAACCAATTATCCTTAATTGCGTGGGCTAGAAAGACGTTGTTGTAGTTGCTAATGATAGCTTGGGCGCTGGCTAGCCCCAGGCCAGCGTGGCCCTCCTTAGTAGTTACCCCCGCTTGTTGAAGCTTGGTGGTATCAAAGGTGCCAGCAACTTTATTTCTGATTTCAAATTCAAAGCCAACGTCAGTATTAAGTAATAAGACTTTAATTTCCGGCGCAGTGAAGTTTTCACTTGCTTCAATTGCGTTATCAAAGGCAATTGAAGCAAGTCGAACTTATTAATTCCTTGTATTTCGCGCAAAGGTTGGCGACACTCAAAGCTAACTGGTAGCGAGTTAGTAAAACAATTATCTAGCTTAGAGATGACAATGCTTTTGATTTCGGGATCACTAACGTTATCCAGGTCATTAAAGCGCCAGGCCTTACTTTTCTCTAAGTGCGAAGCCGAATAAGCCAGCAATCCCTTAAAATTATCGTTATCTTTTAGCTCGGCTTCCATACTAATTAGTATATTTTGGTAATCGTGCTTAAACTGGCGGAGGCTGCGCTGACTTTCCTCCAGTTGCTTGGTGTAAAAGAGCAAAGTCTCGGTAGTCTTTTTATCAACACTGGCTTTTCTGATTTGCCGACTAATTTCCAAAATCAAACCTGCAAATACAAGTTGAATGATAAATAGGATTGGGACAATGATGCTTACCCATTGTGAAACTAGGTACGTTATATTATCTAGTGTAATTATTACTATGTAGGTATAACAAATTAGTACAAAAATGACAAAACCATCTGGACCGCTAAGCCGGCGATAGAGGTTAACTTTTTTTAATAGTTTGTAGCCAATGAAGTAGAGAATTATTTCTAATGGCAAAAAGAGTAAAACGTAACTTTTATACTGAGTAACTAATTTTAAATCAAAGAAGTCAAAAATAAAAGAACCTACATAGCTAACAGTCATTGTACTAAGAATGCTACCTAAAACTGCATAGTCAAACTTAATGTTTTTAGATTTTAATAAGTAATATAGCGAGAAAAGTTCAATTGTTATAGCAATTAATTGACTGTTAGTAATGCTAAGAATTACTAAATTAACAAGAAAAATGAGTAATACTTTAGTTCTTTTAGACCATAAATTAATATTGGTTAACTTTCCTGAAACGTAAAAATCAAAAAACAAATTGATTAATACTCCTACAGCAATAAAAATATCTAACATGTTTTAATCACGTTGACTGGGAGTTCCCACTCTTTTCCTCCAGTGACTTTTTAAAATAAATTACGATAATAATATACCACAAAAGTGAGTTAAGCTTAGTCTTCACAAACAATTCGGGTGCTTTAGGGACAAATCCGGTTAAATATGACGGCTGAACCAGTAAATTATGAAGCTGCGGTTATTTTCCGTTTTACAGAATAGATGATGGAAATAGTAGGATTTAATTAAAATTTTGGGAGAAGTGACCGTTTAGGAAGAAAAAGTAACCACTTACGAAAAAAGTATGCGGGCTTAAAATTTGGGTGTATAATAACTTCGAAAAGAAAAAGGTAGCCTAGATAGACGACCATGATATTAAGTTTAATTTAATGTATATACATGTGTGACAGACTACCCCAAAATCTAGAGTGAGGTTAGCATTAATTATTACTGTACTTGCTAAGTCACTAAAAACGAGGCGAAGATTTATGGAAAAAACAAAACTTATTAATCAAGCTCAAGCTGATATTAAGGAATTATTGGGCTTGCTCAATCATTTCGAAAATCAATCAACTGAACTGCTAGATATTCTTGATGTTTTGGCACAGGTTTATCGGAAGTTGCCAGAAGCTAAGAATCCTGAAGCAGTGCTTAACCGCTTAGTGAACTATATTCGTAGCGTCGCTTTGGCTGGGCGCATTCACTTTCCTAAGAAGGAAGAAGCACTTATCATTGATCTTGGTGTTCTAGGGCAAAGAGCCGGTTTAAACGGAGTTTACATGGCAGACTTCTCCGATAAATCCCAATTTTACAGCATTTTTGAAGAAATTCCACGTCATTAATTTGTAAAAGCGCTAGGGGGTAGCTCTGGCGTTTTTTTCGTACTGTAGAAGAAAGAAGGATGTAATATTGCGGTCTGTGTGGTTAAGTAATCCCCTGATGAAAATTGGGTTAGGATTTTTAATTATTAATTTTTTGCCGAGATTGTTTCCAATGTTTAATAACATCCCTTACTACGGAATAATAGGTAAGGCATGTTTAGTCTTAGGACTTGGTTGCATACTGTTCGTGATGTTTAAAGATAAGCTTTTTAGTTAGTATAATCGTTTATTTGTTTAAAATTTACCGGCTAGTCAAGGTTGTGAAAAAATAAGGGGACATTTGTATAATTAGCTAGTTACCAGTAATTCAAACCGTTGTACAATGGTTTGAATTTTTTTGTATAGTCGGGCTAAATTATTTCGATATACGTGAAAAGCATGTATCATGATTAGGGGTGATTAAAGTGATAGAATTACCAACAGTTAGTGAAATCCTAAAAGAAGAGTTTATGGAACCTATGGGAATAAGTGCGTATAAATTAGCCAAGGAAATAAAAGTCCCTACTTCAAGAGTACAAGATATTTTACACGGTAGGCGTCAGATAACCCCAGATACTTCTATTCGTTTGGGAAGGTATTTTGGAGTCTCTGATAGATATTTCCTAAATATTCAAGTTGAGATTTCGCTACGTAGAGAAGAAGAAAAAAACAAAATATTTTCAATAGTATCGTGCCGTTAAGTCAAGCACAGTTATCTTTGTAAAGGTTGCACGTACAAAAAAGCCGTTGCGTTCGCAACGGCTTTTTTGATGCTTTTAAATTAAATAAATTGGAGGATAGCCATTAAGACTGGCACAACGATGATGAAGAGAACAGTACTCATTACAACTACGTTAGTGGCGTATTCAACGTCGCCGTGGGCTTCATCTGCGAGGATGGGGAGCACAGCTAACATTGGGGTAGCTGATTGGACGACTAATGTTTGGCGCATTAGGGCGGGGAGATCAAAACCAGTGTGCAACCCAAACTTGATGAGCAAGATGAGGATGACTGGTGATAAGACGAAGCGGCCTAATAAGGCCAGGATTGAATCGCGCTCAAACTTGAAGTTGTTCAAGCCAGCATCGCGAAGGACAATCCCAATGTAGATTAGAGAAAGTGGCGTTACCAAAGCCCCAACGTAATTAAGGGTGTTACCTAAGAAGGTTGGAACTGGAATTCCTAGTAGCATCCAGATAATAGCGACGATAAAGCCGACTAAAGGCATTGGTAAGACTTTTTTCCAGTTAATCTTTTGCTTGTTAGTTTGCTTACTTTTATCAACGGTAGGATCGTCGTTTGAAATCAAGAAAATCCCGAAGGCCCAGGTGGAAACCGTGTTGATAATGTAGTAAATCAAGAAGTAGGACATAGCCTTTTCGCCAAAAAGGGCGTTATTTAACGGCATCCCGATAAAAATCGTGTTGGCGTTAACGATGGCATTCATGAAGATGCCCCGGCGACCAGGCTTGATTTTTAAGACCTTAACGACTAACCAGGCGATTAGGTAACCAATAATGACACCTAGGGCTGGGAATAAAATCCCTTGGGATAGGGAAACTAACTTATCCCGGGTTAGAAATTTCATTACCGCCGTAAAGATTGAAGCAGGTAAGGCGATTTTAGTAATTAAGTTGGAAATGTTACCGGCGAAGCTATCGGCAAACCAGCCATTAGCCCGTAAGATGTAACCAAGGGCCATGATTAACACGATAACTAAGACGCTAGAAACGGAAGTTAAAAAGACTGCCACGGCAAGTCCCCCTTTATTTTATTAGTATTTTGGTTCCCACTTAAGTGCGGCAACCGCTTGGGTGGCATCAGTAATATTTTCTTTGCTTAAGCCTTGGTCAATAGCTGATTGAGCTACGACTTCAGCCACTTTTTGGGAGAAGTCAGTTAATTTAGCAACTGGTGGGAGCACGGCTGCCCCTGGCTTAGTTGGGTCAACGATTCCGCCTAAAGCGTGGCTAGCAGCGGAAAGCATTTCTTCGTTAATGATTTTAGCGCGAGCAGCAATTGCCCCAAAACCAACCCCAGGGTAAACTAAGGCGTTGTTAGCTTGACCGATGGTGTAAGTTACCCCGTTATAAACAACGTCATCAGAAGGCACTCCGGTTGCGACTAGGGCCCGACCGTCTGTCCACTTAATAAGGTCTTCAGCACTAGCTTCTAGTAGCTTAGTTGGGTTAGAGAGTGCGAAAATAACTGGCCGGCTTGTGTGGGCAGCCATTTCCTTAACGATGCTTTCAGTGAAGGCTCCAGGCTGAGTGGATGTTCCAATCATTACCGTTGGGTGCACTGCCTTAACAATGGCTTCTAAATTAGTTAATTCGTCCGCGTTAGCAAATTCAGAGCGTGAGCGGGTGAATTGCTTTTGGCCGTCAGTTAAGTCTTCAGTGTCTTCAAAGAGCAAGCCTTGCTTATCGACTAAGTAGAAGTGTTGTTTAGCTTCTTGTGGGCTTAAACCTTGGCGAACTAATTCGTCAAAGAGCATCTTGGCAATTCCGCACCCGGCAGTTCCTGCCCCGAAGGTTAAGAAGGTTTGGTCGGTAATCTTTTCTTTAGAGATGTTCATAGCCCCTAAGACCCCGGCTAAAGCGATAATCCCTGTTCCTTGGATGTCGTCGTTGAAAGTCAAAATCTTGTCTTGGTACTTCTTTAAGATAACGTCGGCGTTAGAACGGCCAAAGTCTTCAAAGTGTAAGAGACTTTCTGGGAACAGCTTAGTAGCAGCTGCGACAAACTTATCGATTAATTGGTGGTACTTTTCACCGTAGACACGTTTGTGCTTATTGCCAAGGTAGAGGTCGTTGTTGAGTAGGGCTTCGTTGTTAGTTCCGGCGTCGATGGAAACGGGTAAAACTTGTGCAGGGTTGATACCCGCAGCGGCGGTGTAAACCATCAGCTTTCCGATGGAAATATCTACCCCGTTAACACCCCAGTCACCGATACCTAGGATTCCTTCAGCGTCTGTGATAACCAAGAGCTTGATGTCCCGGCCATCAGCGGCGTTTTTAAGGCTCGCCTCGATGTTATCCATATCGTCAATCGAGATGAAGGCTGCGTCTTGAGGTTTTAAGAAGAGTTCGTTGTAGTTTTCGATAGATTCGGCTACGACTGGATCATAGACTACCGGCATGAATTCAACCAAGTGTTGGTCCATTAAGTGGTAGAATAAAGTCCGGTTAGTGTTGAAGAGGTTCATTAAGAAAATCCGCTTTTCAAGCCGGGATGGTTTGCTTTGGTATTGACCGTAGGCTTGGGTAGCTTGTTCTTCGATGGTTTGAACCTTGCTTGGTAAAGTCCCGGTTAAGCCTAGTGCTTGTCTTTCTTCTTTAGTAAATGCTGTCCCTTTATTTAAGAAGGGGTTATTTAAAATATCAGTAGCTTTTGTCATGAATATGTCCTCCTAAGCTTCTAATCAATCTAACTCTCATTACCCTGTCAGTATAAAAGCTAGAAATTGATATAGTCAAAAGTTGAACTTGATATAACTATTAATTATGCTTGTTTTTTCTAGAGCTGATATAATAAGCTTTGCTAGTATGGAATTTAAGCTAATTGGATTATTAAAGTCTAAAAAGAAAAGAAAAAATCTGGTGAACTTAAAAGCGCTTGTAACTTTTTTTGAAAGAGTTAAACGATTTTCAGGGCCAAAGGCATAGTATTTTAGAAAAGAATTTATTATAATAAAAGAAGTTACAAGTCAAACAATGCATGGAGGATGAAGAAAAAATGCAAGGAAATGCTGGAATCAAGCTTTTTGCACTCAATTCCAACCCAGAATTAGCGCAAAAAATTGCTGCAGAAATGGGCGTAAAACTTTGTGATGCTTCGGTAAAACACTTTAGTGATGGTGAAATCCAAATCAACATTAATGAAAGTGTGCGGGGGGATGATGTTTTCATCATTCAATCAATTTCTGATCCGGTTAACGAAAACTTTATGGAATTAATGGTCATGATGGATGCCTTACGGCGGTCATCAGCTGGTTCAGTTAACGCAGTTATCCCTTACTATGGTTATGCTCGTTCTGACCGCAAGGCCCGTTCTCGTGAACCAATCACCGCCAAGTTAATCGCTAACTTTATTCAATTAGCTGGTGCTGACCGGGTAGTGGCTTTGGACTTACACGCAGGTCAGTTACAAGGCTTTTTCAACATTCCAGTTGACCACTTACAAGCCATTTTCACCCAAGCGCAATACTTCATCGACAACAAGATTGATGAAGATGTAGTGGTTGTTGCTCCCGACCATAACGGGGTTAAGATGGCCCGCAACTTGGCCCAATTCTTAAAGGCCCCAATTGCGATTGTAGACAAGCGGGACGCTAACCGGCTAGAACGTCCGGAAGAAGCAACCGTTATTGGCGACGTTAAGGGACACAAGTGCATTGTGTTTGACGATATGATCGATACTGGTGGGAAGATGGCCGACGCTGCCGAAGCCTTAAAGGCAGCTGGTGCAACCGACATCTATGCTTGCGCAACCCACCCCATCTTCTCTGGTAATGCAGTTGAAGAATTAAAAGACTCACCATACAAAGAAGTGGTGGTTACGGATACGATTACGATTCCAGAAGAAAAGCAATTCGCTAACTTGAAGGTGCTTTCGATTGCACCTGTCTTCGCGAAGGCAATTTCCTTAATTTACAACAACCAATCAGTCGACAGCCTCTTTCGCCGCGACTTTTAGAAAGTAGAAAATAAGCTCCTGTTTCCAGGAGCTTATTTTTTTGCACTAATAAACGTTAATAAAATCACCGGCTACAGTTTGACTTAACTGACTATCTAAACCGAAAACTTGCTTGATTCGCTCAGAAGTTAGAACTTCTTTAGGCCCTCCCTGGGCTACAAGCTGTCCGTCTTTTAACAAGAGCAACTCATCACTAAAACGAAGAGCGTGGTTTAAATCGTGTAAAACCATGCAGATGGTTAAATTTTGGTCCTGTTTCAGCCTTTGTAACAACTCTAGAAATTGGTACTGGAAGTGAAGGTCCAAGTAGGTCGTGGGTTCATCTAGTAAGAGTAAGGCGGGATTTTGGGCTAAGGCTAATGCTAGCCAGACTCGTTGTTGTTGTCCGCCAGAAAGGCTAAGGACATCGCGTTCAGCTAAGGCGGTTAATTCAAGGTAGTCCAGCAGCTCAAAGACCTTAGCATCAGTCGGGGTATCCGCTAACAGGCCTTGATAAGGCAGGCGCCCCAAGCTGACCAAATCCCTAACCTGGATGTGGTCGTAGAGTTGATGTTGTTGTTGGACCAGGGCTACTCTTTGGGCGTAGTCTTTTTTAGTAAGGCGGCTAATATCTTGGCCTTGGTAGTAAATATGGCCCGCGGTAGGACTAAGCCCCTTAGTTAAAAGGTTTAGCAAGGTGGACTTACCCGAGCCATTTGCCCCCATAATGGTCGTAATTTTGTGGGGTGCAAGTTCAAAGCTAACATTTGTTAGCAGGGGTTTTTGTTTAGGGTAGGCGAAGCTTAGGTTTTTAACTGTGAGCATCTTTTTTCCTCCCGAGCAAAATGTAAATTAGAAATGGGCCCCCGATGATAGCCAAGATGATGTTGGCGCTGATTTCATTGGGAGCAATCACCAAGCGACCAATGGTATCGGTCAAGAGAAGTAACTCTGCCCCCCCTAAAGCACAAAAGGGAACTAGCTGGCGGTAATCATGCCCGAGTAAAAAGCGGGCGTGGTGGGGAACGATAATGCCGATAAAGGCTAAAATTCCGATACAAGCGGTGCTACTAGCGGCTAACAAGGTAGCCAAACTTAGGAGGCTAATCCTAAGTTGCTTAGGTGATAGGCCTAAGGTTTGTAACTGGCGGTCACCAACCTTCAAGTAGTTGGCAAAGGGGCTGATTACCAAAGCCACAGCCAGGCCTAACAGGGTGATGACCGCCAAAAACAGGGTGGTGGTCCAGGTACTGGTAGCCAGGCTAAAGGCGTTTTGATTAGGGTTCAGCAAGTTACCTAAAGCAGTAAAGACGGCATTTAAAGCTACCCCAACTAGAATTAGGCGGTAGGGGTCGAGATTTTTTTGAAGGGAAGCTAGGGTCAAAAAGGCCAAGCAGCCTCCCAGGATGGCCGCGATAATTTTAGCGCTGAATAAGGCTGGTAATAACACCCCCCCAATAAGGGCAAACAGATTAGCCGCTGAAGAAATCCCCAGCAAAGCCGGTTCGGCAATGGGATTTCTAAGCGCCGCTTGGAAGAAGGCGCCGCTAACAGCTAGGGCCGCGCCCCCTAAGAGGGCGGAAATAATGCGGGGCAAGCGGATGTTAAATAAAATGTTCAAGTCGGCTAAGCCCCTAGAACTGGCCCCACTAGTCAGAGCCCAAGCAATGGTTATGGCTAGTAGTAACGTTAAAATAAGATAAGCAGTAGTTTTTTTAGTAAGCATAACTCACCTAGTTTCCAGGATAGAAGTACTGACCTAGTTTAGCCAAAGCTTGTGGAACCTCAAGGTTAGATGAGGCATTGAAAGTTGGTTGTTCTAGGTCGTAGACCCGTTTATTTATAACGGCATCCATGTGTTGCCAAACGGGATTTTGTTTAAATTCGGCTTCAAATTGGGGCACGGTAATGTTAGGTAAGGCATGGGCTAGTCGTAAAATCACGTCGGGGTTTTGGTTAGCTAGCTGTTCGTTACTAGGGTCAAGGTAAATTTGACTGCGTGACTGGTAGAGGTTCTTGCCCCCTGCCAGTTGGACGAGGTTACCCAGGTAAGATTTATTAGTTAAAATCATGTACCCGGCCCCAGGCAGTCCCATCAAGATTAAGACCTTAGGATGCTTTTTACCGTGTGCCTTCTTTTTAGCCCGGCTGATTGCGCGGTTAATTTCCGCTACCGCTGCTTGCGCTTGCTTTTGGCGGTGGTACTTGGTCCCTAAAGTAGTTAGCGAGGTCTTTAGTTGGGAAACCGAATCTAAGTCTAGGTAGGTTAGGTTAAACTTTTGCTTCTTAAAAGCTTGGTCATATTGATCTTTAAGGGTTGAAACTGCGTAAACCTCGGTCGGCTTTAAAGAAGCGATTTTTTCGACGCTAGGACTCATGGCCCCGCCAACCGTGGTCACCTTTTGGTAACGGGCTGGCAGTTTATTAGCAGTTTTAGGAACCCCGACTAGGGGGATTTCTAGCTTATCGAAAATCTCGGCTAAGGCAGTAGTTGTTACCACAATCCGCTGATTTTTAAGGCTAGCCGCTTGTTTTTGTTCGACGAAGTGTCGGGCCCCTAAAGCTAGCCCGCAAATTAAGGCTAATAGGAGTAATAAAGCGACCAGCGGTAGTTTGTTAGTCTTCATTATTTTTCCTCTTTGTGTTTAGCCCGGTATAAAACATAGCCGGCGATGGCGGCGATAACTACGATGATAATGATGCCATTACGCAAGGCGTGTTTGCGACTAGATTGAACGTTAACTTTTTCTTTGTGTGAAGTAGCTTGGTGGGAAGCCTTTTTACTTGCCTTCTTATGGTTTGCCTTTTTAGCGCTGGCTTTTTGGTGGTTTGCCTTAGCTTTTACCGAAGAGGAACTAGCACTTGCCTGGGAGCTTGAAGCTAAACTACTGCTGCTTGAAGTTGAGCTTGAGGCCGAACTTGCTTGGCTATTGGCTTGACTTTGACTTTGACTTTGGCTATTAGCCTGACTGCCGGCAGTTGCACTAGCTTGGCTTTGATTTTGGTTATTAGCCTGGCTAGCAGGTGCTGCTTGTGCTTGCGTTAGGCTAGGTAAGCTACTGGTGTCGAAGGTGAAGCTAATGTTGTGGTTAGCCGTGTACACGTTAGGGATGCTAACGTTGATGTTACTAGAGATAGTCCGATTTAAATTATTCGTGGTAAAGGAATAACTGTAAAGGTAGTAGTCGCCGGACTGGGTCTTGCTGACATTTTGGGGGGCTTGCCCGTCAATACTATTGACGACTACCGGCCAGGGTGACAGTGACTTGTTGGTCATGATTGTCATGGTCACCACGTAAGCGCCGTTAACCACGTTAACTTGGGCTGGCCGAGCATAGTAGCCAGAGGCCATTGAGGTTTCGCTCGTACCGTACTTCAGGGCGTTATAGTTAACTGCGACTGCCTGGGCTTTGTTAACGCCAAGCAGGAGAAAGCAACTTACGGCTAGGATACCCAAAAGACTTTGTAATAACTTCTTCATAAAAAATTTCCTCCCTAAAAAAATTGATACTAATGTGAAAAATATCTGTATTTACCTTGTACAAAACCGATTATAATGCTAAAAAACAAGGAATACAAGCGAGGTGGTAAGTGAAAAATGACACTTATTTAGGGCTTAGGGCTTGCAATTCACTGACATGTGTAGGATAATGGTGGCGAATTCATTTTACAAAATTTGAATTTTTTTAATTATTCTAAACTAAGTGGGGGAACACAAGCTATGAAAAAGACTAAGACAGTTTTAGCTACCTTATCGGTGGCTACCGCTTTGACGACCTTTGCACCGTTGGCTGCACCTGTATTAGCTGCGGAAAGTACCGCAACTCAGGTGACGCAAACACAATTAAAAGACGGTACACAAACGATTGGGGTTACATATAAGAAGACTGGGGAAGAAACACCATCTGAAGCGGGCAAATTTTTAGGGAACGATGTTGCGGTGACAGTTACTAACCGCCAGGTAAGCCAGTTGGTAATTCCTAACGTAAACGCAACTACTGCCGGCATGATTAAGACAGTTACGGTCAATGGTCAAACCGGCCAAGTCCAAAAGAATGCCGACGGTTCGGTAAACTACGTCTTTGGGGCCGCCGCTTATAAGGAAGGTCAGGGGACAATTGCTTTTGATTTAGCTACCCCAATAGGCTCAATGCATGAAGAAGCCGACATGTTCCTACACACAAACGAGCTTCCAACTGAACCGGTTACGCCGACTAAGCCAGCCCAACCGGCAACTAGTGCCGCATCTTCGAGTGCAAGCCAAGCAACTAGTTCTTCAGCTTCAAGTTCAAGTCAAACTTCAAATGCAAAACCTGCTGCACAGCCTACTAATAATAACAACGTAAGTGGCACACAGACTGGTGCCGATAAAACTAGTCAAGAAGAAACTGCTACAATCGCCTTTTATAAGACAGGCACAACTGAAAAGTCAGTGGCTGCTAACTTCTTTGCCCCTAACGTTAACGCCGAAGTTGACGCCAATGGCAAGGTGACTAAGTTAGTGCTTGGAATTAGCCAAAACGCAAGCATGGTTAAGGCAATCAGCTTAAACGGGGTCAAAGGAACAGTCGCTGTTGATAAGGATGGTTCAGGGACAGCTACCTTTGCTGGTTCAGCTTACAAGGAAGGTAAAGGGGTAATTAACTTTACCATCGATTTTGGCCAAGGTCCTTACTCTCCAAGTGCGGACGTAGTCTTAGGTGCTTTAAAGGCGGGCCAAGCCAAGTTCACTAAGTCTAACAATCCTGCTCCGGCTTTAAGTGAGCTCCCAGGCTCAACTCAAGCTCCAACTTTACCAACCTCAAGCAACAATGGGGCAAGTCAAGTGCCCGTAGCTAACCAAACTAAGCAAGCGGTCTTACCACAAACTGGTGATAACTCCGCTAAGACGGCTGGTTTGACTTTAGCAGGCTTGGGCTCAGTAGTGGCTGCTGGTTTGGCTTTCGTTTTAGGTAAGAAGCGGCAAGCAGATTAGAGCTAGCTTTAAATAGATTAAAGGACCTACTCTTCGAAAGAAGGGTAGGTCCTTTTTGTATAGATATTCTCTTTAAGTGTATATTTAATTATTTTTTTAGTAAATACAAGTATGCAAAGTTCATATACATCAATTTTGTATAAAATCTACCTATATTCAGTTATTTTATGAATATTAATTATTTTTCTTGCATTTTATTGCATGAAGTATTAGGATATAGTCATTGACAAAGAAGAATATATAGGAGGAACTCATTATGACAAAGGAAAAAGTAGTGTTAGCTTATTCAGGTGGATTGGATACTTCCGTTGAAATTGCGTGGTTAAAAAACAAAGGTTATGACGTAATTGCTTGTTGCGTTGACGTGGGTGAAGGCAAGGACCTAGAAGCCATTAAACAAAAGGGTTTGGCGGTCGGAGCGGTTGAATCAATCGTGATTGATGCTAAGGAAGAATTTGCGAGTGAATACTGCTTAACGGCTTTGCAAGGACACGCTTACTATGAAAATAAGTACCCAGTGGTTTCAGCTCTTTCACGGCCTTTAATCGTAAAACACTTAGTGGCAATCGCTAAGGAATACGGTGCGACCGCAATCGCCCATGGCTGTACCGGTAAGGGAAATGACCAAGTGCGCTTTGAAGTAGGGATTCACGCTTTAGCACCGGAAATGAAGATTGAAGATCCAATCAGAGAGGTTCACTGGTCACGGGAAGAAGAGATTGACTATGCTAAGAAAAACGGGATTCCAGTTCCTATCAACAAGAAGAGCCCTTACTCAATCGACGAAAATCTTTGGGGTCGGGCTAACGAATGTGGGATTTTGGAAGATCCTTGGCAAGCAGCACCAGCGGATGCTTACGCTAGAACCAACGCCTTAGAAGATACTCCGAATGAAGCTGATGTGATTGAAATCACCTTTGAACAAGGGGTACCAACTAAGTTGGATGGTGAAGAATTACCGCTAGCTCAATTAATCATGAAACTAGATAAAATTGCCGGCAAGCATGGAATTGGGCGGATTGACCACGTTGAAAACCGGTTAGTTGGGATTAAGTCACGGGAAGTGTATGAATGTCCAGCGGCAACGGTTTTAATGAAGGCCCACAAGGATATTGAAGATATTACCTTGGAAAGAGAAATGGCTCACTTCAAGCCATTAATTGAAAAGCAAATTGCAGACATGATTTATAACGCCCTATGGTTCTCACCATTGATGAAGGCCTTGCAAGCATTCTTAAAGGAAAGCCAAAAGGATGTTAACGGGGTCGTTAGGGTGAAATTATTTAAGGGGAACGTGATTTGTGAAGGAAGAAAGTCACCTAACTCACTTTACGATGAAAAATTAGCAACCTATACTTCCGCCGATGAATTTGACCAAGAAGCAGCTGCTGGTTTTATCAAACTCTACGGCTTACCACAACAAGTTTATGCACAAGTCCACCAAAAGATTGCGGGGAAAGACTAATGGCAATTAAAAAAATGTGGGGTGGTCGCTTTGAGGCGGCTGGCGCGCAGTGGGTCGATGAATTCGGGGCCTCGATTGGCTTTGACCAGCTGATGGCCTATGAAGATTTAGAAGGATCTTTAGCCCACGTCAAGATGTTAAAGCATACCCAAATTTTAAGTGCTAAAGAGGCGGATCAAATCATTGCCGGCCTAGAAACGCTCCAACAAAAGTTAGCCGCCGGGGAGCTTGAATTTAGTGTGGCTAACGAAGATATTCATATGAACATGGAAGTCTTGTTGACCGAAGAAATTGGACCGGTAGCCGGTAAATTACACACGGCCCGGAGCAGAAACGATCAGGTCGCAACCGACTTACACCTCTATTTGAAATACCGGTTAGAAACCGTCATCAGCGAATTGAAGCATTTACAGGAAGTAATTGTGGCCAAGGCGAGCGCAAACGTGGAGACAATTATGCCGGGTTATACCCACCTCCAACACGCCCAACCGATTTCTTACGGGCACTACTTGATGGCCTATTACCAAATGTTTAAGCGGGACTTAGAACGTTTTGAGTTCAATAAGTTACACACCGATATTTCCCCTTTAGGGGCGGCTGCTTTGGCGGGGACAACCTTTCCCATCGACCGTCACTTTAGCGCCAAGGAACTAGGCTTTAGCGCAGTCTATGAAAATTCTTTGGACGCCGTTTCCGACCGGGACTTCGTCTTAGAATTCTTAAGCAACGCCTCAATCTTGATGATGCACCTTTCTCGTTTTTGTGAAGAGATTATTTCCTGGTGCTCTTACGAATTCGGCTACTTGGAACTAGCCGACCAATATGCAACCGGCTCATCAATCATGCCCCAAAAGAAAAATCCCGATATGGCTGAATTGATTCGGGGCAAATCTGGCCGGGTCTTTGGAGATTTAATGGGGTTATTGACGACCATGAAGGGCTTGCCTCTGGCTTACAATAAGGATATGCAAGAAGATAAGGAAGGTGTCTTTGACGCGGTTAAGACGATTATTCCGAGTCTAAAGGTCTTTAGTGGGATGTTAGCAACAGCCAAGGTAAATAAGGAAAAGATGCTGGCTGCTACGGAAAATGATTTTTCTAATGCAACTGAGCTAGCAGATTACTTGGCCACTAAGGGGATTCCCTTTAGACAGGCGCATGCAATCGTTGGTCAGTTAGTCTTAGAGGGGCTTAAGACAAATACGAGTTTACAGGCTATTCCGCTAGCCCGTTATCAAGAAATCGACCCTAAGATTGGGGCTGATGTTTACGAGGATTTAAAGGCTTATGTGGCCGTAAAACGCCGTCACTCCTATGGCGGGACTGGCTTTGACCAGGTTAAACGCCAAATTTACTTGGCCAAGCAGGATTTAGCCAAGTAAGTTTCTTTGTCATAATGAGTAAAAGCAAAGTCCAGCTTGGGCTTTGCTTTTTTGCTTAGGCCTAGGTAAAATAGCTGTGAGGTGAACAGCTTGGAAATCAAAAATGCAGTCATTAACGTAATGAACCGTGAAATCAATAGTGCAGTTTTTTCGCAAAAGGAACTAGATGGGCGTGACCAAATCGTTCAAGAATATATCGAAAAGTTAGTCAAAAAATTTCTAAACAGTGAGTGTTTGACCCTGGATTTGGCAGCTAGTGAGCCGGCTCAATATTTGGTAGGTCAAAGCGAGGACTTTATCGAAGTAGCCGAAAAGTTAACCCAATTTTACTTTGAGGCTATCAAAACCTGGGAAGAGATTCCGGAAGGGGACTTACTCTTCTTTCGGGTTGAAGATGGCTACGGCAAAACCTACACGGGGATGGTCAAGCTCGATTTTAGTGCTAAGTATATTCACTTGATTGATTATGACGATGACAACTTAGTTACCAACAAGATTAGTCAAAATAAAACCATCCTCCCTAACCCGGGCCAGGGCGTTTCTTGTGGAATTATTGTTAAAGATCAAACCTGCTTTATCCATAACAAGGTTTACCAAGGAATTCAGGGGAAGTGGTCATTTTTAGAACGCATCTTAGAAGTGACCGAAAAGAAGCCCAAAATTTCCGAAGAAGTCGCCCAGGTCAAAAAGGCGCTCAAGACGGTAAGTAAAAAGTACGATATTGAGCAGTACGAGGCGGTAATGGGGGCGCAAAAGGCTTTATATGATTCAATTGATGAAGAGGCCAGCCTAAGTAGTGAACGGGTGGCCGAGCAAGTCTTTGGTGATAACCACCAGGCTAAGCAGGAATTTCTAGAGGAGCTCGACCAAAAGGGTATCCAAAGGGAGATTGCTTTAGAGGCCAATACCCCGGTCTTTGAGCGTAAGTACCAGAAGCAAAAGTTAAAGTTGGATAACGGCATCGAAATTGTGGTGCCAGCCGAACTCTTGAAAAATAAGGACTACATTGAATTTGTCACCAACGATGATGGTTCGCTATCTGTTATCTTAAAAAAGATTGAAAGCATCAAGAATAACTTCTAAGTAAAAAGCCCTGGGTCAGATTTTGACTCAGGACTTTTTGAATTTAGCAATAGTTAGTGGGTCAGCTTAGCTTTCATTTGGGCTAAAACCTGTTCGTCGACGGTACCGACCGTTACTTCTTGTGGGTGATCCATGTACTGATCAGATTTTTGCTTGGCAAAGCTAGCGTCTTCTTGGAATTGGAGGTCGAAGTGGGTTGGAACCTGGTAGACCAAATACTTGTTGGGGCCGATTTTTTGGAAAACTGTGCTACCAAGATAGCTAGGGCTACCTAGGACTTGGTAGGTGTTAGTTGGAAAGGTGCGGGTTACGTCTTTACCCATACCAAAAGTAACATTTTGGCCGCTAATATCTGTGAATAAGTAGCTATCTGCATCGTTAGCCAATCGCTGACTGAATTCAGCATTATCGCCGGCGGAAGTTTGAACGGTGTAGAAGAGTTTTAAAGCCTCTTCATCTGAGACCGCCAAACCTTGCTTGTTAGAGTTGTTGGCGGAACTTTTGGCAAACTTAGCTGGGATGTTTTTGCCGGCAAAAATTTGGGCGAACCCCTTAGCCAAATCTTGGTTGGCTGTTTGTTTAAACACAAAACTATTGCGCTCGTTACCTTGATTTTGTTGGGAAACGAGTACCTGTGGCTGGTTGTTATAGCTAGCAAATAAGTAGACGTGTTTACCTAAGTAGCGAGCGTGAGCAGTGTCTGAATAGCAGGCTAATAATAAGTAGGTGTCCTTAGGTCCATTTCCGTTGGGAGCCCAGGCAACCTTGACCTGGTTGTCTACAGAATCGATGGCTAGTGGCATCTGTCCGTTGTAGGTGGCATTAGGGATGCTAGCACCATAAAAATCACCGGGCTTGTCTGGTGTGTAAGCATCGTAGCTTTGGTTCATGCTTGCGCCCCAATTAGTCATAAAGGTTGCTAGTTGCTTAGACTTAGTCTCGTTCCAAGTAGCCTTAGTAGTTTGAGTATGGCTGGCCTTAGCTTGAGTTTGCGCTTTGGGAGCTGAAGCTTGGTTGGCTTTCTTACCTTGAGAACTGCGTTGGCTCTGGCTAGTAGTTGAACTTGTAGCGGTTTTGGACTGATGGTTAGCGCAAGCGCTAAGGGTTAGACTAAGAGTTAGCCCAGCGGCTAATAAATAAAACTTTTTCATAAATATTTCCCTTCGTAGTTGAATATCCATGTTTAATTATAGGGGCTAGGCCTTTTTTTGTCAGGGCCTTTATGTAAAAAAGTTAAGTTGGATATGCTAGAATAAAAGTTAGGAATTTAGCAAGGAGGGTGTAGATGGAAAAGCCAAAAAGAACAAAACTTGAAGATGTAGCTAAACTAGCGGGGGTATCAAAGACGACTGTTTCACGGGTTTTAAATAAACGTGGTTACCTTAGTGAAGCAACTATTGCTAAAGTTTATGCGGCTATGAAAGAGTTAAATTATCAGCCCAATACGATTGCGCGGCAACTTTTTAAACAAAAAACTAACATGGTAGGCTTAATTTTTCCCACGGTTAACAATCCTTTTTTTGGACAATTAGTGGCTAGACTTGAGCAGATTCTTTATGAGCATGGTTACAAAGTTTTAATTGGGAATTCGCAAAATAATCCTCAGAAAGAAGAAGATTATCTAAATCAACTATTGAACCACCAAGTTGATGGCCTAATTGTCGGTGCCCATAATCGAGGATTGAAGGAGTACCAGCATGCAAATTTACCAGTGGTATCCATCGATCGAATTATGAATGATGATATTCCGGTGGTCTCCTCAGACAACTATCAAGGGGGGAAGCTGGCAACGGAAGCCTTGATTGCTGCGGGTTGTCAGACAATTATTCATACTGACGGACCGGAAAATTTAGAGAGTAATACTAGTAAGCGACAACAAGCTTATGAAGATGTGATGCGCAAAAATGGACGTCAACCGGTAACGTATAACTTGGACTTTAATATTTCTACCGCGGAAAAAATTAAGATTTTTCGGAAGATTTTTGAAGATTATCCCCAAGTAGATGGGATTGTAACTTCTAATGATACTGATGCAGCAACGATTCTTTCTTTAGCACCACTTTATAATAAAAGAGTTCCACATGATTTAAAAATTATTGGCTATGACGGTGCAGATATGACACGGTTGATGTTACCGCACCTTTCTACTATCCAACAACCAATTGATGGGTTAGCGCAAGTGGCGGTAGATTTGCTGGAAGAAAAAATTTCTGGTAAAAAGCCAAGCAGTCCCAAGCCGCTGCAAGTCAAATTTATCAGGGGATTGACCTCGTAAGAGCTTTCATAATTGTTAGCTCTTTTTTTTATTAATTTATATCAACCGGTTGACACACAAAAATGAAAGCGTTATATTAATAGTGTAATAAATATGTTAACCGGTTGACATTAATTTAAGTGAGGTTTTAAAGGAAGATGGAAGAAATTAAAGTTACTAATAATCGTTTCCGACTTGATTATCATTTGATGGCTAAAGCTGGTTGGATTAATGACCCTAATGGATTTTCTTACTTTAAGGGATATTATCATATGTTCTATCAGTACTATCCTTATGATTCTGAATGGGGCCCGATGCATTGGGGACATGCACGTAGTAAAGATATGATTCATTGGGAAACTCTACCTATAGCCCTGTTTCCAGACGAAAAAGATGATGGTTGTTTCTCAGGGAGTGCAGTGGTCTACGATAATAAATTATGGTTGATTTATACTGGTCATCACTATATTGACGAGAAAAAGGACCTTTTTTACGAGGACCAAAACTTAGCTTTTTCTAAAGACGGGATACACTTTGAAAAGTATGCTGGCAACCCAGTTTTAAAGGGACCTACTGATAATACAAAACACTTTCGTGACCCAAAAGTTTGGCAAGAAAACGATGAATTCTACATGGTTTTAGGGAGTCAAGGAGATGATGAACTTGGTAGGGCTTTATTGTACCAATCACAAGATTTAAAGGAATGGCGGCGTGTATCAATTTTAGCCAAAGCAAAAAATTTAAAAGATGAAGGCTATATGTGGGAATGTCCAGACTTCTTTAGGATTAACGGTCAAGATATCCTGTTGATGTCTCCTCAAGGTTTGGAAGCTCGTGGTGAGCTTTATCGTAACTTGAATCAAACGGGTTACTTGTTGGGACAATTAAATCGTAAAACTTACGAGTTAAAGCGCGGTAGTTTTGAAGAAATTGACAAAGGTCATGATTTTTATGCAACGCAAACTACTTTGACTCCTGATGGACGCCGGGTTATGGTGGCCTGGATGAATGCTTGGGATTCACCAATGTATGAAAAAGAAGATGGTTGGGCTGGAGCTTTAACTATTCCACGAGAATTAATTGTTAAAGATGGTAAGCTTTACCAACAACCTGTCGGAGAAATGGCGAGTCTACGTCAAGAAAGAATTGTAAAAGAAGAGGCAAGTGGGAATTATCAATTAAGTAGAGCTACAGAATTTAGTTTAGAAACTATGGCTTTAGGACAATTATTTAAATTAAGTGATGGTGAACATACTTTAACAATTACCAGGGAAGATGAAAAGTTGGTTCTAGAAAGAAATACTAAGGATGGGCAAAGATCTGCTCATATTACAGACCCTGTAACAAAATTGCAGGTTTTTGTTGATGCATCTTCTGTTGAAATTTTTGTCAATGATGGTCAAGTGACTTTTACAGAACGTATGTACTGGCAAAAGGCTCCAACTTTAACCGTACAAGCTGGCAGTCAACTAGAAATTTATCGGCTCGAAGAAAATGTTAACCGATATTGATTTGGGGAGATAAGATTATGGAAAAAAAGAAAAGTTTACAGAATCCATTTTATTTAGAAAGTTCATTAACATTTATTCTCTTCTTCTTTGGGTGGGGAATATGGTGGTCCTTCTTTCAAATCTGGCTCACCACTAAACAAGGTTTTTCCGGTGCACAAGTCGGTACAATTTACTCTTTTGATTCAGCCTTAACACTGGTCTTAATGTTTGTTTACGGATCTATTCAAGATAAATTGGGTATAAAAAAGACATTGTTAAATCTCTGTGTTTTCTTGGAGCTTTTATTAGGGCCATTCTTTACTTGGGTCTACGTTCCAATGTTAAAGAGTAATTTCTATTTAGGAGCCTTTATCGGTTCTATTTACTTATCAGTAGCTTATTTAGCCGTTTCGCCAACTTTTGAGGCTTTAGCAGAAAGAATGAGTCGGCGCTTTTCCTTCGAATATGGACAATCGCGGGCTTGGGGGTCTTTCGGTTATGCGATTGCTGCTTTAGCAGCCGGTTTTTTATTTAATATTAACCCTTATTTGATTTTTTGGGTTGGTTCCTTTTTCGCTCTCTTATTATTATTAATTATGCTCTTTTTTAAACCAGAAAATAAGCAAGTGTCTTTGGACAAATATGAAGTAAAAGAGGAAGAAGCTAAGGAAGAAGAAAAACCGTCTTTCAAGGATATTCTCGGAGTCTTCAAGTTAGTTGAGCTGTGGAAAATTATTATTTTCATTATTTTGAGCTGGACCTTTTATACGGTTTTTGATCAACAAATGTTTCCTGAATTCTTTACTAAGTTTTTTGGAACAGCAAGCTCTGGAGCTGCAGCTTACAGTATTTTGAACTCTGCAGAAGTATTCTTGGAATCCATTATGATGGGCTTAATTCCAATGATGATGCGCAAAACAGGGGTAAGAAAAACACTATTGATTGGATTAGCCATCATGATTATCCGGATTGGTGGTTGTGGCTTAGTAACAAATCCACTAGGAGTTTCAGTAATTAAGTTATTGCACGCACCTGAGACAGCTATTTTTATTTTAGCAATGTTTCGTTATTTTACGCTACACTTTGATACACGAATTTCTGCCACAGTTTACATGGTCGGCTTTCAAATTGCTGCACAAGTCGGACAAATTATTTTCTCCACACCATTTGGGGCCTTACACGATAAGATAGGATATCAAAATACTTTCCTAGTGGTTGCTGGTATTGTCTGTGTTTCCGCAATTTATGCTTTCTTTATCCTTAAAAAGGATGATGAAGATGTTTTAGGTCAGCCATTAGGAGATTAACTATGTTACACAGCACATCCCATTTTTAGGGGTGTGTTTTTTTTATGAAATTTTAATAGGGGCTAGGCCTTTTTTGTCAGCTCTGATTTTAGTTAGTGAGACCGTCTTATGGTAAAATTAAGGTAAGGTGATAAAGTTAAAAGGACGGTGAGGCTGATGTTTCCACAAAGGTTACGGGCATTACGAGTAGGTAGGAAGTTATCCCAAAAGCAGTTGGCAGAGGCGTTAAATCAGACCCTTAGTGAGGGCGAGCGGCCTAACACTGCGGGGCAAATCGGTAAGTGGGAACTGGGCAAGACCAAGCCTTCTTACCTAGAGGTCAAAAAATTGGCCGCCTTCTTTCAGGTGTCCCTCGATTATTTATTAGCACAGGGCTATGAGTCGATTGAACTGGATGATTTATTCGTATCCACGGCCGACTTAAAGCTAGCGGGCCATATTTTAAGCAGTGAAGAGCGAACGGAAGTGTACCAGTTAATCAAGGGTTACCTTAATGGGCGGCACCCGCAGAAAAAAACACAGGTCGACCGGGTGGATGAAGAATTGAGTTTAGACTTGTAAGGAAAAGTGTCTGATTATGTCAGGCACTTTTTTTAGTTTAGGAAGCGGAATTGACCACTTAAGCAAAAAAACTGACCACTTACTTAAAAGACCTGTCTTTACAGCTAAAAAGTAGCTACAATGACAATGAAAGGTGGCAAATAAAATGAAGGTAAAACTGGAGTTAGATCCGAGCTTAACAGAGCCTGAAATAATTATCAAAGCTCCGCAGTTAACCCCAGAAGTGAATGAGCTAGTTCAAAGTTTACAACTAAAAAGCAGGCAGTTAATTTTTTACCAGGGGGAAACGGAGTATTACCTAGCTTTAGAAAGAATTTTATTTTTTGAGGTGAGTGACCGAAGGACCTGGGCCCATACCAGCACCCAACTTTACCAGGTTAAAGCTAGTTTAAAGGAACTAGAAGAACGCTTACCCCGTGATTTTCAGCGCTGTTCTAAAGGGGTCATTCTTAATACCAAGCAAATCTATGCGCTGACGAAAAACTTAGCTGGGTGTGAGATTAAATTTGCTGATAGCGAGAAGAAAGTGTATGTTTCTCGCCACTATTATCAAACACTTAGGGATTATTTACAGGAAAGGATTGATTGAGATGGCTAATAAAAATCGGATTTTTTGGGGGATAGTGCTAATTTTGTTAGCAGCCGCAATGGTTCTTAAGGCTTTTATCCCCGTTAGTTGGAACCTGGCAGATATTTGTTATTTAGTTTTTGCCTTAGTGGTTGCGTTATATGGATTGGTTAACCGCAGCATTTTGGTCACCTTTACAGGCCTGGGGTTAGTAGCAGGGGCAAGTAACCGTTGGTTGGACTTAATTCCCCTTGGAGACGGGAGCTTGTTTTTAGTTGGAGTCTTTTTGGGGTTAGGCTGCCACTTGCTTTTTGCTAAGCGGCCAGTTTATGAATGGTCTGCTAAGCAAACAAGGTATGCTTCAAACCAAGCGGTAACTGACTTTGACGTAATCATGAGTTCTAGCAACCATTACCTTCATCAAAATGATAAAAATGTTAACGCAGACGTGGTTATGGGCAACCTCAATTTGTATGTGGATGAAAATGCCAACAAGCCGATTACCTTAAACCTAGATGTGATTATGGGTAACGTAACGGTTTATGTACCTGCTAGCTGGCAGGTGGCTACGCAAACAGCCAATATTATGGGGGCTACGAAAATTCCGGTGGAAATGACCGACTATGCTGCCCAGCCAGACTTAATCATCAAAGGCGATGTGGTGATGGGTTCAATTATCGTTAAACAAGTCTAACAAATAAGGCAGTGACTTTCATTGTGAGAAGTCACTGCCTATTTAATTATTATTTGATTTTTAAAGCGTCCTTAAGTTCCGTTTGAACTTTGTTTAGACTAGCTTGGGAAACCACTTCGTAAGAAACACCGTCAATCATCTTGCCCGTCCCTTGGAGTTGGACTTGTTGGATGTTATCATCAGCGCCTTTATATTCAGTTACTAATGACTTAATTTCGCTAAAGGTTAAATCAGTTGTCATGTTAGCTGAGACGGCATTTAAGATTTGCTTGTACTTAGATAAGTTACCTATAGTGGCCAACTTATGAACCAAGGCGATGGTAACAATTCGTTGCCGTAATTGCCGACCATAATCACCCCGGGGATCTTCATACCGCATCCGGGTATACGCCAAGATGTTGTTCTTATCAATCGTAACCTTACCCTTCTTGAAGTGGTAACCAAGGTTGGTGAAGTCGAGGTCGTTGTCAACGGTAATTGGACCAACGGCTTCTGATAACTGAACTAAGCCCCGCATGTTAAGTTTAATATAGTGGTCGATAGGGACATCAAGGTAACTTTGCAAGGTATTAATTGCCCCAGAGACGCCACCGTAAGCGTAAGCGGCGTTAATCTTATTGTTTTCACCGTGACCGGAGATAGCAACCTTGGTATCACGGGGAATGGAAACCAAGCTGGTCTTATCTTTAGAAACGGCAGCTACCATGATGGTATCAGAACGTCCTTGGTAAGTCCGCCCGTATTCACCGGTATCGACCCCGAGGATTAAGACGGAGAAAGGATCGCCGGCAGTCACATCAGCGGCTGCTCCCTTGCGGATATCTTTATGTTTAACTTGTTTATATGTACTTTGAATGGCTGATTTAGTATCGGTGTAAATCTTGATGGCACCGGCTGCCCCAATGATGATGACAAAAGCTAAAATCCCTAATACCCATTTCATGAATCGGCGACGCTTCTTGTTTCTGTGGTGGTGATGGTGCTTATGCGTCCGCAACTCATCTGTGTCATGTTTCATAAAAAACAACTCCTATAATTAAATCGTGTAAACACAAGTAATAGTATAGCACATTCACAGTAGGAATGTATGCGCTACATATTAAGAATCGGCTATCTTTTCTAAAATTTTAAGTAGTAGAAATTTTATTTTTATAATGCGAGTATGCTAGAATTAAGAGGGAAAAATTCAATTTGAAGGAGCAGATAAGTTAATTGTCACTTTTACAAAATTTATACGGACCATTTTTTGAATTGGAAAATTGGAAAACGGTTATTACTTCGGGCCAAGACTGGATGATTATCCTGTCCTTAGTTTTAATCGAGTGCTTGCTTTCGGTTGATAATGCGATTGTCTTAGCCGCTCAAACCCAAAAGCTACCTGACAAGGTCCAACAGGAAAAATCCTTGTTTTACGGTTTGTGGGGCGCCTATATCTTCCGCTTCCTTTTAATCGGGGTAGGGACCTATTTGATTCACTTTTGGGAAATTAAGGTGATTGGGGCAGGGTACTTGATGTATCTGGCACTAAGTCACTTCTACCATATGGCGCACCCAGTCGCTAAGCAGAAAAAGAAGAAGGAAAAGAAGCGAATTTTACCCCTCTTTTGGTCGGTAGTTGTTTCGATTGAGGCGATGGACATTGTCTTTTCAATCGATTCAATCTTAGCCTCCCTGGCAATTTCAACTAACCCGGTGATTGTTTTAATCGGGGGCCTAATTGGGATTTTAGCGATGCGGGGGATTGCGGAGGTAATCATGAAGTTGATGGATATTGTGCCTGAATTAGAAGTGACGGCTTACTTCTTAATTGCCTTAATTGCCATCAAACTCTTCTTAACAATTCCGATGATTGAGATTGAAATTCCGGCGGCTATCTTTGGGGCGTTGGTGTTAATTTCTCTAGTCGCAACGGTAGTAGTGCACCAGTTCAGACACCAAAAGTAAACGAAATTTAAAGAAAGTTTGTTTTTTTATCAAGTTATCTTAAAAGGACTACTAATTGCCAATTAATTGGGTATAATTTAGAGGACTTGAAAGTAAACGAGGTAAAGAAAATGGAATTTTTAAAGGGTTTAGTTTGGGGATTGTTGTTTTCAGCCCTAGCATGGACGGTGTTAGTTGTTAGCGTCGTTCAATTATACTGGTTATTTTAGAAAAAAGTTAACGTTGGTCCGCTCTGATTACGGGCCTTTTTTGTTTAAACAGGCTAATTTACAGAAAAACCTTGAAAAAGCTTGGAAAATTGTATAAAATGAGAAGATGCATGGATAGACGAAGGGAGGTTTAACACATGTCACAAAACACACACGTTGGGGTAGCTAACGATCGTCGTCCTGTTAACTCCAAGAACATTAAGAAGCGTCGCGCTCAACACCAAGCTGTTTTAAACTTCTTGAAGGAACGCGAAGAAGCTGAAAAAGAAGCTAAATAAGGGCAAAGCGTGCTAGCCACGTGGAGCTCGACTCTAGTTTAGGTGAGCTGCTTAACTCGAGTAAGTAGTTAAAGCTAGGGACTTGTTCAATTAATTGAAGATTAAATAGCTCCACATGGGCCCGCTTTGGTGCACATGTGGATTTATTTTTGCTTAAAAGTTGGCTAGCACTAACTTATCCAGCCTTTCTAGGGTATAATTAAGTAAAATGCCTTGAAAGGAAGGTAATTTAATTATGCGGATTAATGTAATTCAACATACTCCTAACGAGGGACCGGGAGCGATTGCTGATTGGGCCCACGAACACGGGCATCAGCTCTATATTTACCACCCCGTTCATTTTGACTGTGGCTTACCCACTGCGGCCGAAACCGACCTTTTGGTTATTTTAGGTGGACCAATGAGTGTCAACGACAAGGATGAGTGGATTTTAGAAGAACGAGCCTTAATCGCTAAGATGATGGAAGTTCATAAACCGGTCTTTGGTGTTTGTTTTGGGATGCAACAAATCGCCATTACGATTGGGGGCGAAGTGTCCAGTGGGCCTAAAGAAGTTGGTTGGGGGATGGTGGAAAAGACCAGCAACGTCATTCCAGAAATTCCCGTGGCTCTGACGGCGCTTCACTGGCATGCTGAGCAATGTCATTTTCCGCCTTACATCGCCCGGGAAATAACGACCTTATTTAGCAGTGAGTACACTGAAAACCAAGGGATTTTGGTGGGGGATAATGTGATTGGCTTGCAGTTTCACTTCGAAACCTTGGCGGATAATGTCAGAGAAATTGTCATCAATGATAAGGATTACCTTCGGGGTTCAGAATTTAAGCAGTATCCAGACGAAGTGATGGCCTACCCGGTTCCGCCTGCCAATAAGCAAACGTTATTTAAACTGTTGGATTTTATTACGCATAAGTAGAAAGGATGGTTTATGTGGGAATCAAGGATGATTCTTTTGACCAGCTATTAGAAGAAGAAAAGAAATTACAGGCACAAATAGATGCCTTACAAAAACAATTAATCGAAAATGAACGCCAAAAGCAAGCGGCGATAGATGCCTTATTACGTAAGGAAGTGCTGAATTTGTTAGGCTTTAAGCCAACGGATTTAAAGCAACCAGCCGATGTCACCAAAGTTACGGATAAATTGAGTCAGTTGCTAGCAACTAAGAAGAAGGCAGAAAGCAACCGGCGGCAAGAAGGTCAAACCGGCAACTATGTGATTCGCGAAAATAAGGCTAAGAATCGCTTCCAACAAGCTAATTCCAACCAGGTATTACGCTTAAATGCCCCTAAGAAGGTGGAAAATCCTACGCCTAACGCGCGGACGGTCACTAACTTAGACGAAGCTTTATACGAAAATATTCCGACCGATGATATTAACCGGGCCCGGAATTCTTTAACCGAGGGCATTCAAAAGAGCTATAAACTAGCCACGGCCAGCTTGGAATTTGACACGGAACGAAACGTCTTTGTAGTTAATGATAACAAGACTCGCTTAGGCTTTACGCAACCACGGACGCAAAAGATTCCGACGTTAAGGGTCGATGGCCGGGGTCGTCCTACCAAGGCAAGCATGTGGATTGTTAAGGCTAACTTGCCAAGGTTAAGCAATAAAGAAGCAATTAAAACTGATCCGGTTGGCTTTGCTGAAGGCTTTACCCGGGGACACTTGATTGCGCGGAGTCTATTCGATGACCGGGTATTCAAGACTAAAAATACTAAGCGGACAAACCTAACTCCTCAAACCCAGTGGTCTAACGGGGTATTGCAAGCTGAGATTGAAAAGGAAGTTTTAGAGGCAGTCAAGAGCCATGACAATGTCCGCTACCAAGTAGAACCCCTTTACCATAGTAGCGGGGAGGTTATTCCGCGTTGCTACCATATTCAAGCCCGGAGTCGGGATGGCAAATTTAAGCTAAATGTCATCGTGCCTAACGTTGAACCAGGCTTTAAGATTAACTACGCTACCGGGACAATGACTCCGGCAGATTAAGTGAGGTAAGTGATGAAAAAAGGAAACCTAATTCAGTGGGTGGTGGCAGTATGCCTAGTGTTAGTGACGGCTTACACCGCGGTTCATGTCCACCATGCTAACCAGAAGAATGCTATTAAAATGGCTAAGCAAGCCAAACTGGATAAAAAGGCCGCTAAACGGGAGAAACAATTATTAAAAAAGATTAAGCGCCACGAACGCAAACCGCTTAGTTACGAGCTCTCGTCGCTGACGATGCCTTACCCTAACGTTAGGGCTAAGCAGTACCATAATACTAAAAAACACCCTTACAGGTTATGGGTTGAAGTCTCCTTAGCTAAGCAACGTGTCTACATTAAGTCTGGGCGCTACACACTTTATACAATGAATGCTTCGGCTGCGAAGAACTATGACAAGGGTCAAAAAGAGTATCAAAAAACACCGTTAGGTTTATTTAAGCTCGATAAGAACCGGGGGCCAGCTTACTTCGACGCTACCAGGGGTTATGGAGCTAAGAGTTGGGTCAGTTTTAATGACGGGGGCTTGCACCGCTTCGAGTCAGTACCTGTCAATAAGGACGGCCAGGTAATTAAAGCAAGTGCTAAGCAACTAGGTCAAAAGGTAACTAAAAAGCACAATGTTAAGGCTTACGGGTCAATCCGTTTGTCGTTAGCTGATGCCCAGTGGTTTGCCGAAAACATGCCGGCCAAAACGCCAATCTTTATCCACCAAGACCCTAAGAATCATTTTCCAGATGATTACGAAGAGTAGGCTATAAAAAAGGCTAAGCTATTGAAAGGTAATTTGTACTTTCAATAGCTTAGCTTTTTTAATCGGTAATAACGACCTTAGTACCCTGGGGGACATTTTGATTAATCCACTTAGCATCGGCAACTGAGAGCCTAATGCAGCCGTGGGAAGCCGGTTTTTTACCCAGCTTTTTGGCTTCTGTCACCTTGTAGTTTCCGTTGGCATCGGTGGGAACCGTGTGGAAGAGGTACTCGCCGTGGTTTAACCAGGAAGTCCAGTAGTTAGCCCCCTCGTTGAGGTTGGGATTATAAAAGCTATCCCCGCGTTCGGCTTGAATGTAGTAAGTCCCGGCTGGGGTGGTAGACTTCTTTTTGCCGTCGGCTTGCCGTTCGTATTCACCGGCGGAAGCATACATGGTGTAGACCACCTTTTTGCCATCCATTAGGTAGACCCGGTTTTTGGAAATAACCACCTTAATCCAAAAATCATTCAGTTGCTTTAAATCGGGGTAGGCCACGGTTTCAGAAGGTAAGCGCCAGTTAATCGGAGTCCGCATAACCGTTTTTTTAGGGTTAACCTTAGACTGGGCGCGGCTAGATAAGGTAGTTGCCTGATTTAGCTTGACCTGATGATGGTAGTAGTAAGTAGCTCCTCCTATGAAGAGCAATACTAGTAAGATTAATTTAAAAAATTTACGCATAAAAGTCCCTCTAATGCTTGATTTGCCTTTATTATAGGAAGTTAACCTGGTAGGTGCAAGCTTTGCGACTTAAGTCTTACACAATCTTAATTAACTTGTCTTGTTGAAAGATGAGAGTACAATAAAATTGTATTTATAAAAGATATTGGGGGCGTCCATGATGATGGAACAAGCATGTACAACAATTTTAGTCGGCAAGAAGGCGACGATTGATGGCTCAACGATGATTGCGCGCAATGACGATACCTTTTTACCCCTGACACCACAAAGGTTTATTATGCAACCTGCTGTGAAGAACCGTAAGGAAACTTGGGTTTCAAATAAAAATGGCTTTAGCGCACCTTTGCCTGCTAAAGGCTACCGGACCACGATGACACCTAATGCCGATGTGGCTAAAAACGGGGTCTTTGGTGAAAGCTCAATCAATGAAAAAAACGTGGCTATGTCGGCGACGGAATCTGTTTATGGTAACCCGGCTGCGCTAGCTCACGATCCGTGGGTAGAAAATGGACTAGCAGAAGACTCAATCCAAGACTTGGTTGCACCCTACATTGATTCGGCCCGAGACGGGGTTAAGTATTTAGGAAAGTTAATCAAGCAGTACGGTTCTCCCGAAGGTAACGGGGTCTTATTTAGCGATAAAGATGAAGTGTGGTACATGGAAATTGTTACCGGCCACCACTGGGCTGCTACCAGGATTCCTGACGATTCCTACGCTATCTGTGCTAACCAGGTTGCGCAAGACTACATTGATTTTAAGGACTCTAAAAATTATTTGTGGTCAGATGGGCTAGAAGAATTTGTTGCTAAGTACCACCTAAATCCTAATCCTCATGGTAAGTTTAACTTTAGGAAAATATTTGGAACAGATAACGAAAAGGACCGGCATTACAATACGCCCCGCGTGTGGTATGGGCAAAAGTTATTTAACCCGGAAGTTAGCCAAGAGCCCGAGTCAAGTGACCTACCATTTTTGCGAAAGGCCAACCGGCTTTTGAGCGTTGCAGATCTGCAGGCGGTTTTAAGTTCACATTACAATGAAACGCCCTTTGATCCGTTAGGTCATGGAAGCGAGGAGGATAAGCGGAGATACCGGCCGATTTCTTTAAACCGGACGCAAAACTCCCATGTGTTACAAATTAGAAACGATGTGCCTGAAAAACAAGCGGCTTTAATGTGGATTTGCTTTGGGGTACCAACGTTTACACCTTACCTGCCATTTTATACCAACGCTAATGATACCGACCCATCTTGGGCTAACACCCCACTCAAATTCGATATGACTAGTGCTTACTGGATGTACCGGGCTCTCTCGATGTTAACCGAATCGCACTACTCAAACTTTATCCAAGCCAACCGCGATTACCTAACGGCTGCCCGCCAAGCGCAACTGGCTCACCTAGAAGCAACTGATAAGGCGGCTAAGAAACTAGAGGGCCAAGCTTTGACCGATTATTTGACCAAGCAAAACTATAAGTTAGTAGCGGATATGAGGAAACGGACGGAAGAACAGATTGCTAGTTGCATCACTGAGGGGCTAACCTTGTCTAAGCTCACTTTCAATATGGACATCAACCTTTAATTTCGTGTAAAATGGCTGACAGAAGGATGTGGA
The DNA here is from genome assembly GCF_025311475.1 of Ligilactobacillus agilis. NCBI lineage: Bacteria > Bacillati > Bacillota > Bacilli > Lactobacillales > Lactobacillaceae > Ligilactobacillus > Ligilactobacillus agilis. The sequence goes on along the minus strand of NZ_CP104397.1, from coordinate 1,940,329 downwards.
CATATTGAAGATAAGAGTTAAAGATTTTTTAGCAGCTGGAGAGGCGCAGACTTTTGCTAGCCAAGAATTTAGTGCTGACTTAAAGCAAGTTCAAGCTGACCTAAAACAGGCCTTAGGGCAAGTGGTTACGGCCTTTTTGGAAGAAGTGGCTGACCATCCCCAAAACTTAGCCCAGGTGAGTTTAACTATTAAGGGTGATAGTGACTTCAAGTTATTTTTAGAAACCGGCATTATCAACTTGGCTTTTAGAGATATTAAGCGGGTGGATAATTTCTTTAGTGATGAGGAGGCAGAAGTTCCCCTCAACGTGTATCTAAGTTTTGAAGCGCCGGGCTTGAATGCGTCTGGTTACCGGATTGATGAAATTACGGACTTGGCCAGCGCCCAAGCTAAACCGGCTAAGTTTTTAGACCTAGTGGTGGCTCAGTTTGAAAGTTACCTGGCAATGCTAGCTGCTAGTGAGCAAGAAAACACAACGGAAAATGAAAATTAGTGAAAAGCAAGCGGATTTATTAAGTAGTCCCGCTTGCTTTTTTAGTTGATTTTTTGCAAAATGAAGGAAGACTAATGCTAAGAGAGGAGTTTTTTTATGAAAAAGAATGGTTTTTCTGTGAAAACAGTAGTTGCGATTGGAATTGGGGCGGCCGTGTTTGTGATTTTAGGGCGGTTCGTGTCGATTCCAACCGGAGTAGCTAACACAAGTATCGAAACAACCTATCCCTTTTTAGCCTTGATGGCCTCCTTATATGGGCCGGTTGCCGGTTTTTTGATTGGGTTAATCGGACATACGATTAAGGATGCGACTGCGTATGGGAGTCCATGGTGGTCATGGGTTATTTGTTCTGGCATCATCGGTTTAATCTTTGGGCTAGTGGGTTCAAGGTTTGACCTCAAGCACGGTGAATTTAAGTTAAAGCAAATTTTAAGTTTTAACTTGGTTCAAGTAGTGGCCAACTACCTAGTATGGGCCCTAGTTGCTCCATCGCTTGATATCTTGATTTACTCTGAACCAGCTAATAAAGTTTATCTGCAAGGGATTGTGTCTGCGACTGCCAACGCTATTTCCGTTGCGATTTTAGGAACCCTCTTGCTCAAAGCTTATGCAGCCACTCGGACTAAGAAAGGATCACTAAGAAAAGACTAAGCTATGACAGATGCAATTATTGACTTTAAAGACTTCTCTTTCCGCTATGAAAGTCAAGCCAACCCAACTTTAAAAAAGATTAATTTGCAGATTTATCCTGGCGAAAAAATTTGTATCTGTGGTCCGTCTGGGAGTGGTAAGTCAACCCTACTGCAATGCTTAAACGGTCTAATTCCCAACCAGTATGAAGGTGAAATCAAGGGGCAGGCATTAGTAGCGGGAAAGGATATTACTAAGACGACCATGTTTGACCTCTCCTTTGAAACGGGCACGGTTTTGCAAGATACTGACAGTCAGTTTATTGGCTTGACCGTGGCAGAAGACATTGCTTTTGCTCTGGAAAATGATGGGGTAGCTAAAAGCGAGATGCAAAAACGAGTAGCTAAGTGGGCTAAGCGGGTCAACTTAGCTAGTCACCTTAACTACCGGCCCCAAGAATTGTCAGGGGGTCAAAAACAACGGGTGTCTTTAGCTGGGGTGTTAATTGATGAAAGTCCCTTACTTTTGTTTGATGAACCCCTCGCCAATTTGGATCCAGCCAGTGGCCAAGCGACGATTGATTTAATCGATGACTTGCACCGTCAGGAAGACGTAACGGTTGTAATCGTAGAGCACCGCTTAGAGGAAGTTTTGACTAAGCCAGTTGACCGGGTAATTGTGATTAACGATGGGCAAATTGTAGCTGATTTGCCGCCGGCAGAGTTATTACGGTCTGACTTGCTGATGAATAGTGGTATTAGGGAGCCTCTTTACGTGACCGCGCTCAAATACGCTGGCGTTGATTTGAATGAGGTTAAGGGCATAGAGTCAATGGCTAGTCTTTGCTTGACGGATGAGCAAGCCCAACAGTTGGCTGACTGGCAAGCCCAGCAGCCAGCTGAGACTACTCAAAAGCAAGCCCAACCGCTACTAGAAGTGGCCGACCTTTCTTATCAATATCTGCCCCAAAATCCACCGGCCTTAAAGGAAATTTCCGCCCAAATTAAGCAGGGGGAAATGCTAGCGGTGGTGGGTCGCAATGGAGCCGGCAAGTCGACCTTATTTAAGGCCTTGTGTGGCTTTATTACCCCAAGCGGCCGCATTAGTTGGCGGGGGCAGGACCTGCAAGCTGAGTCTATTAAGGAGCGGGCTGATAAGATTGGCTATGTTATGCAAAGTCCTAACCAAATGATTTCTAAGACGATGATTTTTGATGAAGTGGCTTTAGGATTACGGTTACGGCAGGTGGAAGAAGCAGAGGTTAAAAGGCGAGTGCTGGCTGTTTTGAAAGTCTGCGGCCTATATGAATTTCGCAACTGGCCGGTAGCCGCTTTGAGCTTCGGGCAAAAAAAACGGGTGTCGATTGCTTCCATCTTAGTCTTAGAGCCCGAACTGTTAATTTTAGATGAACCTACGGCTGGCCAAGATTTTCGCAATTATACTGAGATGATGAAGTTTATTACCGCCTTAAATCAAGCCGGTCAAACAATCGTAATGATTACTCACGACATGCACTTGATGCTAGAGTATGCCAAGCGGGCCCTAGTCTTTAGCGAAGGGCAGTTATTAGCGGATCTAAGTCCGGCAGAACTTTTGACTAACCAGTCCTTGATTAAGCAGGCTGCCTTAAAGGAAACGAGCTTGTATCAACTAGCTAAACTAGCTGGGTTACCAGCTGAGACTGATTTTGTGGCTAATTTCATTAACTATGAAGAAAGGAAGCGACGTGATGAATGAGCATCAAATTTTAGGATACATTCCGAAGCAAACCGTTATTCATAGTTTTAATGCGACGGCCAAGTTATTCTTTGTCTTAGCCGTTTCCTTTGCATGTATGACTACTTATGATACCCGCTTTTTATTGGTAGTGGGAATCTGTTCAACTTTTATCTTTAAGTTAGCTGATCTTAAGTGGAATCAGATTTCCTTTGTGATTAAGTTCGTCTGCTTTTTTTCGGTCCTAAACATTTTAGCGGTCTTTGTTTTTCAGCCAACCTATGGCCAAGAACTTTATGGGGCTAAGCAGGTTTTAATTTCAGCCGGTTATTTTACTTTGACTAGCCAGGAGCTGTTTTACCTAGCTAACGTGGCCTTGAAGTACTTTTGCACGATTCCCTTGACCTTAGGCTTTATTTTGACAACTAATCCTAGTGCCTTTGCAGCTAGCTTATCTAAGTTAAAGGTGAGCTATAAGGTTAGCTACGCCGTTTCGCTAGCCTTGCGCTATATTCCTGATATTCAAGCGGACTACTTTGCCATCTCACAAGCCCAACAGGCCCGGGGCTTTGAAATGTCTAAGAAGGGTAAGTTCTTTAACAGGGTGAAAGGGGCCTTACAAATTGTCTTGCCCCTAGTCTTTTCAAGCTTAGAGCGCATCGAAACAATTAGTACCGCCATGGAATTAAGGCGTTTTGGGGCTAAAAAGAAACGGACCTGGTATGTGGCTGAACCGTTTAGGACGCGGGACTATTTATTAGTAGTTAGTGGCCTAGTTTTATTCATAATCAGTTTGATTCTCTTTAAAATTAACGGGGGGCGCTTTTATAACCCCTTTAAATAATGATGATAAGCTAGCCTGGCTTTTTGCGGGCTAGCTTTTTTAAAATCGGTCAAAAGTTTAAGACTGTTGTAAATTAGTGAATTTAAATTGACTAACGTAAGCGCTAACACTAGAATGGAGGTAGATTATGAAACGACTGTCGCATTAGATAGTTGTTTAGGAAGGGGACTTTCTTATGTATTATTCAAATGGTAATTACGAGGGTCATGCACGCCCTAAGAAACCAGCAGGAGTAGAGAAAAAGCGGGCCTACATTGTCGGCGGGGGCTTAGCCGGTTTGTCTGCAGCCGTCTTTTTGGTGCGGGATGCACAGATGCCTGGAGAAAATATTCACATTTTGGAAGAATTGCCGGTGGCCGGTGGCTCCTTAGACGGGGCCTTGAAGCCGGGCTTAGGTTACGTTGTCCGAGGTGGTCGTGAAATGGAAGATCACTTTGAATGTATGTGGGATATGTATAGTTCCATTCCGTCGCTAGAAATCCCTGGTGCTTCCTACTTAGATGAATATTATTGGTTAGATAAAGACGACCCTAACAGTTCTAACTGTCGCTTAATTTACAACCGGGGTAACCAAGTTCCAAGTGACGGTCAGTATCAATTAGGTAAGCTATCCAATGAGTTAGTAAAGCTAGTCTTGACTCCGGAAGATGATTTAGAAGGAAAGACTATTGAAGACTGGTTTTCTGCTGACTTCTTTGAAACTAACTTTTGGACTTACTGGGCAACCATGTTTGCCTTTGAAAAGTGGCACTCCTTGATTGAAATGCGGCGCTATATGATGCGTTTTATCCACCATATCGATGGTTTGCCAGACTTTACTGCCTTAAAGTTCAACAAGTATAACCAATACGAATCAATGACTAAGCCACTTTTGGCCTACCTTAAGGACCATAAAGTTCAGTTTGACTATGATTGCCAGGTGGATAATGTTGTGGTTGATACAGCCGAAGGACAAAAACACGCCAAGGAGCTGCAGCTAACCAAGGCCGGGAAGAGTGAAACGATTAGTTTAACCGACGATGACATTGTCTTTGTAACCAATGGGTCAATTACAGAAAGCTCAACTTATGGGAGCCATGAGACTCCTGCTCCACCAACCCATGAGTTAGGTGGTTCCTGGCGCTTATGGCAAAACTTAGCTAAGCAATCCCCTGACTTTGGTAATCCAGATGTCTTCTGTCAAAACCTACCAGAGAGAAGCTGGTTTGTTTCTGCCACGGCTACAATTAGGAATCCACAAATTGAGCCTTACATTGAACGGCTAACCAAACGCGACCTCCATGCCCATAAGGTTAACACTGGGGGAATTATCACGGTCACGGACTCTAACTGGATGCTGTCTTGGACAATCCACCGCCAACCACATTTTAAGGGCCAAAAGGAAAATGAGATTGTCGTTTGGATTTACGGGTTGTATTCAGACACTAAGGGAAACTATATTAATAAGAAAATCACCGAGTGTTCTGGAAAAGAGATTACAGAAGAGTGGCTCTATCATTTAGGGGTACCAGAAAGTCTAATTGCTAGCTACGCCAAGGAAGAGTCAATCCAAACCGTTCCCGTTTACATGCCATTTATTACCAGCTACTTCATGCTTAGAAAGAAAGGCGACCGGCCGGCAGTTGTTCCAGAAGGATCTGCTAACCTGGCCTTTATTGGGAACTTTGCTGAGTCTCCAAGCCGGGATACGGTCTTTACGACTGAATATTCTGTCAGAACGGCGATGGAGGCAGTTTACAGCTTGCTAAATGTTGACCGGGGTGTGCCGGAAGTCTTCAATTCAATCTATGATATTCGTGAGTTGATGCGGGCAATGTACTATATGAACGACAAGCAAGGCCTAGCAGAAATGGACCTAGCCTTGCCGGTGCCTAAGCCGGTTAAGAAGGCCTTGCTAAAGAAATTAGAAAAGACTTGGTTAGGCGAGCTTATGCGCCAAGAACATTTACTTTAAGTTGAGAGGCTAATAATTCCGCAAGCACGGTTAAGACGCGTGCTTGCGGAATTTTTTTTGAAAAAACACCGGGTGTCAAGCAATTTTTTGACTTTAAATTATAATTCGATTAGCTTGACGCCTAAAAGAGTTACTAAATTGTGCGAAATTTATTTCCGCAGGTATGTTAACTTATTAAATTGAAAAAAGCTTAGATAATTATTGATATATTGGGAGGTTGGCCGGGGATTTAGAATGAGACAAAGTAACAAGAATAATGTTAGCTTGCCGTGATTAAATTCACAAATGTGATTAGTGTAATTTTTTATAACATGATAGAATGATTAAAAAATAAGAAGAAATCACAAAGGAGGATGTTTTTATGAGCGGGAAGTATTTGCGCAGGTTTAACTCAAACAAAGCGGAGTATAGTTACTATGACATTGGGGCGTATTTAAAAGAGCAGGGGCAAACTGTTGCAAATCTTCCCTACTCACTGCGAGTCTTATTAGAATTAACTTTACGTCAGAGTGCGCGTAAGCCAGAATTAGCTCCGTTTTTAAAGTATTTTTGTGACTGGGACCAAAAGCACGACCAAGACATTGCTTACAAGCCAGAACGGGTCATTCTCCAAGACTTAACGGGCGTTCCAGCCTTAGTGGATTTAGCAGCGATGCGGGCAGAGGTCAAGCGCCAGAAAGGTAATCCAAGCTTGATTAATCCAGATGTCCCCGTTCACCTAGTGGTGGACCACTCCGTTCAGGTTGATATGGCAGGAAACGACCAAGCCTTAGCCTATAATATCAAAAAAGAGTTTGAACGTAATCAAGAGCGCTATCACTTTTTGAAGTGGGCACAAAAGTCATTTGAAAATTTAACCATCATTCCACCTGACACCGGGATTATCCACCAGGTCAACATTGAATATTTGGCCGATGTCATTAGAACTAACACCGCCGGTCTGGCTTTTCCTGATACCTTGGTTGGAACCGACTCGCATACGACCATGGTCAACGCTTTAGGGGTATTAGGCTGGGGTGTTGGTGGGATTGAAGCCGAAGCAAGTATGCTGGGGCAGGAATCTTACTTCCCAATGCCTAAAGTAGTGGGAGTAAAACTCACAGGAAAACTGGCTGAATTTGCGACGGCAACCGATTTGGCCTTAACCATTACCAAGTTGTTGCGGACCCATAACGTGGTCGGAAAATTTGTTGAATTTTTTGGTCCCGGCCTAGCGAGCTTGCCGTTAGCCAACCGGGCAACGATTGCTAACATGGCGCCCGAATACGGGGCAACCTGTGGCTTTTTCCCGATTGACGATCAGACTTTAGCCTACCTTAAGCTCACTGACCGAACTGCGACTCAAGTTAAGTTAGTGGAAGATTATGCTAAAGCTAACCACCTCTTTTATCAGGCGGATGCCACCCCAACTTACTCGGAGCTAGTTGAGCTAGATTTGGCGACCGTTAAGCCAAGTCTAGCGGGACCAAAACGTCCCCAAGATTTGGTTGGCTTAGACCAAGTAAGTACTAATTTCCGCCAATACGATGACTTAGCAGATTATCAGCTGGAACTAGAAGCAAATCCAGTTAAATTACGGCCTGGTGCCTTAGCCTTAGCGGCGATTACCAGCTGTACTAACACCTCTAACCCCGAAGTGTTAGTGGCAGCGGGCTTGCTAGCTAAACGGGCTTGTGAGTTAGGTTTGAAGGTGCCAGCTTATGTGAAAACGTCACTAGCGCCTGGTTCACGGGTAGTGACAGCTTATTTGAAGACGACCGGGCTTCAGACTTATCTAGATCAACTAGGCTTTAATGTGGTTGGTTATGGGTGTACAACCTGCATTGGAAACTCAGGTAAGTTGCAAGCAGATTTGCAGGCAGCTTTGGAAGCAAGACCTTACCCTGTTAGTGCGGTTGAAAGTGGGAATCGTAATTTCGAAGGCCGGGTTAATCCTTTAGTTAAGGATGTTTACCTAGCCTCTCCACCCTTAGTGGTGGCCTATGCCTTAGCGGGAACGATGGACATTGACCTAACTAAGGAGCCAGTTGGTACTACCCCTAATGGTCAAGCGGTCTACTTGCAAGATTTGTGGCCAGCTGCTAGCGAAATCACTGCCTTAATCCAGGCCTACGTAAAACCGGCCCTATTTTCTACTAATTACCGCGATATTTTCAAGCAAAATGAAGCTTGGAATGAATTAGACGCACAGGCTAGTGAAACCTATGATTTTGATGCGACTTCAACCTACATTGCCCAACCTCCGTTTGTGATTGCGGGGACGGGAACTAAAGAGCTAACTGGCTTGCGGGTTCTAGCTAAGTTAGGAGACACGGTAACTACCGACCATATTTCTCCGGCGGGCTTCATTGGTCAACAGACTCCGGCTGGTCAGTATTTGTTAGCTAACGGAGTGGCCCCAGCTGACTTTAATTCTTATGGGGCTAGACGGGGGCATCACGAGGTGATGGTTCGTGGGACCTTAGCTAACATTCGCTTGCAAAATCAGTTGGCAACTAAGCAAGGAGGGTTTACCAAGTCCTGGTTGACCGGAGAAGAGACCACCATTTACCAAGCTGCGATGGCATACCAAGCCAAGAAAATTGGGACAATTATCTTGGCCGGCAAGGATTATGGAATGGGCTCTTCCAGGGATTGGGCTGCAAAAGGAGTTAAGTTACTGGGGGTCAAGGCCGTCATTGCGGAAAGTTTTGAGCGGATTCACCGGGCTAACTTAGTGATGATGGGAATTTTACCCCTGGAATATCTTCCTGGCCAAACGGCAGCAACACTAGGGTTAGATGGCAGCGAAACCTTTGAAATTAAGCTAGCCGACAAACTGGCCCGCGTAGTGGCAACTGGTGAGCAAAAGCGGGTCGAGTTTGAGGTGAAAGTGCGTTTTGACGCGCCGATTGATAAGAAATATTACGCCGCGGATGGAATCTTACCATTGGTAGTGGCGACTAAGATGGCAAAGGGGTGATTGAAATGGACTTACCAAAAGGTTTAGCTGGAGTAGTGGTTGATCAAACGGAAATTAGTTCAACTGCGGGTGGCAAGTTAGTTTACGCTGGTTATGAAATTGAAGAGTTGGCCCAGGCTTCTTATGAAGAGGTAGTCTTTTTGTTATGGCACACGCGCCTACCGCAAAAGGGCGAACTTGCGGCTTTTAGCAAGCAGTTAGTTTCAGAGATGGTCTTGCCGGCAGAATCAATCCGGCTTTTGCTTTACATTGCTAAGGAACCACAACATCCGATGAGCATCTTGCGGACGGCTACCTCCTTACTAGGGACTACCAACGACGTGATTTTTGACGAACCACCGAAAATTCTTGCCAAGATGCTAACGGTGATTGCCTCGATTGTCAGGATTCGGCAAGACGAACCACTGATTGAACCTGATTTTAAGTTGGGGTTGGCAGATAATTTCTTATACATGCTAACTGGCAAGAAACCGGATGAATTTTTGAGCCGGTTATTTAACACCGTGATGGTTTTGCACGCCGACCACGAATTTAACGCCTCGACCTTTAGTGCCCGGGTGGTAGCCTCAACGGCGGCTGACTATTATTCTTGTCTGACGGCGGCGGTATGTGCTTTGAAAGGACCGCTTCATGGTGGAGCTAACGAGCAGGTTTTTGCAATGCTAGAAGAAATTAAGTGCTCGCACTTAGATCCTATTACCTACGTCAAACAGCGGTTGGCGGCTGGCAAGAAGGTAATGGGCTTTGGGCACCGCATCTATAAGGATGGGGATCCCCGGGCTAAGATTTTACAGGGACTAGCTAGGAAGTTAGCACAAAAGACGGGCAATGAGTCTTACTACGATTTGCAAGTAACGCTTGCCGATTATTTACTAAAGACTAAGGGATTACATCCTAACGTTGACTACTATACCGCGTTGATTTACCACTGCCTGGGGTTAGAAAAGGATCTCTTTACCGTTATCTTTGCGGCTTGCCGGACGGCGGGGTGGTTGGCTCATATCATGGAGCAAAAACGAACGGGGCGCTTGATTCGGCCCTCGTCTGAGTATATTGGCCCTAAAGGTCGCAAGTACGCTAAGGATCATTATCAGATTGGAAGTGAGTTTTAATGGCAGAAGCAATTAAAATGGTAGCTGGGAAGTTGGAGGTACCTGCTAACCCTACTATTCCCTATATTAGTGGGGATGGGATTGGCCCAGAAATCTTTGCGGCCGCCCAAACAGTTTTTGATGCCGCCGTGCTAAAGGCTTACGGGGGTCAAAGAAAAGTTAGTTGGCACAAGTTGTTAGCGGGAAAGAGCGCCTACCAGCAAACCGGTAGTTGGTTACCTGCTGAAACTCTCACGGCGCTAAAAAAACACTTGGTAGCAATTAAAGGGCCACTAGAAACTCCGGTCGGAGAAGGACACCGGTCTTTAAATGTTACCTTGCGCCAGGAACTAGATTTATATACCTGTTTACGGCCGGTGACATATTACCAAGGCACGCCTAGTCCAGTAGTAGCTCCGGAACAAGTTAACATGGTGGTTTTCCGGGAGAATACGGAAGACATCTATGCCGGTATCGAGTTTGCAAGCCATACAAAAGGAACTGAGAAATTATTGGCCTTTTTAAAGGAACAGGGACAACTAGCTAAGGTCCGCTTTCCTGAAAGTAGTTCGTTTGCAATCAAACCAGTTTCTAGCCAGGGAACCAAGCGTTTGGTTAAGGCGGCCATTAATTACGCCTTAGCTCATAATTTAAAGACAGTAACCTTGGTCCATAAGGGCAACATTATGAAGCAAACGGAGGGCTCCTTTAGAAATTGGGGCTACCAAGCCGCCGAGGAGTTTGGGGATAAAATCTTTAGTCAGATGGAATATAACAAAATCAAGGAAGCTAAAGGACTAGCCCAGGCTAAGCAAGCCCTAAATCAAGCTCAAGCAGTTGGCAGGGTAATTGTTAACGACCTGATCTGTGATAACTTCTTCCAACAAGCCTTACTAAGGCCCAGCGACTTTGATGTCATTGCGACCTTAAACCTGAATGGGGACTACATTTCGGATGCCCTAGCTGCCCAAGTTGGGGGCATCGGGATTGCCCCGGGAGCCAATATCAATTACCAGACGGGTCAAGCTATCTTTGAAGCAACTCACGGGACGGCCCCCCAATTTGCAGGCCAAAACAAGCTAAATCCAACTTCGTTAATCTTGTCCGGCAAGCTGATGTTTGACTACCTAGGTTGGAGCCAGGCAGCTGACTTGATTGAATCGGCCCTAGCAGAAGCAATTGCTAGTCACCATGTCACAGTTGATTTTGCTGCTAAGCTCAAAGAGGCCACAACGCTAAGCACTAGCGAGTTTGGTCAGTATTTAGCAGAGTTAATTTTGCAAAAAAATAGCTAGCATCTAGGCCAATATCCATAAAAATAAGAAAGACCCCGAGCTTTTTTGCTCGGGGTCTTTGTGTAAAAGTTAGCCCTTGTAGGTAGCTACTTCGATTAAATTGTTGTCGTAATCGCGGACAAATACGGAGGTCATCTTACCTTCGGAACCGCTAGTTTGGCTTGGGCCAGCCACAATGTTAACGAAGTAACTCTTCAAGTGGTTAACAATGTCGTCCATCTTGTCGCCGGCAACGATACATAAATCGGCGCTGCCACTAGTTGGGTGGCTTGCTTTTAAGTCCGCTTTGGCGTCGACTTTTTGCAAGACAATCAATTGGTGACCACACCTTAAAGTGTGGCTTTCAGCTGTTTCAGCCAAGACCGGCATGTCAAACACTTCGTGGTAAAAGCGGCTAGCTGAAGCCAGGTTAGTAACTGTTAAAACGATATGGTCGATACGTTTGATTTTCACAGATAAATCCCTCTTTTATAGTTTAAAGTTGCTTTTATTATACCTAATTTTTGTAAATTAAAAAACATGTCAAACGTTTAGCATAAATTTCAGAAAAGGACTTTAAATTCCTACTTGAATAAGGTAAAATAAAGAAAACGGTTACTCTAAAGGAGGATTTATCATGACTAAACTATACGGAGCAATTGAAGCCGGCGGGACAAAGTTCGTCTGTGCAGTCAGTGACGAAAATTTAAACATTTTGAAACGCGTTAAGATTCCAACTACCGTGCCAGCTGAAACGATGGCTGAAGTTTTCAAATTCTTTGACGAAAACCCCGTGGTAGCAATGGGAATTGGCTCCTTTGGCCCGATTGATGTCAACCGCTCATCAGATACATACGGCTATATCACCACGACACCTAAGAAGGGATGGGCTAACTACAACTTCTTAGGCGATATGAAGGCCCACTATGACATTCCTTATGTTTGGACAACTGACGTTAACGTTGCCGCTTACGGGGAATTGAAGAAAGGATCCGCCCAAGGCAAGAACAGCTGTGTTTACCTCACAGTTGGGACTGGTGTTGGTGGAGGTGGCGTTGTCAACGGCCAACTCCTTGAAGGTTTTGGCCACCCAGAAATGGGCCACATCATCATGCGTCGTCATCCGGAAGACACCTACCAAGGTAACTGCCCATACCACCATGACTGTCTAGAAGGGCTCTGTGCTGGACCAGCCGTTGAAGGTCGGGCCGGCGGAAGCAAAGCCTTCGATATTCCGAAGGACGCTAAGGATTGGGAAATCGAAGCCTACTACTTGGCCCAAGCCTGCGTAGATTACACGGTCATCCTTTCGCCAGAAAAGATTATCTTTGGCGGTGGTGTTTCCAAGCAAGATCAACTCTTCCCAATGATTCGCAAGTCCTTTGCAGAACAAATGAACGGCTACCTCAAGACACCTGATTTAGACGATTACATCGTCCACGTTGCCCTTGGCGACGATGCCGGTATTACTGGTTGCCTCTTACTAGCCCAAGAAGAAGCCGCTAAGAACTAAGTAAAGTAATAGAGGTTAAGAAAAAAACTCAGAATTCAAAAATCGCTAGAAACAATGTTTGAATGCATTGTATCTAGCGATTTTTTGCTTGTGAAATTATTTTGATAATTATTTTTGAACCAACAGGGAAAATCAGAGTAGCTTTAAAATTCTATTTACTATCAAAGAAAACGCTTATATAATTATTTTTATAAAATACTTAGGAAGCGGGGAACGAGAGTATGTCTGAAAAAGAGTACCATTTAGGTCTTGATATTGGGACTAACAGTATAGGTTATGCAGTGATGGATTGCAATTATCATTTAATGAGAGCTAAGGGTAAAACATTAATTGGTACAAGTTTATTTAGAGAGGGAAACACGGCAGCAGAGCGGAGAGGATATCGAACGACACGAAGACGTTTAAAACGTCGTAAGAGAAGGTTAAAACTTTTAGAAGTTTTTTTTGATCCTCACATTTTTGAAGTAGACGAGAACTTCTTAGCACGTCTCCATGAAGCTGATATTTCGCCTAAGGATGAAAATAAACGCTTTTGGGGCTCCTTACTTTTTCCAAATGAAAAGGATGCTAATTTTTATAGAAAATATCCAACAATTTATCATTTGCGAAAGGCTTTAATGGAAGAAGATAGGAAATTTGATGTAAGGGCAATATTTTTGGCAATTCATCATATCATGAAGTATCGTGGTAATTTTCTTAGCCCATTATCGGTAGATAGTTTTAAGCAAGAAGGCTTAGAATTAAAAGAACAACTAGATAGACAATTAAAACGAGTGGCAGAGCTATACGACGAATTAAATACGGATGTCAAAATTAATGTGAGTGATGTCGAAACTATTCAAGATATTATAGTTGATAAGAATAAAAGTAGGCGCGATAAGGCTGGAGCACTTAAAAAGTTACTAACAGTTTCAAGTGATCGTAAGGAAATTAATAAACTGAATGCTTCACTTGCTAAGGAATTAAGTAATGCTATCTTAGGCATGAAAGCCCAGTTTGCTAATTTATTGTTAGCTGATGATTTAGAAATAGACAAAAATAAGAAAAACTTTTCGCTATTGGATACTAATGCCGAAGAAAATGTCAGTGGATTGTTAGAATTAGTCAATGAAAAACAAGCTGAATTGTTTGATGCAATAAAGACAATTCATGATCAAATTATTCTAAATGAAATTGTTCCAGACGGGAAGAGTATTTCGCAATCAATGGTAGATAAATATGAGGCGCATAGGGAGCAATTACAAGTATTAAAAGCTTTGTACGAAAAGATGGATGCTAAGCAAATCAAAGCTATAAAGAAAGCATATAGTTTGTATATTGATGGGAAGGATCCAAAAGCTAAGAAAGTAGATAAGCGTGCACACCAAAATAGGGCTGATTTTTATAAAGAGCTAAAGAAAGTCTTAGTTGAGTTAGACGATTCACGGGCTGAAAAGTTACTTGGTTTAATTGAAATGGGACAATTCTTACCTAAACAAAGAACAGCAATGAATGGGGTTATTCCTAATCAATTACACCAAGTGGAATTGGATAAGATTATTGAAATGCAGTCCAAATACTACCCTTGGTTAGCTGAGAAGAATCCAGTGGAAAGTCATCAGAAGCGGGCACCGTATAAATTAGATGAACTGTTAACCTTTAGAGTCCCTTACTATGTAGGGCCTATGGTGACTAGTAAAAAACAGCAACAAACCTCTAATAGTAATTTTGCTTGGATGGTTAGAAAACAAGAGGGAGAGATAACTCCTTGGAACTTTGAAGAAAAGGTTGATACAATTGCATCTGCAAATGACTTCATCAAGCGAATGACCGCCAAGGATACTTATCTGGTTGGTGAGGATGTTTTACCAGCTAATAGCTTACTGTATCAACGATATAAAGTTCTTAACGAGCTTAATAATATCAAGGTTAATGGAAGACGACTACCAGTTGAATTAAAACGAGAAGCATATGTTGCTTTATTTGAAAACGGAGATAGTAAAACAGTTTCAGCTAAATGTTTTAAAAATTGGTTGAACGTTAAACTGAAAAACTTGAATTCCCTTAAATTAGAGGGCCTAAGTAATGGGACTAAGTTTGATAATAATTTATCCACTTATCATGATTTAAAGAAGATATTTGGTAAGGCAGTAGATGATGCTGGCAGACAAAAAGATTTTGAACAGATTATAGAGTGGCTTACAATTTTTGAAGATAAGAAAATCTTAAGAATTAAACTGAAAGAGATTGAGTGGCTGACGGAAGAAAATATTACACAACTAACCCGGCTTAATTATAATGGTTGGGGAAGACTTTCAAGAAGATTATTAACTGGAATTTGTGATAGTAATGGTCAAAGAATTATGGATTGGTTGTGGGACACTACTAATAATTTTATGCAAATTCAGTCTCAACCAGATTTTCAAAAAGCCATCGTCGAATATAATAGTGATAAATTAGAGCAAGGAGATATTGAACAGATTCTTGGTGAAGCATATACATCTCCACAAAATAAAAAAGCAATTCGTAAGGTTATTAAGGTTGTCCAAGATGTAGAGAAGGCTATGGGAGCTAAACCTACATCCATTTCCATCGAATTTACAAGAAGCGATGGGCGCTCAGAATTGACTAATTCACGAATGACACAACTTCAAAAAACTTTGATGAGTCTTTCTGAAGAAATGACGGACCAAGCTTTGCTAGCTGAGTTTAAAGATTTTCAAGCAAGTAAGAAGAAACTAACGAATAAGTATTATCTATATTTCACTCAATTAGGTCGAGATATGTACACGGGGGAACCGCTTAATATTGACCAGTTGAGTTTATATAGTGATGGCGATCATATCTTACCACGGTCTTTTATTAAGGATGATTCTTTAGACAACCGAGTATTGACAAAACGTGCGGTTAATAATGAGAAATCAGATACGGTACCTGTTTGTGAATATGGTGCTAAAATGAAGGATTTCTGGAATGATTTATATGATAACGGACTAATTAGTAAACAAAAACTGGCTAACTTGCTTACTGATCCGGACGAGATTGGCCCATATAAGGCTAATGGCTTTATTCGGAGACAATTAGTGGAAACTTCGCAAGTTATTAAATTGTCTGCTGAAATACTGCAGACATTGTATCAAGATACAAAAATCATAGAAGTTCGTCAAAAGTATACACATGAACTACGTGAACATTTCAATTTTGTGAAGATTAGACAACTCAACGATTATCACCACGCTTTTGATGCTTATTTAACGGCGTTTAGTGGACGATACTTATATCAACGATATCCTAAGTTACGTGGTTATTTCGTTTATGGCGATTACAATAAATTTGATGCCAAAAAAGACCGTAATTACCTAAAATCATACAATTTCTTATATGATTTAGAAGAAGGGAAGACCGACCAAATAGTTGATAATGTCGAACATAAGGTATTCATGAATCGTCAAGACGCAATTAATCAACTGAAAAAAGCATATGAATATAAATATATGCTAGTATCGCAAGAAACCTATACAAACAGTGGAGCTATGTTTAAGGAGACCATCTACCCAGTAAATCCAAAACAGAAATTAATTCAAAAGAAAAACGATAAGCCGGTTGATATTTATGGGGGATATTCTAATAACTACGATGCTTACCTTTCCATAGTACGATTGGAAGATAAGAAAGGTATCAAATTTAGGGTGGTAGGAATTCCGATGAGAAACAAGTTGGAGTTAGATAATCTTGCCAAAGAGGACCACAATAGATATATGCAACGATTAAATGAGATTATTGACGAGCAGATAAATAGTTCAGGTAAGAAAAAGACTTTTAGAATTATCCTTCCAAAGGTTCATTTTAAGCAACTTGTAGAAGATGATAGCGGTAAATTTATGTTGGGTAGTGCTGCGTACCCATATAATGCAAAACAATTAGTTTTAAGTGTGAAAAGCATCGAATCTTTAGCTAATAAAGATGCTAGTGATAGGGAGTTAGTAGCTGTTTATGAGGAAATATTGAACGTAGTGAATGATAAATTTACGTTGTATGATGCACGACAGTTTAGAAATAAATTAACAAGTAGCAAAGATAAATTTGTAGAATTAAATACAGCAGATAAAGTAACGGAATTGCTAGATATTTTGGATGGGTTACATGCTAATCCTGTTGTTAAAAAATTGAAAATTATCAGCGGGAGTCCATTCGGATTTTTACAACGTCCGTCAGGAATAGTGTTGACTGAGAACGCTAAGTTAATTTATCAATCACCAACTGGTATTTTTGAAAGAGTTGTTTATTTGAGAGATTTATAGTAAAGAAAAAGTGCCCTTTTAGGGGCACTTTTTATAATATGTACGGCCATATAATGGCTCAAAAGGATAAACATCGCTAAAAAGCTCCGTTTGATCTCAACACAGTATGTTAAATCAATAATGTTTAGATGTTGGGAGCTACCCAACGTCTGTATTATACAAGAAACTTAATTTTTTTGTCAAGAGGAAGTGTTTTCATGGGATGGAGATCAGTAATTATAACGCAACATTCAAAGTTATCATATAGTTCGCGGATGATGGTGGTGCAGAATAACGAGGGAATAAATCAGATTCCCGTCGAAGATATAGAGTTATTGGTGATTGAAACAACTCAGGCGGTTATTACTTCGAGTTTAATTGGAGCTCTAACTAAGAACGGAACTAAGGTAATTTTTACAGATAGACAACATGAGCCTGTTTGTGAAACAGTGGGATATTATCCTAATAATTTAGCGTTAGAAAATATCAATCTACAATACAATTGGCCCCAAGAAAGAATGGAGCTTTTATGGACCAATATTATAATTGGTAAAATTGAAAATCAAATTCAAGTTTTAAGATTAAACGGACAACAAACCAAAGAACTAGAAGATGAGTTGGATGTTTTAGAGGTAAATGATGTTACTAACCGCGAAGCTGTAGTTGCAAAAAAATATTTTCAAACATTATTTACTAAAGATTTTTCAAGAAGGACAGGGTCAGTAATAAATAAGGCTCTAGACTATGGATATGCGGTTATTCTATCAAAGATAAATAGAGA
Organism: Ligilactobacillus agilis; assembly: GCF_025311475.1. Lineage (NCBI taxonomy): Bacteria > Bacillati > Bacillota > Bacilli > Lactobacillales > Lactobacillaceae > Ligilactobacillus > Ligilactobacillus agilis. The sequence goes on along the minus strand of NZ_CP104397.1, from coordinate 1,922,812 downwards.
GATAGTACAAAATGGCTTTTTGACTTATTTAGGAATTCATCATCATAGTAATGAAAATCAATTTAATTTTGGGTGTGACCTAATAGAACCGTTTAGACCAATAGTAGATTATTGGGTAAATGGGCAAAATTTTCTTGATTTTACACCTGATGTGAAGTACGGATTAGTGGATATGTTAAATTTAGAGATTAAATATAATGGTAAAAATACACTATTGAGAAATGCGATAACAAAATATGTTAGCGATTGCTTAAATTATCTAAACGGCAAGAAAGACAATATAAAAATTGAGGTGACTCTACCAAATGAGGTATCGTACAATGCGCTTAATGATCATGTTTGATTTACCAACGGAAACTAGCAAAGATAGAAGAGAGTATCGAAAATTTCGAAAGGCATTAATTAGAGAAGGTTTTATTATGATACAGTACTCTGTTTATGTCAGGGTTTGCGTAACAAGGCAGTCAGCAGAGTTCTTAGAAAAAAGGGTCAGTGTTTATTTACCTGAAAATGGGACAATTCAGACCTTGATGTTAACTGAAAAGCAGTACAATGATATGCACTTTTTGCTAGGTGAAAAGAAAAAAGATATTAGAAATTCAGCACAAAGGACGATAATTTTATGAAACTTAGCTACCAAGGATACGATGAAGTACAAATTGATGAAGGTAAGATAACGGTAATAGCAACTAATAATCCTACAGTTTACAAAGATTTGATTTTAGGTGTAAAAGATTACAATGACAAGGTAAAAGCGTACAGCGATGATTTTAGCCTTATTAACAATAATTTAGCTTTTGATTTTGACGGCGACGCTTTGATTAATCATGACTTAGATAAACGTTACAAGCTAGAGTTAGTTAATAAGATTACCGAGGGCTTGGCTCCGCACGTGAGGACAAGTATTGAAAAGAAGGCGCGCGAATTATTTACACTCTTGCAGGAAAGTTTGTTTATGACAGATATTCCTTTAGAAGTTAGTTTTGATGGGGATGTTAAACGGCTACTTAAATACGCTAACATTCACTTACATCCTTCTATATCTAATGATGCTTATGGTATAATTGAAAGTGATTTAAAACTTCATATTGAGTGTGATGATAAATCGTGTATTGTGTTCAATAACCTAGCTAGTTATATGACGCAAGAACAATTTCGTGAACTTCAGTATGTTAATAATGAAATTGGAACGAAAGTCCTTCTAATTGAATTTTCAGATTTGGATAAGAAGGATTATTATAAAAACTGTAATTATTACTATATTGATGCTGACTTCGTTGGTTGGTACTTTTAAAGATTAGATATTGATTAATAAATATCGGTCTCAGAAGTATGTTAAATCAATGATGTTTAGTACTCTTTCCAGGGTCTTTTATACCCACTCGCCGTCTCAGAAGTATGTTAAATCAATGATGTTTAGTACGGCTAAAGGGGCTTGGCGCGCCCGTGTTGGGTCTCAGAAGTATGTTAAATCAATGATGTTTAGTACCTACTTTCCGCACAAGTGAGGAAACAAAAGGTCTCAGAAGTATGTTAAATCAATGATGTTTAGTACACAAGCTTCGCGTTTAAGACAAACTACATCGTCTCAGAAGTATGTTAAATCAATGATGTTTAGTACAAACCATGATGATATTAATGAATTGCCACAGTCTCAGAAGTATGTTAAATCAATGATGTTTAGTACGAATGTTGCTGGTATCAAGGACGACTTAGAGTCTCAGAAGTATGTTAAATCAATGATGTTTAGTACCAATCTGATAATCCGTCAAGGTAGTATCATGTCTCAGAAGTATGTTAAATCAATGATGTTTAGTACGAAAATTTGGAATACGTCGACCGTATGAACGTCTCAGAAGTATGTTAAATCAATGATGTTTAGTACACTGAATTGATGAGCAAGCTGCTAGGCTCAGTCTCAGAAGTATGTTAAATCAATGATGTTTAGTACAATCAAAAGGAGAGATTGCAATGAAGATTAGTCTCAGAAGTATGTTAAATCAATGATGTTTAGTACACTGGTTGATTCGGCATGGGGCTAAAGCACGTCTCAGAAGTATGTTAAATCAATGATGTTTAGTACCAACAGACTATCAAACGCTAGAAGTTGACAGTCTCAGAAGTATGTTAAATCAATGATGTTTAGTACGAAGCGGTTCTTAGTTGATAAAGTCCCACCGTCTCAGAAGTATGTTAAATCAATGATGTTTAGTACCCTTTATGCGCCAATATTTGAGCGTTCACTGTCTCAGAAGTATGTTAAATCAATGATGTTTAGTACGATTACTTTAGAAAGAGAGATGATTAGATGGTCTCAGAAGTATGTTAAATCAATGATGTTTAGTACAGTAGCAGATATGCTGATTGATTTTTACACGTCTCAGAAGTATGTTAAATCAATGATGTTTAGTACTGAGCATTGCCGAAATTAATGTCGGCTATCGTCTCAGAAGTATGTTAAATCAATGATGTTTAGTACGTTAATAAGCATTATACTGACGGAAAGGGTGTCTCAGAAGTATGTTAAATCAATGATGTTTAGTACTATATGAACCTTCAGTGAAACCTTGTAAAGGTCTCAGAAGTATGTTAAATCAATGATGTTTAGTACTCCGCTGGAATTTGCTAGCGACCCATGGAAGTCTCAGAAGTATGTTAAATCAATGATGTTTAGTACACGTCTTTTTTACAATCTGTCGCCGACTTGGTCTCAGAAGTATGTTAAATCAATGATGTTTAGTACTAAAGGTGGTAATCTAAAATGAAATTAATCGTCTCAGAAGTATGTTAAATCAATGATGTTTAGTACTTTTTAAATTCTAAAACTTCGCCACAGCCTGTCTCAGAAGTATGTTAAATCAATGATGTTTAGTACCAAAGCCCGGAGCATCACACGGACAATAGGCGTCTCAGAAGTATGTTAAATCAATGATGTTTAGTACTGGCACTCTAGCTAAAATGACAGACAAACAGTCTCAGAAGTATGTTAAATCAATGATGTTTAGTACTTTAGACCATTCGTAATACCATTTTTATAAGTCTCAGAAGTATGTTAAATCAATGATGTTTAGTACAGACTTCTGGAGGTAATCAAGCATGGGACAGTCTCAGAAGTATGTTAAATCAATGATGTTTAGTACCTATCGCGCTCAGTATTATCAACGGGCAATGTCTCAGAAGTATGTTAAATCAATGATGTTTAGTACTCTCTCATTTCATAGAATTGTTTAACTAAGGTCTCAGAAGTATGTTAAATCAATGATGTTTAGTACTCACGCCAATTCTGAGGCGCACTCTCTGGAGTCTCAGAAGTATGTTAAATCAATGATGTTTAGTACGCTTACGAGTGAAGATAAGCTCAACTATGAGTCTCAGAAGTATGTTAAATCAATGATGTTTAGTACTTTTTCTTTATTAAAATAATACCAACTACAGTCTCAGAAGTATGTTAAATCAATGATGTTTAGTACTACCATAAAAAAACAAATTTATAAAAATATGGTCTCAGAAGTATGTTAAATCAATGATGTTTAGTACAAATTAAGTGATGATTACAACGAAAATGGAGTCTCAGAAGTATGTTAAATCAATAATGTTTAGTAGTATAAAGTATCTGAATAGCTTGCCAACTTAGCCCTGTGGTAAAATGGGGGCAAGACTAAGTGAAGGTTGTGATCTTGTGAAACTTATTTCCTGGAATATTGATTCGTTGAATGCGGCGTTGACCGGTCAATCAGAGCGGGCAGAGCAAAGCCGGGCGGTGCTTGACACCATTCAAGCCCAAGCACCGGATATTGTGGCCATTCAAGAAACCAAGTTGCCGGCTGGTGGTCCCAACAAGAAGCACGTTGAAGCGTTAGCTAAGTGGTTTGCGGACTATGATTTTGTTTGGCGCAGTTCGGTGGAACCGGCTCGGAAAGGCTATGCGGGGACGCTCTTTTTATACCGTAAGAGTTTAACCCCTAAGGTAACCTATCCTGAAATCGGGGCGCCTAGTCCGATGGATCAAGAAGGCCGGATTATTACCTTGGAGTTTCCTAAATTTTATGTTAGCCAGGTTTATACACCGAATGCAGGGGATGGACTTAAGCGCTTGGCCGAACGGCAGGTTTGGGATCAAAAGTATGCAGCTTACTTGGTAGAGCTGGATAAAACTAAACCCGTTTTGGCTTCGGGGGACTATAATGTGGCCCACGAGGAAATCGACTTGGCTCACCCTAAGAATAATCACCAATCAGCAGGGTTTACGGATGAAGAGCGGGCAGGTTTTACTAACTTATTAAAGGCTGGGTTTACCGATAGTTTCCGCCATGTCCACGGTCAAGTTGAAGGGGTTTATTCTTGGTGGGCGCAACGAAGCAAGACTAGCAAGATTAATAATTCGGGTTGGAGAATTGATTACTGGCTGACCAGCAACCGGATTGCAGATAAAATCGTAAAGGCAGAAATGCTTGATTCGGGTGACCGGCGCGATCATACGCCAATTATGCTAGAAATTGACCTCTAATTTTGAAACATGCTAGAATAGGGTTATTCTAACTGAAAGATGGTGATATTCTTGACTGATCGAGAATTTGCCCTCTCACTTGCACCACCAAGTCTTTTTTAGTTACAGCAGACTAAAAATAGAAATGGAGAAGAAAAATGGTTGAAGCAATTAATTTGAGAAGTGGTATGGTTTTCGAAAAGGATGGTAAGTTGATTAAGGTTTTAGAAGCTAATCATCACAAGCCTGGTAAAGGTAACACGGTGATGCAGATGAAGTTAGCGGATGTACGGGCAGGCTCAATCGTGCAAACCACGATGCGGCCTTCCGAAAAGGTTGAATTGGCAATGGTTGATAAAAAGCAGGCGCAATACCTTTACCGCCAAGACGACCTACTTTGTTTTATGGACCTTGAAACTTACGAGCAATACGAGTTGGCAGCTAGCTTGTTAGAAAACGAGTTGCCTTACTTAATCGAAAACCTCCAAGTCCAACTTGATTTCTGTAACGGGGAACTAATTGGAATTCAACTCCCAGGAACGGTTGAGTTGACGGTTACAGAAACAGAACCAACCATTAAGGGTGCAACTGCCGCTAGTGGTGGTAAGCCAGCCACAATGGAAACGGGCTTAGTTGTAACGGTGCCTGATTTCATCCAAACCGGTGAAAAGTTAGTGATTAATACCGCTAACGGTACCTATAAACAACGGGCCTAAATTGATTAGGAATTAAGAAGATAAGGTTTCTAGGAAAGCAAACTTTCTTAGGGACCTTTTTAGTTAATGATTGTTTATAAAAAGTTAACTCCTGTAGGTAAATTATTTGTTATGATAGAGGAGTAGAATTTATAACGAAGGGGAGATTTTAATGTTAGTAACAACAACTGAACAAATTCCAGGGAAAAATTACGAAGTATTAGGGGAAGTCTTCGGAGTAACCACTCAATCCCGTAATGTTGTCAGTGATTTTGGAGCCGGCATCAAGAATATTGTTGGCGGGGAAATCAAAGGTTATACTAAGATGCTACAAACTTCACGGGAAAAGGCTGTAAGTCGGATGATTGCTGAGGCTAAGGACAAGGGCGCAGATGCGGTTGTCATGATGCGCTTTGATTCTGGTTCAATTGGCGGCGACATGCAGTCAGTGGTAGCTTACGGCACCGCCGTACGTTTTGTCGATTAATAAAATTTGAGATATAAATCCTAAGAAAGAAGCTTTCTTGGGATTTTTTGTTAGGTGCTAAGAAATTAGATTGAGATTTTAATTTCCTATGGTGACGGAGCAAAGTTAACGTTTACATTTTATAGCAAAGCTTTTATAATAAAGATGTATAGTCATGTTAATTATTGAGCAAGGAGTGAGTGAAATGGCAGTTGTAAATAACGATTTTCGCGATGTAATGTTAAATCGGCACTCGGTTAGGAAATTTGATGAGCAGGTAAAGATTGAACGTTCCGAGCTAACAGAAATGATTGCAGAGGCAATCACTGCCCCATCGGCTTGCAACTTACAAGCTTGGCGGTTCGTGGTGGTTGATAGTCCTGCGGGCAAGGATAAGTTACGGTCGTTTTTCATGCGCTTTAACCTGCCCCAACTGGAAACGGCTTCGGCGGTGGTCATGATTTTCGGGGATACGCTAGCCTTTGAATCATACCGGGATTTGTGGAATAAGGCCTATGAAAATGGCCAGATTACGGCTGCGAAGCGCGATGAAGTTCTTAAAACCTTCCTGCCACTGTATGAAAGTGCGCCTAAGTCAATGTTAATTAATGATAGCATGGTTGACTGCAGCTTGGCGGCGATGCAGCTGATGTTAACGGCCCGGGCCCATGGTTACGAGTCAAACCCAATTGCAGGTTACGATGCTAAGAAAGCGGCTCCTGCTTTTGATTTGGACCCAGAACGTTATGTACCGGTGATGGCAATTGCGATTGGAAAGCCGGTTGATGAAGGGGTAGACAAGGTTACTTCTAGTCGCTATCCGGTTAAAGATGTAATGGATTTTGCTTAGTAACTAAATATTAATTGTAAGTCACGCTTAGTCGTGGCTTTTTTATTTACCTAAAAGTTGTTGGTTGATATAAAATGTGATATCATAATGATATCAAGAAAGAAGGTGGCGGAGATGGCAAGAGATGAAGAGATGACTTCTTTTCTCTTTCGCCTGCCTAAAAACTTAAAAAGGCGGTTAGAGAGTAAAGCTCAATCTGAAAATAAGAGTGTAAATGCAACTTTGCAAGAAATTGTCTCCCTAACCTTGAAAGATCCGCCTCAGCAGGTGGAAGCAGGTTCGTTTGAGAAGAGAAACTTTCTCGGCCAGAAAATAGCCGGGCAAAAAATCGACCAAGCTAATGGTTTAGTCGAAGTTAAGGGGATTTATTATCGTTATCTAATCGAGGGCAACCGGCCAGTTGATAAGCAGGCAGATTATATTGTAATTGAAGCCGTAGGAAATATTATCACGTTAAGGCCGCTTGTTGGTGAGTAAAGGGGTAATTTAGCATGTTAGGAATTAAAATTATTAGACAGAATTGTCAGGGGTTAGTAGAGACCTTAGGAAAATACAGTCACAGCGTGGAAGCAGGTTTGCATTTTTACATTCCCTTCATCCAGAGAATTGAGTCGGTAGAACTAGCCATGCACCCGTTGAAGTTGCAAAAGTACTCAGTCATTACTCAAGATAATGCTGACATCGAAGCTAGTGTGACCTTAAACTATCACGTAACGGATGCTAAGAAGTATACCTATGAAAATACCGATTCAGTAGAATCCATGGCTCAGCTAGTGCGGGGCCACTTACGTGATATCATTGGCCGGATGGATTTAAACGCGGCTTTAGGCTCAACTTCTAAGATTAACGCGGAACTCGCAGCCGCCATCGGTGATTTGACTAATATTTATGGAATTAACGTCGACCGGGTGAACATTGATGAGTTAACCCCATCCGTTGAGATTCAAAAGGCGATGGATAAGCAGCTAACGGCTGACCGTGAAAGGGTGGCCGTGATTGCTAAGGCTGAAGGGGAAGCTCGCAATATCAAGCTAACCACCGATGCCAAAAATCAAGCTTTGGTGGAAACGGCTCAAGCAGAAGCGGAAGCAACCCGAATGCGGGCCGACGCAGAAAGTTACCGGATTGAAAAGATTCGTGCGGCCCTAGAGTCAGTTTCGGACAATTACTTTAGGGACCAAAGTATTGCCGCCTTTACTAAGCTAGCTCAGTCGGATACTAACTTGGTGGTAATGTCCAAGGATGAAATTACCGATTTAGGTAATATTCCTGTAATTGATAAAATGTTGGATATGAAGAAATAGCTAAACAGCCCCCTAACACGGCCTTGGTGTTAGGGGGCTTGTTTTAGTTAGCAAAGTAAAAATTATTAAAGTCGTATTTATAGACCCGGTAGATAAACTTAGTGCTACCAGTGGTTTCAAAGGACTGGATTAATTTACCATCCGCATCATATTCGGCAAAGGTGGCGGTCATTCCCGAATCAGTTACGACGTTATTATCTTTAGTCTGAACGCTAGAGATAAATGGCGAGTAAGGTAGACTAATTTTTTTGACTAGTTGGTAACTACCGGTGTTTTCGTTGACGAGGTACTTATAGTAACTAGATTGATAGTCGTTGGAAGCTGTTGCGCCCCCGCTGTTAGGATAATTAGCCCAACTAAAGTTAGTTCGGGAGTTCATAATTGCGGAGTTGTTGTTAAACATTTCCAAATAGTAAACCCCGGCTGTCTCAGTTGGAATATAGGTTACAGAGTGTTGCCCAGCTTGGGAAGTAAAGTTGCCAACTTTATTCAACAACAAGTTAGAGTATGTGCCGACCCCTTGCCAAACCGACGGATCAGAAATAAAGTAATCTAACTTGGGATAACTAGTAAGGCTAGAAATCTTCATAATGGTCGAAGTTTCCCGGGAACTAATGATGACTTGGTCGTCTTTAGTTAATTGGATGCTGTTGGCGTGGATAACGTCACGGTAGCCCTTATTATTAGTTAAGGTTTCAATCCCGGTGGCGGTTTTGTAAAGGTCACCCAACAAGTCCTTGAAGTCTAAGAGGCGACTAACTTGGCCGGAAGTACCATCAATCTTAATAATTTGGTCTTCAACTCGTTTTTCACTGGCTTTAAGCTTAGTATCAGTTGCGAGGGCGATGATATTCCCCTGACTGTCTACGGCAAAGTCATGGTGGAGTTTAAAGTTAGTGTCTTTAAGCGAGTAAGACTGCACCACTTGACCTAACCGGTCTAACGTAACTAGCTGGTCGTCGTCAACTGCTAGGTAAAGCTTGTTATCAGTTTGAACTAGGCGCAAGGAATTGTAGTTGATGGTTGGAATTTCGGCACGGATGTAGCCGTCATTATCGACCAAGTAAGTGTTGCGGGTCTTTAGACTTTTATCACCAATTACGGCGTAAAGGCCGGAGGAAAGCTTGGTTTTGCTAGTGCCCTTAGTAACCTTAAGTTGGTTTTGCTTACTTCCCCGTAGCTTGTTAGGGGTGTAAGTGAAGGTCTTAGTTTCTTTTTGGCCAGTTTGGTCCGTGGCGGTAATGGTAATGGTATTTTCCTGGCCGGCAATTAAACCAATTAGCTGGTAGGTGTGATTCTTAGCGTAGGTTCCGTTGGGGTTATAGAGTGTTTGGCTAAAGGTGCTAGTCCCTTTACTTTTAACCGTATAGGAAATCTTAGTTGCTTTCGTGGTTGAAAAGTGTAGGTACAGGCCGGTGGTGTTAGTTAGGTAGGGGTTAGCTAACACCAGCATTTTATCGAAAGAATAAGTTTTGTTAGTCTCTAGTTGCTTGATCTTTTGGGCAATTTTAGTTTGAGTGGCGGTTTGATAAATGTCGCTAACACTCTTAATGTTTAAGTCGGAGTAATCTAAGGTGGTGATGGTCTGTCCGTTTGCGACTGGCAAAATTGTCTCAGAAGAAGTAGCGTTAGAACTAGCCTTTTGCTTAACGAAGATTAAGCTAGCAGTTAGGGTGACTACTATCGAGCCAAGGGCTAGTAGGAAAAGTTTTCTTTTGAGTTGCAAATTCATCATCCTTTAATTTATGTATTGGTATTTATATATTGATAAGTCCAGTATGCATAGTAAATGTGACTAGACTATGAACAAGCTGGCAAGGAAAAGTGATAAATTAATGATGTTACTAACTTAATAAATTAGATATCGCTAAAAATGTTTTAAAAAATATTTTGCACAATAAATATTTACATTTTCTATAATTAGTACTATACTTAATGTGTTATTTTAAAGCGCTTACATACTTTAGGACATTGGGAGTTTTTATCATGATAAAGCCCTATATTATGGCGATTGGTGAATGAATAACTAGGACACGGGTTACTATTTTTGAGCGTGTAGACGTTCAAAAAGAACTCATCTAATATTTTTCGCAACTTGGTAGGGTGGAACATAATGCTAATAAGATTTGGTATGCAGCTTTAGCAACTATTACCATTTTGTTCTTTTTTGAAATTACTGTGAAACGACGATTATTTGAGATAGAAAAACGGATTCTCTTATTTATAATGCTTTTGTTTGGCACACAAAAACGTGAATAATTACTGATTTTGAAGCCGACTGGAGTAAAGGTCTATGTAACAGATTACTTAAATGCTTCGAGAACAATGTTATTTAATATTCATTATTAAAGAAGTACATAAGGAGGTCTAATGATGTCAGATAAATATATTATGGCTATCGACGAAGGTACTACAAGTACACGTGCGATAATCTTCGACAAAAAGGGAAATAAAATTGCTGAAGGACAAAAAGAATTTCGTCAATATTTTCCTCAACCAGGTTGGGTAGAGCATGACGCTAATGAAATTTGGAATTCAGTATTGGCAACATTAGCTAATTCTTTCATTAGTTCTGGGATACAACCAAAACAAATTGCAGGTATTGGTATTACTAACCAACGTGAAACAACTATTATTTGGGATAAAGAAACAGGATTACCAATTTATAATGCCATTGTTTGGCAATCAAGACAAACAAGTGACATTGCACAAAAATTAATTGATGAAGGTTATTCTGATACTATTCATGAAAAAACAGGTTTAATCATTGATGCCTATTTTTCAGCAACGAAGATTCGTTGGATTTTAGATCATGTAGAAGGTGCCCAAGAACGTGCCGAAAAAGGTGAATTGTTATTCGGTACGATTGATACATGGCTTACATGGAAGTTGACAGGTGGTAAAGTTCATGTAACAGATTACTCTAATGCCAGTCGTACAATGTTGTTCAACATTCATGATTTGAAGTGGGACAAGGAAATCTTAGAATTATTGAATATTCCTGAAACTTTATTACCAGAAGTTAAAGGAAATTCTGAAATTTATGGTCAAACTGCAGCATACCACTTCTTTGGTAGTCAAGTTCCGATTTCTGGTATGGCTGGTGACCAACAATCTGCTTTATTCGGTCAACTAGCTTTAGAAGATGGAACAGTTAAAAATACTTATGGTACAGGTTCGTTTATTGTAATGAATACTGGTAATAAACCAGTTCTTTCTAAAAACAACTTACTAACGACTATTGGATATTCTATTAATGGCAAGATTAATTTTGCTTTAGAAGGTTCAGTATTTGTATCTGGTTCAGCACTTCAATGGCTAAGAGATAGTATGGAAATTATTGAATCAGCTCCTGAATCAGAAAGAGCAGCTAATGAATCAACTAACCATAATGAAGTTTACGTTGTTCCAGCCTTTACAGGTTTAGGTGCTCCTTACTGGGATAGTGATGCTCGTGGGGCAGTGTTCGGATTAACACGTGGTACAACCAAGAATGACTTTATTAAAGCTACTTTACAATCACTTGCTTACCAAACAAGAGATGTATTAGATACGATGGAAAAAGATACAGGTATTAAGATTCCAGTCCTTCGTGTTGATGGTGGGGCTGCTATGAATAACTACTTGTTACAATTCCAATCTGATTTGCTTAATAAGTCAGTTGAAAGAGCTGGAAACTTAGAAACAACAGCTCTAGGTGTAGCTTTCTTAGCTGGATTGGCAGTTGGTTTCTGGAAAGACACAGATGAATTGAAAGAATTATTTACAGTTGGTCGTAGATTTGAACCAGAAATGTCCGATGATGCTAGAGAATATCTATATGCTGGATGGAAGAATGCAGTAGAAGCAACACGTATATTCAAACATAAAATAAACGAAAATCTGTAGGAGGAAATACAATGACATTTTCAATTAAAACACGTAAAAATACAGTTGATAGATTAGAGAATGAAGAATTAGATTTGTTAGTAATTGGTGGGGGAATTACTGGTGCAGGTGTTGCCCTCCAAGCTACAGCTTCCGGTTTGAAGACTGGTTTAGTTGAAATGCAAGACTTTGCTGAAGGAACAAGTTCTCGTTCTACAAAATTAGTTCATGGTGGTATCAGATACCTAAAGACATTTGATGTAGGTGTTGTTGCAGATACTGTACAAGAACGTGCAGTTGTTCAAGGAATTGCTCCACATATTCCAAGACCTTTCCCAATGTTATTACCTATTTATGACGATCCAAGTTCAACATTCGACATGTTCAGTGTTAAGATTGCGATGGATTTATATGACCGCTTAGCTGGAGTAACAGGCACACAATATGCTAACTACACAATTTCTCGTGAAGAAGTATTACAACGCGAACCAAACTTGAAGAGCGATAAGTTATTAGGTGCAGGTGTTTACCTTGATTATGTAAACAATGATGCTCGTCTAGTTATTGAAAACATTAAAGAAGCTGATGAATTAGGTGGCTTAATGGCTAGTCACGTTAAGGTTGTAGGTGTTCTTCATGATGATAATGGCCGTATCAATGGCGTAAAAGCTAAAGATTTATTAACAGATGAAGAATTTGAAATCAAAGCTAAGATGGTAATTAATACTACAGGTCCATGGGTAACTAAGACACTAGGCTTAGATGACAAGAATGGCGAAGGTGAAGTAATTCGTCCAACTAAAGGTGTGCATTTAGTTGTAGATAGCTCACGTCTAAGAGTTCCTCAACCAACATACTTTGATTCCGGAATTGGTGACGGTCGTATGATTTTCGTTGTTCCACGTGAAAACAAAACATACTTTGGTACAACAGACACAGACTACACTGGTGATTACAAGCATCCAAGAGTTGAACAAGCTGATGTAGATTACTTATTAAAAGCTATCAACAACAGATACCCAGAAGCTGAAATTACAATTAATGATATCGAAGCAAGCTGGGCAGGTTTAAGACCACTTCTATCTGGTAATGGAAGTTCAGACTACAACGGTGGTGGATCTAACACTGGTAAAGTATCAGATGAAAGTTTCGAAAACTTAATTAAGACAGCTGTAGCATACAGTAAAGATGAAGCAAGTCGTGGCGAAGTTGAAAAATCAATCAGCAGCTTGAAGATAGCTTCAGCAGAAAAGACTCTAAGCCCATCACAAGTATCTCGAGGTTCCTCACTTAAAGTAGGTGATGATGGTTTAATCACACTTTCAGGTGGTAAGATTACTGACTATCGTAAGATGGCAGCTGGAGCAATGGAATTAATCCGTAAGTTATTCAAAGAATTATTTAATAAAGATGTACGCGAAGTTGATTCCAAAAAATTACAAGTTTCAGGTGGACACTTCGATCCTACAAACGTTGATGAAACAATGAAATTCTACCAAAAGATTGCGATGGACAAAGGTATGCCAGCTGCAGATGCTGCTGACTTAGCAAATCGCTTTGGTTCAAACACAAGTCGTGTAATTTCTTACGCAGACGATGTAGAAGCAGCTCCAGGTTTAACTTTAGCTGATACATTAAGTTTGCATTACTCTGTGAATGAAGAAATGACTTTGAATTTGGTAGACTTCTTATTACGTCGTACAAACTATGTTCTCTTCCATAAAGATGAATTAATGATGAAAAAAGATGCTTTCGTTGATGAAATGGCACGCATTATGGAATGGGATGAAAAAGAAAAAGTAGCTGCAGCTAAGCAATTAGATGAAACTATTGCAGAATCAAGCTTAGCATATTTAAAGTAAACTGCTGATAAAACTAGATAATAGAGGTGATTTGTGTGAATGGATTTTTAGGAGAATTTTTTGGGACGATGATCCTAATCGTATTAGGTGTGGGCACGGGTGCTGGTGTCAACCTCAAAACATCATATGCACGTAATTCAGGTTGGCTATTCATCACAATTGCTTGGGGTATGGCTGTAACATTTGGTGTTTATGTAGCTGGTAGCTTTGGTTCTCAAGGACATTTAAATCCTGCAGTTACAATCCCATTCGCAATCTTTGGATTCTTCCCATGGGATCAAGTATTGCCATACTTATTAGGCCAATTCTTAGGAGCTTTTGTTGGTGCAGTTTTAGTTATTATCCAATACGGAGCACAATTTAAGAATGCAAAGGATGTTAGTGACGGTAATGTAGTAGGGATTTTTGCAACAGGTCCTGCTATTAACAATAGTGTATATAATTTTTTAAGTGAAACAATTGCAACTTTTGTATTCATCCTAACATTATTGAACTTAGGAGACTTCACAAAGGGGTTGAAGCCACTGATTGTTGGCTTATTAATCATGGTAGTTGGCCAAGCTTTAGGTGGAACAACAGGATTTGCTTTGAATCCAGCTCGTGACTGGGCTCCAAGATTTGCTTACTCAGTATTACCAGTACCTAATAAAGGTGACTCAAACTGGAGTTACGCTTGGGTGCCGATGTTTGGCCCATTAACAGGTGGTTTAATCGCAACTTGTGTTCAATATTTCTTGATGTGATAAGTAAATAATATTTCAGAAGAGACTGAGGACAAACTAATCTTAAAAATAAGAGTCTCTGGGTGCATATTTTCAAAGGATTCTAAGAAAGTAACGTTACTTTCCTAGAATCCTTTGTTATTAACTTTGAGTTCTGAGAATTTTTGCTATAGATCGTTTTTTTAAAAAGAGTTTCACAATTGCATGTAAAATCACTTGTACCTAAGGCTTTGTGAGACTTTCCAAAAAGTTACTGAAACTTGAAAGCAAAAAAAGAGCATAAAAATTCCCTATTCTCTTGATATAAGCGGGATATCACTGTATTAAATTAGTTTTTTTCACGCCTTTTGAAGCTGGAAAGCTATGCTTTGTGGTAGGCTGCTGATAAATTTATCAACTGTCTCATTAAGTTGTTTTATTGGTGCCACTGGTTCACTTTCTACAAGCTGATTTAGTAGTTTTATAAATCATACCAATACATCAGTCAGACTCAAATCAGGCATTGCTTCACCCATGATATAGAACAGGTCTCCGATAGTACGTTCATCTTTTTCTTGGCGTTCTTGCCAAGCTAACAAATCATAGGTCATCATCACAATAGCTAAGTGACCACAAAGACCGTCATAATTTTGAACTTGAGTCTTATCAAAGCGCAAATACTGTTTAGCAGCCTTGAAGTACGTCTCTATCTGCCATCTTCTACCATACAGTTGAATAATTTCAGCTGGACGAAGAGATACTTTAGTAGTTGCAAGAACTAAGTTTTAGTTTGAGTGGCAGTTTGATAAATGTCGCTAACACTTTTAATGTTTAAGTCGGAGTAATCTAAGGTGGTGACTGTCTATCCATTTGCGACTGGTAAAAATGTGTCAGAAGAAGTAGTGTTAGAACTGGCCTTTTGCTTAACGAAGAATTAAGCTAGTAGTCAAGGTGACTACTGCCAAGCCAAAGACTAGTAGGAAAAGTTTTCTTTTGAGTTGCAAGTTCATCATCCTTTAATTTATGTATTGATAAGTTTAGTATGCAGGCTAAATGTGAATAGAATTTGAACAAGTCAGCAAGGAAAAGTGACAATTTAGTGAAAGGGCTTGGGACGCTAAAAAATTAAGAGAAAAATCCTTTAAAAATATAGATTTCACGCAACGAACATTGCTAAAATTAGCTTCAGGCGCTATACTTATCACATAAAACTGATATAAGCGTTTACATAAGTTTGTTAGGAGGTTTACTATGGCGGAGTCCTATGTGATGGCGATTGACGAAGGAACGACTAGCACCCGGGCCATTATTTTTGATCACGCCGGCAATAAGGTAGCTGATGCCTAGCAAGAATTTCCCCAGTATTTTCCTAAGCCCGGTTGGGTGGAACATAATGCTAACGAGAATTGGAATGCCGTGCTAGCTACGATTACCAATTCATTTATTTCCTCTGGAATTACTAACCAGCGATTTTGCAAAAGCCACTTGAGCGGGCGGCTAATTTAGAAACGACCGCATTGGGAGCGGCTTTTCTAGCTGGGTTAGCGGTTGGCTACTGGCAAGATACTGCGGAGCTAAAGCAACTTTTTGCTAAGGGCCAGCGGTTTGAAGTGCAGATGGCGCCGGTAGAAAGTAGCCGCTTATATGCAGGGTGGCAACGAGCAGTTAAGGCTACCCGGATTTTTGCACAAAAGGATTAGTTGGGGAGGGATGAGTATGACTTTTTCATATCAGATTAGAAAAGAAACGTTAGCTAGGTTAAAAAATGAGGAACTAGACCTCCTAATTGTTGGGGGTGGAATTACTGGAGCTGGGGTGGCTTTACAGGCGGTCGCATCGGGAATTAAGACCGGGTTAGTTGAGATGCAAGATTTTGCTGAGGGAACGAGCTCTCGGTCTACCAAGTTAGTGCACGGAGGGATTCGCTACCTCAAGACCTTTGATGTGGGAGTAGTAGCCGACACGGTTCAGGAACGGGCGGTAATTCAAAGAATTGCCCCCCACATTCCCCGGCCGTTCCCGATGTTGCTTCCAATTTATGACGACCCTAATTCAACCTTTGATATGTTTAGCATTAAAATTGCTATGGACCTTTATGATAAATTAGCAGGAATAAAGGGGACTCAGTATGCTAATTACACCATCGACCGGGAGGAAGTCTTGCAACGGGAACCGGGTTTAAAAGCAGATGGTTTACTGGGAGCAGGAGTTTACCTGGATTATGTTAATAATGACGCCCGCTTGGTGATTGAAAATATTAAAGAAGCTGCTGAATTAGGGGGATTGCTGGTTAATCGGGTTAAGGCGGTGGATGTTAGCCACAACGAAAAGCAACGGATAAGTGGCATTATTGCACGAGACGAGTTGACCGGAGAAGAATTTCCGATTAAAGCCAAGTTAGTCATTAATACTACGGGTCCATGGGTTTCTCGCTTCTTAGAGTTAGATCCTAAAAATGGTCAAGGACAGGTAATGCGACCAACCAAAGGGGTTCACTTAGTGGTCGACCAGTCTCGGTTAAGCGTCCCCCAACCAACTTACTTTGACTCTGGCGCCGGCGATGGTCGGATGATTTTTGTGATTCCCCGGGAGGGTAAAACCTACTTTGGAACGACTGACACAGACTTTAACGGTGATTACAGTCGTCCTCAGGTAGAACAAGCAGACGTTGATTACCTCCTAGCTGCGGTCAATAACCGCTACCCTCAGGCTGGATTGACACTGAATGACATTGAGTCCAGTTGGGCTGGAATTCGGCCTTTGATTGAAGCTAATGGGAGTTCCGATTATAACGGAGGTGGCGCCAACAGGGGAAAGGTTTCTGAAGAAAGCTTTGAAAAATTAGTTACAACAGTTACTGATTATACCAAAAAGGCAGCTTCGCGCTTGGAGGTTGAGCAAGCGATTAGCAATTTAAAAACAGCTCGTTCAGAGCGAGTTTTAAGTCCGACTCAAGTTTCACGTGGTTCTTCCCTCGATTTGGGTGACGATGGGTTAATTACCCTTTCAGGCGGGAAGATTACCGATTATCGTAAGATGGCAGCCGGGGCATTGACTTTAATCAGAAAACTGTTACGGACGCAGTTCAAAATTGTGGCTAAGGAAATTGACTCTAAGAGTCTACAGGTTTCGGGCGGTCACTTTGACCCAACCAATATTGAAGCTACGATGAAGTTTTACCAAAAAATTGCGATGGACAAGGGGATTCCGGCTGCAGACGCTGTTTACTTGGCCAACCTTTATGGTTCCAACACCGGCCGGGTCATTTCCTACGCTAATTTCGTTAAAGCTGCCCCAGGCCTAAGCTTAGCAGATACTCTCAGTTTACATTACGCTATTGATGAAGAAATGGTCTTAAGTCCAGTTGATTACCTCCTTCGGCGTACCAATAATATCTTCTTCCACGCCGATGAGCTTAGTTTTAAGCAGGAGGCCTTTGTTGACGAAATGGCACGGGTGCTGGGCTGGTCTAAAGAAGAGACGGTGGCTAAACAAGCCGAGTTAAAACAAACGCTTGAGCAGGCGCAGCTGACTTATTTAAAGCAGAAACGTTAGCGACGAATCATAAAATAAGTGAGGTTACCAATGAGCAAGAAAATCTTACCATTATTTGGTGGAATGTTAGTACTGGGCTTAATCGCAGGCTTGTTACTTAATTTCTGTCCTGGACTAGAAGCCTGGTTACACCAAATAACAGGTTGGCATTAAAAAAGCCCTCCGCCCAAGTTTTGGGGCGGAAGGCTTTTTAGCTAGTTATTAGTAGCGTCAACAATCGCAACAGAAGCGGTTAATTCACCGGAACTATTACCGCTAAGTTTGAGCAATTTGTTAACGGGATTAATCTGGAGTTTCATGTTGTTATCCATGAACATATCCGTATAGTCCTTGTAGCGTACCGGACCTAAATCGGAGTCTAGAGTTTCAGAGTAATCCTTGGCGTAGGTACCGGGCTTAACGGCGATAATCCTAAAACCACCGTCAAGGGTACATGAGCCGGTCTTGGATAGAGGACCAACCCCGTCGTCATAGTCTAAAAGGAGATCAAAATCTGCAAAGGGAGCTAGCTTTTCTTTAGCTTCAGTTGTAACTGTTAGATACATAGCACTCACTTCTTTCTTTCTATCTGTATCTATTATAACTAATAAGTTGTTAAAAGAGAAATATATTGCTCACAATATTAATTAAAAAGCAGGCCTATAATTTAGACCTGCTTTTTTTGATTAGTCTACCCAAGCTTTGACTTGCTTAGGGTGAGCTTTAATCCACTTTTGGGCAGCTTTTTGAGGGCTCATCCCATTATTGATATCAAGCATGACGCTTTCCATATCTTCCTTTGTCCACGTAAACTTGTTCAAAATCCGGTAGGCTTTAGGGTTATCTGTCTTGAGATTCTTTTTAACAATGGTATGGATATTTTCGCTCCGTCCCATTGTATGCTTAGAATCCGCTAAGTATTTGAGTTTATACTTGGCAAACATCCAGTGAGGAGACCAACCCGTAATTACAATTTCTTGGTGTTGCTTGATGGCCTTATCTAAGGCAACAGTCATCGCACCGGAAGAGGAGGTAGAAAGTTGCCAGTCATTTAAATTGGAGTAGGCCTTGAGGGTTTTCTTAGCGGCTGCGGTAACACCAGCACCTGGTTCAATCCCAGTGATAGTTTTATTAGCTTGATTGCTTAAGTCTGAGATTGAATTGACGTTCATATAGGCAGGGACTGCTAAGCCAAGCTTAACGCCCTTAAGGTTAGGTCCTAAATCGACTAAGTTATTGTGGTATTGCTTATATAAATTACCGTGAGTTGTAGGTAACCAAGCTCCGACTTCGGCATCAACTGAGCCGTTGGCAACCGATTTCCATAAGACGGCGTTATCTAAACTAGTGAGTTCCACTTTAAAACCTTGGTCACGTAAAACTTGGGCGATAACGTTAGTCGAAGCAACTTCGGAATCCCAGTCAACGTAGCCTAGATTAATGGTGGGTTTAGCTTTTTGGGTCAAAGACTTAAAGTTACCGGCCCCCAAAACAAGGATGATGGCTGCTAAAATTCCCCCGACGATTAAGCGGTGATTGCGCTTTTGTTTAGGGGTCAATTTAGGTTTAGCTTGGATTGGTTGGTTAAATTTTTGGGTGAAGCGGTCGATAATAATCGCTAGGATAACCAAGGCCAATCCGGCCACAAACCCCGTCCCGATGTTAGCGTGTTGAAGGGCGGAGAGGACGTCTTTTCCTAACCCAGGCGCCCCAATCATGGAAGAAGTAACTACCATTGAGAGGGCTAGCATGATGGTTTGGTTAATCCCCGCCCAGATGGTAGGTTTAGCCATAGGTAATTCCAGGGAGAAGAGTTTTTGCTTAGGAGTTGAACCAAAGGCATCAGTGGCTTCGACCAACTCCTTAGGAATCTGTCTAATCGCCAAGTTGGTAAAACGAACTGTTGGGGGTAAGGCGAATATAACTGAGGCAAAGACCCCGGGAACCATCCCGATGCCAAAGAAGGCTACCGCCGGAATCAAGTAAACAAAGGCGGGCATTGTCTGCATAAAGTCCAGAATAGGTTTAACCACAGCTTGGACCTTATCATTTTTAGCCATCCAAATCCCCAAAGGAATTCCAATGATGACGGAGACTAAACTGGCGATTAAGACCAAGGTGAAGGTGTTCATTAATCCAGTCCACAACCCTTGGTTATAGACAAATAAGAGTCCCAGCAAGGTTAAAGCTGGCAATTTAAAGTGCCGGTTGCTGCCAAAGTACGCAGCGATAGTTAAGAGGGCAATCAGCAGTAAGGGCGGTAGGAACAAGAGCCCGTTAGTGATGAAGTCCATCAAGGCTGAGCCTCCCTTAGTGATTAGGTTAAAGAAACCAGCACAGTTGGTGGTCAACCAATTAGTTAATTGGTCAATTAGGTGTGCAATAGGTAGTTTGTAACTAAAAATATCCACAAATTCCATCCTTTCAAGATAATTAAGCTTCCGAACTATTAACGGCTAAGGCTTCAAGCACCCGGCCCTTAATAATTACTCCCAGTAAGCGGCCGTTTTCATTGACCACTGCAAGGGGGGTAGGCGAATCATAAATTAAGTCAAAGATATCCGTGATTAGGGTATCTGGGCTAACAGTTTTGACGTTTTTGTCGATAACTTCCGTAAGTGGTAGCTTTTCTTTGCGAGCTTTAAGGGCGGCTTCGGCAGTTAGGCTCCCCTTAAGCTGACGTCTTTTATCGACAGCCAACAGCATGGAGACTTCTTCTACCCGCATCCGACTTAGGGCCACGTTAGGACCATCGTTTTCAATGTTAGTTGTAAACGGAGCCGTCATAATATTTTGCGCCGTCAAGACCTTGGAGCGGTCGACGTCTTCGACGAATTCCTTAATGAAGTCATTTTGTGGGTTGGTTAAAATCTCTTCCCCAGTCCCGATTTGTAAAATTTGGCCGTCGTTCATAATGGCGATGCGATCGCCAATGCGTAAGGCTTCGTTTAAATCGTGGGTGATAAAGATAATTGTTCTTTGCTTTTCTTCTTGCAAGTTTAGCAATTCATCTTGCATGTCCCGCCTAATCAAGGGGTCAAGCGCAGAAAAGGCCTCGTCCATTAAGAGGATATCTGGGTCATTGGCTAAAGCCCGGGCTAAACCAACCCGCTGCTGCATCCCCCCAGATAATTGGTTAGGGTATTGGTCCTTAAAGGCTAAAAGGTTGGCACTGTCTAAGGCGGCTTCAGCCAATTGGCGGCGTTTTTCTTTAGCTACGCCCCTAACTTCGAGGCCGTATTCAGTGTTTTCTAAAATGGTTTTATGAGGAAAGAGGCCGAAATTTTGGAAGACCATATTAATCTTTTCTCGCCGGACTTGGCGTAGCTCTTCTTCATTCATCTTAGCTACGTCTTTACCATCAATGTAGATTTGACCTGAGGTGGGGTTAATTAAGCGGTTGAGCATCCGGATTAAAGTTGATTTCCCCGAACCAGACAGCCCCATGATGACAAAGATTTCCCCGGCTTTAACTTTAAAGTTGGCATCGTAGACACCCACGGTGGCGCCGGTTTTCTTTAAGATTTCTGTTTTACTTACATGTTGTTTAACTAGGTTTAAAGCGGCTTTTCTTTTCCGCCCGAAAATTTTGGTTAAGTTGTGAACTTCTAACTGTTCCACAGAAAAACTCCTTTCAAATTCGTTTAAGTGACAATACTATCGTAACTATAATGTGGTCACTTTGTCAAATAAGTTGTTTGAAATTTAATTTTCTAAAAGCGGTTACTTCTAGGTGGTTGTAGCGGTAAAAAAATCTAAAAAAAAATAAAGTGCCAACCTAATTTTATAAAAAGGTTGGCACTTGTTTAGTTATTAAGTTGAATATTGAACAGATTGCAAACCCGTTCGTAGGATAGCTCTGAGCCGACAAAGTAAATCGTATCGCCAGCGGCTAACTTAGCGTAAGGTCCGGGTGAAACCACGAGCTCGTCTGCATGCCTAATCGCAATCAGAGTCGCCCCAGTTGAATGCCAGAGATTCAATTCATTAAGTGAACGCTCAAGGTTAGTCGCCGTGGTTGGTAAAACTAACTCAAAGGGAGAAAAGGGAAATTTCTTATGGACTAACTGAGTTCGTTCAACCAGGTTAGTCACCATTTGGGCTAACTCTTCGAGGTCGGCTTTTTGCTTGCTTAAAGACTGGCTAATCCCGGCTTCCATTTTGGCGAGGGAGGTTGTTTCTTGGTAATTAGCTAGAAATTCTTGGGCTTTTTCTTTAGAGGAGATATAAGCGCCACTGCCATGCTTGACTTCCATAATATCGAGGTCAGCCAGCATATTGATAGCTTTGCGTGCCGTTTCGGGTGAAACTTTAAAGTTGCTAGCTAAAGTTGAACGGGCATGGAGCTTGCTACCGACCGGGTACTTACCGGCTACGATGCGTTCAGCTAATGCAACCGCGATTTGTTGGTAGCGGGGAAAAGTTATTTTTTTCTTATTATCACCTGACATATTTAACGACTACTTTCTTAGAGATTTTATTCACTCGCATTATAGTACGTTTTTTTTGAAATGAAAAGTCAACCCCAAAGCAGCTTGCGACAAAAAAGCTAATCTGTGCTAAACTTGAATAATAATTTGAATAAGAGGTTAGAGAAATGCAGAATAAATCAACAAAAATCGGCTTGTTTTCTGCGGTCATGCTAGCTTTGGGGTCGCTGATTGGCTCCGGCTGGCTCTTTGGTGCAGGGGAAGCCGCGCGGGTGGCGGGACCTGCTGCCATTATTTCCTGGATTTTAGGGGCGGTTATTATTATGGTGATTGCCTTTAACTACATTGAGTTAGGAGCGATGTTTCCTGAAAGTGGGGGGATGAGCCGCTATGCCCAGTATAGCCATGGGCCCTTGTTAGGCTTTATTGCCGCCTGGGCTAACTGGATCTCCCTAATTACCCTGATTCCGATTGAGGCGGTTGCGTCGGTCCAATACATGTCGACTTGGCCTTGGAAATGGGCTAACTGGACTAATCAGTTCATGGATCACGGTCAGGTGACGGGTTTAGGGATAGTGGTCGTCTTCTTTTTTATGCTCTTTTTTACCATGCTAAATTTTTGGTCGGTCAAGGTGTTAACCCACTTTACCAGCTTGATTTCAATCTTTAAAATTGGGATGCCAACCTTAACGATTATTATGCTAATCATTAGTGGCTTTCATACCGGTAACTTTGGTCATAGTTGGCAGAGTTTTGCCCCTTATGGGAGCCGAGCAATTTTTGAAGCCACGACCGTATCGGGAATCATTTTTTCATACGATGCTTTTCAAACGGTTATTAATATGGGGGGCGAACTAGAGCGGCCCCAGAAAAACATTTTGCGGGGAATTGTGATTTCGCTAAGTATTACCGCTGTCATTTATATTTTGTTACAAGTAGCCTTTATCGGTGCGGTTGCACCAAGCAGCCTCGCTAAAGGTTGGGCCGGGATTAACTTTGCTTCCCCCTTTGCGGATTTAGCAATTTTATTGGGACTACATTGGTTATCGGTGTTACTTTACATTGACGCCTTTGTTTCTCCTTTTGGAACGGGGGTTGCTTTTGTCGCCACTGCCGCTCGGACCTTAGCGTCCATGACTAAAAGTGGCCACATTCCGGCTTGGTTAGGACGCTTAGAACGAAGATACATGGTACCACGCTTTGCCTTGCTAGCGGACTTAGGGTTGGCAGTGATTTTGGTTTGTCTTTTTAGGGACTGGTCAACCTTAGCGTCCGTTATTTCGGCTTCCACCTTGATTGCTTATTTAACCGGACCAGTTACCGCAGTCTCCTTGCGTAAGCTCCGCCCTGATTTTAAGCGTCCGGTTAAGTCAAAATGGTTAAAGGTCTTAGCGCCCCTCTCATTTGTTTTAACCAGCTTAGCCATTTACTGGGCAATGTGGCCAACAACGGTGGAAGTTATCCTGGTAATTGCGCTGGGCTTGCCTATCTATTGTTACTATGACTGGCGCTACGGACAGTTAAGTCTAAAAGGTCAGCTAAAAGGGGCGGGGTGGTTACTAGTCTACTTAGTTTTCATCTCCGTAATGTCTTACCTTGGAAGCGCAGGTTTTGGTGGGCAAGACTACTTTAAGTATCCATTTGACTTTTTAATTATCGTGATTGTTTCGCTTGTTTTCTATTACTGGGCCTTAGCTAGTCGGATTGACGGCCCCGATTTGGTTGCAGCCGCTAAGGTTAACCACCAAGTGAAATTAGAGGATTAGTTTTCTTTGACAAACGATTTCAAACAAGCTAAATTAATCATAAAGTAAATTTTTTAACAGGAAAGTAGGGATAGCATGTCAGCTAAAAAACGGGAAGTATTGTCTAAACTTAACGAAACGGTCAACTTGGACTTATTAAAGAAGGCCCTATTACATGAAAGCTTATACGCAGGGTTAACGGAACATAGGCACATTGCGGTCAGGATTTTGAGCCAAGTCAAATCCGGCTTAGCCAATGATGTCTTACACTTGGCAGAAGTACTTGACTTAGTTCCTAGTGAAGTTAAGAGTGCGGTGGATAAGTTAGTTGCCAGTGGGCTGCTATCCTTAAAGGAAGGCCGGCTTGAATTGACAGCTAAGGGTCAGGAAGTCTTTACCAAGATGGCTGCTATTCATGATGAAATTTCCGAGCAAATCTTCAAAGACTTCGATTCTGAAGAGCTCGACCAATTTTTGACTTACCTAGCTAAGATTAAGGCTAACCTAGCTGGCATTAGTGAAAGTGAGTTAGCACAGCTAAAGGAAAAAATGCGAGAGTTACCTACCCATCCTAGTCAATTTTTCAAGAGATAATTTAATTTCATAAAGACCAAAAAGTCCGGTTTTGAATAGCCGGGCTTTTTTAGGCTTGATAACGATTTCCAAAATTAAATTAAAAAAAATAAAAAAACTACTTGACCGGTTAAAGTTTTTTCGGTAAGATAAATATCGTTGTTTCAAGCCGTCAAAGCTTTTACAACTAAAAAGAAATCAAAATTAAGCTTGACGAACAAACTTAATTTTGATAACATATAAACGTTGTCGCTAGAAATTATTTTTAATAATCATTAAAAATAATTCTTGACAGTGAAAATGATAGCTGTTAAAATTTTAAGAGTTGTCGCTACTGTTAATTGGCGATGATGTCTGAGTAGATCTTTGAAAACTGAACAAAGTTTTAGACAAACCAAATGTGTAGGGTCAGTTGGAAACAACTGCAAAAACATTTGCGAAGTCAATTCGCTAGTATAAAAATGAGTCACAAATTCTAAAATGAGAGTTTGATCCTGGCTCAGGACGAACGCTGGCGGCGTGCCTAATACATGCAAGTCGAACGCTTTTTTCAATCATCGTAGCTTGCTACACCGATTGAAAATTGAGTGGCGAACGGGTGAGTAACACGTGGGTAACCTGCCCAAAAGAGGGGGATAACACTTGGAAACAGGTGCTAATACCGCATAACCATATTGACCGCATGGTCATTATGTAAAAGATGGTTTCGGCTATCACTTTTGGATGGACCCGCGGCGTATTAACTTGTTGGTGGGGTAACGGCCTACCAAGGTAATGATACGTAGCCGAACTGAGAGGTTGATCGGCCACATTGGGACTGAGACACGGCCCAAACTCCTACGGGAGGCAGCAGTAGGGAATCTTCCACAATGGGCGCAAGCCTGATGGAGCAACGCCGCGTGAGTGAAGAAGGTCTTCGGATCGTAAAACTCTGTTGTTAGAGAAGAACATGCAGGAGAGTAACTGTTCTTGTATTGACGGTATCTAACCAGAAAGCCACGGCTAACTACGTGCCAGCAGCCGCGGTAATACGTAGGTGGCAAGCGTTGTCCGGATTTATTGGGCGTAAAGGGAACGCAGGCGGTCCTTTAAGTCTGATGTGAAAGCCTTCGGCTTAACCGAAGAATTGCATTGGAAACTGGAGGACTTGAGTGCAGAAGAGGAGAGTGGAACTCCATGTGTAGCGGTGAAATGCGTAGATATATGGAAGAACACCAGTGGCGAAAGCGGCTCTCTGGTCTGTAACTGACGCTGAGGTTCGAAAGTGTGGGTAGCAAACAGGATTAGATACCCTGGTAGTCCACACCGTAAACGATGAATGCTAAGTGTTGGAGGGTTTCCGCCCTTCAGTGCTGCAGCTAACGCAATAAGCATTCCGCCTGGGGAGTACGACCGCAAGGTTGAAACTCAAAGGAATTGACGGGGGCCCGCACAAGCGGTGGAGCATGTGGTTTAATTCGAAGCAACGCGAAGAACCTTACCAGGTCTTGACATCTTTTGACCATCTTAGAGATAAGATTTTCCCTTCGGGGACAAAATGACAGGTGGTGCATGGCTGTCGTCAGCTCGTGTCGTGAGATGTTGGGTTAAGTCCCGCAACGAGCGCAACCCTTGTTGTCAGTTGCCAGCATTAAGTTGGGCACTCTGGCGAGACTGCCGGTGACAAACCGGAGGAAGGTGGGGACGACGTCAAGTCATCATGCCCCTTATGACCTGGGCTACACACGTGCTACAATGGACGGTACAACGAGTCGCAAACTCGCGAGGGCAAGCTAATCTCTTAAAGCCGTTCTCAGTTCGGATTGTAGGCTGCAACTCGCCTACATGAAGTCGGAATCGCTAGTAATCGCGAATCAGCATGTCGCGGTGAATACGTTCCCGGGCCTTGTACACACCGCCCGTCACACCATGAGAGTTTGTAACACCCAAAGCCGGTGGGGTAACCTTTTAGGAGCTAGCCGTCTAAGGTGGGACAGATGATTGGGGTGAAGTCGTAACAAGGTAGCCGTAGGAGAACCTGCGGCTGGATCACCTCCTTTCTAAGGAAAATTACGGAAACCTACACGGGGTTTAAAACTTTGTTTAGTTTTGAGAGTTCTACTCTCAAACTTGTTCTTTGAAAACTAGATATTTATTCTATTTCTTATTTAATGAAAAACCGAGAAAACACCGCGTTTTAAAGAGTTAAAACAAGAATTAGTTCTTAATCGCAAACTCATAGCTTAAATTATTAAGCGAGGTTAAGTTATTAAGGGCGCATGGTGGATGCCTTGGCACTAGGAGCCGATGAAGGACGTGACTAACTGCGATATGCTTCGGGGAGTTGTAAGTAAACTGTGAACCGGAGATTTCCGAATGGGGCAACCCAGCAGGCCTAACGGCCTGTTATCGCTAAGTGAATTCATAGCTTAGTTGAAGGTAGACGTGGGGAACTGAAACATCTAAGTACCCATAGGAAGAGAAAGAAATTCGATTCCCCCAGTAGCGGCGAGCGAAGAGGGAAGAGCCCAAACCGAGAAGCTTGCTTCTCGGGGTTGTAGGACTGGACTTTAGAGTTACCAAGAGATTTGATAGTTGAATGATTTGGGAAAATCAGCCAGAGAAGGTGAGAGCCCTGTAAACGAAATTAAATCTCCTCTGTCCAGGATCCTGAGTACGGCGGAACACGTGAAACTCCGTCGGAATCCGGGAGGACCATCTCCCAAGGCTAAATACTACCTAGTGACCGATAGTGAACCAGTACCGTGAGGGAAAGGTGAAAAGCACCCCGGGAGGGGAGTGAAAGAGTTCCTGAAACCATGTGCCTACAAGTAGTTAGAGCCCGTTAATGGGTGATAGCGTGCCTTTTGTAGAATGAACCGGCGAGTTACGTTAGCATGCGAGGTTAAGGGGGAAAGCCCGGAGCCGAAGCGAAAGCGAGTCTGAATAGGGCGCTTTAGTATGTTGACGTAAACCCGAAACCAGGTGACCTACCCATGTCCAGGTTGAAGGTGCGGTAAAACGCACTGGAGGACCGAACCCGTGTATGTTGAAAAATGCTGGGATGAGGTGTGGGTAGAGGTGAAATTCCAAACGAACTTGGAGATAGCTGGTTCTCTCCGAAATAGCTTTAGGGCTAGCCTCGGAGTAAAGGATAGTGGAGGTAGAGCACTGTTTGGACTAGGGGCCCGTCTTGGGTTACTGAATTCAGATAAACTCCGAATGCCACATATCTATATCCGGGAGTCAGACTGCGAGTGATAAGATCCGTAGTCGAAAGGGAAACAGCCCAGACCACCAATTAAGGTCCCTAAATATGT
>NZ_CP104397.1:1835000-1892500 GCF_025311475.1 Ligilactobacillus agilis | reverse complement strand
GAGCGCCAATCCCAAGTTAACCGGTAAGAAGTACCCTGCTCCTCAGGAATTGTATGCTAAGGGGGGCTTGGCTGCGGTAAGTAAAAATTATCGCCAAACGGCCAAGACCTTGCGTCACCTAGGGATTAATTGGAACTTTGCCCCGGTAGCAGATGTTTCTAATGACCCTAATAGCTTTATTTATCCGCGAACTTTAGGACAAGATTACCAAACGACGGCGACTTATATTAAAAAGGTAGTACCGGCAATTCAAAGCCAAAAAGTGATTGCGAGTTTAAAGCATTTTCCTGGTTACGGCTCAGCTGCCGATACCCACACGGGCTTTGCGAGTGATAAGCGACCTTTAAGTGATTTTCAGCAAAATGACTTTTTACCGTTTGAAGCCGGAATTAAGGCTAAGGTAGACACTGTCTTAGTAGCTCACGTCGTAATGTCAGCTGTTGATGACCACAATCCCGCCTCGTTGTCTCCAGCGGTCCACCAGCTCTTACGCCAGGACCTGCATTTTAAGGGTCTAATCGTTACCGATGACCTCGGGATGGGAGCAATTAAGGATTTTGCCAAGGAACAAGCTGTTAACCCCGATTTATTAGCGGTTAAAGCGGGCAATGATATCTTATTAAGTACTGGCTATCAAAAGGGCATTCCGGCAATTGCGGCGGCCGTAAGAGCGGGTGAGATTTCAGAAGGCCAGATTGATCAAACAGTTAAGCGAATTATCAAATTAAAAGCTAAGTTAGGGATTCTTAAATAAAAACAGTTATCCACAGGTGGAAAAGCAAGAAATTGGCTTTTTACCTGTGGATATTTTTATTGGCTCTGTCCAAAACTTTGTGTGCATCATTTTCAAAGGATTCTAAGAAACCAACGAGTTTTTCTTAGAGTCATTTTTAATAAAGCTTGATTCAGAAGTCTTTTACCGCAATTGATTTTTAGAGGATCTCTCATAGAAAATGAAAAAAATTAGGATGCGAAAACGTTCACACACTGAGTTTTGTGGAGACCCTTTTTATTTAATGTTACAATTAAGTTAGATTGGGGGAATTATTATGAAAAAATGTCCAAATTGTGGTAGTGAAGTTGCTGAGGAAGCTAAATTTTGTACCAACTGTGGCAATGAATTGGCTACCGGAGATGAAGTTAAGCCTAAGGCGGTTGCCTCAGAAGTGCAGAGTGAAAATGCCTCTGAGCAAGCTAAAGAATCCGCGGCTAAGCAAGAAGCGGGAGTCAGCCTAGATAAAGAGAAGTTAAAGGCATCTTCCCTAAGCTATTGGTCCTGGCTAGTTACTGCTTGGAAGCACCCATTTAAGGTTAAGAATGAAACTTCTAAGTGGAACGGCTTAATTACTTTAGGGCTAGAGGGACTCATCTTTGGCTTGAGCATTATGATTATTTTTAGGGGTTATTATAACTCGGCAAACAGCTATTATAGTCAAGCCTTTGGTGGTAGCTTTGGGGATAATCCGGTTGGCTTAGGCACCCTAATTACCTTCTTTTTAGCCACCTTTTTATCTGCCTTAGCGACGACTGGGATTGGTTATGGGGCAAGGGAATTATTTACCCCTAATCGCACAGACTTTTTAGACTTTGTAAATGGGATTGCCCATAGGACTAGTCCTATTTTATTGTTAAACCTAATTGCACTTTTGTTTAGTTTTACGGTAGGATTTACGACGAGTGGGGTGCTAAATACCATGCTGGTGTTGTGCTTGTTCTCGATTACCCTAGCCATTTGGCAATTTGGTATCCTCGCGCCAATTTATGAGTTGGTAAATCCTAAGCTAGACCGACTATACATTTTAATAATCGTCACACTTCTAAATGGCTTCGTCTACGGCTTAGCATACATGGCCGTGGCCGCTCATTATGTAAGTTATCTGCAACAACTTTTTTAACGATTGAGAGGGATTTTAAATGAGTACGTCAAAATTCTGTCCCAACTGCGGGCAAGCTGTTAAGCAGACCGATAAGTTTTGTCAACACTGTGGCGCTAAACTAGAACAGGCCCAACAGAGTTATAGCCGGACTGCCAGTAAAAAAACTCTAGATAAGAAATGGCTAATCTTAGGGGCCGTAGTCTTAGTCCTACTGAGTGCGTATTTAGGTGGCCGTAGCTATTATCAGCCTAATAAGCAATTGGAGCGGTTTACGACAGCCCTAGTTGGTAAGGGGGACGTTAAGTCTTACCTAGTAAGTAGTGACCAAAACCTAAAAATCACCGCCAAAGATGCAGCGGCTTTTAAGAAGAGCTTTGCTAATAGTCAAGACCAAGTTGCAACTATGAAGCAACACTTTTTAATGGGCAGTAGTTATGCCGGCTACAGTTGGGTTAAGTCTGGGAGTCACTGGTTAATCTTTCCTGCTTATAAGTTACAGGTCAACCCTGCTTACGTGACCTTAACTACCAACAAGCGTGGGGTTAAGTTTTATCAAGACGGGAAAGTAATTACCAAAAAGCAGGTCACAATGGCTAACGGCTACGGGGTTAAGGTTGGCCCCTTATTTCCAGGCCAGTATACCTTCACAGCCAAGGGAAAAGCTAGCGGCAAACCAATCGTAGTTAAGCAAACTAAAGTGTTAGCTGCTGGTAACAATGACCTAGCTTTGGAATTAGCAACGGTTAATTTCAAGGTTGAAGGTCAGGCCGGCCAAACTGTTTATATTAATAATGAAAAGGTTGGTACTCTTGATAAGGAGGGGGAAAAAGTTATCAAAAACTACCCCGCATCAGCCAAGATGAAACTATACTTAACTACTAAGGCAGGAAATAAGGAAATAAAATCTGAAGTAGTTGATGTTTCAGGCTATACTTATAACTATCAAGACGTTGACGAGGATGATTTGCCGGAAGTAGCGCCTAAATTCAAGGGCCTAATTTCTAAAGATGAAGCAGAGGATTTACTTGAATCGGCCTTCAATGAAGGTGAGGATGGTTCTAGTGCCGCTTCATTTGTTGGAGAAGAAAATAATGACTCCTATAACGAGTTAGTCGCCTTCTTCAAGAGTTTGCACAATCTTAGTTCCTATGAGGTCGAAGACATTAAGAGTATCAGCCCGGAAAGTACAACTAAGGTTAAGGTTTCTTACGCGATGAAATACACTTTTATTAACTACGATAGCGACAGCGAACGTAAGAAGATTCAACAGTTTACTTACCATGACGCTGAAATCGTCTACGATCAAAAGGACAATACTTATAAGCTCCAGTCGGTTGGAAAAACCGGGACCAAGGCAGACTGGGAACGGACTTACAGTGCCGATGAAGATGACTAGCTGAGCTTGCAAAAATTAGCAGAAACATTATACTGATAAGAGATACTATGGGCTTTTGGCCTACGTATCTCTTTTTTTATGTTTGAAAGGAAATTTTAACTTCAATGAAAAATAAATTATTATCCGGTGCCTTTTGGATGTCATTTGGGAGTATTTTTTCACGGGTGCTAGGGATTTTATACATTATTGCTTGGCTAGCCATGTTTCATAGCCCGCAACAACAGTATACAGCCCAAGCACTCTACAATGCGGCCTACACTCCTTACGGTTTATTTTTGGCCCTAGGGACGTCGGGCTTTCCCACCGCAATTTCTCGTAAGATAGCCTACTATAATTCACGGAAGCGTTACTTAGATAGTAAACGGCTCTTTAAAGCAGGGCTGTTATTCATGGCACTTTCGGGCTTAATTTGTGGAGTGGTCTTCTTTATTTTTGCCCCCACGATTGCTAAGAGTTCACCCATCATGGACCAAGCAGCAGCCACCTTTGTGCTCCGCTCCTTGGTTCCCGCCCTGATGATTTTGCCGACGATGAGTATCATCAGAGGTTGGTTTCAAGGCCACCAGGACATGAAGCCTTTTGGAGTTTCGCAGTTAATTGAGCAGTTTATCCGGGTAGTGGCAATTTTGGTTTTTACCTTCGTTAGTTTCAACGTCTTAAAACAGGGGTTAACCTGGGCCGTGGCGCTTTCGACTTTTGCAGCCTTTATCGGGGCCTTGGGGAGTTTAGCCTACCTAGGTAAATACTATCGCGCCCAGTTACCAACTTACCGCGCCAATGAGGCTGAGAGTTTACCGGCTAGTCAACTAGACATTAAGGGGCTCTTTTTAGAGATTGTTAAGGAAGCCGTCCCCTTCGTTTTCGTGGGGGCGGGGGTAACTATCAATCAGATTATCGACCAGCTAACCTTTAAGCACTTGATGCTATGGGCAAGCAACTATGATATGAACTACATTCAAAATATGTTCACCTTTTTTTCGGCCAACCCGACTAAGATTACGACTATCATCATTTCGCTTGCGACCGCTTTATCTGATACGAGCCTGCCGATTCTAGCCGGTCTGGTCGGCAACAGGCAAAAAATCGCCCAGACTTTAAGTGATAACTTCAAGTTGATGATTACCCTCTTGATTCCCTTTGTCGCCATCTTGACGGTGTTAGCCCAAGAAGTTAATACGATTTTCTTTGGTTATAATTGGGCGGCAGGCCAGTTGATGGCGGCCTCGATAATGCTAAGCCTGATATTATCCTTCTTCTTGGATGTAAGTACCTTGATTCAAGCCCTAGGTAAACACAGGTTGGCGGTAATCTTGCTGTCCTTTAGCCTCCTATTAAAATTGGCTTTACAGGCACCGTTGATTTGGCTCTTCCATGAATACGGGGCCTTACTAGCAACTACGATTGCCTTTGCAAGTAGCCTGGCTTTGGGATTATGGTATTTAAATAGGACCTACCTAACTGATAGGCGGGCTAACCTTAGCTGGCTAAAACCAAGTTTGGGAATTGGAATCTATGTCTTAGGTTTGGGACTGTTAGCTAAATCTTTGAGCTTATTAAGTTTGGGCCACGGTAAGGTAGCAGCCCTTATAACTTGTGTAATTTTTGGCTTAGTGGCAGGGAGTTATTACCTAGTAATTGCCTACCTCTTTAGGTTCAAAGACCTGCTTAAAAGTATGAATCGTTAAATAAACAACAAGACTAACCGCTTACAAATTAAACTTGTGAGTTGGCTAGTCTTTTTTTGTTGGTCCAAATTCAAGTAAAAGTATTCACAAACTAAGGTAGAAGTTTTATAATATGAGTGTATATCGACACAAATTAGATTGAGTCACTAATGGATGGTGAGAAGATGGAAAAACTAAATTTAGTCGGGATTGTGGGCACTAACGCCGAAAAATCAACAAACCGTACGCTGTTAAAATTTATGCAAAAGCACTTTGCAACCCAAGCAGAGCTGACTTTAATTGAGGTTAAGGACCTACCTTTCTTTGATAAACCGGCTTCGCATGAGGCGCCAGCAGCAGTAGCTGCTATCAACCAAGCGGTTGCACAAGCAGACGGGGTAATTATTGCCACCCCCGAATACGACCACACGATTCCAGCTCCGTTAACTAACCTGTTGGAATGGTTTGCCTATACAGCTAAACCATTGCAAGACAAGCCGGTTATGATTGTGGGGGCGTCTTATGGGGTCTTAGGCACTTCCCGGGCCCAAAACCACTTGCGGCAAATTCTAAATGCGCCGGAACTAAGGGCCTTAGTCCTACCGGGCCGGGAATTTTTATTGGGCCATTCCCTACAAGCATTTGATGAGGAAGCTAATTTATTAGTGGACGAAAAAGTAGCTCAGCTTGAAAGTTACTTTGCCGATTTTGCAACCTTTGTAACCAGAGTTAAGGCCTAAGGGGAGGAATTTTGATGAAGATTATCGGGATTAGTGGGACCAACTCAAGTGATTCACCCACAGAAAAATTAGTTAACTTTATGGCACAACATTTTGCTAGCCAGGTAGAATTTGAAGTAATCGAGCTAAAGGGCTTGCCAATGTTTAACGAGTCAAATGACCTTAGTAACCAAGAGCCGCTAAAATCACTGGTGGCTAAGATTGAGGCAGCTGATGGGGTGGTAATTGCCACCTCTGAACACAATCGCTCTATCCCTTCGGCTTTAAATAGCTTCTTAGAGTGGATGTCTTTTACGGTACACCCCTTCGATGAAAAACCAGTGATGGTTGTCGGAACTTCGGTCACGCGTCAAGGCTCAGCCAGTGCCCAACTTCATTTGCGTCAAGTGTTAGACGCACCTGGAGTTAACGCCTTAGTTTTACCAGGAAATGAATTTTTACTGGGGCAAGCCGCTGAGGCCTTTGACGAAAATGGAGCCATTAAGGAAGCCAATACGGTTGACTTTTTAGAAAACTGCTTTGCCAACTTCTTGCGTTTTATCAAGGCGGCAGATAGCTTACAGATTCCAGACGAAGTTCGCTTTGAACCCGGGGATTACCAAGTTAAGACCAAGGGTCACAACGGGGACCTGCCAATGGTGGTCAGCTTCTCTGAAAACCGGATTGAAGACATTAAGGTTGACACCAGTGGTGAAACCGAAGGGATTGCCGACACGGTCTTTGAACGCTTGCCTCAAGAAATTATTGCGGGCCAAACCTTAAATGTCGACGCCGTTTCCGGGGCATCTGTAACTAGCTATGGCCTTATCGATGGGGTAGCCCAAGCGGTTAAGTTAGCCGGGGTCGACCCTAACATCTTGAAGAAACGGCCGAAGCCAAGT
Source organism: Ligilactobacillus agilis (assembly GCF_025311475.1). Classification (NCBI taxonomy): domain Bacteria; kingdom Bacillati; phylum Bacillota; class Bacilli; order Lactobacillales; family Lactobacillaceae; genus Ligilactobacillus; species Ligilactobacillus agilis. Next base: position 1,885,942 of record NZ_CP104397.1, on the reverse strand, counting down.
AAGAGCCAAGACCTAAGTCCACTTGAATACGAAACCGACGTGGTAGTTGTCGGTGGTGGTGGGGCTGGATTAGCCGCTGCTAGCCGGGTCTTACAAGCGGGGAAGTCAACCATCGTGTTGGAAAAATTCCCTGCCTTGGGTGGAAACACCGTCCGGGCCGGGGGACCAATGAACGCGGCTGACCCTGACTGGCAAAAGCAATTTGCAGCCCTTCCAGGGGAAGCCAGCGTGCTTAAGGAAATGTTGGATTACGATTTAGCCAAGATTGACCCAGAGTACCAAGCTGATTTCAAGGCCCTGCAAGGTCAAATTAAGGACTACCTAGCTGGAAAGGCTGACTACCTCTTTGATTCAATCTTATGGCACCGAATCCAAACTTACCTTGGTGGTAAGCGGATTGATCTCAATGGGAACGAAATCCATGGTGATTATGACTTAGTTAAGGTCTTAACTGACCACGCCTTAGAGTCAGTTAAGTGGTTAGCCGATTTAGGGGTTGAATTTGATGAAAGTCAAGTAACGATGCCAGTTGGCGCCAAGTGGCGTCGGGGCCATAAGCCAATGGAAAGTCAAGGTTTTGCCTTCATTAAGACCTTAAAGAAGTTCATTGAAGAACACGAGGCCGGTCAAATTCTCACCGAAACTCCGGTCAAACGGTTCTTGTTAGATGAGCAAAGCCAAATCTGTGGGGTGGTAGCCTTAAACGCTGCTAACCGGCAGGTGATTGTCAAAGCCAAGGCGGTCATCCTCGCTTCTGGTGGTTTTGGCGCCAACACCAAGATGGTGCAAAAGTACAACACTTATTGGAGCCAAGTCGATGATGATATTGCGACCTCCAATTCACCAGCAATCACTGGGGATGGAATTAAGCTTGGTCAAAGCGTCGGGGCGGCCTTAGTTGGGATGGGCTTCACCCAAATGATGCCAGTTTCAGATCCTAAGACCGGCGAACTCTTTAGCGGCTTACAGGTACCACCAGCTAACTACGTGATGGTTAACCAACAGGGGAAACGCTTCGTCGACGAGTACGAAGGTCGGGACGTCTTAACCAAGGCGGCCTTTGATAACGGGGGCCTCTTCTACTTGATTGCCGATGATGAAATCAAAAAGACAGCCTACAATACGACCCAAGCAAGTCTGGATGCCCAAGTGGAAGCCGGCACCCTCTTTAGGGCTGACACTCTCGCTGACTTGGCTAAGCAAATTAAGGTTGACCCACAAACCTTTGAAGAAACAATCGCTAAGTACAACAGTTATGTTGACGCCGGGGTCGACCCAGAATTTGGTAAGGAAGTCTTTGACTTGAAGGTAGTGAAGCCACCATTTTACGCTACCCCAAGAAAACCAGCCATCCACCACACCATGGGTGGCTTGAAGATTAACACCAAGGCCCAGGTAATCAACGAAGCTGGGCAGGTAATCCCTAACCTCTATGCAGCCGGTGAAGTGGCTGGGGGAATCCATGCTGGAAACCGACTCGGCGGAAATTCCCTAACTGATATCTTCACTTACGGTCGGATTGCGGCCAAAACAGCTTTAGAAAAAATGTAAGTCAAACCCGACAAAACGAGTCAAATGACTGGTTTTGTCGGGTTTTTTCGTGTACAATATAAGCAAAAAATTGTGGACAACAAAATCCGTGGGAAGATTTTGCGTAGTTTGTTTTCAGTTGGTTTGTTATGGGGTGATCACTTGGACAAGAGTCTATTAGCTAGTTTGCCTTTAGATGGAATTAAAGAGTGTCTACCAGTTAGTGGTGGCGACGTCAACCGGGCATTTAAACTAGTAACTAAAAATCAAAATTACTTTCTGTTAGTGCAACCAGTCTGTGTTCGGGAATTTTACGCGGCTGAGATTGCGGGCTTAAATGATTTAAAGCGGGCCAAAATTATTGCGCCCGAGGTTATTTCTACTGGTAAATTAGGCCGGGGGGCTTACCTGTTACTTTCCTACCTAGAAAAAGGGGAGGGCAGTCAAGCCGATTTAGGGCGGACCGTTGCCAAAATGCACCGGACCTATAATCCTAGCGGCCAGTTTGGCTACAAGTACGACTACGTTGGGAGAAGCATCAGCTTTTCTAATGACTGGCGGGCTAGCTGGGCGGAGTTATTTGTCAACAACCGCCTAGATATCTTAGCCCAAAAGTTGGTCGAAGACACTTATTGGAAGATTGAGGATTTTAGCACTTACATGCAGGTAAGGCAGCTTATTCTAACAGCTTTAAGCCAGCATGACAGTAAGCCTTCGCTGCTGCATGGGGACTTATGGGCGGGTAACTTCCTCTTTACTGAAGATGGTCAGCCTGCTTTGATTGACCCTGCGCCGCTTTATGGTGACCGGGAATTTGATTTAGGGATTACCACCGTTTTTGGAGGCTTTACGGAAGAGTTTTATCAGGCCTACCAGGAAAGCTACCCCCTAAAGGAGGGTTACTCCAAGCGGATGCACTTCTATCGGCTCTACTATTTAATGGTTCACCTAGACAAATTTGGGCGGAGCTACAAGCAGGCGGTAGCTGATGAAATGCAAGCCATCTTACAAGCAGGGTAAGAGCTTACAAATTAATAGTAAACGTTTCCGGTAAAGTTACTTACTTTGCCGGATTTTTTTACTGAAAAATAAGTTGTGAACAAAGTAGTTCCCAAGGGTAACTACTATCATTAAAAAATTTAATATTCCGATTTTTCCGAACAAAAATAAGTTTTGAAAAATAATATTCGCTTTTTATCCATCGCTAACGGTTGCATATATTTAGTAAAATAATTTATTTTATTTATTAGTCCTAAAAGTATTGACTAAAAAGCCCTTAGTTTAAGGCTTTAATCATAACTGGTCGCTTTTTGTTCGTAAACGGTTAAAATGGTCTAGATGTGCATACAGACTGGACTTGTACCGATAATAATAAGCAAATAAAGAAAAACCAAGGAATAAAGAATAGGGCTTATTTTTTTTTTTTATATGTTTTGAAATTGGTATGGATAATGCAATTTTGTGGACTAAAATCTAAAAATTTATATTTATATTATTAAAATTCGTTGCAATAACTTTTTGTTTATTTTACAATAACCTTCGTAAAGAAGAATGATTGTATTTTGATGTACAATTTTTTGCGACATCTCAGAAGTTTTGTCGTGTTAATCAGGAATCCTTATATGATGAACTCTCTGAGTTGGTGTATTTTATTTAAATTAAGAAGATCTTGTAGCCCCCCGCTTTTTGTGGGGAGTTGCATTTTTCTTATACAAATACATAACAAGAAAGTGGCGAGATGTGATGAACATAAGTTACTGTATACGAAAAGTCCTCAAACATAAGTAGGATGCACCGTGTCAGAAACTTCTTTGCATGTTGTTAGTCACTAAGGACGTTTTACAGATAAAGGGGGTAGCAGAGCGGCAAATGAAAAAGAATAAAACCATTACGGCTTTATGCGTAAGCTTACTTGCGCTCTCTAGCTCAAACTCTCTTGTATATGCAGCGACGACTTCAGCTAGCTCAGCCAGTAGCCAAACCAAGGTAGCAACCTCTTCCCAAGCTACCAGCTCTTCTTCAACTTCAGCTACTAGCTCGCAGTCTGGCCAAGCTCAAAGCTCGCAAAATGCAAGTACGTCTAGTCAAACAGTTAGTGTAAGTAGTCTTAGTGGTAATACGTTTAGTAGCAATGCTTTAACCCAAAGTTTTTGTGTAATTCCGCAACAAGCGTATCATATCTATACAGCGGATGACTTCATTAGATGGGTAAACGGGATTAATGATGGATGGTTAGATTCTACGAAGGATGTTTACCTAGAAAATGATATTGATTTGGCTGGAAGGGAAGTTCCGATGATTAACAACTTTGGTTATTCTAACGGTTGTTCTAGTTTTGGGACGTTTCATGGCGATAACCACACAATTAAGAACCTAAGTTGTAGACGCTCCTCCTCTAGTGTCATTCAAAACAACAACGGTATTTTTGAGAACGTGGTCTTCTCTTTAGATATTTATGGTACTGATACAGGTTTTATCCAAAACAATTCTGGTGACTTAAAAAATGTTACATTTACCGGTAAAATTAGTGGTTCAAGTATATATTTTATTAAGAATAACCGCCATAATATTAGTGGTCTTAATGTAAATGGAACAATTAATGGATCACAATCAACCTTAATATATGATAATGATAATTATATATATGGTACCTTGAATAAAGGTGGCCAAATAAAAGGTGCAGATGCAAGTCTAATCTTTGACGATCACGGACGTAATAATCTGAGATGGAATGACGGTTTTAATGTAACTGACGAAATATATTCAGCAGAGGAATTAAATAATTTTTCAAAGTATATTAGTCAAGGTCAAACCAGAATAGATGCAAGTTTGCAGAATGATATTTCAATGTGGGGAAGTTTTACACCGATAGGTCATACCTTAGGTGGGCGTCCTACACAATGGTACCAAGGTACTTTTGATGGTCATGGTCATAGAATTTATAATTTTAACTCATTCGGTGATGGCGCTTCACTTATTGAGAAAATAGGTGACGATGGTAAGTTAACCCATTTGGAAATCTCAGGATTAGTTGAAGGAAAAGATGCAGGTTTTGTTTCTGAAAATCACGGAACAATAACAGACTGTGCCATTGATTTAGATATTAGCGGTAATCGCTACAATTATTGTGAGCGGGCAAACGGAATTACCGACAATTCTTGTGGTGGGCAAATTCGTAATTCTTTCTATATAGGAAGAATTACGAATACGAAGTGCAATCTTCTTTATACAGGTGGTGGGAGTGTCAATGATGTATATTATTACACACCGACTCCTATAAGTGGGGGTAGAGCTACTAGAGTTTCAAAATCAGATGTAGAAACAGGTATTGTTACGGAGTGGTTAAATGGTACACGTCAAGGTGAAAAAAATGACACTTCAAGCTGGATTTGGAAACAAGTGGTAGAAGACAGAGTTTCTAATCTAGTAAAGTGTCGTCCAGGTTTCGCTGGTGCGGGAATCATAACAAAAGCTCCTGTACCAAACCTATCTATTAATGATATCGGTCGAACTGATAAAAGTTTAAGAGTAACTAAGCAATTTGATACCGATAAATACGGTCAGGTTGAGTATGAACTAACGGATGGTCATGGTAATGTTATTAAGGGATGGCAAGCTAATAGTGAGTTTACAAGGTTAACACCTGACACGGAATATACAATTTCTGTTATGTATAAAGGAAATGACGAATACCTTGAATCTGATAAAGCAAGTGTAACTGTCAAGACTAAGAAGACCGCTGAACCACAAGTTAGTGTAGATAATATCTACGGAAGTTCTGATAGCTTTACTATTAAAGACAATCCAGATACTAGCTACGGTAATGTTAGTTATGAAATAACTGATAACCAAGGAAAGCCAATTAAAAATGGGCAAAAGCAAGCCAACGGTGATTTTAGTGGCTTGGACCTAGAAGATGGTGTTATTTACCAAGTACATGTTAGTTATGATGGTAATGATGATTATGCTTCAACGGAAAAAGTTATTAAGATTATGAAGGCGCCAACGGTGACAATCGCAAGCAAGAATGCAAATTCTTTGAAGGTAGCAGATTTGGCTGATACTGATAAATACGGCCAAGCCGAATATGCCCTTTCACCAAGCGGTTTAACCGCCAATGCAACTAGCTCAACAATTGATGGGCTTGATTCAACCACTAGTTACACTGTCTATGCTAAGCGAGCCGGTAAGGGTGATTACCCACCATCTGCGATTGGACAAGTGACAACTAAAACGGGTAATGCCAATTACGTTGTGCGCATTCCAGCTGTGATGAAAACTAACGACCAAGCAAGTTATGTAAGTACTGATGTAAGTAGTTTTAACCTAGGAACACATGACAGTTTGAGTTTGTCAATCATTAACAGTGTCAAGGATGGTAAGGTTACGCTAACTAGACAAAATGATCCGGCTAGAAAGACCGCTCAGACCCAGATTAAATTAAATGGTCGTCCTGTTAACAATGGTAATGCGGATATCAAGGTAGTTGATTGGCAAAATAGCAATTGTGACTACACGCCAGCGATTAGTTTTACTGATCCATGGAATGATAATCCACGTACGCCATTTGGGGACTACAACGGGCAAATCACATTTCAACTTACTTACAATAAACATAAGGAAGGTAACTAACGATGGACAATAAGGAACCTCAAGTGGAACCTGAAGACTCCAAGAAAAATGATAAGAAAAAGAAATTACTACTCCTCTTATTACTGCTGTTATTGCTTTTAGGAGGAATCTACATTGGGTTAAACTGGAATAACTGGTTTGGTGATCGGCCAACGGTCAATATTGATGCTAATGCACAAAATCAACGGAATAAAAAGAAGCAAAATTCGAGTGCAACTAAGATTCCCGGTTTTGAAACGATGACAATGAAGGCTAATACCACTGAGCAATCAGTCAACCTCTATAACCCTAAAGGAAACAAGGTTTATTTCCGCTTATCAATCTATCTTCCAAATGGGAAAAAGGTTTGGCAAAGTGAAATGATTAAGCCCGGTAAGGCGATTTATAAATTGAAATTAAATAGAACGCTAGCGGCAGGAACTTATGAAAACTGTACGCTACGCTATGATTGCTATGCGATGAGCAAGCAATTAGTGCAGCTAAATGGCTCACAGATTAGTTTTACCCTTAAAGTGGTAGAATAAGAAACTTATTATTAGATAAAATTGATGTTTTAAAAGTGGAAACACTTGTATATATATGTGATATAATTTAAAGGAGATATTTAGAATTAACATGAAGAACAAAGTTATTACAGGATTATTAGGATTTTTAGTAGTTTTAGGGATGGCAACTCCAGCATTGGCTGATGAAGTTAAGGATGCAGGTAACGTTTATCGTAATGAAAAAAACCAAACTATTGAACTTCGTGGGGAAGAAGTAGTGGGTAGTGAAGATACAAGTAATAAAGTACAAACTGCAACTACTAGTGTGACAACTGACAATGCAGATTCTCACTATATGGTATCTATTCCAGCAACTGCGAACATTAAATTTAATGTCGTTAATACACAGATTGGGAACTTGCAAATTACTGGTAACATTAAGGATAGTAAGCAAGTTCATGTATCCGTAACAAAAGATGCATTTAAAAATGGAAATAGCTCTATGGACTTTAGTGTTGCTACAGCAGCTGATGGGGCTCCATTAACTAACTTTGATGCTAATAGCGCAGAGGCTAAGAACGGTAAGACAACTCCATTATTTGTGCACATCGACCGGACAGAGTGGGACCAAGCAGTCGCTGGTGTATACACAGGTCATATCACTTTCAAGGCTACTTTAGCAGACGCTCAATAAACTAAAACTAATAAATCCGTGCAGATAACTCTTCAAGAAAAGGGGCTTAGGGGCAATGACTTTGAAACGATTCTTAAAGATACTTACCATTGCATGTTTTGCGGTACTCTTGTATATGCCGATGCATAAAGCGTGGGCGGGGGAAACCGTTAGTTCGTCGGTGACGATTACGGCGGTGGTACCTGAAAAATACATGATTGCACTCGATATCGAGGGGCAAGGTGCCGTTGAGGTGAATGGCGTGTCGTATGACAAATCCACCAAGATCCAAGGACGTGGGGCCGAAAATTATAAGGTGACTGCGGCTAAGGGTTATAAAATCGCCTCGGTGATGTATGGTAAGGGTGATAAGTTCCGCCCGGTAGCCTTGAATGAAAAACAGGAATACAAAGCACCAGCTGTTAGCGAAAACGGGAATAAGCTAAAAGTGGTGTTTGAAAAACCTAAGATGATTGAAGCAGTTAAAGCAGAAGTGGTAAAACCTCATTACCTAATTATGTCTGGGGTTTTTGCCGCACTAGTTGGATTAATAATCCTGCTATAACATAGGTAATTTTGAGGACGAATTACAGATGTTTTGATATTAGGCTCGCCTGGTGGCGGGTCTTTTTTTATGGGCAAATTTTTGCTAAGATGACACTAGGAGAAAGGATGGTTAGATGGCAGAGGTTAAGATTAGACAAATTGGCTTGGCTGACGTTGAGGAATTACGGGCCATAAGTTGTGAAACTTATGAGGCTACTTTTGGAGCCGATAATCCGCGTGAATTAATGGACGAGTACCTAGCGCAAGCCTATGATTTGAACAAGCTTAAGCGGGAGTTAGGAACTGAAGGAACCTACTTTTATTTTCTAGAGGTAGATGGCAAAACGGCCGGTTACTTGAAGCTAAACGTGGGCCAGGCTCAGTCTGAACCAATGGGACCTGACGATTTAGAGATTGAACGCATCTATTTGCGGACAGCTTACCAAGGTAAAGGCTTAGCTGGTAAGTTACTAACCAAGGCCGAAGAAATGGCGCAAGCTCTAGGTAAGAGCCGGATTTGGCTAGGGGTGTGGGAACGAAATTACCGGGCCCAAAAGTTTTACGCCAAGCATGGTTTTAGCCGCTTTTCAGAACACTTTTTTATGATGGGCGACGACGCTCAAACCGATTACCTGTTAGCAAAACAACTTTAAAAAATGACAATGCCAATCCCGCGCTTGGTAGGGATTGGCATTGTCTATCTCGGCTTGTCAACTACCCCTCACTAAAGTGAGAGGCTTGTAGTTCACGACCTTACGGTCAGTGGTCATAACGCAATTGATTGCTCCCACACTATGCGTAACTATCATTGGGTGGTTGACAGCACCCACTTAACTAACACGTTTACGCGTTAGTTGTTAATTCAAATTTAGGTTGTTCTTGTCCACTAATATATTGCGTACCCAATAACTGGATATTCATTGCACCTAAGCGGTCATCATTAGAGCAATAACCACAATTAGTGCAATGATACTCGTGTAAATCGTGATTGCGGTTAGATTTTTTAATCGTTCTGCATTTAGGACAACGTTGCGAAGTATATTGAGCTGAAACTTCAATTACTTCACTATTATTTAAGTGCGCTTTGTAAGTCAAGAATTGTGCTAATTGATAAAAAGCCCAGGATTTATTCTGATTACGTAAGGCTTTAGGTAAGTCAGTACGTTCAAAAGAAACACCTGTTAAATCTTCTAAAACAAATAAGGTGTTGGAACCAAATTTTTGGACCAGTGTCTTAGACAACCGATGGTTAACATCGGTCATCCAACGGTTCTCTCGTCCGGATAATTTCTTTAAACGCCGTTTAGCTGATTTAGTACCTTTAGCTTGTAATTTAGCTCGTAACTTTTGATACTTAGACCGTTTACGCATCGCTGTCTTACCGTCAAAGAAGGCAGTTTGACCTTGTTCGTCATAAGCGGTAGCTAAAAAACGTAAACCGCGGTCAATGCCAACCACGTGTTTTACAGTTTGGTTATCAAAATCAGCTACCGTTTTAGTAGCTGAAATGTGTAAATACCATTTGCCACCAGTTTTAAGTAACTTGGCTAAGCCAAACTTCCAAGTGCCATCAAAGTATTGGTCAAAGCTGTGACAAACTGGGTTAACTTTAACCCGACCATCAAGGGTGTTAATTGATAATTGACCGCTACTTAAATAAGACCAATCACGATTACGTTGCAAGTCTACTTGAGGTCGGTTAAAGGTAATTGGTTTTTGTAACCAGGTTAAATCTCGAATTTCACGATACCATTCACTAGTGTTAATATCTTGGTACTTATAAGGGTTACGTATCATTTGGGTTTTAACTGTTTTATAACGAGTAATCACAGTTCTAATCACAGATTGAGCCATTTGTGATTTAAGCATAAACAAACTACGTAACTTAGTATACAAAGTTTTATTTAATCGACTTTGTTTCATATCAAAATCATGATTAAAAATGTATTCAGAAACGTAATTACAAGCCAAGCGATATCGTTCCATCGTATTAGTAAAACTCGAAGCAATATCTGCATTGGCAAGATTTAATTTTACTTTAACAGTAACTTGCATTTCCATTAGGTTCACCTCACTTTCTTCGCGGATAATTATAGAACTTTTGTTCGATGAATACACGTCATAAGGAGGCGAAAGGGTAAAAAGTAGATTCTAACGAATCTAAAGTGAGGACTATCCCTCCAGAGGTTAAAACCACTGGTATCCCGCCCTAGATTAATGAACTAGTTCCAAGTGGGGCTGAATTTGCGGACGCAGAGGTTTCCCGCCAAGGCGTGGTTGCTGCCATCTTGGCAATTATGGAAACTGAAGACACTAAGTATTATAGACAAAGCTTGGGGGTGGGAAAACCTAATACCCACTATGATAAGCCGTCATTTTATTAAGGGGGATTTAAATGATTGAGAATTGGTTAAAGTTGCAAAAGTTTACGCAGCAGGTAAGCTCTGAGTTAGAAGAAAAATTGGGGCAAATGACTCCAGCCGTGAGCCTGAACGAGTTTTACGTTTTGCACTTCTTAAAGCAAAACGCGGGCCGAGATTTGCGGGTGAGTGATTTAAGCCAGAAGTTGGGTCTAAGTCTTAATGCCACGTCGCGGATGTTGGTGCGGTTTGAACAAACCTGTAATGTGATTACCCGCACGCAGGGTCAAGAAGATAAGCGCAGTATTAGGATTAATTTGACAACTGAAGGCGAACGCGTCTTAGAAGAAGCGCGCCGCCAGCTAGATTTAGTGTTGACTAACTATAAAGGAATTTTAACTGAGTTTGGGAGGAATTTTAATGACTAAGCAAGTGGTGATTGTAACGGGTGCTTCAAAGGGGATTGGGTTTGAAACGGTTTTAGCCGGCCTGGCTAAGGGGATGGTAGTCGTGGGAACTTCACGGACACCGGACAAGCTAACCGCTAAGGTGCAAGCAAAGTTACCGGACAAGCTAGACTCCTTCTTAGCGCTGGAGATGGACTTTACTTCAGCAAGCATCAAGCGGGTGGTTGCTGAAGTGATTGATAAGTTTGGCCGGATTGATGTCTTGGTCAATAATGCTGGTTACGCAATTTTAGGTGCCTTTGAAGACATGGACCTAGCCGAAGTCAAGGCTAACTTTGACGTAAATGTCTTTGGGTTAATGAGCATGACCCAGGCGGTTTTACCACAGATGCGTAAGCAAAAGGCGGGGCACATCATTAACTTGTCTTCAATCTCGGCCACGGTGACGGGGCCTAGCCAGTCCATCTACTCTGCAAGTAAGGCAGCGGTCACATTAATGAGTGAAGCTTTGGCCCAAGAGGTTGCGGCTTTTAACATCAAGGTGACGGCTTTGTGCCCATGGGGCGTGCGGACAGACTTCTTAGATGAAAGTTCCCTCAGAAAGCCGGCTAACCAAACGGGGCAATACTCTGAGGTTGATCAAACCTTAGCCGGCTTAGGTCGGCTTAATCACAACCAAAATGGTGATCCGGCTTTAGTAGCCCAAGCAATCTTAAAGGTAGTGGCGATGCCTAATCCACCGGCTAGACTTTACTTAGGGACCGGGGCATTAATGGCCTTACAAAGCAAGATTGAAGAAGTCATTCAAGTTGCTAACGCTAACGCCGAGTTGAGTCAAAGTATCGATTATCAAGATTAATTGAGCACAGCCCTTGTTTTTAACAAGGGCTGTTGTTATGCTGAAAGATAGTAAAAAAGCCAGTAACCGAAAGACAGCTACTAGCTTTAGTCAGGGACTGCTCAGGCTGGATTCGAACCAGCGACCTGCCGATTAACAGTCGGATATTCTACCACTGAACTACTGAGCAAGATTTATTTCTTACCATATTTATAGCATAAGCAACCGCTTACGTCAATGATTTTGAGGTGATTTGTCTTGATTGAATTAGGGCTAACAACTTGGAGTGAACATCAAACTTTTATTAACGAAAACCGGCCCGTAACCCTAGAAGAGTATGCCGCCCACCTACCTTTGGTCGAGGTCGATACCTTCTTTTATGGCTTACCACGAGCAAGTACGGTTGCAAACTGGTTGAGTCAGGTGCCACCTAGCTTTTCTTTTATCCCCAAGGTTCCTAAAGCTTTAACCCGCCATCCGGGGGAACAGTTAGCTGGCTTGGAGTTAAAACAAGCCTTTAGTGCTTTTCGCCAAAGTGTGGATTCGTTAGTGGCGACTAACCACTTGAAGACGGTCCTGGTTCAATTTCCACCGACCTTCACGGCCACTAAGGAAAATGTGGCCTACCTCCGTTATTTTCGCAGTTTACTGGCCGACTTGCCCTTAGCCTTAGAATTGCGGCACCAATCCTGGTATGCTCCTGGGGTAAAGGACTCGTTACTTAGGTTTTGTCAGCAGTATCAATACAGCTTGGTGGCAGCCGATGAACCAACCAATACCCAAGCTTCGGTCCCCTTTGTCCTGGCTGCGACTAATCCAAAATTAGCGGTGGTTAGACTGCACGGGAGAAATGCTAGGGGCTGGGCTAATCAAGGGGCTGATTGGCGCAAGAAACGTACCCTTTACTCCTATAGTCAGCAGGAGTTGGCCTGGTTAAAAGAACAGGTCCTAAGAATTGAAGCCCAGGTAGAAGAGGTAGTAGTTATTTTTAACAATAACTCGGCTGGCGATGCTGCCCCTAACGCCCTGGCTTTTAAAGAGATGTTAGGCTTAGAGTTTAGCGGGTTGGGAAAGATGCCCCCAGAACAATTAGATCTCTTGTAAAAAAACAGGCCACTTCCATTTGGGAGTGACCTGTTTTAGTTATTAACGACTTTGAACGTCTGCTTCGTATTTCTTAGCGTAGGCTTGTTGGAGGACCTGCAAGGTGGCTAGATCCTTACCGCCGACTGGTTGACCGTCAAGTTCAACCGCCCGAATGCCTAAGCAAGCTGAGGAACTAACAATCACTTCATCGGCAGCTCTGAGGTCGTCCATGGTGAAAGGCGCTTCGGAAGTAGGAATGTTATTTTCCTTAGCTAGTTCCAAGAGGTGCTTGAGGGTAATCCCAGGTAAAATCAAGTTATCTCTTGGTGGGGTGCAAAGGACGCCATCCTTTAAAATCAAGATGTTTGAGTGGCCACATTCAGTTACCCGTTCTCCGCGGTGGAAGACCACTTCCTGACAGCCAGCTTCTTTAGCCCGTTGGCTGGCAATAACGTTAGGTAAGAGGTTCAGGGTCTTGATATTACAGTGCAAGAAGCGGGTATCTTCACGTGAAATTAACTTGAATTCGGCATCAAAAGGAATCAAGCCGAAAGGGGCCGTGAAGATAAGGAGGTTAGGTTGACTATCTTCTGGGAAGAGGTGGTTTCTAAGACCACTGCCCCGTGAGGTTTGCCAGTATAAAATCCCGGTATCGCTTTCGTTAGCGTCAATGACTTGGTAGAGTTTGTCCTTGAGTTCGCTTCTTGTTAGCGGAAATTTAATTTCCAATAGGCGACAACTGTTGTAGAACCGGTCGAGGTGGTCTTCTAGGGCGAAGGCGACGTTGTTTTTGAAAGTCGTTGCGTCATAACAACCATCCCCAAAGTACAAGGCCCGGTCAGTAGCAGGAATCATTAATTCGTCTAGGGGAGCGAGTGTCCCGTTGTAGTAACCAACTATCTGCATAAAAAATCCTCCTTTATGAGAAAACATAGAGCTAAACATTTGAATATCCTAATTTTAAGGTTTTCTAAGGGTCTTTGTCAAACCATTGCGACATTTGTTACAATGGATAGTAATAAACTAAAAGAGAGGATATCATGGCAGTTTTATTATTATTGACAATCTATATTGGTTTCATTGGCTTAGGAATTCCGGATTCGCTCTTTGGGCCAGCTTGGCCGGTAATCTACAAGGAATTCGGGGTTAGCCTAGCAAGTGCTAACTACGTTTCGTTTGTGATTTCGGGGCTGACGGTTGTTTCTAGCCTAGTGGCTCCCAGTGTTATTGCCCGCTTAAAAACGGCTAAGGTCGCAGCTTTAAGTACGGCGCTGACTGCTACTGGGCTGCTAGGCTTTGCTTACGCCCCTAATTTATGGTGGCTCTGCTTGTGGGGAATTCCGCTCGGCCTAGGGGCTGGTGCGATTGACACGGCCCTAAATAACTACGTGGCCTTGCACTATCACCCCAGTCAGATGAACTTTTTACACTGCTTTTATGGAATCGGGGTCTCACTGAGTCCGGCGATTATGTCCCTAGCCTTACAGGACCACAATAATTGGCGGGCGGGTTACCGGTGGGCCTTTTATATCCAAGCAGCGATTACCCTAATTATTGTGCTGTCATTTCCTTTGTGGCAAAAGGTTCACCCAGAGGTTAAGGAAGAAAAAGCTACCGTGCACAGCCACCCAGGCTTAATGGAGCTTTTAAAACAGCCGTTAGTGTTAACAACCTGCTTGGTCTTTATGGGGTCGGTGGCCATCGAAATTACCACCGGCTCTTGGGGGAGTACCTACCTGGTTAACGCTAAAAATTTGAGCCCGGAACTAGCTGCCGGATTGATTACCCTTTATTATGTGGGGATGGCTAGTGGCCGATTTTTTGGGGGAATTGCCGCTAATTACTGGCGGTGTTGGACCTTAATTAAACTAAGTGTTAGCTTAACCATCGTGGCAATTGGAATCTTATTTTTACCATTACCTGAGTTAGTAGCAGGGTTTGCCTTGTTCTTATTAGGCTTTAGTAACGGCCAGCTTTACCCTAACCTGCTAGCCCTAACTCCGGTTCACTTTGGTAAAGAGGCCTCCCAAACGGTAATGGGCCTGCAGCTAGCCTTCTCTTACGGAGGTGGCTTGTTATTGCTCCCAATCTTATTTGGTTATATTGCCCAGGCCTTCGGCAGTGGCTTATTTGCGACCTACCTCCTAGTCTTAGCACTAGTAACTCTAGTCTCAATGCTTATGCTGCTTTACCTATTAAAGCAAGCAGGCATTAAGCAACAGTAATAATAAAGCCAACTCGAACTTAATCGGGTTGGCTTTATTTATTAACGATTGAAATAAACGAGGGTTTGGCTGGAGTCGGTCAATTCAACCAGGCTAACCGCTGCGTTTAATGGTTCATTCATATTAACCAGGTTATTAATCCCGAGGACGTAGTCGAGCATTAACTTGATGGTAAAGCCGTGTGAGACAACTAGGACTGCTTCATCAGGATACTTAGCAACTAAATCGCCAAAGAGGGCGGCAATTTTAGCTTTAACCTCGTCGTAGGTATCACCGCCAGAAGTTTCCCAGGAATTAGGGAGCAAGTTATGCTTGGCATCGAAGTATTGGGGAAATTTAGCCCAGACATCGGCTTCGAGCATCCCGTCCCAGTTACCGTAGTCATATTCGACTAGGCGGGGGTCAAAGGTGATGGTGCGGTCGGCCCCGGCGATGATGGTAGCAGTTTGTGCGGCACGAAGTAGGGGGCTAGCAACTACCTTAGAGAAGCTTACGTCACTTAAAGCTTCCTTAGTAGCAAAGGCTTGCTTGATGCCCGTTTGGGTTAGCGGGGTGTCAACCTTGCTTCCCTGTAAGATGCCGTTGGCGTTAGCTTGGCTTTGGCCGTGGCGGACGATATACAATTTGGTCATAAAAAACCCTCCCACTGACTATTTTTCTACAGCATAGCAAGTTAGGGAGGTTTTAACAAGTCTAAATTGAAAAGTAAAGCATGCTACTAGCTAAAGCACCTAGGTAGACGCTAACTCCGCTAATGATTAGGAGTGCGCAGGCTAGGAAAACCTTGCTAAAAGTATTCAGGGTCTTGAAGTATTCGTGGGTAAAAATCCGGTAGAGCAAGATTACGAAAAAGGGAACCGAGATTAATAACCAGGATAATTGCACAATATAAGCCAAGCGGTAAATAGCGACCGACTTGGTGAGATTTTGAATGGTCATCAGGCGCCCCAATTCAAAAATGAAGTAGCTCATAAAACAGACTTGCTCTAAAATGGTGTACCACCGCCAAGCCCAACGAAAACGTAGTTTATGTGTGACTACAAACATTAAAAAGATATAGCAGAAAGCTAGGAAAAAAGTATACCAACGAGTAGCAAAGAAATTAGCGATGATTAGGTACATGTTTGCGTCACCTCTCTTAAAATTATTTACTTTTATAATAACAGTTTCAAAAGTGATGATAAAGTAGCAAAGCCGAATTATCATCATTTGTTAGCTAGTTATTAGTTGGTTTTTGCCTAAGTCTAATCCATTGAAGGGCTTTTCTCAAAAATTAAATTTCTAAATATACTAAAAAGTGGTACTAACATTATTGTTAGTACCACTTTTAGTTACCATCATTAGCCGCAGATTAGTAAAATTTTCTAATTTTTATTCTAAGGATTTCCATTCCCAAGCTTCAACTTCTGGCAGGTCCGTACCTTCATCACGGATGTATTGGTGGTGTTTAGCCACTTTAGCATCCATTTCTGCCACGATTTGTCCGTACTTGTCAGCGTCAGGCAAGCTTAATACAGCAGCCTTGACTAAGTCGAAGCGGTCCATTTGGTTCAAGACCCGCATGTCAAATGGGGTGGTGATATCACCGTTTTCACGGTAACCATGGATGGACAGGTTGTGGTTGTGACGGTCAAAGAAGATGTCACGGATTAAGCCTTCGTAACCGTGGAAGGCAAAGATTACCGGCACGTCCTTGGTGAAGTAAGCGTCGAATTCAGCGTCGCTTAAGCCCCGAGGGTCAACCTTAGGTGAGCGGAGCTTCAAGAGGTCAACCACGTTGATGAAGCGAATCTTCAGGTCAGGTAATTTTTCGTGCAAGATGGAGATAGCTGCTAAGGCTTCTAAGTTAGGTTCAGTTCCGGCGGCAGCAATGACTACATCTGGCTTAGCGTTCTTATCTGTTGAAGCCCAATCGATAATCTTCAAGCCATTGTCGACTAATTCCTTAGCTTCGGCGGCTGAGTAGAATTGTTGCCGTGGGTGCTTAGAAGA
Source organism: Ligilactobacillus agilis (assembly GCF_025311475.1). Classification (NCBI taxonomy): domain Bacteria; kingdom Bacillati; phylum Bacillota; class Bacilli; order Lactobacillales; family Lactobacillaceae; genus Ligilactobacillus; species Ligilactobacillus agilis. The sequence goes on along the minus strand of NZ_CP104397.1, from coordinate 1,869,168 downwards.
AACGATTAAGTTAATCTTATCCCGGTCGTTTAAGACCTTGTCAAAGACGGCTAATAATGAGTTGGCATCAGCTGGTAAGTATTCTCTGATGAACTCTGGTTTCTTATCAGCTAAGTGACCTAAGATACCAGGATCTTGGTGGGTGTAGCCGTTGTGGTCTTGTTGGAAGACGGTGGAAGTTGCGACAACGTTTAAGGATGGAACTGAAGTCCGCCATGGTTGTTCCTTAGCTTTACGTAACCACTTGAAGTGTTGCGTTAACATGGAGTCAACCACACGTAAGAAGGCTTCGTAACTAGCGAAGAAACCGTGACGGCCAGTTAAGACGTAACCTTCCAAGAAACCTTCGTCTTGGTGTTCTGATAACTGGGAGTCGATGATGCGTCCGGCTGGAGCTAAGAATTCATCGTTAGGTTCCTTAATAGGGCTTAACCATTGCCGGTTAGTTTCCTTAAAGAGTGGGGCTAAGCGGTTGGACATGGTTTCATCAGGTCCAAAGATACGGAAGTTCTTGTTAGCCGCATTTTCCTTAACAACATCTTCGAGGTAAGTCCCTAAGACGGTCATGTCTTGAGCGACTGTTTGCCCCTTAACGGTAGTATCAACCGCATAGTTGCGGAAGTCAGGTTTAACCAGGTCGCGGATTAACTTACCGGGGTTGGTGTGAGGGTTAGCCGCCATTCGCTTGTCACCCTTAGGGGCAATGGCCTTGATTTCGGCCTTCAATGTCCCGTTTTCGTCAAAGAGTTCTTCTGGGCGGTAGCTTTCCAACCAGGCAACCAAGGCATCAGCGTGTTGCATGTCGTTTTGGTCGACTGGAATTGGAATTTGGTGGGCCCTAAATGATTTTTCGATTGGAACATTATCCCAAGTCTTAGGACCAGTCCAGCCTTTAGGTGCCCGGAAGATAATCATTGGCCAAACAGGTAAGCTAGCATCGTTGTTTTGGCGGGCGTTAGCTTGGATAGCTTTAATTTCTTCGATTGCTTGGTCCAGTGCTTGGGCCATCAATGGGTGGAGCTTTTCAGGGTCGTCGCCTTCGACAAAGATTGGGTGCCAGCCCATTCCTTCGAAGTACTTTTGTAAGTTTTCGTTTGATTCCCGGGAAAGGATGGTTGGGTTAGAAATCTTGAACCCATTGAGGTCTAAGATTGGCAAGACCGCCCCGTCATTGATTGGGTTGATGAACTTGTTAGATTGCCATGAAGTAGCAAGTGGACCAGTTTCGGCTTCCCCATCACCAACGACAGCAGCAACGATTAAGTCAGGGTTATCTAAGATGGCCCCCGTTGCGTGTGAGATGGAGTAACCTAATTCGCCCCCTTCGTGGATGGAGCCTGGTGTTTCTGGGGCGGCGTGAGAAGCGACCCCGCCAGGGAAGGAGAAGCGCTTGAAGAGTTTCTTCATTCCGGCTTCGTCTTCAGTAATGTCTGGATAAATTTCTGTGTACGAACCATCGAGGTAGGAGTTAGACACCATCACTTGACCACCATGCCCAGGTCCTTCTACGTAGAACATGTTCAAGTCGTACTTATTAATTACCCGGTTTAAGTGGGCGTAGATGAAGTTTTGGCCGGCAATAGTTCCCCAGTGACCGATTGGCTTGACCTTAACGTCGCTAGCCTTTAAGGGCCGACGTAAGAGGGGGTTGTCCTTTAAGTATAATTGCCCAACTGAGACGTAGTTAGCTGCGCGCCAGTAAGCATCGAGTTTATTTAAATATTCTTTAGATGAATAATCTACTGTCATTTTTTGTCGCTCCTTTGATTTAAAGCTTAACCTAATTTTTTACACTTTGATAATAACGTTTTCTAAAATAAATGTCAACCTATTTTTAAATTGGACCGTCCCAATTTAAAAAATGAGGCTAAAAAAACAGACCCCAAGTTAATGGAGCCAGTGTTAGTGAACCGAGACAAAGGTGTTGAATTTTAAATACTTGTAGTGCAAGCGCATGTGAGAAAATTCAAAGGGGGTACCGTTATCTAAGAAGAAAATCCCTTCCATAATTCCAGTCGGTTCGTTGACCTGTAACCCTAGGAGTTCGCGGTCGTTTTCGGTAGAAGGTTCAGCAAAAACGGACATAAACGACTTGGTGACAGACTGCTTGTACTGCTTTTCTAGGTACTTGAAAATGGAATTTTCAATGTCCTTGCGACTTAACTGGGGCATGATTTTAATGGGGATGTAGCCTGTCTCAATCATGAAGGGAGTCGCCCCAAAAGAGCGAAGGCGCACGATTTTATAGACGAAATCTTCTTCGTTTAAGAATAAATCGCGTTGCAATTCCTTAGAGGGGAGGGTGACTTCAAAACTTAAGACCTTGGTGGTTGGTTTTTTACCATCCATTTGAAAGTTGTCGGTAACCCCTAGATTACTAGCGGCTTCGTAGTTAAAGACCGATTCATTTTTGAGGTAGAGGGGGTTGATAAAAGTGCCCGACCCCCGCTTTTTAAAGATGATGCCATCGTTAGCCATCTTTGCTAAGGCCCGTTTGATGGAGCTGCGACTAACCTGGTAGCTTTCTGCCAAACTGCGTTCGTCTGGGAGGCGCATATCTGAAAATTCGTTAGCAAAGATGCGCTTTTTTAAGTCTTTAATTACTTGTTGATAGACTAGTTCAGCCATGAGTCCACCTCCTTTTTGAAATAATTAGCTAATGTAATTGTAACCACAACTTCTAATTTTTCACAAGTAAAATTGTGAAAATGCTTTTTTATGCTCCAAGATACTGGTAGAATATAAGAGGTTGGATATTTATCCATCTCCTGTAGATTTTGCAGGAAAGCCCTTTTGGTAGGGGGCTTTTCTAGAATAGGAGGACATAATGTCTATTTTAGTTTTAGGTGGTGCGGGTTACATTGGTTCCCACACTGTAGATCGTTTAGTTAATACTACTGACGAAGAAGTAGTTGTGGTTGATAGTTTAGTTACGGGGCACAGAGCTGCGGTCAATCCCCAAGCTAAGTTTTACCAAGGTGATTTAGCGGATAAGGATTTCATGCGCAAGGTCTTCACAGAAAATCCTGAAATCGACGCGGTGATTCACTTTGCTGCCTTCTCTTTGGTGGCCGAATCAATGACTAATCCTTTGAAGTATTTCGACAATAACACTGCCGGAATGGTTAAACTCCTAGAAGTAATGAACGAGTTTAAGATTAATAAGATTGTCTTTTCATCTACAGCCGCTACTTACGGGATTCCTGAAAAGATGCCAATCTATGAAGATGATCCTCAAAACCCAATCAACCCTTATGGTGAAAGTAAGTTAATGATGGAAAAAATCATGGCCTGGGCTGATAAGGCTTACGGAACTAAGTTCGTAGCGCTTCGTTACTTTAACGTGGCTGGGGCTAAGCCAGATGGTTCCATCGGGGAAGACCACGGGCCAGAAACCCACTTATTGCCAATCGTTTTACAAGTTGCCCAAGGTAAGCGCGACAAGTTGATGATCTTTGGTGATGATTACAATACGCCAGACGGGACCAACGTTCGTGACTACGTTCACCCATACGACTTAGCAGATGCCCACATCTTAGCAGTCAACTACCTAAGAGCAGGTAATGAATCAAATGCCTTTAACCTAGGTTCATCCACTGGTTTTTCTAACTTAGAAATCCTTAAGGCTGCGCGGGAAGTAACTGGCAAGGAAATCCCTGCCGAAATCGCTGGTCGTCGTGGCGGTGATCCTGATACATTAATTGCTGCCTCTGATAAGGCTCGCAAGGTCTTGGGTTGGCAACCAGAATTTGATGACATTAAAAAGATTATCGCAACTGCTTGGAAGTGGCACTCAACTCATCCAAACGGTTACGATGACCGTAAATAAACTCTAAAAATTACCCGTCCAGGTTTTTGACTTGGACGGGTAATTTTTTATGGAGGCTAGCAAAAAGGCAACCTTACCACACTTTGTAGCAAGGTTGCCTTTTGAATTGATATTTTAAAACTAGACTTCTTGTAGTAGTGATTGGGCTGAATCAACAGAAACAGGTAGATAGCCCAAGCCAACGTTAGTTGAGTTAAGTTCTAAGCGGTAGTCGTTCTCCAAAGCGGGAACCAACTTCGATAATTCGTTTAACTGTTCGGATTCGAAGCGGTTGAACGAAAAATTACGCTTATTTCTCATCTTGTCTTCCAGGTTAAGTGAGAAGACCACATCTAAAAAGTGGCCAGTTTCACTATTTTCTAGGCGCCAGGCCTTAGCTTCCGTCATTCTTGATTCGAGTTTTTTAATAATTGTTTCGTTCATGAGAACATCTCCCTTTCAGTAGCAAACTTACTCAACTTTGGTTGATAAATATACCATACACCTATGAAAACGATATTTCAAGTGTTTATTTTATAAAAATAATTATTTAATTACAAATCATTATCCGTGAGTGATTGTAAGTAGTTTTTGCTTCTAATCTAAAAAGATGATTAAATCAAAGTTTTGGCTGAAAGAATTGGCTGGAAATTAACTTGAATAAGTGACTGATTAAGATAAAACGCTAATAAAAATCGTTATTTATCTTTTTTTATTTTAAAATACGTACAAAAACGCAAACTAGACCAATTTTGGTTGCTTACAACTCATCTAACTAATTTTATGTAAACGCTATTATTTAAAGCGATTTTGCGCTAAAATAAGGGGGTAGAATTGCTTGAAATATTATCCGGAGGGAATTAATTACTATGGATATTTACAGAACAGAAGTTGAAAAGTACAAAACACATTTAGTTACTAAGGTTACGTTGGTAAACGATAATGGGGTCTCCATTTCTTGTTTGACGATGGGAGCAACTTGGCAAGAATTTTCCGTTCCCCAAGCAGATGGGTCTAAGAAAAACTTGCTTTTGAGTTTTGACAAGCCAGCAGACTACTATGCTAACGGCTTGTGCACTTGCCAATCAATTGGCCGGGTGGCTGGGCGCATTAAGGATGGTCGCTTTAGATTAGACGGTAAAGAAATACAGCTACCGCAAAATGAGAAGGGAAACTGTCTTCACGGGGGGCCACACGGCTTCAATCATACTAACTGGAAGTACACGACTTCACGTAATGACAGCAGTGTAAGTGTCATTTTCCAACAAAAGATTCGGCAAGCAATCGATGGGTTTCCAGGTGATATCCTGGCAACTGTCATCTATACTTTGGATAATTCTAACCGGGTAACGATTGCTTATAGCGCTTTGGGTGGTGAGGTTGATACCCTCTTTAATCCAACTTGTCACGTCTACTTTAACTTGAGTAACCGACAAGATTTATCAACCCACAGCTTACAAATCAACAGTGATGGTTACCTAGAAACTGATGATGAATTAATCCCAACTGGCCGGGTAAAAGATGTTGAAGCTAGTCCTTATGACTTTAGAAAGATGAAGAACTTACAAGTGGCAATCGCAGAAAACCATGGGTTTGATGATGCCTTTGTAGTCAACGGTCCAGGGAAGGCAACCATGCCAATTGCCGTATTACGGGATGATGAAAGTGGCGATCAAGTTACAATTGATTCAGATCGGAATGGCTTGGTGATGTATACCATGCATGAAATCGAACCAGGGATTTACTTCTCTAGGGATAATGGCAAAGAAGCAATCGGGGGCGAAGGAATCGCTTTAGAAGCGCAAACCTTACCAGACGCTATCAACCAAGCTAACTTTGGCGACATTGTGTTACCACGTCAAGGAAAGAAAACTTACAGAATCCAATTTGCCTATGACAACGTCTTACCTAAAGAATAACTGGTTGGCTAAGTAAATAATTATTAGAGTCCTTAAGGTCAAACTTAGGGGCCCTTTTTTATTAGAAAATGCTAAAAAATAAAAAATGAAAAAATAAATTGAGGCATTTCTGCGTATGTATATAGTGAGGGGTCATTTTGATACCATCTCAGATGGCCTTCTCATATAATAACTAAAGGAGATGTTTCCATGAAACATTACAACAATAGACGGCGCCATTTTTTAGAGGAGTGGGAGCAGTCGGATATCAGTAATGACTACATCTTTAGCAAGTTGATGGCCCAACCCCAGTTGTGTTTACAACTGATTAAGGCCGCCTTACCCCAGCTAAAGATTAAACGAGTCTACGTTCGTTCCCAGGATGGGCTTAGTGCTAACGTCGATGCTAAAGACGTCCGCTTAGATATTTCCGCCTACGGTGAAGGTGGTGAGATGTTTGATATTGAGATGCAAACCATCCGGCCAAAGTATCTGATGCAACGCATCTTGTATTACCACTCCACCATGATTACGGAGCGCCTCTACCCCCGGGAAAGTTACGGTGAGATTCCCAAAACTTATGTGATCTTCATCTGTTTATTTGATTGGTACCGGCTAGGCAATTCTTTTTACGAGGTCAACTTGGTGCCAAACGGGGTCAATGAGCTTAAGTTTAAGGATGGGTTTGTCTCCTTAATTCTTAACCCCTACGGGGACATGACCGGCTGTAGTGAGGAATTACAAGACTTCTTCGACTTAGTTGCCGGTCGGCCCGCAGGGAGAACGGATTTTGTCAGGGAAGTTAAGTACGCAGTAAAGTTAGCTAAAAGAAGAAACGACTGGAGGGATTGTTATATGTTAGTAAAAGATTGGGTCCAAGACCGTGTAGATTATGCAGTGGAACAGAACACGATAACTATGCAGGAAAAATTTGCCCAGCAGTTAATCAAAAAAGCCATATCTACTGAGCAAGACTATGACTCATTAAGAGCAGATTTAATTGACTTCTTTGATGAGGATTTTGCCGATAAGATGTTAGCCAAATACTATCAGCAAGCTTAATGCGGACTTGCCGTTAAGCTAGAATTAAAGCCAGCTTTCCTTTACGCACAGGAAAGCTGGCTTTAGTTTGGACTTAATTTTTCTTACCAACGGCTAGGATAAAGACGGTACTTAAGATTAGGAAACTGCCCAAGTATTCGGCCCAGTTATAACTAGCGTTAAAGAAAAGCATGGTACCGATCGCAGCTGTTAGTGGCTCGAAGGTATCAAGTAAGGCTGCCACGGTTGAATTAATATAATTCATACTGTGGAGAAAGAGGAGGTAAGAGAGGGTCGTCCCAATTAGGGTGATTAAAATAATGCAGCTAGTGTTAATCAAGGAAAATGTTGGTAGGCCTACCCAAAAGGGGTGGCCGACTTCAAAGATAATGCCCCCAATTAACAAGCCCCAACCAAGGATTGTGAGCGAACTATATTTTTTCAATAGTCCAACCGGTAAAACAGCTAACCCGGTGCCGCACAGAACCAAGAGGCTCCCGTCGCGCAGGGTAGCCGGGCTTAATGCAATATTTAGCCCATGACCGCGGGTTACTAAAAGGTAGGTCCCGATTAAGGCGATGATTACAGCTAGATATTCTTGCCGCCGTGGTCGTTGGTGGAAAACTAAGGCGGAATAGATAATAACCCCGACCACCCCGAGGGTTTGAAGGATGGTTGCGATGGCGGCGTTGCTGTCATAGACGGTAAGCGAATAAGTTAGTTGGACTCCGGCCAGCCCGACTAAACCATAGGCGGCCACTTGTAAGTAATCGCTAGGGTGCCGCCAAACTTCAAAAAGTTTATTACCTTCTGTGTGGTAGGCAGCCAGTAAGACGATAAAAGCTGAGATGAGCGTTTTAACCCCCATCAGCCACCCAATTGAGACGTCCGTTTCTTTGAAAAGATATTGGGATAACAGTCCGGTAAAGCCCCATAAAATGGCGGCGCTAGTGGCAAAGACGATTCCTAAGCTAGCTTTTTTAGTCACATTAATCCTTCTTTCTTAAGCAATATCTAATTAATTATAAGCCGTTGTTCCAAATAATTCAGCAAAAGTTTAGGGAGTGGTTAAAGACTTTTTGCGTCAATGATTGTAAAATAAGGTTAAATGACCTAAGAGAGGGATGGTGGCGTGGAAAATTTAAATCTTTGGCAAAAATTTATTGCTAATGAGCGCTTTAGAAGGTTTGTTGTGTTAGCAGGGTTAATTGGAATTTTGTATCTAGTCAGAAGCTTAATGAGCATTATTTTGTTAACCTTCATCTTCACCTTTTTGGTGGTGCGAGCGGTTAGCTGGGTACAAAAGTACCTTAAGTTACCGTCACGCTTAATAGTAATTGTGATTTACGCCTTATTAATTGCTTTGATTTACCTTGGAATTACCATCTACGTTCCTAAGTTAATTGTGCAATCGGAGTTGATGGTAAAATCAGTCCTAAAATTTTACCAAAATATGCCGGCTGACACCAACAAGGTGTGGGCTTACATTTCCAGTTATATCAATAGCTCGGAGATTATGAAGCAGGTAAAAAATGGGGCCGGCATTCTGTTGAAATACATTACTAGCATTGGTTCTATGGGCTTTACATTCCTGATGTCCCTATTATTGTCCTTCTTTTTCACGGTGGAAAAAGACGAGATGTACACTTTTTCTAAGAGTTTCTTAAAGGGACCTAATTCTTGGCTCTTCAAGGATATTTACCACTTTGCTAAGATCTTCGTTAACACCTTCGGGGTAGTAATGGAAGCCCAGTTTATGATTGCCTTGGTTAACACGGCCATTACCTTGGTTTGTTTAAGCATGATGAAAATGCCCCAAATCATTAGTTTAGGCCTGATGATTTTTGTTCTCAGCCTAGTGCCGGTTGCTGGGGTGATTATCTCAGCTATCCCGCTAAGTTTTATCGCCTATTCTGTGGGTGGAATTCGGGACGTAATTTATGTTATCGTAATGCTACTGGTAGTCCATGCGCTAGAGTCATATATTTTAAATCCAAAATTAATGTCATCTAAGACAGAATTACCAATCTTTTATACCTTTGTGGTGCTGGTAGCGTCTGAACACTTATTTGGAGTTTGGGGCTTAATTGTTGGGATTCCCATCTTTACCTTCGCACTCGATGTCTTAGGAGTTAAACCGGTGAGCATCAAGCATCAAGGGTATCAAGCTAAAGTTAAAAAGCTAGGGAGGAAGAAGTAGGATGGATAAAGAAACGTTTGTAAAAGAATATGCGGTTGAACGCCAAAATACGGATGCCGTCAAATGGGATGGCTTGGAAGCAGAATTTGGGGCCAGTGACCTATTACCACTTTGGGTGGCCGATACGGAATTTAAGGCGCCTAAAGCGGTGCTTGAAGCCATGGTTAAGCGGGTAGAACACGGGGCCTTTGGTTACTCAATGACTCCCGCTGCTTATTTTGATGCCTACTTTACTTGGCAAAAAGAGCGTTACGGAATTGAGTTACATAAGGACTGGCTTAGGTTTGGAACCGGGGTAGTGCAGTCGTTAAGCACAGTAATCCAATTCTTAACCGAAGAAAACGACGCGGTGATGGTTATGCAACCAGTCTATTATCCCTTCATGCGGGTAATTGAAAATAACCACCGTAAGTTAGTGATTTCCAACTTAAAACAAGTTGACGGAAAATACGTCATGGATTTAGAAGACATGCGCCAAAAGATGGAGGCTAATCAAGTTAGGGCGTTAGTTTTATGTAGTCCCCATAATCCGGTTGGGCGAGTTTGGTCGGAAGCGGAACTAGAAGCGGTGCTAGAGCTTTGCCGCCAGGAACAAGTTCACGTGATTTCTGACGAAATTCACCATGATTTGATTATGGGTAAGCGGCCGTTTGTGTCGGCTTTATCAATTAAGGATGGTTACTACCGGGATAACTTGGTGGTTTTAGACGCTCCGTCTAAGACGTTTAACCTAGCGGCTTTACAAAATAGTCATGTGATTATTCCTAACCCCCAACTACGTGACCGTTATGACGAACACGTTGCTAAGTTATCTTCGCCAGCAGGAAGCTTGTTAGGAAAAGTAGCAGCCCAAGCAGCTTATAGTGAGGGAGCAGACTGGTTAGCTGGCTTTATTAAGGTGGTGCAAGCTAACTTTGACTACGTTAAGACAGAATTAACCCAAGCTTTCCCAGCAATTAAGGTGAGTGATTTAGAGGGAACTTACCTAATGTGGATTGATTTATCCGGCGTGATTGCTAAGGAAGAAGTAACTGATTTAGTTAAGAAGCAAGCCAAGTTAGCGGTTGACTTTGGCGACTGGTTTGGTCAAGCCGGCTTAGGCTTTATCCGCTTGAACCTGGGAACTACGCCAGCCAACATTGAAAAGGCGGTCGCCGCTTTGATTAAGGCTTTGAAAGAAAAGCAAGCTTAATTTATCACAAGGGCTAGGAATTTTTTCCTATTCAGTGTAAAATACAGGTGTAAACAATTTTTATTTTAAGAAAGAGGTTTTATACTGATATGTCAAAATTAGTATTTATCCGTCACGGTCAAAGTGAATGGAACTTAAAGAACCTATTCACTGGTTGGGTAGACGTTAACTTGAGTGAACAAGGTGAACAAGAAGCTAAAGAAGCTGGTCGCAAGTTAAAGGAAGCAGGGATTGAATTTGATCAAGCCTACACTTCAGTTTTAACTCGTGCCATCAAGACTTTGCACTTCGCTTTGGAAGAATCAGGTCAACTTTGGATTCCAGAAGAAAAGTCATGGCGTTTAAACGAACGTCACTACGGTGCTTTACAAGGTAAGAACAAGCAAGCCGCAGCTGAAAAGTACGGTGACGAACAAGTTCACATCTGGCGTCGTTCTTATGACGTATTACCTCCATTATTGGATGCAAACGATGAAGGTTCAGCAGCTAACGACCGTCGTTACGCTAACTTAGACCCACGCATCGTTCCAGGTGGGGAAAACTTAAAGGTTACTTTGGAACGCGTTATCCCATTCTGGGAAGACAAGATTGCTCCAGACTTATTAGCTGGTAAGAACGTAATCGTTGCTGCCCACGGTAACTCACTACGTGCCTTGACTAAGTACATCGAACAAATTTCTGATGAAGACATCATGAACGTAGAAATGGCTACTGGCCAACCAGTTGTTTACGACTTAGACGATAAGTTAAACATCGTCAACAAAGAAAAGCTTTAAGATTAGGCTTTCTTTGAAATCCTCCAAACTCGTAGTTGAGTTTGGGGGATTTTCTTTTGCCTTTAAACTTGCTAGAATGTGGATAATTAAATTGCGAGGTGGATAGCAATGATGATTAGACAGATTAAACCTAGTGATAACCCAGTGTTAGCGCAAATCATTCGTGCTAGCTTAGAGGAAGCAAAGCTAGCGTTGCCAGGGACAGCCTATTTCGATGCTAGCTTAGATAATTTAAGTGAATTTTATTTGGCTAAACCTAGACGCTGTTACTTTGTCCTTGAGGAAGAAGGTCAGGTTTTAGGTGGTGCCGGGGTTGCCGAATTTGACTCAGCCAATAAGATTGCGGAGTTACAAAAGCTATACTTGACCACCGAAGCTCGGGGCCAGGGGTTAAGCAAGCTATTGCTCGGTAAGTGTGAGCAGTTCGCGCAAGCAGCAGGTTACCATGAACTTTACTTGGAATCCCACCATAATTTGCAAGTTGCGCTGCAGTTGTATGAGCGGATGGGCTATCGAAGCTGCCAAGGTTTAGCTGGCAGTGAGCATAGTTTGATGGATAGATTTTTTGTAAAAGAACTTAGTAGAAAATAAGTATGCTAAAATTGTTGGTGAGATTAGACTTTAAAAAGGAAGCGATACTAATGACGGTAATTAAAGCTAAAGCGGTAATTTTTGACATGGACGGGGTGATTGTTGATTCCGAGCCTAACATTATGGAAGCTAAGCAAAATGTTTTGCACAAATACGGAGTTTATAAACCACTCAGTTACCACTTTAAATTTATGGGGATGTCTTTTCGAGATATCTGGGCACAAACCAGGCAGGAACTCGACTTGCCGGCAAGCACGGAACAATTAATGGCAGAATATTTTGAAGAAGTAGCTCAAGTTAGGGCTAAAAATGGGCTTCAAAGCATTGCGGGTACGGTGGAATTTATTAAGGCCTTGGCTCAAAATGATTTCAAGCTCGCGCTGGCTTCCTCTTCACCGTTAGCGGATATTGAGGAAGTTTTAACGACCTTTGGAATAAAGGAACTATTTTCAGCTGTCATTTCAGGGGCCGAGTTAGCCCACCCTAAACCTGCGCCAGATATCTTCTTACTGGCAATGGAAAAGCTAGGGGTGAAGGCTAGTGAGAGTCTAGTGGTTGAAGATTCGGTCAACGGGGTAAAGGCTGGCTTAGCTGCTGGGGCGCAACTACTGGTCTTTAATGACCCGCGTTATAATCCTAACCGCCAGATTGAGGGTGTTAACCTGGTTACGACTATGACTAACTTAAAAGTAGGGCCTGAAAAAATTAGCTATTAAAAAACGGATCACGACTACCTTGGCGGTATGCGTGACCCGTTTAATTATTTACGTTTATGTTTGACCACGGTAAAGAAGTGGAGCGTAACTGCTAGCAGTGCAAAGAAGATAATCACAAAGGAAATATAATTAGACCAAAAGCCTAGCGAGAGGTTTAACAGTTTGAGGCAGAGGCTCTGAATGGCCATGGTAATAAAGGCCATAACAGCAACGATGAAGAAGAGTTCGAAGTAACGTTTCACGGTTTGATCGTCCTTTCTAGTGGCCCGGTTAATTTTTTGACCGAGTTTGGTTAATTCTTTTTGCTTAGCAGGTGCTAGTTCAGTTAAGCCCCAAGTAGCGGTCTGAACAGCTTCGCCAATTTTGATAAGCCCACCGGCGGTTAGGACCTTATCAATGGTTCTGAAACTAGCGTCGGTAACTCCACTCAAGAAGTTTTCACATTTACCGGCATAACAGTTGGTTAGACTGATGTAGTGTTTGTGGGCGAATTTATCTGGGTGAGTGCCACCCTTGCGGTCAAAGCGGACCAGTCGTTGTCTGAGGCAGTCAAAGAAGTTTTTCATAACGCCAGATAAGCCGCCCCAGTAAGTGGGCGCAGCAATTACCCAGACATCAGCCGCTTCAAGCTTAGCGATAATTTGATCCATGGTAGGATTAGGTTGGCCCTTGATGTCGGGCTTAATTTGATAGTCTTCTAAGTAAATTATTTCAGAAGTATTAGGTGCTTGAACCTGGTGCAAGACCTGGTCAAGCATCATGCGTGTCACCCCATGTTCCTTATGGGCCCCTAAGATTCCTAAGACTTTCACAAAAGTCACATCCTTAATGTTTGAATAAGTTAATTGTAGCACTTAGTCGGTTTGGTTACCAAAAAGAGCGGCTAACTTAGCTGCCGTTTCAGGGTCTAGTTGGTCGGCGAGGGAGTCTGTTTCGGCTTCTGCAGCCGTCATTTGTTCGTTGACTTGTTTTTGCTCCTTAATAGCTGCGACTACCATTTTTTCAGCTTCTAAGACAGGGTTGAAGTTTAAGCTCCCACCAGCTGAGTCTTCGTGACCACCACCCCGGAAGTAGTCCTCTGCAAACTTAGCCACATCCAGTTTGCCATTGCTTCTTAGAGAAACGCTGCGGTCATCGATGACGAGGGCAACTTCAACCTCGAGTTGTTGCAAAAGTTCGTGGGCAATTTCTGATTTATAATCGCTAGCATAGACGACCCCAAAGGAATGGCCATCCTGTTCAAAGGTAGCGACACTTTTAAGGTGACGCTTAATGTAACTGGTCCGTCGTGCGTTTAAGGTATCGATTAATAGGGCATTGGCTTGGCGATAAGCGGGCCAGCCAGTTGCAAAGACGGCCTGAATGAATTCTTGGGTTTTGGAAAGGGGATAAAACCAGAAGAGTTGGTTTAAATTATCCGCGGCCTCCTTAATCTCACTAGGCATTCGGTCATCATTTTGCCAATCCCAGGTATCATAGGCCCTAATCAATTCAACTAACAAGCCAAGTTCCTTAACTTTTGCTGGGTCTAGGCGGTTAAAATTCTTGTTTGTTTGCAACCAATCCCAAACCAGGCTGGTAGCAGAGGGATTGATGGCAGGGTTGGTAGGATTGATACAATTAGAGGCATATTGGGCGCGGAGGTTAGCTTCGCTTTCGTGGTGGTCAAAGATTAGCCAATGGTTGGCGAAGTGTTGCTCAAGTTGTTGGAAGGAATAATCACTGTCAGGGGTCATATCCATGATGAAGACATCAGTAAAGCGACCAATATCTGGTTGGCGGAAAAACGAGGCTAAGCGAGCATCTAGCCGCCCAGCTGAACAAGTGGTAAGGTCAAAGACAACGCCCTTAAATAAGTCTGGTTGGACCGCTTCAAATAAAGTTGGCGCGCCGAAACCATCTAAATCGTTGTGGGAAAAAAGCTTAATATAGCGAGTTTTGCTTGGCATTTAAACACATCCTCAATTAGAATAACTACTTTCATTCTAGCAGATTATCAAGCATTAAAGTTAGTAGTTTGCCAAGAAATGCGGTAAGATAGATAAAAATAAGGGGGGATTTGATGTTTGAAAGCCTAGTTAAGAAGTTACAAAAGATTTACTTGCACTCGAGTGTAACCACAGTGCCTATCCCCGACTTTAAAGAAACTGCGCCCGAGCGGAGAAGGATTTTGTTTACGGGGATAGTTCAAGGGGTAGGTTTTAGGTACCAGGCTAAATTATTAGCCGACCGCTTATTCTTGAGCGGGTGGGTCAAAAACTTACCTAACGGTCAAGTTGAAATGGCCGTGCAAGGGGCGCCTGAAAAAATTGACTTTTTAATTAGTCAAATGCAACATACAGGTAGAATTAAAATTAGCCGTATCCAAACGCACCTACTGGAAGTTGATTGGACTGAGGCGGGATTTAAGATTTTAAGTTAAAAGTAACACGTTGGTTAAAACACAAAGGAAATAAGGTGAATGATGATGGCTTATACAGTCACAAATCCATATACAAAAGAAGTTATTGCGAGTTATGAAGTTGCTAGTCAAGCTGAGGTTGACCAGGCTTTGCAGCGGGCCCAGGCCTACTATCTAGCTACTAAAGGCCAGCCGGTTGAAAAGCGGGCTCAAAAGCTTTTGAAATTAGCTGACTTAATGGAAGAAAGAAAAGAACAGTTGGCAAAAACAGCCAGTCTAAGTATGGGAAAACTGATTGGGCAAGCTCGCAGTGAAGTAGACTTGTGTCTAGAAATTCTCCGCTACTACGCAGCTCGGGGACCGCAAATGCTGAGGGCTAAACCCTACCTGTATGGAGCAAGACAAGAGGCCTTTTTGCACTATGAGGCCAGTGGAATTGTCTTGGCGGTTGAACCATGGAACTTTCCTTATTCGCAAGTAATTAGGGTCTTAGCTCCTAACTACCTTTTGGGTAACCCAGTGATTTTAAAGCATGCCGGTCAAGTAGCAACTTGTGCACAGGCTTTAGATGAACTAGCTGTGGAGGCGGACTTAGGCACAGGTGCATTCAAAAACTTATTTTTAAGTTATCAACAGGTGGATAACTTATTAGCCGATTGCCGGGTCAGTGGCATAGCTGTGACTGGCTCTAGTCAAGTTGGAAAAAAGCTTGCAGGTAAGGCAGCAGCTAATTTGGTTAAATCAAGCTTAGAACTAGGTGGTAACGACGCCTTCTTAGTCTTAGCAGATGCTGATGTTAAAAAGGCCGCCCACGATGCGGTCAGGGCGCGTTTACGTAACAGTGGTCAAGTTTGCACTGCCCCTAAGCGGCTAATTTTAGCTAAGGAAATTGCTACAGAATTTTGTGACCTCTTAAAGAAAGAGTTAGCACAATTAAAGTTGGGAGATCCGCTGGACGAAGCGACGACGCTAGCACCCTTAGCAAGCGAAGCAGCCTTAACGAACTTAACCAAGCAGGTTACAGCGGCTTGCGAAAACGGTGCCCAAGTCCTAGTTGAAGGGGGACCGGTCGCAGAGATGGCTGGATATTTCTTTAAGCCGATAGTGTTAAGGGGGTTAACGCCTGATAACCCGATGTATGACCAAGAATTCTTTGGGCCGGTCTTTCAAATTTATCAAGCTCAAGATGAAGCAGAGATGGTAACAATCGCTAACGAGTCACAGTATGGCTTGGCTGGAGCGGTTTATTCACAGGATAAGGTCCATGCCGATGAGCTAGCTCAGAAGTTATCCACAGGCCAAGTCTTTATTAACCAGCCGGCTACAAGTCACCCAGAATTACCTTTTGGCGGGGTGAAAAACTCTGGTTACGGGCGGGAGTTAAGCGATTTAGGCTTATATGAGTTTGCTAACTGTAAAATTATTGCGTGGTAAGTCCACTTATGGGCAGGTTGACTAAGTTGACCTGCTTATTTTTTTACAAAAAAACGTTACGCCAACCCGAAAAGGGAGCGTAACGCTATAATTTGTGTCGTTTATTCACCAACTACCGTTTCTGCTGAACCTGCATCAGAATTTTGAGTGGTGTCAGCACTTGGTGTTTGATCTTGACTAGTAGTGTCACTGCCATTACCGCTGTCGTTACCAGTATCAGTGCCTGTATCGGCACCGACAGTATTATTGCCACTAGGGGAATAATGGGTTGAATTACCACCGCCGTAGTTGCCATAACTTTGAGTAGTAGTATTATTATAGTTATTATTACTTGGTGCTTGGTAAGTCGTAGTTTGCGAATAGTCGCTTGTAGTTGTAGTATTTGTCTCGTCACTATCAGTGCTGCTAGAACTTGCTTCTTCGCTGGAGGAAGAAGAAACAATGGAGCTAGAGGAACTGGCTTGTGCTTTTTTCTTCTTTTTATGGTGTTTCTTCTTAACCGGTTGGTCTAGCTTATTGAGTAAGTCATCAATTTGAGCTTGCTTAGCCTTTAGTTCGTTTTTGGAGTAGATTGGGCTAATTTTAGCCAAGTATTTCTTAGCTTCTTTCAAATCTGCTTTAGCCTTTTTCACATCCGCTTTAGAGAGCTCACTAAGCTGGTCATCGTTAAAGGTATTTGCCTTAAGTAACTTATCTAGCTTATCCGTAAAGTAATGTTGATCTTGGGCTAGAATCCGTTGGTATTTTGAAAGCACTTCTTGGTTGTTCTTGCCGTTAGCCTTATAATAGGCATAACGACTTTTAATATTTTGATAGCTCGCTAGCTTATCAGCAAAAGTTTTGCTGTTGACAAAAGTTCGTTGGGCGTTATTAATAAAAGCTGTTTCCTTTTTGACTTCCTTGGCCTGAGCGCTAACGTGGTAATAATAGGCGCCTCCTATTAGGATTAGGATAGCTAAAAGGATACCGCCGATATACTTGAACAACTGTGAGTGGTGCTTTTTTCTCCTTGAATGTTTGATAGAAATTACCCCCTAGAAATAGTATTTCTACTAAAATTGTACTTGTTTGAGGTTAAAGATGCAATGTAATTTGAAAGGGAAGATCTAATGCGAAGTGAAGACTATCTAAAAAAACTGACAAGCTACCAAATAAAAATGGCTAACCTGCAGTGCGGTTTGGAAAGGATTGCTCAAGCCAGGCAGATAATTGAGGCCTATCAGCGGCAACAGTTACCGCAAGAGGTTAAGACCAAACTATTATTTAGTGAAGAGGAGTTGTTTAACCATCCAGAATTGATGGCCTTAGAAGACGAGTTACTAAATTTGCGCCAGGTTGTCATCGAGGACTTTGGAATTTGGCATATTTTTTCACAAGAATGGGTGGCGGATTTAAAAGAGTATGTCGGACCTGGTCTTGGTTTAGAACTAATGGCGGGTAACGGTGTCTTGAGCGCCAATATCTCGGAGTTAATTGCAACCGACAACTTGGATTGGGCTGGACAGGATAACGAAAGCCCCCAAGCTTGGCAAAGGGTGGAACAGTTGGATGCAATCTCAGCTTTGGAAAGGTATGGACTAAAGGCTAATTACATCATCTTAGCCTGGGCGCCAGATACAAGCCAGGTTGATTGGGAAATCTTAAACTGGTTAAGAACAAAGCACTGGTCCGGTAAGTTTATCGTAATCGGTGAAAGAAGCGGAGCAACTAACTCAAGCAAGTTTTGGCAAGAAGCTAACCTGCTAAAACCTAGGCTATTGAATCAGCATCACCAAGCCATCGATTTTATTAACGATGAGGTTTTCTTGGTAAAATAAAAAGGCACTTTTCAAAAGTGCCTTTTTATGTATTCTTATAATAGGTAGAAACTATTTTTTAAGTAAGTCTCTAATTTCTGATAAGAGTTCAACTTGTGGATCAACTTTTTCTTCGGCTGGTTCTTCTTCTTTCTTAGGCATAGTAGCATTTACGGCCTTAACAATTAAGAAGACAACAAAGGCAATAATTAAGAAGTTGATAACAGCGTTTAAGAAGCTACCAACCTTGAATGAAGCACTGCCGACTTTAATAACGAAGGCAGAAAAGTCGATGCTACCTAAGAATAGGCCGAGGAAAGGATTGATAATGTAATCAACTAAGGCTTTAACGATGGCAGTGAAGGCACTACCTACGATAACCCCAACAGCTAAATCAAGCACGTTACCACGTGCAATAAACTCTTTAAATTCCTTAAGCATTAAAAAAGCCCCACTTTTAATTAATAATTGCAGATATATAAAAAGCTTTTACATATCTTTTATTATTATAACATTAGATTGTAAGCAATAAAAACAATAACCCTTAAAAATATTTGTACCAACAAATTTTAGAAAAAATTACTAGGTAACAGAAATTTTACAAAAAAGGCTAATAAAGGGAGATTTTAACTTAAAAAGGTGATTTTTGAAGTGAAATTAGTCAAAAAAAATATTTTTTTCTTCAAATTAGAAAAAATATTTATAAATATAAGCCTTTTTTGTCATATGAACTATTTTTGGGATAAAGCCTAATTTAACGGGCTTCAGCAGAGAAAATGGCTTATAAATGAAGCTGAGTTATTTTACTTCGTATTACATCAAACTGAAAATATTACAAAAAAGCAGAATTTAGTAACATTACTGGCATACCCTTGTTACATAACGTCCTTATACTAATCATTGTTAGCTCGTTGATACGGGCTGTGAGAATTGAACTTCTCTGTTAGGAGAAGGAGTTACTAGAAGACATACAGAAGAATTTACAGGAGTGAATAAATTTTATGAAGTTAAACAAATTATTATTGTCAGCCACAGCAGCCGCAGGTTTCTTTGCAGCTACTACAGCCGTAGCTAATGCTGATACTGTTACTGTTCAAGCAGGTGACACTGTTTCAGAAATCGCTGATAAGTACAACACTACAGTTGAAGAAATCCAAAACTTAAATCAATTAGAAAATGTTAACTTGATTTACGTTGGCGAAGAATTAGTGGTTAACACTAATGGTCAAGCAGCTACAACTGCAAGTTCTGAAGCTCCAGCAGCAACTGCTACTGTTTCTTCACAAGCGCCAGTGCAACAAGCACCAGCACAACCAGTGCAACAAGCCCCAGCTCAACAACAAGTTGCTAGTGCCCCAGCACAACAAGCTACAAGCCAACAAACATACACAGCCCCAGCAGCTGCTTCATCAGACGAAGCTTCAGCTCGTGAATTCATCGCTGCACGCGAATCAGGTGGTTCATACAGCGCTGCTAACGGCCAATACTACGGTAAGTACCAATTATCACGCTCATACTTAGGTGGCGACTTATCAGCTGCTAACCAAGAACGTGTTGCTAACAACTACGTACAATCACGTTACGGTTCATGGACTGCTGCTAAGAACCACTGGTTACAAAACGGTTGGTACTAAGATAAAGTCTTAGTAGAAGACAAAGTTATCATTAAATTTCAAGCCCTACGCAGGTGAAGACTTGCGAGGGCTTTTTTTTACTTATATAATATGGGATATGCAAGCAAGAAAATGGGGTGATGACGGTGCGGCTTTCAAAAACGTTAATCATCATGCTTTTATTTGTAGTAGGTTTTCTAATGGTCTACGGGGCAACTACTATGAAACAAAAAGATACGTGGTTGACGCGCTTTTTAATTTTGCTTTTGGGGGTAGGGTGCTTGTTGGTTAGTGGCTACCTGTTAGTACGAATTTTTATAGTCTAGGATCTGTGAGCGAATTCTTTGCTTTTTTAGGTGATTTTGCGGTATGATAAAGTCAAAAGATAGATTGTGTACCATAAGTTGCAATCTAGCCGATAATGACAATTTCTACAAAAAGCTGGGACATAAATGTAAAAGCTAAGTGGCTTTAACATTTATGTCCCAGTTTATTTTTTTACCACCAACTACCGTTAATACCACCCCAGGCGTAGCTAATTAAGCAAAGCCCGATAAAGTAAAACTGCCATTTTGGGAAGGGTTTGGCGCTAGGGCGCGTACGGGGGTAACCCTCGGAAAACCCTTGGGCAGTCATGGCCTGGGCTAAATCGGCTGACCACTTAAGTGCTACCAGGATGATGCGTAAGTAAAGTCCTGGTTGCCAAAGATGGTAGTTGCGGCCCCGGATTTGTGCCGAGTAGCGAATAGTAGCAAACTGATTTTTGATACTGGTTAAGAGGTTAAAGGCTGCCAGTAATCCGTAGACAAAGGTGGCCGGCAGTTTAAGGTGGACGTGGAGGTTAAAGAGAATATCTTCCACCGAGTTGGTTAAAGTTAAACTTGCTCCAAGTAAGAGGTAGGCGTAGATGCGGCTACCGTAAATCCAAGCATTATGCCAGTTATCTGTCCGCCCAAAGGCTAAAAAAGACCACCAACTACCAAGGGCAAGTGGAAAGGTAACTAGTAATAAGAGGGCGATGGTTGTCAGTTTGACACGCCGGTAACAAAGTAAGTACAAGAGGCAGCAGCCAGCCAAAAGGCAGTTTAAGCTGACGCTCTTGATAAAGGCTAGTTCAAGACCAAGGCCAATGATTAAAAGTGTTAGTCCAGCTGGATTAAGCATCAAAATCCCTCCTTAGTGCTAGGCGCCCCTGGTTGAGGACTAGTTCATAGGTAACGTATCCTGGTAAGCACGAGCGCTGGTGCGAGATTAGCAGGATACTAAGTTTTAATTTTTGACAGGTTTCAGTGATTAAGGTAAGTAATTTGTCAGCCGAACTAGTATCTAAGCTAGCTAAAGGCTCGTCTAACAACAACACCGGTTGAGCCATGATGAGCATGCTTAAGACCTGCAATTTTCGTTTTTGTCCACCCGAAAGTTGGTAGCAGGAATGATCTAGGTAAGCCGTTAGGTCTAAGACTTCGAGAGCCTGGGTAATTTTGGCGTCCGTCCAGTATCCTTTAGCCAGGGAGTGTTTTTTAGATAAGGCTAGTTCTTCTCTAACGGTTAGGCGGACAAATTGATTGTCACTGTCTTGAAAAACGAGAGCAACAATTTTGGCCCAGGACTTGGCTTTGTAACGACGACTGTCCCGTTTACGGTAGGCTATACTGCCATTAAAGGCTAGCTGCTTAGTGAGTGCTTTAAAAAAGCTGGATTTACCAACGCCGTTGGGCCCACTTAAAAGTCCCAGTTGCCCTTGAGGAAGGGTGAAACTATCGGTCTTAAAGAGCTGGCGGTTTTGGACAGTCACGGTTACATCTTGCCAGGTCAATTGGCCTGAATTGAGGGGAGTATAGGTTAACGGCTGCTCCTGTCTTTCTGTTAGCGAACTAAGCGGTAGGGGGGTTAGTTCACTTTTAGAAAAACGGTAAAGGTTATCCACTAAGCCGTAATACCCATTGGTGTCGTGGTCAGTGATAAAAATTGTCTTACCTGCTTCTAGCTGCAATTTTTTGAGGTCGGCTAACAAGGTTTGCTTGCCCAGGGGATCGACGTTTGCGAAAGGTTCATCCAGTAGGATAATCTGACTATCGAGTGCTAGCGTAGTAGCCAAGGCCAGGCGCTGTTGTTCGCCTCCAGAAAGTTGGAAAAGGGGCCGGTCTTTTAGGGCGGTTAAATTTAGCTTGGTTAGAACTTGATTCAACTTAGGTTCAATTTGATCGCGGGGAGTCTGGATATTTTCCAAGGCAAAGGTAATTTGCTTCACGACGGTTGGCAAAGCAAATTGCCGGCTGGGCTCTTGAAAAAGCATGCCCACGTAGCGACTGCGTTCATAAGGCACGATGGTGGCTACCGCTTGATTATTCAATAGAACTTGCCCACTGAGTAGCTTACCTCCGTACTGCGGATATAGACCCGCAAGTAGCTTAAAGAAGGTCGACTTACCACAACCAGATGGACCCGTTAGAAGGTTAAAACTGGCCGGTTGTAATTCAAAGTCGAGCTTGTCAATGATTAGCGGACCGTCTTCTTGGTAAGCAAAACTTAGGTTTTTAGTGATTAAACTAGCTGTCATTATCTTACCAACCCACTTTTATTAAGAAGTGCTTTAATCAAATAAACAAGGAGGCCGGCAAAAAAGCCGATGGAAAGCAAGCGAATAATAAATAAGCTGACAAGGAGTGAGAAGTTATAGGCGGCATAGCCACTTTGAAATAAATCCCAGGCAAAGGTAACAATCGTTGAGGTGATTGTAGCTAGGGTCAAGCTAAGTGCACCCCAGTTTTTATAGGCGGTTAGGGTAAAACCTAGTTCGCTAGCTAGTCCTTGGATTAGACCGGAAATCAAGTTAGCCGCCCCCCAACTAGAAAAAAGCAGCATTTCAACGGTAGCTGCGAGGACTTCCCCAATGACGCTGGCGCCGGCTTTTTTTAAGAGGATGGCAGCTAAGGGCCCCGCCATAATCCAAACCCCTAGGGTAGCATCGTTAGCATAAATCTTAAGGGGGGTGGCAGCTAAGGCATAGTAAGTATAGCCCCATAATTGGTAAATAATTCCAAAGAAAATAGCAATAATTGCAAGTAAAATGACATCTTGAAGGGACCAAGCCTTCTTTTTTTGATTCGTAGTTTGCATAAGCAACAACCCCTTTGTAAGTTTAATTGTCGCAATTACAAGAAAAAAGACCGGAAAAGCAATTCCCGGCCTGGATACGTAACGTTAGTATTAGCTATTTCGTCTGAAATGCTAAAACAAGACTTCCTACGCTGGTATGATCCAGATCAGGTTCATGGGTATTTCTCAGCCACAGGGCACCCCAGCTTGTAATTATCAACGCTTACATTCTAGCAAAGAGCCACGGAAAAGTAAATAAATTGAGAACAACTTTTAGTTAAAGCTACTTGGGGTGTAGTTTAGAATCAATCTAAAAAATTTGCAAATAAGCCTGTTAAATAATATAATCAAGGTGATAAAAGGATGAAAGAAGGAATCAGCTTATGGCAATCGATCCTAAGAAGGCTCAAGATGTTTGGAAAGATATTGGTGAACACGTTCAGTTTACAGTTTTGAAACTTAAGCGTGAAGATCAAGCCCATGAATTAGAGGTAATTCGTGAATTTTGTGATAGGTATCAAGCGATTATTCGTTCTTTGAAAATCCGTGATTCTAATCCGCAGGCAGAGTCACGGTTAAAGGTGACGTTTGGTTTTTCAAATGCGGCTTGGGATTACCTGTTTCCTAATGGCCCTAAGCCCAAGGAATTGGAAACTTATACCGAATTAAAGGGACCTAAGTATAAGATGCCAGCTAGTGAAGGTGACCTTTTCTTCCATATTCGTGCAAGTAACGAGGCCGTTGTTTACGAAGCTCAAACTCAATTTATGCGCTTCTTGCGTGATATCACAGAAGTGGTTGATGAGACTAAGGGCTTTAGATACTTTGAGGGACGGGCAATCATCGGCTTTATCGATGGAACTGAAGCTCCAGAAGTAGAAAAGGCTGCTGATTATGCCTTAATTGGTGACGAAGACCCAACTTTTGAAAATGGTTCTTATGCCTTTGCCCAAAAGTGGTTACACAACATGGACTTTTGGAATAAATTGAAGACAGAAGACCAAGAAAAGGCCGTGGGTCGGGAAAAGTTTAGTGATATTGAATTAGAAGATGAAGATAAGTTTAAAAATGCCCATAATGTCAGTTCTAAAGTTGAAATTGATGGTGAGGAGCAAAAGATTATTCGGATGAACGTGCCTTTCTCCGACCCAGCTTCTGGTAAAACAGGGACTTACTTCATGGGTTATGCACGTCATTGGCGGGTAACTAAAATGATGTTGCAACAAATGCTAGATACATCTGACTTCTTACTAACTTTCTCGAAGATTTTATCCGGGCAGTTATTCTTTATTCCTTCTAAGGATACCCTTGACGATATTACTGACGAAAAAATTTAGTAGTGCAAGGCTTTTTATTAGGTATCAGTCAACTAGCATGGTAGAATACTCTTAGATAAAGGTAATGAGGAGGAATTATGATGGCAGAAAAGACATTTACAAAAGCTGAACTAGCACAATTCGATGGTCAAAATGGTAACAAAGCTTATGTTGCGGTTGATGGGGTCGTGTATGATGTGACTAATGTTGCAGCTTGGAAAGATGGAGCCCACCATGGTAATAAGGCGGGTAACGACGTTACAGCTGGATTAGGACATTCGCCTCACGGAGAAAGAGTATTGAAAAAGCTTGAAGTGGTTGGCAAGCTAGTCGACTAGGCTAAAAAGAGGGATGTAAGACAGGGAGAAAGGCCTAACAGTTTTTCTTGCCTGTCTTATTTTTTTTGAACATTAGCTAGAAAAGTACTGAAGGCTTAGTTGCTTTTAGGCTATAATAATAAAAAACATAAGGCTGGTTTAAGAGGTTGTCAACTACCCCTCACTAAAGTGAGAGGCTTGTAGTTCACGACCTTACGGTCAGTGGTCATAACGCAATTGATTGCTTCCACACTATACGTGGCTACATCATTGGGTGGTTGACAGCACCCACTTAACTAACACGTTTACGCGTTAGTTGTTAATTCAAATTTAGGTTGTTCTTGCCCACTAATATATTGCGTACCCAATAATTGGATATTCATTGCGCCTAAGCGGTCATCATTAGAGCGATAACCACAATTAGAGCAGTGATATTCATGTAAATCGTGATTCCGGTTAGATTTTTTAATCGTTCCGCATTTAGGACAACGTTGCGAAGTATATTGAGCTGAAACTTCAATTACTTCACTATTATTTAAGTGCGCTTTGCAAGTCAAGAATTGTGCTAATTGATAAAAAGCCCAGGATTTATTTTGATTACGTAAGACTTTGGGTAAATCAGTGCGTTCAAAGGAAACACCTGTTAAGTCTTCTAAAACAAACAAGGTGTTGGAACCAAATTTTTGGACCAGTGTCTTAGACAACCGGTGGTTAACATCGGTCATCCAACGGTTCTCTCGTCCGGATAATTTCTTTAAACGCCGTTTAGCTGATTTAGTGCCTTTAGCTTGTAATTTGGCCCGTAACTTTTGATACTTAGCTCGTTTACGCATCATTATCTTACCGTCAAAGAAGGCGGTTTGACCTTGTTCGTCATAAGTAGTAGCTAAAAAGCGCAAACCACGGTCAATACCAACCACGTGTTTTACAGTTTGGTTATCAAAATCAGCTACCGTTTTAGTAGCTGAAATGTGTAAATACCACTTACCACCAGTTTTAAGTAATTTAGCTAAGCCAAACTTCCAAGTACCATCAAAGTATTGGTCAAAGCCGTGACAAACAGGGTTAACTTTAACTCGACCGTTAAGGGTGTTAATTGATAATTGACCGCTACTTAAATAAGACCAGTCACGATTACGTTGCAAGTCTACTTGAGGTCAGTTAAAGGTAATTGGTTTTTGTAACCAAGTTAAATCTCGAATTTCACGATACCATTCACTAGTGTTAATATCTTGGTACTTATAAGGGTTGCGTTTCATTTGAGTTTTAACTGTTTTATAACGAGCAATTACAGTTCTGATTACAGATTGAGCCATTTGTGATTTAAGCATAAATAGACTACGTAAATTAGTATACAAAACTTTGTTTAATCGGCTTTGTTTCATATTAAAATCATGATTAAAGATGTATTCAGAAACATAATTACAAGCTAAACGATATTGTTCCATCGTATTAGTAAAACTCGAAGTAATCTCTGCGTTGGCAAGATTTAATTTCACTTTGATAGTAATTTGTATCTCCATTAGGTTCACCTCACTTTCTTTACTGATATTATAGCACTTTTGTTCGGTAAATACACAGTATAAGGAGGCGAAAGGGTAAAAAGTAGGTTCTAGAGAACCTAAAGTGAGGGCTATCCCTCCAGTGGTTAAAACCACTGGTATCCCGCCCTAAATTAGTGAAGGGAAAAGTAAGAATAATAGATGTCGCGCAAAAGGCGGGGGTTTCGGTGACCACTGTTTCGCAAATACTAAATGGTAAAGGAGAACGATTTAGCCAGGCGACGCAAGATAAGGTTAGAAAAATTAGGGATGAATTAGGTTACGTACCTGATTTTAATGCCCGTAACTTAATAATGGGGTCCGCTAAGACAATTGGGATTATCATTCCTAATATCACTAACCCCTTTTTTGCAACCTTTGTTAGGGGAGTCGAAGTAGCGGCTCAACGTGGGGACTTTATTCCCCTTGTTTTAAGTGGCAATGGTAACCCTGATTTGGAGCGGCAGTACGTGGAACAGTTAATCCAAAGGACGGTTGATGGCCTAATTATTGCCAGCCCTGCGGTTAACAAGGATACCATTGATCATTTTCTTAAGGCAAACGGGGTACCTTACCTACTGATAGATCAAAACCCCCTAGATGATGGAGACCGGGTCAGCACGGATGATTATTTAGGAGCTAAGTTAGCGGTGGAGCACCTAATTGAGTTAGGTCATAAGCGGATAGCGATGCTTTATTGTGATAAACCATCTGTAAATCAAGCTCAACGGTTGCAAGGTTATAAAGACCAGTTACAGTCAGCAGGACTAGAATTAACCGATGATTTAATCGTTACCGGGCCTTTGAGCAAACTTGGAGGCTACCAGGCTAGTGAGCAGGTTTTACAAACTAAGGCCAGTGCCGTTTTTGCGGTCAATGATGAAATGGCCATCGGACTTTACCGGGGCCTTAATGAGCGGGGGCTTGAGGTACCGGCTGATTTATCGATTGTGGGTTACGATAATATTGATTTATCTGAGTATGTAAATCCACCGTTAACGACCATTGCTCAACCGGTATTTGAAATGGGACAGGTAGCTTTTAGAACTTTGTTACAACGAATCGAGCAACCTGATGCGCCAGCGCAAAAAATCAAATTACCGGTTGAATTGGTGGTTAGGGAGAGTAGCCGCAAAGTTTAGGCAGCTAGCGTAAAGAAAATAACTAAATTTTCTGAAAATCTAGCCTAATATCAGTTATAATAGGAAACGAAGAAAGTAGAGGTGCGTTAGAAGATGCCTAAAATTTTGTTATTAAATGCCGGCAGTTCTTCCGTTAAATGGAAGTTATTTGAAATCGACAATGAAGCAGTAGTTGCTAAGGGGTTAGTTGAAAGAATGTTAACTCCAGAAGCTAAGTGGGAGATTAGTTATGGCAAAGAAAGTGCGCAAGAAACAATTCCTAACTTAACTTATGAGCAAGCTGCGCAATTAATTATTACTAAGTTACAAGAATTAGAAATTACTAGTTTGGCCGACATCAAAGCGGTTGGTCACCGGGTAGTTGCTGGGGGACATACCTTTAAGCAAGCAACCCTGGTTGATGAAGAAGCGTTAGACCAAATTAAGCAATTAAGCAGTCACGCTCCCTTGCATAATCCCATGGAAGCTAAGTACATTGAGTTAATGCAAGCAGTCATGCCCAAAACGCCTCAGTATGCAGTTTTTGATAGTCGGTTCTTTACGGATATGCCAGAAGTTAATTCAATTTACAGTCTACCTTACGAATTGACTGAAAAATATGGCTTAAGAAAGTATGGGGAGCACGGTATTAGCCACACCTATATCTCTAAGCGGGCAGCCACCTTATTAGGTAAGGATTTGGCTGATTTGAAGATGATTACTTTACACTTAGGGAGTGGGTCATCAGTTGCTGCTTTGAAGGATGGTAAGGCTTATGATACTTCAATGGGCTTTACACCGTTAACTGGCTTAACGATGGGGACCCGGGCAGGTGACTTGGATCCAGCCTTAGTTCCATTCTTGATGGCCGAATTGAACTTAGATGCTAAGCAAGTCTTAGAGCTCTTTAACAGTAAATCTGGTTTGCTAGGGCTTTCTGGGCTTTCAGCCGACATGCGGGATATTGATAAAGCTATTGCCGCTGGTAATAAGCGAGCTGAGTTGGCCTTAGAGATTTTCATTAACCGGGTGGTTAAGTACGTCGGGAGCTTTTATGCTGAATTGGGTGGCTTAGATGTACTCGTATTTGCCGGTGGTATTGGTGAAAACAACCGTACTTTGAGACAAAAGATTGCCCAAAAGTTATCCTGCTTAGGCATTGTGATTGATGCTAACTTGAATCAAGAACTAACCGAGGGAGTTATTTCACCTGCTGATGCTAAGGTGACTACCTTAGTGGTACCAACTAATGAAGAATTGGCGATGGTCCAAGAGATAAAAGCGGTTATGTAAATTAAATAAACGATGTTAGGGTAGAATTTTATGGCAGGAATGCGATGAAAGGCTACCCTTTTTAAAAATATTTAGGAAAGGTAAATCTATGCAATATAAGACACATGTTACCACCTCACTAGCGTTAGGCTTGCCTTTGATTGTGAGCAGTCAACAGTTGAGTGTACTTAATGTGGGGGCGTTATTAGTTGGTTGTTTATTACCGGATATTGATCAACCTACATCCTTTTTGGGAAAACGCAATCGCTTAGTCAGTGGGGTAACCCATAAAACCTTAGGTCACCGCGGGGGGACGCACTCACTTTTGGGACTAATGATAGTTTTTGTAATGGTGGCCTTTATTAGTCAGCGCTATTTTAACTTTGCTGGGCGTTATTTTCCTTTTTGGCTATGTACTGGTTATCTCTTCCACCTACTTGAAGACAGCTTTTCAAAAGACGGGGTCAAGTGGTTGTGGCCGTTAGGTAAAAAAGGCATCCGGACCGGCGGAAAATGGCTAACTTATAGTACCGGGGGAATTGGTGAATACCTCTTACTTGGTTTTACTTTTTGCTTACTCCTAATTGAGATAAGGTTAATCTGGTTGAATCAACTAGGAAATTTTTTGCCTTCGGGGATGTTAGCTCACTTACAGGCACTGACATTAAAGTTGCAAACAATTTTTAGTTCTAATTAATCTCTTTCTTTAAGTGGACTTTTAGTATTTTTTGCGTCATAATAGGAAGTGAGAAGATAGTTTTTAAAAATTATAAACCAGAAAGATTTATAAGTGCTAAGAGGAAGGAGACTCGTTATGCTAAGAAATCAAGAAATGTTAGTAACTGCAGCTCGAACTTTGAAAGAGCGGAGTATTAAAAATACCCCCCAACGTCAAGTTATTTTAGCATACTTGATGAATTCAAAGGCTCACCCATCCATTGAGATGATTCACCAGCATGTTCAAGAAAGTGGCTTTAGTGTTAGCTTAGCAACTGTGTATAATACGCTGGAACTTTTTTTGAAGAATAAGCTGATTATTGAGGTTACTCCGGATAGTGAAGGACACATGCGTTACGACTACTTTGAACGGCCTCATTATCATGTCATCTGTGTTAACTGCAATAAGATTGTTGACGTCTACAATGACACCTTTACTGAGTTAGAAAAAGAAGCGGCCCAAACAACTGGTTACCAAGTATATAACAGTCAGTATGAGGTTTATGGACTTTGCCCTGATTGTCAAAAAAAGCTAGTAGCCGATAGTTGACAAGCCTAGCGTAATAGCATATATTAATGTTATTACAGGCGTTGAAGTAGCCCAGTAGGATAATGGTCCCTGGCTAAGAGACTTGGTGGTAGCTGTAAACCAAGGCAAACCAGTTATCTGAATTACACTATGGAGCTAATAACGGGTCATTCCGATATTGATGACAGAGTTGGCTGTTTTGACAGCAAACTGGGTGGTAACGCGGAGAATTTCGTCCCTAATGCACTTACGGGTGCGTTAGGGACTTTTTTAGTATAAGGAGGAATCTTAATGGTAAACATTTTAGACGAGTTAGAATGGCGGGGCGCCGTTAACCAAGTTTCTGACGAAGAAGGATTACGTAAATTATTAGAGGATAAGTCAGTAGGAATTTATTGTGGGGTTGATCCAACTGGAGATAGTCTTCACATTGGGCACTTGATTCCCTTCATGATGCTAAAGAGATTCCAAGAAGCTGGTCACCGGGCCCATATCATCATCGGTGGTGGTACTGGTTCAATCGGTGATCCATCAGGTAAGAAATCAGAACGGGTTTTACAAACAATGGAGCAAGTTCATCATAACGAAGAAGCACTCACCAAGCAAATGAAGCATTTGTTTGGTAAGGATAACATTACCATTGTTAATAATCGGGAATGGTTATCTAAGATTGATTTATTAGGTTTCTTGCGTGATTATGGTAAGTTGTTTAACGTTAACACAATGCTTAACAAGGAAGTAGTTGCTAGTCGCTTGGAAGTTGGAATTTCATTTACGGAATTTACATACCAAATTTTACAATCGATTGACTTCCATCACCTTTGGACCGAAAACGATGTCCAACTTCAAATTGGTGGAGCTGACCAATGGGGCAATATTACTGCGGGGATTGATTTAATCCACAAGATGGAAGGTAGCGATGCTAAGGCTTATGCATTAACTATTCCATTGATGCTAAAGGCTGACGGGACTAAGTTTGGGAAGACAGCTGGCGGAGCCGTATGGTTAGATCCAGAAAAGACAAGTCCATATGAATTCTACCAATTCTGGTTAAACCAAGATGACCGCGATGTAATTAAGTATTTGAAGTACTTTACATTCTTATCTAAGGAAGAAATTGCTGCCTTAGAAGAAAAGGTTAAGGCCCAGCCTGAAAAACGTGAAGCGCAAAGACGGTTGGCTCAAGAAGTAGTGGCATTCGTTCACGGAAAAGAAGCGGTTAAGGAAGCTGAACATATTTCTGCAGCCTTATTTACTGGTGATGTTAAGGACCTAACGGCTAGCGAAATTGAACAAGGTTTCAAAAACATGCCATCCGTAGAAGTAACCAATGCTAAGACTAATTTAGTTGAATGGTTAGTAGACGTAACCAAAATTGAACCATCTAGACGGCAAGCACGTGAAGATATTAAAAATGGTGCGATTTATATCAACGGCCAAAGAGTTCAAGATGTAGATTATGAATTAGACCCAAGCCAAAGTTTTGATGGAAAATTTGTAATTGTTCGGCGGGGGAAGAAACGCTATTTCTTAGCAAGAGTTAAATAATTCTATCTTAAAAAAGAGTCAAAAAATTTTTTTGACTCTTTTTTGTTTGGTTAAAAATCGAACTAAAAACAAGTTGTTAATCCTATAATTCGTTTTTGTATCATTTTAAGTTATTTTTGCCGGTCGTTAAGGGTAACTAATTGAGTTAAATAACGAAAAATGTGAATGGAACTTATTGTTGATAGTAGCAAAAACTTACTTGACGATAAAAAAATAAAAAGGTATAGTATAAACATCGCTTGACGTTAACGCGTTAGCGAATAAAGTTAGAAAAATATTTCTTGACAGTTATTTAATTTTTTGTTAAATTTAAATAGTTGTCGCAAAGATAATATTTAATGAGTAGACCTTTGAAAACTGAACAAAGTTTTAGACAAACCAAATGTGTAGGGTCAGTTGGAAACAACTGCAAAAACATTTGCGAAGTCAATTCGCTAGTATAAAAAATGAGTCACAAATTCTAAAATGAGAGTTTGATCCTGGCTCAGGACGAACGCTGGCGGCGTGCCTAATACATGCAAGTCGAACGCTTTTTTCAATCATCGTAGCTTGCTACACCGATTGAAAATTGAGTGGCGAACGGGTGAGTAACACGTGGGTAACCTGCCCAAAAGAGGGGGATAACACTTGGAAACAGGTGCTAATACCGCATAACCATGATGATCGCATGGTCATTATGTAAAAGATGGTTTCGGCTATCACTTTTGGATGGACCCGCGGCGTATTAACTTGTTGGTGGGGTAACGGCCTACCAAGGTAATGATACGTAGCCGAACTGAGAGGTTGATCGGCCACATTGGGACTGAGACACGGCCCAAACTCCTACGGGAGGCAGCAGTAGGGAATCTTCCACAATGGGCGCAAGCCTGATGGAGCAACGCCGCGTGAGTGAAGAAGGTCTTCGGATCGTAAAACTCTGTTGTTAGAGAAGAACATGCGAGAGAGTAACTGTTCTTGTATTGACGGTATCTAACCAGAAAGCCACGGCTAACTACGTGCCAGCAGCCGCGGTAATACGTAGGTGGCAAGCGTTGTCCGGATTTATTGGGCGTAAAGGGAACGCAGGCGGTCCTTTAAGTCTGATGTGAAAGCCTTCGGCTTAACCGAAGAATTGCATTGGAAACTGGAGGACTTGAGTGCAGAAGAGGAGAGTGGAACTCCATGTGTAGCGGTGAAATGCGTAGATATATGGAAGAACACCAGTGGCGAAAGCGGCTCTCTGGTCTGTAACTGACGCTGAGGTTCGAAAGTGTGGGTAGCAAACAGGATTAGATACCCTGGTAGTCCACACCGTAAACGATGAATGCTAAGTGTTGGAGGGTTTCCGCCCTTCAGTGCTGCAGCTAACGCAATAAGCATTCCGCCTGGGGAGTACGACCGCAAGGTTGAAACTCAAAGGAATTGACGGGGGCCCGCACAAGCGGTGGAGCATGTGGTTTAATTCGAAGCAACGCGAAGAACCTTACCAGGTCTTGACATCCTTTGACCATCTTAGAGATAAGATTTTCCCTTCGGGGACAAAATGACAGGTGGTGCATGGCTGTCGTCAGCTCGTGTCGTGAGATGTTGGGTTAAGTCCCGCAACGAGCGCAACCCTTGTTGTCAGTTGCCAGCATTAAGTTGGGCACTCTGGCGAGACTGCCGGTGACAAACCGGAGGAAGGTGGGGACGACGTCAAGTCATCATGCCCCTTATGACCTGGGCTACACACGTGCTACAATGGACGGTACAACGAGTCGCAAACTCGCGAGGGCAAGCTAATCTCTTAAAGCCGTTCTCAGTTCGGATTGTAGGCTGCAACTCGCCTACATGAAGTCGGAATCGCTAGTAATCGCGAATCAGCATGTCGCGGTGAATACGTTCCCGGGCCTTGTACACACCGCCCGTCACACCATGAGAGTTTGTAACACCCAAAGCCGGTGGGGTAACCTTTTAGGAGCTAGCCGTCTAAGGTGGGACAGATGATTGGGGTGAAGTCGTAACAAGGTAGCCGTAGGAGAACCTGCGGCTGGATCACCTCCTTTCTAAGGAATATTACGGAAACCTACACGGGGTTTAAAACTTTGTTTAGTTTTGAGGGGTTTACTTCTCGAATATGGGCCTATAGCTCAGCTGGTTAGAGCGCACGCCTGATAAGCGTGAGGTCGATGGTTCGAGTCCATTTAGGCCCATTTATATAGAAATATTTCTAACTCATGGGGCTTTAGCTCAGTTGGGAGAGCGCCTGCTTTGCAAGCAGGAGGTCATCGGTTCGATCCCGTTAAGCTCCATTGATAGCGTGAGCTATCAAACTTGTTCTTTGAAAACTAGATATTTATTCTATTTCTTATTTAATGAAAAACCGAGAAAACACCGCGTTTTAAAGAGTTAAAACAAGAATTAGTTCTTAATCGCAAACTCATAGCTTAAGTTTTTAAGCGAGGTTAAGTTATTAAGGGCGCATGGTGGATGCCTTGGCACTAGGAGCCTATGAAGGACGTGACTAACTGCGATATGCTTCGGGGAGTTGTAAGTAAACTGTGAACCGGAGATTTCCGAATGGGGCAACCCAGCAGGCCTAACGGCCTGTTATCGCTAAGTGAATTCATAGCTTAGTTGAAGGTAGACGTGGGGAACTGAAACATCTAAGTACCCATAGGAAGAGAAAGAAATTCGATTCCCCCAGTAGCGGCGAGCGAAGAGGGAAGAGCCCAAACCGAGAAGCTTGCTTCTCGGGGTTGTAGGACTGGACTTTAGAGTTACCAAGAGATTTGATAGTTGAATGATTTGGGAAAATCAGCCAGAGAAGGTGAGAGCCCTGTAAACGAAATTAAGTCTCCTCTGTCCAGGATCCTGAGTACGGCGGAACACGTGAAACTCCGTCGGAATCCGGGAGGACCATCTCCCAAGGCTAAATACTACCTAGTGACCGATAGTGAACCAGTACCGTGAGGGAAAGGTGAAAAGCACCCCGGGAGGGGAGTGAAAGAGTTCCTGAAACCATGTGCCTACAAGTAGTTAGAGCCCGTTAATGGGTGATAGCGTGCCTTTTGTAGAATGAACCGGCGAGTTACGTTAGCATGCGAGGTTAAGGGGGAAAGCCCGGAGCCGAAGCGAAAGCGAGTCTGAATAGGGCGCTTTAGTATGTTGACGTAAACCCGAAACCAGGTGACCTACCCATGTCCAGGTTGAAGGTGCGGTAAAACGCACTGGAGGACCGAACCCGTGTATGTTGAAAAATGCTGGGATGAGGTGTGGGTAGA
>NZ_CP104397.1:1667500-1832500 GCF_025311475.1 Ligilactobacillus agilis | reverse complement strand
TTTAGAGTAATTCTTGAATATCTTTTTATAATCAAATCTTAATTTTTGTTGATTTAAATTATTCTTAAATAACCTTATAATAATGTAAATTTATTCACAATTTAGAAAAATAAGATTAAATGGTTGTGGAAAATAATTATATTTTAACTTAAAAAAGTTTATTTTTGCATCTAAGAAAACGCTTTCGTATATAATGGAGATATCACTGCAAAGGAGGTCCTGTTAAATGGACTTGAATACTAGGTCTGAAAAAAAGAAGAGTGCTGGCGACATAGCATTAGAAGCTTATAAGGAAAATCCATGCGGAAGTAATTTATTAACTTTATTTGCAGCGTATCGTCCCTTAATCCAGACGGTTATTAACCGCTTTTCTTTTAACCTTTTAGATGAAGATGATTTGATTCAAGAAGCACAAATAGTTTGCTTTAAAGCTGCCCAAACTTACCAAGAGTCTTTTAATACCAAGTACGGAACTTATTTTATCCAGTGCTTAATAAATCGCTATAATAGTTTAACTAGATTCGATGGGGCAGATAAGCGTCGGAATCAAAAACGTGACTTATCACTAGAGATGTTACTAGAAGCGGGGGAAGAAAAAATTCTTGGTTACGTTTCGACTAACGAAGGCAGTATCAGTGATGAATTAAACGAACTTATCACCAAGCAAGCGCCCGTTTTATTATCGAAGTTTGAACTAAGGGTGTTTAAACTAAAAATATTGCAAGACTATAGTGCAGCAGAGATTGCAGAGATGCTAGAAGTTACTCCTACCGCTGTGTATAATGCTTTAGGAAGATGTCATCGTAAGCTAGAGGGTTATATTCAGGGGGGCGATTATTATTATCCAAGCAGCAAGGAAGAGGCAATAAAAAAGCCCTCGCCAAATTCAGACGAGGACAATACATCTAGTAGTTAATATAAAATCGTGTTATAAGAAAGCCACTTGCCGGATTTGAACCGGCGACCCCCACCTTACCATGGTGATGCTCTACCTCCTGAGCTAAAGTGGCACTTTTGCATTACCTAAATAGTATATTATATGTAAGTAGGTAATGCAAGCAAAAAATGCAGATTAACTAAGTTTAAAAGTATGCTGACTAGTATATAAATGTGGAGCAACTTTTTTAAGGATTGGGGCAACGGGACCATTAGTAATTAAAGTTAAATTGTGCATGGCCCGTGAGCAGATGGTGTATAAAATCCCGATACTTTCTTCATCTGGGTAGTTACTTGCAGAGACATCGTAGCTGATAACATTATCAAATTCCAACCCCTTAGCAAGGTAAATAGGCAAGATAATTAAGCCGCTTGGTAATGCCCGGTCACCGTCTGTTAATAAGTGGGTGTTAAAGTCACGGTGTAGTTGTTCATATAAGTACTTGCTTTCAGCTAAGTTTTTAGTAATTAGTGCTACCTGTTTGGAGTCGGTTAACCTTAAAGTCACTTCCTTTTTAAGACTGGCTAGACTCTCAGCAGCATTCTGGGTGAAGATTAGCTTAGGTTTAGGACCTGGACGGCTAAAGGCGATGATTTTATCTCCATCGGGTAAAAGGGCCTTCATAAAATTAGTTATTTCACTAGTTGACCGGTAACTCTTATTCAAAGCAATCAGGCGTGGCTTTTTGGCGGCTAGACTAGTAGCGAGTTTTGTCAACATGGTTTGAGCTTGCATCAAGGGATTAAACAGGGCTTGTTCCCCGTCGCCTAGAAGTGTTAAGTTAGCCTTAGGAAAGACGTGCTTCAGGTAAATAAGTTGAGCACTAGAGTAATCTTGAACTTCGTCGATAAATAGGTGCGCAATCGTATTATTTTGACCTTCTCCGGTGATTAAATCACGTAGGTACAATAAGGGGGCCGCATCTTCTAGCGCTAAGCGATGGTATTCCAAATTTTGGTTAAAAGTAGCCGCTGCTTCTGGAAGGTGGGTAGTCAAGAAAGCCGCGTATTGCTCATAGATATCAATGAAGTGATTGTTGTAGATGGCATCGTAAATAACAGCAAATCGTTCTTTAACAATTTGTTTTGCAATGTACTCTACTTCTGCAGCCACCTCTTGAAAAGCTCCACGTCTTTTGGTCCCCAGGTACTTATGGTACTTGGCATCTGACAATGAGTCTACCTGCTCTAACACCGCTTCGCTTTGTGCTTCTTGATTAATTCTATGCTTAAGTTGCTTAATCAAGAGATTCTTGGTTTCTAAAAAGCGGTGGGTAATTTTCATAGCGGCTGGTAGTGAAGCGAAGGTTTCGTAAATTTCTTCCTTGCTAAAAAAGACGTGGCCATCTAACAAAATATCCGTGAAACAAAGCTTAGAGGAAGTTAGGGCGTTAACATATTTTTCAAGTTCACTCATGAAAGTGGCTGCTTCCTTCTTTGCTTGTAGTGCTTGGTTGCCCAGGCTTAACGATTCCTTACGTTCGTAACGTTCAAAGAGACTTTCAACCTGTAAGCCTTGAAAACGTTGGCTTAAAAATTCTGCTAAGGTTAATTGGCGCATATTCCGTTCCCCTAGGCTAGGTAGCACTTCTGAAATATAGTGACTAAACAGCCGGTTAGGTGAGAAGAGGATAATTTGATCCGCAGCCAAGCTAGTCCGGCTATGGTAGAGTAAAAAGGCAATCCGTTGGAGGATAGCAGAAGTCTTACCACTACCAGCAACTCCTTGAACTAAGAGCAAGTCGTGCTCAGTATCCCGAATAATATCGTTTTGTTCACGCTGAATGGTGGCAACAATGTTACGCATATATTCGTCGCTTTGCTGCCCTAGGACACTTTGTAAAATTTCGTCTCCCACTGTTTCGTTAGTATCAAACATATTTGTAATTTGACCATTAACAATGGTAAATTGCCGCTTCTTTTTAAGCTCTGCGCTTTGTATTCCCCCAGGGGTTTCGTATTCAACTTGACCGAGAGTCCCGTTATAGTAAATTGATGAGATAGGTGCACGCCAATCGTAGATTAAAAAGTTCTGGTGGTCATCAACCAAGGAGGCGGTACCAATATATAAAGTCTCAGCCTGGGATTCGCCAGTTTCTAAAATGTCAATCCGGCCGAAGTAAGGGGATTTTTTTAGCTGCTTTAAGGTAGTCAATTGCCGGTTTAAAATTTCCTCATCGGCAACATTTTTAGCAACCAATTGCTTTTGCTGTTGAACTTCCGCGTTAGTTTCCATGCGGTCATCAACTTCTAAGGTGTTAATGCGAGCATTTTGTACGTAGTTACGTTCAACAGAAGAGAGTTCCGCCTTGGCTTTAGCGTGGGCAAGCTCAGTTGTTGTTAAACGCTCAGCAATAACTTGTTCAACCTTGTCAACTCGTACTTGTTCAGCTGGTTGTTCTGGGTGCATTAAAATTCCTCCCTTTTAGGTGTCAGTTTTTATAGTAACACGCAGTGAGGTTAGATGCTAAAATTTAGTTTTATCGGTAGGGATAAAGGACACGTCGGTATCGATAATTCCAAAACGGTGCATCATGAGCTGTTCAATTTTTTCGGCCAGTTGGTAGCTGCTTAAAACAGTCATTTGGGAATCGACGACCAAAACTAAGTCAAGCGTAATGATATTTCCGTTATAGTGGGCCTTGAGTTCGTCAACTTCAACAATTTCAGGAAAAGTTGCTAAAACTTGGCGGTATTGTGCTTCTGCTTCGGGATCGAAGTAGTCAGCTAGATTCAAACTGCTTTCCCAAAAAATACTAATGCCTGAATAAAGAATGAAGAGGCCAACTAAGACTCCACCAGCGCCATCCAGCCAAGTAATTTTAAAAACTAGGGCGCCTAGAATCGAGACAAAGGTGGCGATACTCATCCAAGCGTCGCTAAGACTATCCTTGGCGGAGGCAATAAGTGCCGCATTTTGGAGTTTTTTGCCGGCTTGTTTGTTATAGTACCAAACGCCCAACATAATGGCGCTCGCAATTGCTGCTCCTAGTAGGGCCATTCTATCAGGAATCAGATGTTTAGCAGGATTTAAGAGGTTACTAATACCGGCTAAAATTACCCCTAAAGAAATTGCTACCATGATAATTCCTGTAACTAAGGTAAAGATGGTTTCATAGCGAAAACGGGTAAATTGTACGCGCTGATCATTGCCCCGTTTGTGAAGAGAAATTTTGGGCATAGGAGTTAGGCCAGCGATGTCGTCGTCGTCAATGTCACGCGCGATGTGCAAGCCAACCATCAATAAAATCGTTGAAATAATTCCAGAAAGGTTATTGAAGGCATCCGCCCGTAGCGTTTGTGAGTGGCTGATTATCGCTAAAACGTATTCAATTATGGAAATTAAAAAATAAGCCCCGAGGTTAAGAAAGAGGTGGTGGAGTGCGGCGGTTAACTTAGCCAACTCCTGACTTTGAATTTTTTCCCAAAGTTGATATTCTTTTTCCAAGTGGCGGTCAATATTACGCATAAAAATCACTTCCTAAACGTCTTTAATTCTAGCACCTAGATTGCTAAGAAACAAAAATCTTTAACTTGTTGAAAAATCAAGCGCGGTCGGCTAAAATAAAAGTAATCTAGGCTTAGATAAGTAGGAAGCTAAGACAGAGATAGGACGGTAGCTGAAAAGTCCTAAAGCTGACCGAAGTGGGCTAAGCTAAGTTTACAAATTAATAAGATTGTTTTTGAGTGGCAAGTTAGACTTGCAATATAGGTGGTACCACGGCACTGTCGTCCTATTAGGGTGATGGTGCTTTTTTATGTAAATGGAGGTTTTTTTATGACAAGCAAAAAAGTAATTTTAACGGGTGATAGACCCACTGGTAAGCTGCACTTAGGGCATTACATTGGTTCATTACGTAACCGGGTAGAAATGCAAAATTCGGGTAAATATGAGCCCTTTATCATGATTGCCGACCAACAAGCTTTGACTGATAATGCCCGTAACCCCGAAAAGATTCGTAATTCTTTAATCCAAGTGGCACTTGACTACCTTTCAGTCGGCTTGGATCCTGCCAAATCGACTATTTTTGTCCAATCACAAATTCCGGCTTTGGCAGAATTAAACTTGTATTACCTTAACTTGGTAACCGTTTCTAGGCTAGAACGTAACCCGACGGTTAAGGCGGAAATTCAACAAAAGAATTTTGAACGCTCAATTCCAGCAGGCTTCTTCACCTATCCAGTTAGCCAAGCTGCCGATATTACTGCCTTTAAGGCGGAATTAGTTCCTGTTGGTGACGACCAAGAACCAATGTTAGAGCAAACTCGTGAAATCGTGCGGACGTTTAATTCCATCTACCAAAAGCAAGTTTTAGTCGAACCAGAAGGGGTCTTCCCGCCTAAGGGGATGGGACGCCTCCCAGGTTTGGATGGTAATGCTAAGATGAGTAAGTCGCTTGGAAATGCCATCTATCTTTCCGATGACGCTGATACTTTGCGCAAAAAGGTAATGTCAATGTACACTGACCCTAACCATATCCACGTTGAAGATCCAGGGCAAGTTGAAGGCAATATGGTCTTTACCTACCTTGATGTTTTTGATGACGATAAGCAAAAGGTTGCCGAACTAAAGGAACACTACCAAGCTGGGGGACTAGGGGACGTTAAGATTAAACGTTATCTAAACGAAGTTTTAGAGGCTAAATTGGCTCCAATTAGGGCTAAGCGGGCTGAATACGAAGCGGATATTGCAGCAGTTTACCAAATGCTAAAAGAAGGTAGTGCTAAGGCTAACGAAGTTGCTAACCAAACGCTAGCAGAAGTTAGGGCTGCGATTGGGGTTAATTACTTCGATTAAAAAACGGGGGTAATCAAATGGAAAATGTGGTAATACTTGACTTGGGCTCTAATTCTACCCGCTTATCAATTAATGAGGTAACCAATGGTTCCTTTAGGGAAGTTAGGCGCCAAAAAGTGATGACCCGGATGGCAGAAGGGATGGGGAAGACTTTAGGCGAAAAAGTCCTCAAGAAAGCAGCGATTGAACGGACGCTAGCTGCTTTAACCGACTTTAAAAAGGAATATCAAGACCTACCCAACTTGAAGGTGAAGGGAATTGCTACTGCGGCCGTTAGAGCTGCTAGCAATAGTCAAGCTTTTTTAAACCAGGTCAAAGAGTTAACTGGAGTCGACGTAGAAGTCTTATCCGGCGATGCCGAAGCCTACTATGACTACGTTGGGGTTAAGAACTCGCTTAAGTTAAATGACTTTATTCTTTGTGACATGGGGGGCGGTAGCTTTGAATTAGCGGTCGTTAAAGACGGGCAAGCCGTCAATTTGGCAAGTATTCCCTTTGGGGCGGTGAGTCTAACCGAGCGCTTTAATGCCCAAGATTTGCTGTCAGCTAAAGACCTATTTAGGTTTCAAGGCTTTGTTCAAGGCTTATTTAACGAGCAATTATGGTTATTAGAAGGGCGTTATCTTCCACTAGTGTTATTAGGTGGGGCTAACCGGACGGTGGCTCGGACTGAGATGATGCGTCGGGGCCAAAAAAACCTTGATGAATTCCATGGGGTTAAGATGTCTGCCCGCAGTTTCTTAAATATTTACACTGACTGGTTAGGCCTTAATTTTAGCCAACGCCAGGAACGGTTGGGAGTTGAAGCAGACCGGGCCGACATTATATTAGGCGGTCTGACACCAATCGCACAGTTGATACAGCAATTAGACATTCCCGAGCTAATTTTTTCTGAAAGTGGTGTCCGGGAAGGAATCTTGTATTCGATGGTAACTGAATAAGAAAATCCCCTCAGAGCACTTCAGTATGCTTGTGAGGGGATTTGCTTATTGGTAGGTCCAATCTTGGTGGAAGTATTTCATCGATAACTTACTGAGGGTACCGTTGTCTTGGAGCTGCTTTAATTTGTGGTTGATTTTCTTTTGAAGCCGAGGCTTTTTAAAGCTTGCAACGACTAGGGATTGCGAGGTTAACTTAGGGTCACTAATTTTAGTTAGCACCTGGCCCACTTGTTTTTGGTCAGTCTCATCTTGAGCAGTTACTAACTGGGGGTTGGTAGCTAACAGCTGATTGTACTGATAGTCGGTCAAGATTGCAGCTTTAATTTTACCTGTATTCAAGGCCGTTAGTAAAGCAGACTCGGTTGCGAATCCTTGGGGCTTAGTGGCTAAAGTCGTCAGCAAGGCATGGTGGGGGTTATTTTTTAGGTAACCCACTTTTTTTTGATTTAATTTCAAAATGCTCTTTGTTTTGCTATCATGACGAGTAAATAAGACGTTAGCAGGGTGTAAGAAACTTTGTGAGTGGCTCATTTGTTTAGAAAGTAAACTAACATCACAAATAATAAGGTCAACTCGCCCCTTTTTTAAGGCAGTTATTAGCTGGGAGTTAGATTTTTGGGGGATAACTTTAACTTTGGCAGCGAGTTGCTGACTTAAAGCTAAATCAAAGCCGGAATGGTTTTGAATAGTATAGGGGGGATTGTTAGCGAGGACCCCCACTTTTAAGCTATTAGCAGTGGCTGTGAGTGAAGTTAATCCTAAAAACAGGCAGCAAGTAGCTAGTAGCAAGGTTAAAAAACGTTTCATGATATTGTCCTTTCGATTTTCTAGAAACAAATTTTTCTTAACTTATTATATAATATAACTGAGTATTTTCGTTTTAAAATTAACCAAAGAATTAGTGAGGGTATAAGTGTGTCTGGATTTAAAAAGTATTATCAAAAGCCTTGGGCCGACCGGCTGCAAGTTTTACAAACTGAGCAATTACTAACCGCTGATCAACTAGCAAGCTTAAAAGCGGTGGCGGTAAATCCCGAATTGGGAGAAACAATGATTGAAAACTTTATTACTAGTTACTCCTTACCAGAAGGATTGGCCTTAAATTATATGATTGATGGTAAAGACTATGTGGTGCCGATGGTGACTGAAGAACCGTCTGTCATCGCGGCTAGCAGCAATGGTGCTAAGCTGGTTAAACAGGCAGGCGGGTTTAAAACTAACTTAACGGAACGGTTAATGATTGGCCAAGTGGTCTTAGAAAATGTAGTTGCTCCCACCGAACTAGCTACAAAGTTAAAGAAAGCTGAAGAGCAGCTTTTACAGGTAGCTAATGTAGCGCACCCCTCAATTGTAAAACGAGGTGGCGGAGCGCGCTTTATCCGGGTCCGGATTTTGGCGGCTGACCTAATTTCGCTGGATTTGGCGGTAGATGTCAAGCAGGCAATGGGGGCTAACATGCTGAATACCATGTTAGAGGCGGTGGCAGACTACGTTAGGACTAATTATCAACAAGAAATTTTAATGAGTATTTTGTCTAATTATGCTACTTCCTGTTTGGTGACAGCTCACTGCCAAATTCCGTTAGCGTTACTGGCAACCAAACAGCTAGCTGGCAAAGAAGTAGGCCAAAAGATTGCCCAAGCTAGTCGGCTAGCCCAGCTAGACGTTTACCGGGCAACTACCCATAATAAGGGCATCATGAACGGAATTGATGCCGTCTTGATTGCCAGTGGGAATGACTGGCGGGCGGTTGAAGCGGGGGTACACGCATATGCTGCAAGGGATGGTCAGTATCGTGGTCTTAGTGAGTGGCAAGTAGTCGGTGATAATTTGGAAGGTAAGTTGACCTTACCCTTACCGGTTGGCTTTGTGGGCGGTTCGATTGGAATTGTTCCCTTAGTTAAACTTAACCACCAGTTATTACAACTAGAAAGTGCAGAGGAATTAGAAAAAATCTGTGTTAGCGTTGGTTTAGCCCAAAACCTAGCGGCGTTAAGAGCCTTGGTAACTGAGGGTATTCAGAAGGGCCACATGCACTTGCAATTAAAATCACTAGCTGTTAGTGTGGGGGCCAAACAAGCAGAGCTTGCCCCTTTAATTTCTGCACTAGAATCAGCTGGGGTGCGTGATTCTAATAGCGCCAAACGATTATTAGCCGAGTTACGACGAAAGGAAGATTAGTTAATGGTAGAAGTAGTTTTAAACGAAGCAGTCACAGACTTAGTTAAGCAGGTTCAAGAAATTCATCCTGGTGAAATTAATTTTAAGTATCACGATAAAAAGGTTGGTTATCTAAGGCACGATCAAGCACAAGAGTATGTAGATAATGGTCAAATTACGGTGGAAGTCTTTGATTTGACTAACCCTAATTACACGATTGCCCATGAATTATTACACTTTTTATTGCAGTTTAAGCAGCTGCCCCGGATTTCATTTAACGTAACCAGTGGTAATCAAGCTTTAGATGAACGCATTATGGTAACAGCAACGGAACTATATGACAGTCTGCTTCATTTTCGAGTTTACGAACAACAACGGCAGTTAGGCTTGGTGGATG
The DNA here is from genome assembly GCF_025311475.1 of Ligilactobacillus agilis. Classification (NCBI taxonomy): domain Bacteria; kingdom Bacillati; phylum Bacillota; class Bacilli; order Lactobacillales; family Lactobacillaceae; genus Ligilactobacillus; species Ligilactobacillus agilis. Next base: position 1,823,268 of record NZ_CP104397.1, on the reverse strand, counting down.
AATCCGTCGAGGAGCTTTACTTTAAAGGAGTCTTGGCTATTTTGAATCCAGAGCCTAAGGATCAAAGGGATTCATGGATGGTCTTACGGACTTTAACCTTGTTTGATTGCCTCATCTTTTTTAAGGGACAAGAAGAAAGTATTTTACCAAAATTACAAGAGTTATATCCAGAGTCACTCCAAGCTGCTCAAAAGCTCTATCAAATAGCGACGGCTAAAGAGTTAAAATCTGCCTTTGCTTTGCGGCGAGCGATTGTAAAAGTGTTTGCCGCCTTTGATGAACAGCTTCAAGCCTGGAACTTAATGAAAATGAATCTAAATGAATTTGTGACGTTGACGGCTGTTTTGAGTGAACGGCAAAGTCGTTTGCAAATTGCCCAAGTTTTTGAAATTTATCACTCTGTTTTCCAAGATAATACAGTCTTTAAGGATGCTTACATTGGGCGCTATCAAGGAGATCAACAGAATACATTTGTTTTTACCGTTCCAAAGGGACAGGACAAAGAAGTATTTGCCAAGGTTTATGAAAGTAAGGTTAGTGACTATTTACAGGCTAACGGCTTTTATTACCTAAAACGTTAAGGGAAAGAAGGATGGTTATGACCCAGTTAAATGATTTGTTAACCACTGCCAATAGAATTGTCTTTTTGACTGGGGCCGGGGTATCAACGGCTTCGGGGATTCCTGATTATCGTTCTAAAAATGGGCTTTATGCGAATAAAAGGCGGCCTGAGTACTTATTGAGTCACACTTGCCTAGTTAAAGAGCCAGAAGTTTTTTATGAATACTTAAAGGCTAACCTCTACTACCCTAAGGCCAAGCCCAATATTATTCACGAAAAGATGGCAGCCTTTACTAAGGCCAAGCGGGCAACAATTATTACCCAAAATATAGATGGCTTACACGCTAAGGCTGGTAGCGACTTAGAGCGTCTAGTTGAATTTCACGGTAACCTCTATGACCTTTACTGTCAAAAGTGTGGTCAAACTGTAACCTATAAAACCTACCTCGAGAATATGTACCACCAAGATTGTGGGGGGATTTTGAGGCCGGACGTTGTTTTGTATGAGGAAGGAATTAAGCAAGCAAGGCTAAACCAAGCACTAATAGCTTTAAGCCAAGCCGATTTAGTAGTTGTATGTGGGACTTCTTTTGTGGTTTATCCCTTTGCTGGTTTAATACAGTATCGTTCACCTAAGGCTAAGGTGGTGGCCGTCAACAAAGAGGTGATTAGTTTACCTAGTGACGGGATTATGATTCAAGGAGACGCGGTTAAAGAATTTGCGCAAGTTGATAACCCGTAACCCCGTAATGTTATGGTATACTAATAGTTAGCTAAAAACGTAATTGTGAAAGGAATTGAAAATATGGCTGAAAAACCAACATTTTATATTACAACGCCAATCTATTATCCCTCTGGGAAACTTCACATTGGTAATTCATACACAACGATTGCATGCGATGTGTTAGCACGTTACAAGCGGTTGCAAGATTTCGATGTTTTCTTTTTAACTGGAACCGATGAACACGGTTTGAAAATTGAACAAAAGGCTAAGGCCCTTGAAATGACCCCCCAAGCTTATGTAGATAAGATGGCTGCTGATATTAAGGCCTTGTGGAAACTGTTAGATATTTCAAACGATAAGTTTATTCGGACCACTGATGATTACCACGAACGTGCGGTGCAAAACATTTTTGAGAAATTATTGGCTAAGGGAGACATTTATCTCGGTAAATATGTTGGTTGGTACTCAGTGTCCGATGAAGAATACTTTACGGAATCACAGTTAGCTGAAGTTTACCGTGATGAAAACGGCAAGATGATTGGGGGCAAGGCCCCTTCTGGTCATGAAGTTCAATTGGTTGAAGAAGACTGTTACTTCTTTAAGATGAGTAAGTATGCCGATAAATTAGTGGAATACTACAATGCTCACCCTGACTTCATTATTCCTGAAAACCGCAAGACTGAGATGTTAAATAACTTCATCAAGCCAGGGCTCGAAGACTTAGCCCTAACGAGAACTAGCTTCAACTGGGGTGTCAAGGTGCCAAGCAATCCTAAGCACGTTGTTTACGTGTGGATTGATGCTTTATGTAACTATATTACGGCCCTTGGTTATGAAACCGGGGATGATGAGAGCCTCTTTAAGAAGTACTGGCCTGCTGACGTTCATATGGTTGGGAAAGAGATTGTTCGTTTCCACACTATTTACTGGCCAATTATTTTGATGGCCCTAGATTTACCATTACCAAAGCATATCATTGGCCATGGTTGGTTACTGATGAAGGATGGCAAGATGTCTAAGTCTAAGGGCAACGTCGTTTACCCAGAAATGTTGGTTGAACGTTATGGGTTAGATGCGTTACGTTATTACTTGATGCGCGCTGTTCCATTTGGAAATGACGGTATCTTTACACCGGAAGATTTTGTGGGGCGGGTTAACTATGACTTGGCTAACGACTTAGGAAACTTGTTAAACCGGACGGTAGCAATGATTAACAAGTACCGCGCAGGGCAAGTACCGGCCTTTGTTAGTGGGGTAACAGCTTTTGATGCTGACTTAGAAGCATTGGCGGCTGAAACGATTAAGGCTTATGAAGCCGAAATGGAAGCTGTTAAGTTCTCCAATGCGCTAGATGCTTTATGGAAGTTTGTTTCCCGTTCTAACAAGTATATTGATGAAACGGAACCATGGGCGCTAGCTAAAGACGAAACTAAGGCGCAAGAATTAGATAGTGTCCTAGCTCACTTGGTAGCTAGCTTACGCTTGATTGCGGTCTTATTACAGCCTGTCATGACAAAAGCTCCTAAGGAAATTTTCCACCAATTAGGTCTAGGTGAAAACCTACCTGCTATTAAGGGCTTGGCTTATGCTGACTTAGAAGTAAGTCAAGTGATTGCTAAGGGGCAACCTATTTTCCCACGGCTTGAAGTTGAAAAAGAAGTTGAATACATCAAGTCCAAGATGACTGCCAACGAAAAGGCTAAGGGCCGTAAAGCAATGGCCCAGAAAGCCGCGCAAGGTTTTGACCCAACTACGACAACGCTCAAGTTGACTAAGGATGCAATTAGCTTTGATAAATTCGACAAGGTTGAATTAAAGGTTGCTAAGATTAAGGAAGTAAGCAAGGTAGAGGGTGCAGATAAGCTACTGAAGTTCCGCTTAGATGCTGGTGATGAAGGGGACCGCCAAATCCTCTCAGGAATTGCCCAATGGTATCCTAACTTCGAAGAATTAGTTGGTAAAAACGTAATTGCAGTGACAAACTTAAAGCCACGCAAGATGCGGGGAGAAGTCAGTCAAGGAATGCTTTTATCAGCTGAATTTGGTGAAACGGTACAGTTAATTACGGTACCAGAAAATATTCCTGCAGGGTCGCTTGTAGGCTAGACAATTCTAAAACTAGGTGGTAGTATCTTTAAAGTTACGACCACCTAGTTTTAGTAATTTTAAATAGAGGTAAAAGTAAATGAAGATATTTGATTCACATACCCATATTAATGCTCGTTTTTTTGCTGGCGATGAATATGATGCAATTAAACGCGCACAGGCCTTTGGAGTCACGGCCATGCTCTTAGTAGCTTACGATGATTATTCTGCCACCCAGATGCTAAAGCTATGTGAACAATTTCCTAACATTTATGGTGCGGTTGGAATTCATCCGGATGATGCCTTGAATTATGATGATGCTAAGGAAAACTGGCTAGAAACAATCTTGGCCCACCCTAAAGTAAAAGTTTTAGGCGAAATTGGCCTGGATTATCATAATGAAGTTGATCACCAGGTTCAAAAAGAAGTCTTTCAGCGCCAACTACAGCTAGCAGCTAAGCACCAGCTACCAGTGACTATTCATAATCGGGATGCAATTGCTGATACTTACCCAATTTTAAAGGCTAGTGAGCTAGGGCGCTTTGGCGGAATTATGCACAGTTTTAATGGAAATCAAGACTGGGCTAAAAAGTTTTTGGATTTAGGAATGTACCTGTCTTACAGTGGGGTAGTGACTTTTGGTAACGCTAAGGAAGTTAAACAGGCGGCGCTAAGTACCCCTTTAGATAGGATGCTAGTTGAAACGGATGCTCCCTACCTAACCCCTTTGCCATTTAGGGGGCGGGCTAATGAACCGGCTTTAACCCGCTACACGGTGGAGTTTTTAGCGCAGGAATTGGGTTTGAGTGCGGCTAGTCTAGCTAGCAGAACGTATCAAAATACAGAAAGAATTTTGAGGATTAATGACTGAAGAAAGAATGAAAATTAGAGAAGTTATCGTAGTGGAAGGTAAATCTGATACTAAGCGTATTCAGTTGGCAGTTAATGCCGACACCCTGGAAACGCGGGGGTCAGCAATTAGCGAGGAAACCTTAGAACAGATTGAAGAGTTGCATGAAAAACGGGGGGTAATTGTATTTACTGACCCCGACTATTCGGGCGAAAAGATCAGAAAGACTATCAGGGAGGCAGTCCCTGGGGTAAAACACGCCTTTTTGAACCGGCGGGATGCGGCTCCCGACCATAAAGGTAGTTTAGGAGTGGAACATGCTAGTTTAGAAGCAATAAGAGCGGCTTTGAAGAACCTCTATACCGAAGATGTCGCGGCCCCTATTCAGATTAGTCGTGAAGACCTAGCACTTGCTGGCTTAATTTCTGGTCCAGAAGCTAAGAAAAGACGGCGGCTTTTGGGAGAGTATCTACACATTGGTTATACCAACGGCAAGCAACTCTATAAGCGGCTTAACCTATTTCAGATTAGTCCCGAAGAATTTGCGGCTGCTTTGAAAGAGATTAACGAAGGAGAACAAAATGGATAACAACTTACCTGAAATTGCTTCACCAACAAGAACGCGGGCAATTATGGAAACCTACGGCTTGACCTTTAAAAAAAGCCTAGGCCAAAATTTTTTAACGGATATTAATGTCTTAAAGAAAATTGTGGCTGCAGCTGAGGTTAGTGAAGCTGACGATGTAATTGAAATTGGTCCTGGAATTGGGGCATTAACAGAACAGTTAGCCAAGTCAGCCCACCAAGTCTTGGCCTTGGAGATTGATGACCGGCTACTACCAGTTTTAAAAGAAACATTGGCTCCTTATCCTAATGTCGAGGTTATTCACCAAGATATTTTGAAAGCTAATTTGAAGGAGTTAATCGCTGAGCACTTTGATGGCCAGCACCGGTTAAAAATTGTTGCTAACCTGCCATACTACATCACCACCCCAATTATTATGCACTTACTAGCAACTGAACTTGCCTTTGACCAAATCGTGGTGATGATGCAAAAAGAAGTTGCTAACCGCTTAGCGGCTCAACCAGGTTCTAAGGATTATGGTTCACTCTCGATTGGAGTTCAATACGAAATGGATTGTCAGGTTGCTTTTATTGTTCCGAAGACGGTATTTGTTCCCCAACCTAAGGTTGATTCGGCCATCATTTCTTTAACTAAAAAGAAGGCCAAGGAGTATCAACCTCAAGACGAACGCTTCTTCCACCAGTTAGTCCGGGGAGCCTTTATGCATAGACGCAAGAGTCTGTGGAATAATTTACAGGGCTTGTACGGCAAACAAGCTGAGGTCAAAGAAAAGCTAAGTCAAGCACTGGCGCAGGCGGAAATTGAACCGAGCGTACGGGCAGAACGCTTGACCATTGCAGATTTTGTCCGCTTAGCAGATTGTTTATTAGCTACTGGGGTAAAAGTTAAATAACGAAGTAAAGCGCACCGGCCGTTCATGGTCGGTGCGCTTTACTTTGAGTTAAGGTCTACTTGTTCAAGCTCTAGTAATTGTCGTTTGAATGCCTTCCCTGCGCGAAAATCTCCTAAGCTACCGTCGGCGCGGATAATACGGTGACAGGGGACAATTATTAACAGAGGATTTTTAGCAACCGCAGATGCTACTGCACGACTGGCATTGGGCTGGGCAAGTCGTGTGGCTAGTTCTTGGTAGCTAAGGGTTTGCCCATAAGGAATCTGAGTTAATTGTTGCCAAACGCTCTGTTGAAAGGCGGTCCCGACTGTAAAATCTAGGGGGACATTAAAACTGTGCGTTGCTTTTTTAAAATATGCGTCCAACTGTGCTTGAGCTGCCAGTAAAATCGAATTAGAAGTAGTAGGGGTTAGTGTAGCCCGCGGGTAAAAAGAAACTAATTCTTGAAAAATGCCGTCGGGGCTGCCTACAAAACATAACCCAGTGGAGCTGGCGGCTAAGTAGTAGCTATGGTCAGCGATTGTAACACAGGTATAATCCATTACGATCCCTCTTTCTTACTAGTGGCACTTAAAGGGCGTACTAGGTAAACTTCATCACAAAAACCACGCAGACTGTTGTAAATATGTTGGGCACGTGAATACTTTTGGGTAATTCCAAAAACGGTTGGGCCACTTCCGCTCATTTGGGCGGCATCCGCACCGAATTTGAGCATTTTAGTTTTGATTCTAAGGATATCTGGATGTTTTTTGGAAGTGATTGGTTCTAAAACGTTCCCCATTTTAGCGGTAATTTGAGCGTAATCTTGTTTTTTTAGGGCGGAAACAAGGCCGGTGACGTCAAGATGAGCTAAGTTTGAATAGTCAATCTGTTTTAAAATCGTGGGTGTTGAGACGCTGGCTTTGGGTTTAGCAACAATAATCCAAAGGGAAGGGAAATCGCCGAGGGGGTTAATTAACTCACCTTTGCCAGTAACTAAAGCAGGTTCGCTGTAGACACAAAAAGGGACATCCGAGTCAATTTCTAGACCGATTTGGGCCAGTTTAGCCTTAGATAGATTCAGGTTCCAAGCCTGATTTAAAGCGCGTAAAACTGCAGCGGCATCACTTGCCCCCCCACCCATGCCAGCTGCAACTGGAATGTTTTTCTTGATAATGATTTCAACCCCTTGGTCGACCTGGTAGTCTTGTTGGAGTTTTAAAGCCGCTTGGTAAGCTAGATTTCTCCGGTCACAGGGAAGAAAGCCACTATCTGTTAAAACCGTGATTTGTTTGGATGTGGGGATTGTCCTGACTTGGACATAGTCAGCTAAATCAATTGCAATCATCACCATTTGCCATTCGTGGTTGCCGTCGGCATGGCGAAAAGGTGTATCGAGGCTGAAATTTAATTTAGCTGGAGCTTTTTCGAGAATCTCCATAACCTCACCTTTTTTTCTAAATTTATGTTAGTCCTATTATACTAATTTGCAAGCGGGGGCGCAAACGTAGAGCAAACAAAAAGAACCAAGCGCAAGGCTTAGTTCTTATGAAGGTTAGTTATTTTCCAGCAAGCTTTGGAAGCCGCTTAGGCTGAGGTTAGGTTCAACCCTAACCCGACTTAAACCATAAAGGCCTCCTTCGTTATTAGCTAACCCAGGAATGGTGGTGGTAGCAAGCTTATAGCCGGCACGTTTCGTAGCTGCCAGGGTGTCGGCATTATGTTTACCGGCAGGGTAGCAAGCATAGATGGTATTTTGGTGAAGGTTTTTGTTTAACCAAGTCCGTGATTGCTTCAGTTCATCGTACTGAGCGCTAGGTGAAAGTGCGGCCAAATCGGAGTGGCTAACTGTATGACTTCCGAACGAAACCAAGCCACTAGCCTGCATTTCCTTAATCTGGTCCATGGTCAATTTGTTAGCCTGACCGTTTTTAATTTGGTCGGTAATTAAATTAATCGTGGCTTTTAGGTGATACTTCTTTAAAGCCGGAAAGGCATTCGTGTAGTTGTCGCGGTAACCGTCGTCTAAGGTAATCCAGACAATCTTTTTAGCGGGCACTTCGTTTTTAGATAAGACCCGGTAGGCTTCCTTGTCGCTTAAAGTGTAGTAATGATGGTCTTTAAGCCACTTCATTTCTTGGTCAAATTCATTGGCAGGAACTCGTAAGGTATTACCGTTAGATTCGGAAATACTGTGGTACATTAAAATTGGAAAAGAAACCCGCTTATCTTCTTTAACCCAGGTAACCTTTGCTTTTTTAGAGCTAGTCTTAGCTTGTTTGTTAGTTTTGTTAGCTTTTTGACTAGCTTTCTTTTCCATCGCGGTGATTTTAGCTACCTGTTTTTGATGTTGGTTATCGGCATACTTCTTGCAGGCAAACCCAATCCCCGTAACTAGGACCAAAGCAACTAAGGTCCAAAGAATAATTTTTCCTTTTGACATAAAAAAACTCCCTTTATTAGTAGGCTAACTTCTATTCTAGCATAGTGGTTAGTGCTGCAAACTAAATTTGTTAAAAATAAAATTAAAAATAACTGAGAAAAAATACTTGACTAATTAAAAAAGATAGCTTATATTATAATCATTCAAGTAGAGGAGTGGTTTAAATGTTAAAGAAAACGACTTTACAATTGAATAATTATTACTACTTCTATTTCTTTAGGAAGGGTTTGTAGCCGACTATGCACGGGTGCAAACCAGCTCAGCTAAGTTTGCACCTGTGAGAAATAGAAACACTTTTGATATGTTCGACTCACAGGAGAAATGATAATCTGTGGGTCTAGTCCAAACCATTAATACTAGTAACTAAACCTGAGGATTATCATCACTGATAGTACTCAGGTTTTTAATTTAAATGGAGGATGTAGAGATGACAATTAGCAAGAAAGATTTCACCTTAAATATTTTGAATGGAATTAGTCTAGGGGTGGTGGTGACCTTAGTACCCGCTGCACTAACCGGGCAGCTGATGAAGGCTTTATTAGGTGTGTTTCCACTGGGAGCGGCAGTTATTTCGATGACTAACTTTACGATGTCCTTATTGGCCGCTGTGTCTGGTTTTTGTGTCGGGCATTTATTTAAGTTTAATATGATTCAAACCAGTGCCGTGGCTGCCGCAGCAATGATTGGAGCGGGGGTTATTAAACAAACGACTCAGGGCTTTGTTTTAAGTGGGACAGGTGACGTAATTAACACGGCTTTGACGATTACGGTAGCCGTATTGGTTGCTCAGTTTATCGGCAATAAATTTAAGAATTACACGGTGTTGCTATTGCCCTTGTTAGTAATTGTGATTGCAGGTGGAATTGGGTTGACGACTTTACCTTTCATTAAGATGGTAACAACTTTCATTGGAATGGCGATTAAAAACCTAGTTACTTTACAACCAATTTTGATGGGAGCTTTGATGGGAATGGTCTTTGCTGTTTTAATTGTTTCGCCTATTTCATCAGTGGGGATTGCAACTGCCGTTGGTTTGAGTGGAATTGCAGCCGGAAGTGCTAACTTAGGGATTGTAGCCGGAAGTTTTACGCTAGCAATTATGGGAAGTTCGGTTAACTCCTTAGGGACAACCTTAGCTCACTTTGTGGGGACGCCTAAGATTCAAATGGCTAATATGTTAGAAAAACCCTTCTTGTTTATCCCGGTTATGATTAATGCAGCCGTTTTGGGGGCGATTGGCGCAATTTTCAATATTCAAGGAACGGCAATGAGCGCCGGTTTTGGCTTTAGTGGTTTGATTGGGCCGATGGCTGCCCTAGGGGCAATGAAGGTGGATGGGGCCGCCTTAGTCTTAGTAACAATCCTTTTCTTGATTTTACCAATTTTATTAGGGTTTCTTGCCAAGTATGTTTTTGTTAAAAAGACTAAGCGTATTGTTCCCAAAGACCTCCTAATTCAGGTTTAAGTTAGGGTTAGGACGAGAGAAGCTGAACTAAAGGAGCTTATCCTTTTAGTTCAGCTTTTTGTTTTAAGTTAGCCTTGACTAATGAGGGGGACAATGCTAATCTAGTAAAGTTGCAGTATTGCCGAACGTTAACTCCGGCAGTTAATAAGGTTAAATAATGAGGCTTAAACAGAGCCGTTTAGAAATAAAAACGAACATTTTTAATAAAATGTTTAAAAAAGCTAGGAAAACACAAAGAATTAACGTATAATAGCAAAGTAGATTAGATTATATATTTGGGGAGGACTTAGTTAGGTGAAAACCAGAAGAAGCGATCGATTAATTGATATGACCCGCTATTTGTTAGAGCGGCCACATACTTTAATTTCACTGACTTTTTTTGCGGATCGGTATGAATCCGCTAAATCGTCAATTAGTGAAGATTTATCTATTATCAAGCGGACCTTTAAGTACCGGGGCATTGGCATTTTAGAAACCATTCCTGGAGCAGCTGGTGGTGCACGTTATATTCCGTCAATCTCAGAAGAAGAAGCCCGGAAGTTTATTACCGACATGACTAAGGAACTTTCGGAAAAGGATCGACTTTTACCAGGAGGGTATGTCTACCTGTCAGACTTATTAGGTCGGCCGGACGTTTTACGGCAAGTAGGTCGGGTGATTGCCCGTCAATATATTGACAAGCAAATTGACGCCGTAATGACAGTTGCAACTAAGGGTGTGCCTATTGCACAAAGCGTTTCTAGTTACTTAAACGTTCCCTTTGTAATTGTTCGGCGTGATTCTAAGATTACGGAAGGTTCAACCGTTTCCGTTAATTATGTTTCAGGTTCTAGTGAACGAATTGAAAAGATGGAATTATCTAAGCGGAGTCTTAAGCGGGGCTCGCATGTCTTAGTCGTTGATGACTTCATGAAAGGCGGCGGGACTGTTAACGGGATGAAGAGTATGATTGAAGAATTTGAATCTAAACTCGTTGGGATTACCGTTTTTGCTGAAGGAGCTTTTGAAGGTCACCGCATGGTAGACGAGTATACCTCCTTACTTAAAGTTGATAAAGTTAATACCTTGGATAAGGCAATTCATGTTAGTCCAGGGAATTACTTAGAAAAGGTTTTTGAACAAACAGACTCAAAAGCAGATTAGTTTAAGGGGTCAAAAGTCAAAGTAACGGTCTTTGGCTTTTGACCCCTTTTGCTTTGTGTTATAATCAAGCCAAGTAGACTAAATTTTTAAAGGAATGGATTATTAAGATGACAGCAAAATATGCAATTATCTTGGCTGCGGGTCAAGGTACTCGGATGAAGTCTAAACTCTACAAAGTATTACACCCAGTTTGTGGTAAACCAATGGTTGACCACGTGTTAACCCAAATTGAAAAAAACGATATCGATGAAATTGTTACGGTGGTCGGACATGGGGCTCAAAAAGTAGAAGCAACATTAGGAACTCGAACCCAATATGTTCTGCAAGCCGAACAATTAGGGACGGGGCATGCGGTTTTGCAAGCAGAAGCTTTGTTGGGCGATAAAGAGGGGATGACGATTATTGCCTGTGGTGATACCCCGCTATTTACTGCTAAAACATTCGAAGAATTGTTCGAATACCATAAGTCTAAGGGAGCCGTTGCAACTGTTCTAACCGCTACAACCGACAATCCATTTGGTTATGGACGGATTATTAGAAATGAAATTGGGATTGTTGAAAAGATTGTGGAACAAAAGGATGCCACTAAGGAAGAAGCGGCGGTAACGGAAATTAATACCGGGGTTTACTGCTTTGACAATCAAGAATTGTTTCACGCGTTACACCAAATTAAAAATGATAACGCCCAAGGTGAATACTATTTAACAGACGTTATGGAAATCTTCAAGAAGGAAGAAAAAATTGTAGCTGCTTACCGGATGAAGGACTTTTCAGAGTCAATGGGGGTTAATGACCGCTTGGCTTTGGCGAAGGCAACTGCAGTTATGCAAAAGCGGATTAACGAAACTCACATGAAAAATGGGGTAACCTTAATCGACCCAGCCACTACTTATATTGACGTTGATGTTAAGATTGGGGCCGACACTGTGATTGAACCAGGGGTACAGTTAAAGGGCCACACTGTAATTGGGAGCGATTGCCATATCGGGGCTCATTCTGAGATTAGGGATTGTGTCTTGAAGGATGGTGTTACTGTGACTGCCTCCTTCTTAGAAGAAGCCGTAATGCATACTGGCTCAAACATTGGCCCTTACTCTCATTTGCGTCCGCAAGCTGATATTGGCGAAGGCGTTCATATTGGAAACTTTGTGGAAGTTAAGAAAGCACAAATTGGTAAGAATACTAAGGTAGGCCATTTGACTTACGTCGGGGATGCTACCTTAGGAAAAGATATTAACGTCGGTTGTGGGACTGTCTTTGTCAACTATGATGGCATTAACAAACACCATACTAACGTAGGCGATTACTCCTTTATCGGGAGCGGCTCTAACATTATCGCCCCTGTCCAAATTGCTGATCATGCTTACGTTGCCGCTGGTTCAACGGTTACAGAAGATGTAGATGCGCACGATATGGCGATTGCTAGAAGCAGACAGGTTAATAAGAAGGGCTACTTTGATCATTACCCTGTTGCCCAAGCGGCTGCAGAAGCTGAAAAAGCCGAAAACAAATAAGATTTTTTTGAGAAAAACTAATGAAAGCTTGATTTTGCCGAAATAAATGAATAATATTATTAGTGGATAATACTAAAAAAACTGGAGGCTGCTATGTCTGAACAAAATGCTGGGTCCAATTTAAAGATTTTTGCTTTGAACTCAAATAAACCATTGGCTGAAAAAATTGCTGCTGCTGTTGGCTTACCATTAGGAAAAACATCCGTTGATCGTTTTAGTGATGGTGAAATTAGGATTAACATTGAAGAAAGTATTCGTGGGGATGAAATCTTCATCGTTCAATCTACCTCTGCACCGGTTAACGATAACTTGATGGAATTGTTAATCATGATTGACGCTTTGCGCCGGGCTAGTGCCGATAAGATTAACGTTGTCATTCCTTATTATGGTTATGCTCGTCAGGACCGGAAAGTACGGTCACGGGAACCAATCACTGCTAAATTAGTAGCGGATATGATTGAAAAAGCAGGGGCTGATCGGGTGATTGCCCTTGATTTACACGCTGCTCAAATTCAAGGTTTCTTTGACGTGCCGGTTGACCACTTAATGGGGGCACCACTATTAGCTGATTACTTCTTGACTAATGGTTTGGAAAAGGATGCAGTCGTAGTTTCGCCTGACCATGGTGGGGTGACACGTGCCCGTAAATTAGCTGAATTTTTGAAGGCGCCAATCGCAATCATTGATAAGCGCCGCCCTAAGGCTAATGTGGCTGAAGTTATGAATATCATTGGTTCCGTTGACGGTAAACGTTGTATCTTAATCGACGATATGATTGATACCGCTGGGACAATCACTTTAGCTGCCCAAGCCCTAAAGGATGCCGGAGCAACTGAAGTTTACGTTTGTGCAACTCACCCTGTCTTTTCTGGTCCTGCAATTGAACGAATCGAAAAATCACCAATTAAGCAAATGGTGGTGACGGATTCAATTCAATTACCTGAAGAAAAGCAAATTGATAAGTTAGTACAAGTTTCCGTAGGGCCATTAATTGGGGCAGCTATCAAACGGATTCATGAAAACAAACCAGTTAGTCCTCTTTTCAAGAACCGTTTCCGTGGAATTGAAGCTGATCAAGACTAAGAATTAGATTTGAAGTGACAGTTATGAAAGCAATGGCTTTTGTAACTGTTATTTTTTATAGCAAAATTAAGGAAGGGATGGCAGATGGTGCAACTAGTAAGAATTACTGATGACAATCTGGCTGATGATATTTACAAGGAAGTAACTGCCGCTGGGGTGGATTTCTTTAGTAGTGACAAGCAGTATTTGTGGGCCATTACTTTTAGAGGGAAAATAGTGGGGCTGGTCAGCCTTTATAATCTAAGCAGAACAAGTGCAGATTTGGGTTATTGGATAAAAAAGACAGCCCGACGCCAAGGTTACGCTAAGCAAGCCGTCGCACAAGTAGTTTTTTTAGCGGCCCACGACTTGGGGTTACAGACAATTCACGCCGTTGTTAGGAGGGATAACTTAGCTAGCATCAGTATTATTAGAGCTAACGACTTTGAACTTAGTCTTAAGATGGGGGCTTATTGTGAATACGTATTAAAGTTAGCCAGCAAAAAAAGCTGGAAAGTAATTTTTCCAGCTTTTAGTGACTAGTCTGATTCAGTGACCCGTTTAACCAAGGAATAACGCTTTGCTTCCTCTTTTTCGCTATCTAGGGCAGCTTGCTCATCAAAGATGACAAATGGTTGTCCGTCTTTTTCTTGGACGACTAGGACTGGTTTTTTTGCCTTGTGGTGATAGATTTGGGCAGCAACGTAGGCCTTGTTAAAATCAAAGTCACTTGCAATTGCTTGACCTGGGTTAAAGAAGACATTTTCACTCATGAAAATCACATCCTTTTAGTTACTACCCTTATTTTAGCACAAAGCTCTTAGCTAAAGAATTGCTTAGCAATTTGGTTGAAAGGTTTAATTGGTGCGGGACTATCTGAGTGAGGTAAAATTTGTTTTTCCATCCAAACCATGTCGTACCAGCGGTCAAATTTATAGGCGCATTTATGGAAATGGCCACACAAGTTAAAGCCACGCTTCTCGTGGAAGTTAACGCTAGCTAAGGTTACGTGGGGATCATCTTTGGTACGAGGGTAGGTGATGCAGGCGTTGAGGTTAGTAATATTTTGAGCCTTGGCGATGTCCTCTAACAGCGAGTAGAAGCGACTTCCTAGGCCTTGCTTTCTCATCGTGGGAAGTAAGTAAATGGAGAGTTCGGCCGACCAATCGTAAGCATTGCGGTAGTTAAAAGCAGAAGCATAAGCGTAGCCGACAATTTTATTAGCTTGGACGGCGACAATAAAGGGATAGCGTTCTAGTGTTGTGGTAATTTTAGTTTGGAAATCCGCAATGCTAGGAACAACGGTGTCCAAGGTAATAGCAGTTTGCTCGACATAGTGTGCATAAATTTGGAGGATTTCAGCAGCATCACTACTATGCGCGATTCTAAAGGCAATCGGAGTCATGATAACTGGTCCCTTCTTTCATTAATAAATTATGATTAGAATATAACATTATTTGAAAATTTGGCAAGTAAAAACTTGCTTTGAGATCGGTTTGAGTCGTAAGATAACGGTAAACAAATTATTGGAAACGAAGGTTGTTATCGGTGGAATTCAGTCAACATACGTTAGAAAATCAAAAACTGTTAGGTTACTTTGTGTTATCAATCTTTCTAAATAGCTTAGGTAATGGGTTAACGGTAGCCATTAATTTAGGAAGTGCTCTGTGGACCGCGGCTTCTGTCAACTTAAACCATGCCTTTGCGGTTTCGCTGAGTTTGATGATGTTTTTACCAGCCTTTTTGGTAATTATCGTTAATTCCTTAATCTTAGGAAAGTTAAGTCCCAAAAGAATAATTGGCAACTTGGTTTTTTTGACGCCCTTTTCTTTATTAGTCGGCTATTTTTCAGCGGGCTTAAGTCAACTAGGGATTAACCATTTAAACTTACTTGTACGTACCGGCTTAGATTGTCTAGGGGTGGTTTTGATTGCA
The DNA here is from genome assembly GCF_025311475.1 of Ligilactobacillus agilis. NCBI lineage: Bacteria > Bacillati > Bacillota > Bacilli > Lactobacillales > Lactobacillaceae > Ligilactobacillus > Ligilactobacillus agilis. The sequence continues at coordinate 1,808,029 of NZ_CP104397.1, read as the reverse complement.
GTAGCCATTTCCTTATACCAGCGAGTTAACTGGATGCTACACCCAGTTGACGATTTGATGCAAATCATCCGTTTTAAGTATTTTAAGGGTAACGCGACGATTGCCCAGTTAGTGGTCTTTATGCCCCCGGTAATTGCGATTATAGTGGCAGTGTTAGTGAGTCACCATATTTACGCCGTAAATGTAGGGACCATTTTCGCCTTATTATTCCAAGGAAGTTTAGTAGGGTTGGCCGATAAGTACCTCTTTCCTAGCCTCAAGCACCAAAATTTAGATAAGTAGTTTGTTCACCAGTTGTCATTAACAGGCTAACTGGTGAACCTTTTTATTTTAGGAAAAACTTTGCTTGCCAGCGTGGTGACTAATATGGTAGATTTAGGCAAGAATAAATGAAAAGCGAGGAAGATGATAGTTGATTACAGTTAGCAACCTAAGTTTAAATTTTTCAGGGCGCCTTTTATACGATGACGTTAACCTAAAGTTTACCCCCGGTAATTGTTATGGGGTAATTGGTGCCAATGGTGCGGGTAAATCCACCTTCTTAAAGTTGTTGGAAGGAAAGTTAGAACCAACCAGTGGGAGCATTTCAATTGGAGCAAATGAGCGGATTTCGAGTTTAAGCCAGGACCACTTCGGCTTTGAAGAATATACAGTTTTAGAAACAGTTATCCAGGGCCATAAGAAGTTGTACCAAATCATGAAAGAAAAGGACGCTTTATATGCTAAACCAGATTTTTCTGAAGAAGATGGTTTACGGGCGGCTGAACTTGAAGGTGAGTTTGCCGAAATGGATGGGTGGAACGCTGAAGCTGATGCGGCTACGCTCTTACAATCGCTGAACATTCCTGATAGTATGCATGACCAAAAGATGAGTGAGTTAGCCGAACGGGACAAGGTGAAGGTCTTATTGGCGCAAGCATTGTTTGGGCAACCAGATATTTTGCTGTTAGACGAACCGACTAACGGGTTGGATGTTCATACCATCAGTTGGTTAGAAGACTTTTTAGCCGATTATCCCAATATTGTGATTGTGGTTTCCCACGACCGGCACTTCTTAAATCAAGCCTGCACCATGATGTGTGACGTAGACTTTGGTAAGATTAAATTATTTGTGGGTAACTATGATTTTTGGTTAGAATCCAGTCAATTAGCTGCTAAATTACAGGCCAATGCTAACGCTAAAAAAGAAGAAAAGATTAAGGAATTACAAGAATTCATTGCCCGTTTTTCTGCCAATGCTTCTAAGTCCAAGCAAGCTACTTCGCGTAAGAAACAGTTAGAAAAGATTACGCTAGATGATATTAAGCCATCTTCGCGTAAGTATCCCTTCATTAAATTTGAAATGGAGCGGGAGTTAGGTAACGATCTAGTTAAGGTCGAAAATGTTTCTAAGACAATTGACGGCGTTAAGATTTTAGATAATATTAGCTTCATCTTAAGACCGGGGGAAAAGGCGGCAATCATCTCTAGAAACGACCTGGCCACTAGTATTTTGATGCAGATTCTGGCTGGGGAGTTGGAACCTGATAGTGGAACGGTGACTTGGGGGCAAACAACTAGCCGTAGTTACATGTCACGTGACCTAAACGCTAACTTTGCCCAAAGCGATTTAAGCATCATTGACTGGCTACGTCAATTTGCTTCCAAGGAAGAAAATGATAACACCTTCTTGCGAGGCTTTTTAGGTAAGATGCTCTTTTCTGGTGAAGATATTGAAAAACAAGTCGGGGTCTTATCAGGGGGCGAAAAGGTTCGCTGCCTCTTATCTAAAATGATGTTGCAAAAGGCCAACGTACTGTTAATGGATGATCCAACCAACCACTTGGACCTGGAGTCAATTACGGCTCTAAACGACTCAATGGTTTTGTTCCCAGGGTCAATCATCTTTACTTCTCATGACCACCAATATATTCAAACAATTGCTAACCATATTATTGAGGTTTCAGCTAAAGGGGTAGTTGAGCGGTTGGATACCACCTACGATGAATTTTTAGCTCACGAAACGGTGCAAGCTCAAGTGGCGGCCCTTTATGAATAATGATTAAAGACGTAAGTAGTTGCTTACGTCTTTTTTTAGGGCTAAAAAAGAGAAAACACTTGCAAAATTGGTCTATACCTATTATAATTGGACTATACCAATAAATGAACGGAGGCATTATCATGCGGGTAATTATTGTTGAAGACAAAGTTGCTGGTGGAAAGGAAGCTTGTAAGGTTTTTGCCAACGCACTTGCAAATGGGGCTAAGGTGTTAGGTTTGGCAACTGGTGGAACTCCGGAAACAACCTACCAAGAATTAGTTGCAAGTAAGCTCGATTTTTCTAAGTTGGTTTCTGTTAACCTAGATGAGTATGTAGGCTTAGGGGCCGATGATCCCCAAAGCTATAATTATTACATGAAACAACACTTGTTTAATCAAAAGCCCTTTGCTAAGTCCTACCTTCCTAATGGTTTAGCTGAAGATGAGGCTGCAGAAATTGAACGTTATAACCAGATTTTAGCTGCTAATCCGGTTGACTTACAGCTACTAGGAATCGGAGAAAACGGGCATATCGGCTTTAACGAACCGGGTAGTCCGCTGGATGCAAAGACCCGCAAAGTTGCTTTAACGGAATCAACGATAAAGGCTAATGCGCGCTACTTTGAACGGGAAGAAGATGTTCCCCGCTATGCCTACTCAATGGGAATTGGCTCAATTATGCAGGCTAAAGAAATTTTACTAGAAGCATTTGGGGCTAAGAAAGCGCAAGCAGTTAAAGCCTTGGTTGAGGGGCCGGTAGATGCAAATGTGCCCGCAACCATTTTGCAAAAGCATCCTAACGTAACGGTTATTGTGGATAAGAAAGCTGCCGCACTGTTAACTAAAAAATAACAAAAATCCGCCTCCCACTTGGCTAAAACCAAGTAAGAGGCGGATTTTTATATTAATTAGCCCGAATTTTAGTTACTTCACCGGAAGTGAACTTGCGCCCGTCGGCTAAGACAATGGCCCCGTCGTCATCGATGGTGACAACATTTCCTTGAAAACTCTTGGTGCCTTGGGTGATGGTAACTTCTTTACCGATAATATTTGAATGAGCACGGTATTCGGGCATAAAGTTACCAGTTTGGTAGGTTTGATAAAGTTTAAAGAATTCTGCTAAGTAAGTGGCGATAAATTCGTTCCGCGACACTTTCGCCTTGAGAGCGTAGTTTCTAAGTGAACCGGCCCGCTGGGAGATTTCCTCAGGAAAATCGGCGGTGAGGTAATTAATTCCCGCCCCCACAACAATATTAGATAGGGATTGGGTTTCAAGGTTGCTAATGCCTTCGGTGAGGATCCCGCAAACCTTTTTACCATCTACGACAACGTCATTGACCCACTTAATCTTAGGACTGGCCGCCAACTTCTTTTCGATGGCCCGGCACATGGCGAGGGCTACCGCTGTAGTTAGTAAGCCGGGATTAAATTCGGTTTGCTCATTGGCTAGGAGGATGCTAAGGTAAATCCCACTTTGGCTAGGGGAAGTGAAGTTGCGCCCATACCTACCGTAACCATTAGTTTGCTGGTTGGCAATAATGATATAAGGAGTAGTCAAATCAGGCTTGTTAGCTAATTGCTTAGCACGGATGTTGGTAGAATCGATGGTTTGATGAATCTCAAGCGGAAAGTTAAAATTAGTTGGGAGGTAACGGCTAATGAGCCCGGCGTCTAAATACCCGTTATCTTCTAAAAAATAACCTGTCCGTGGTTGGCTGGTAATTTGGTAGCCAGCATCTTTTAAGTTATTGATGGCTTTCCAAATCGCGGTCCGGGAGATATTTAATTGGTCGGCTAGCTCTTGACCAGAGACGGGCTGTGACTTTTCTCCTAAAATTTTTAGTAGTTGGCTGCTGGTTGACATTAAATCAGCTTCTTTCATCGAATAATATTGCTTTAATTATAGGAAAAGCCACATAAAAGTGCAAATTATTGGTTAAGCTTTTAAACAGAAACTATGAATTAGCTTTAAAAGTGGTAGGCTTAGAAATGGACTAAGAAGGGTGTGATTATCATCAAAAAAAGTTGGGTAATTGAAATAGTAGTAATTCTTTTGAGTGGCTTAAGCCTATATTGGGTTACAAGTCATGATGCTAGGCTATACCACCAAGACCTAGGCAAAATTATTTCTGTAAAAACCGGTCCTAAACAGGTGGTCAAAGACGAGTACAATAACCAGGACTATCAAGTGAAACAAAGGTTAAAAATTAGGCTGCTAAATGGGACTAAGCGGGGCCAAGAAATGGTCGTAACCAATACCTATTCAGGGTCTAAAGCTTTTGATCAGCGCTTAAAGTTAGGCCAAGAAATCTTTGTCGACTTTCATCACGAGGGTGGCAAGCTAACCGCTTCTTTTTCTCATAGTAAGCGGGATACGATTTTAGTAATGTTAGTCTGGCTAGTAATAGTCTTGTTATACATAACGATGAGGTTTCAAGGAATTAGGGCCTTAGCTAGCGTGGTAGCTAACTTTGTGATCTTTTTGATTTTTGTCAAGCTAGATATCGCCTTAAACCTCACCTACTTCTTTTGGTTATTTGCACTCAGTGCCTTAATTTTTACAGCCCTATCATTGGTGATGATTATGGGCTTTAGCAAACAGTGTTTAGTAACCTTTAGTTCAATCGTACTGGGAACAAGTCTTGGGCTGGGGTTAGGTTACTTTGCTTTATGGCTGACGAATAACCGGGGAGTTCATTATGAAGCCTTAGATATGGCTACCCAATCGCCGGAACAGTTATTTTTTGCAGCCACCTTGATTGGCTTATTAGGGACGGTAATGGATGCTGCCACCGACATTGTGGCCACCTTATTTGAACTTAAGGAAAGTAAGCCAGAGCTTAGCCGTAGGCAGTTGTTCTTGTCGGGACGGCAAGTTGGACGGGCCATCATGGGGCCTTTGATTAACGTTTTATTTTTAATTTTCTTTGCAGAAACCTTCGCAATGGCCGTGTTGTACTTGCGAACGGGCAATACATTTGCTTATACCTTTGAGTGGACCATGTCGTTAGGTGTTGTCCAGTCCTTGATTAGTGGGATTGGGATTAGTTTGGTAGTGCCAACTGCAAGCTTGCTATCTGCTTATGTCTTGGGGGAAGAACAATGTCAGCAATAACCTTATTGAGTTTAATTCTGTTAATTCTGATGCTGTTAGTGGGAGGTAAACACGGCCTTAGCTCCTTTATCAGCATCCTCTTAAATTTTGCCTTACTATTTATAGCAGTTATTTTGATTGCCGGTGGCTTTCCCCCCTTAGGGGTCAGTCTCTTTATTGGAATCTGTATCTTAGCAATCACCATTTACATGGGCAATGATGATGAGGCCGCAACTAACACTGCTTTTATAGCAACTATATTAGTGGTTGGAGTGATGTTGGTTTTGATTGTTCCAGTTGATTACTTAGCTCAGGTTCAAGGGTTTGGTAATGAACAATCAGAAGAAATTGAGGCCTTCAACTTACTGATAGGTGTTAACTTTGAATCCTTGTTGATTGCGACGACCGTTTTAGCTACTTTGGGAGCAATTGCTGAAGCCTCAATTGCAGTCGCTAGTGGCCTAGAAGAATTGCTTAACCAAAAGCCGGATTTGACGTTAGCTCAACTTTACAAGAGTGGCAAGGCGATTGGCTTTCAGATTATGGCTATGACCTTTAACACCCTCTTTTTTGGGATGTTTGGTGGTGATTTGGCCTTGTTTATTTTATTAGCCAGGTTAAATGCTAGCTTTGGTTATTACCTCAATGCCAAAATTTTTGTGGGTGAATGTTTAGCCGTTTTATTTTCAGCTTTGGCTGTGATTTTAGTTATCTGGATAACTATTTACCTAACTGGGCGTAAATTAAACACCCAACGCTAGACCAATCTAGGGTATAATTGAGAAAAATGGGGGTTAGTTATGAGAAATTTACAGACCAAACTCTGGTTAAAATTAGACGGGGCAGTATTATTACTGGCACTAGCCACTGCCTTATGCGGACGATGGCTAGGAGTGGCTGTCCAGGTTTCAAATGTGATGTTTTTAGTGGGGCTATTGTTAATCTGTTTGATGATTATCAATATCTTATTACACGCTAGTTTATTAGCCGGGTGGTTTAAGAAAAAACAGGCCGGCGAAAGTGATGAGGAATATCAAGCTAGAAAACTTGATGTTAAATCGGTGGCAAGCAAAAAAAATAAACCCATTCACTTCCAAAGCTTTGCGGCTAACTGTCTAGTGATTGGGTTGGGTCTTATTATTTTAGCAATAGTAATAACGATTTAAAAAAGTCTGTCTACTTAAAAGTAAGTAGACAGACTTTTTTGGTGATTAAAGGACGAATTTTTCTACGGCTAGTCCTAAACCGTCGTGGTTGTTATCGGCAGTGACGTATTGGGCCAGGTCTTTGATTTCGGGGATAGCATTGCCCATGGCGATACCGAAGCCGGCTTGAATTAAGGTCAGATCGTTTTGCTGATCGCCAGCAGTTAGAATTTCGTGGGGCTTAATACCTAGTTTGTTTGCTAATTCTAAGGTTGTTTTTCCTTTGTGGGCATCTTTGTGCATGAATTCAAAGAACCAACCTTCACTGCGGACCGTATAGTAATCTTCCTTAATAGCGGTTGGAAGGTTAGGTAAGGCTTGGTCAATGGCTGCTGGCTCGTCGGCCCACATATATTTTGCCATTGGAAATTCGGTTGGAATTTGGGCTTGTGGGCGGTAGTGGAGGGGCATCTTAGTGTAAAAAGAGTCCAACACGGTGTAGTAACTAATGTCAGGGGTAGTTACGTAGAGGTCTGATGATGGTTGGATGGCTTGCCCGTGGACGTTAAGTTCGTGGCTTAATGAATCTAATTTAGTAAAATCCGAATAGTCTAGGGTGTTAGAAACAACTACTTGTCCGCTAGCAATGTTAGTGGCTAGTGCGCCGTTATAGGTAATAACGTAATTCTCATCTTGGGTAAGTCCCAGTTGCTCCAAGTAGGGTTTAACCCCGCTAACGGGGCGGCCTGTACAAAGAACTACAAAGACCCCTTTTTTTCGGGCGGCTTTCAAGGCAGCTAAGGTTTTAGGACTAATTTCCTTGTTGTCATTAACTAAGGTTCCGTCGATATCGGTTGCAATCATTTTAATTGTCATAGTTTATAGAGTTCCTTTCTAGATAAGGTGATCGTTTTTGAGGTGGGTTCTAAATGCCGGGTTAACGAGGAGGTCGACTTCCGCATCGGTACCAAGCATTTCCTTAGGAAAGAAAAAGCGCTTATCGCCTAAGAATTTGCCGGTGATGGCAAGTACCAAGGGGCTAACTGCTGAGAGCTCGCTTAGGCTACCATCTTTTTGAATTAACTTGATTTGACCTTTGTCAGTTTGGGAACTGTAACTATCATAGGGGAGGTCAAAACTATCATTTTCAGCGGTGTAGTAGTTAGGGTCAAAACCAGCTTGGGCGACCATTTGCCGCAGAGGGTCTAATAAGTTAGCGGTGGTTGCGGTAAATTTGACCGACTTAAATGGATGCCTATCTAAGAAGCGGCTAGCCAAATCAGCTAGAATTTCATCGTCTGAATCGCGCCAGGCTTCAAAGCAAGTATTCAAGACCCCATCGTCTAAGCGAAGGTAAGCTTCGAGGTCGGCTTGTCCTTCAAAAAATGGTTTTAGGTAGTAGGTGCCCAAAGCACTCTTTAGTTTATGAGCTTGGCTAAGATCTTTAGCCCGCTGCAAAAGATGGTTTAAGATGACCTCCATTGAGCGCGATACAGGGTGGAAGTAGACTTGCTGATACATTTGAAAGCGACTAACGATATAATCTTCCACTGCGTGCATGCCGCTAATGTCAAAGACGATTCCTTCCTTGGCAGGGCGCATTACCCGCAAAATCCGGGTGAGGTCAAAGGAACCGTAATTGGTCCCAGTGTAGTAGGAGTCCCGCAATAGGTAGTCCATCCTATCGGCATCTATTTGACTAGAAATCATTTGGACAACTTGCTTGTTTGGATAAGTCTTGGTGATGACTGAGGCAACCTGGGCGGGAAAGTCGTCACTGACTTGCCGTAGGACGGCGTTAACTTCGGTTTGCTCAGAAGTTATGATTTTAACAGTCATTTCTTCGTGGTTAGTATTAAAAATGTGCTCGAAGGTATGGGAGTAAGCACCGTGGCCGATATCGTGAAGGAGGGCAGCGCAAAGTGCCACTAAGCGTTCGTCGTCATTCCACAAGCCGTCGGTAGGATTATGGCTAGGATAATTGCGGACAAAGATATCACAGATTCGACGGGTGATTTCGTAAACTCCGACCGAGTGAGTGAAGCGACTGTGTTCAGCCCCGTGGAAAGTAAGGTTGCTAGTGCCTAGTTGTTTAATTCGACGTAACCTTTGGAACTCACGGGTATTAATCAGGTCCAAAATAACCTGGTGCTGGATGTAGATGTAATTATGGATAGGGTCACGTAGGACCTTTTCCTTTGGGAGGTACTTAATATTTTTACAGACGATGGTAATCACTTCCTTATAGAGAACAGTTTCTTTTTAATTATACCACGCAAGTGTTTGGAAATAGTTCAAGATAAAAGTTATAATGAAAGAAATGTGTGCGGAAAGGATGATTAAGGTGGCAGAATTAAGTAACGGCATTCCCGTAACGATTCACGTTGTGACCCAAAATATTCAAGACAACCAAGTCGTCGATTATGATGAAGTATTTGAGGGCCAATTCTTTCAGATGGGCGCTTCAATTTACCTCCGTTATCAAGAGACAGCTGAGCAAGAAGCACTAGTAACCTTTAAGATAACGGCTAACGGGGAAGTACAATTGACTCGTAAAACCGACGAGATGAATCTACGCTTGTATTTTGTAGCTGGAAAACAAGTTAATGCTAAGTATGTAACTCCTTACGGGGTAGTACCAGTTACTAGTCGAACAAGCAAGTTACAAGCAGAGGTGGATGATACTTTAAGGGGGATTATCGGTCAGATTAATATTGACTACACTTTAAATTCGGGGCAACAGCTGTTAGGCCGCTATAAAATTAGATTGCAATTTAAAGGTTAATATTGTAAGATGAAGAGTAGACTGTGGAAAGGACGTGTACCAGTTTGGAGCTAGAAAAATTCAAAGACGCAAATAAAAATGAGTTATCAATGATTGAAGTTGCACACGCTATTTTAAGTCAAAATGGCGACGTGATGGCTTTTGCAGATTTAACTAACAAGATTCAAGAATTCCTTGGTGCCAGTGACCAAGAAATCAGAGACCGCTTAGCTCAATTCTATACAGATTTGAATGTTGATGGTAGCTTCATCTCATTAGGGGATAATCTTTGGGGCTTACGTTCATGGTATCCATTTGATTCAATTGATGAGGCACTTGTCCATTCAGATGATGATGAAGATGACGACCGCCCACGTAAGAAACGTAAGAAAGTTAATGCCTTCCTGGCAGATGCTTCAGATGATGATGACGTAATTGACTATAACGATGATGATCCAGAAGATGAAGATTTAGACGCTGATTATGACAGTGATGATGAAGATGACGACGATGCAGATCCTGAATTGAAAGCTTACAGCAAGGATCTAAGTGATATCGGTGATACCGACGATGACGAAGATGATGATTTGCCGGATGGCATCGAAGGTCAATTAACAGAATTAAGCGATGACGAAGAAGAACTAGACTAAGCTTTCGTAAAAAAATAGTCATTAGTGCTTGACCTAACGATAATAATTATGTAGAATGCTTTATGGGCGCTTCACTTATAGGTGAAGCCAAGTGTACGGCAAGACAAGCTCCCTATTCAACTTTGGATAGGGAGCTTGTTATTTTTGTTAATTCATGCCAACCCAAATAATTTTAAAGGAGCAGTCATAATGACCAAGTATATTTTTGTAACCGGTGGTGTTGTTTCCTCATTAGGAAAGGGAATTGTTGCCGCCTCACTAGGCCGTTTGTTGAAGAATCGCGGTTTGAAGATTACGATTCAGAAGTTTGATCCATATATCAACGTGGATCCAGGAACGATGAGTCCATACCAACACGGGGAAGTTTTTGTAACCGATGATGGGACTGAAACAGACTTGGACCTCGGTCACTATGAACGTTTCATTGATATTAACTTAAATAAGTACTCAAACGTAACGACAGGTAAGATTTATTCAGAGGTCTTAAAAAAGGAACGGCGTGGCGATTACTTGGGTGCGACCGTTCAAGTTATCCCACACATTACCAACATGATTAAAGAAAAAATCATGCGGGCCGGAACTGTTAGTGATGCAGACGTGGTCATTACTGAAATTGGGGGAACTGTCGGTGATATCGAATCATTGCCATTCCTAGAAGCATTACGTCAAATGAAGTCAGAAGTAGGTAGCGACAATGTTATCTACATTCACACCACTTTAGTTCCTTACCTTAAGGCTGCTGGCGAAATGAAGACTAAGCCAACCCAACATAGTGTTAAGGAATTAAGAGGATTAGGGATTCAACCTAACATCTTAGTGGTGCGGACTGAAGAACCAATTTCCCAGGAAATGAGAAACAAGATTGCGAACTTCTGTGACGTTGAACCTGAAGCAGTGATTGAATCAATGGATGTGGACACACTTTACCAAATTCCATTGAACTTACAAGCGCAAGGTATGGACGAAATTGTTTGTCAAAAACTCAAGTTAGATACACCACAAGCTGACATGACTTCTTGGATTGAATTGCGCGACCGGGTTCAAAATCTTGAAGGTGAAGTCAAGATTGCTTTAGTTGGGAAGTATGTGAACTTACAAGATGCTTACATTTCTGTCAACGAAGCCTTAAAGCATGCTGGTTACCACATTAACTCCAAGGTTGATATTACTTACATTAACTCTGAAAATATTGATGCTGATAATGTCGCTGAAACATTAAAGGGTTATGATGGTATCATTGTTCCTGGTGGTTTTGGCGATCGCGGGTTAGAAGGAATGATTCAATCCATTCGTTATGCCCGTGAAAATAACGTACCATTCTTGGGAATCTGCTTGGGGATGCAGATGGCATGTATCGAATTTGCACGTGATGTATGTGGGATTGAAGATGCCAATACTTCTGAAGTAGAACCACACGGTAAGAACAGTGTTATTGACTTAATGGCTGACCAAGAAGACGTGGAAAACATGGGGGGGACTCAACGGTTAGGTTTATACCCATGCAAGTTGAAGCCTAATACTAAGACTGCCCAAGCTTACGGTAACCAAGATGTTATCCAACAACGTCACCGTCACCGTTATGAATTTAACAATAAGTACCGGGAATTATTGGCTTCTAAAGGTTTGACTTTTGCAGGAACTTCACCAGACAATCGCTTAGTTGAAGTGGTGGAAGTTACTGACCACAAGTTCTTTGTTGCTAGTCAATACCACCCAGAATTCTTATCACGTCCACAAAGACCAGAAGGTTTATTCCAAGCCTTTATTAACGCTGCTGCTAACGTTTAAGCTCGTTAAACTAGCTTGACATTGTTAAAACGTGTTATTATAGACTAAGTTAAGTGAAAGGAAAGGGTCGTAATGGAAAAGACGAGTCAATTAAGTCAACTTTCCAAGCGGATTGTTGAATTTGAAAAGAAACACCATTTAAATGATACTGACTTTGCTTTGTTAAGTCGGCTGTCAGTGGAAAAGGTACATGCGCTAAAAGCAATGTATGCTTTACCTGATGAAGAAGAAATGCAGATGTTAGAAGAAGCATTTGCTTCTAAGGACTAAAGGTTAGTTTAGTTAAAAGGTCAGCGAAAACTTCCAAGTTTTTGCTGGCCTTTTTATAATGGAATTAAAAAATAAAAATACCCACTAATAATTGATTGAAACTAAGACAAGTATCTTGTAATATGAAGAGAGGTGCTTTTTTTTGCACGGTGCACACTGAAGCTGACAAGATAGTGATTAAGTGTGTAATTTTTTGATTTATTAAGAGTTTTTATTTAATTACAGTGAGGAATTAAGAAAAAATGAAAAAAATGATTGTTAAGGGCGGCCAAACTTTGGCGGGGGAAGTTACGATTGGCGGTGCTAAGAATAGTACGGTGGCTTTGATTCCAGCGGCAATTTTAGCTGATACACCAGTCAAGTTTGATAGCGTCCCTGATATTTTAGATGTGCACAACTTGATGCTGATTTTAAAATCGCTAAATGTTACTTCCAAATTTGGACATGGTGAGTTGGAAATTGATCCAACTAAGATTAAGGAAGCGGCCTTACCAGGAAATGCCATTCGGAGTTTACGGGCATCCTACTATTTTATGGGGGCATTATTAGGGCGATTTGGTCAAGCGACGGTTGGTTTCCCAGGAGGAGATAATATTGGGCCACGTCCTATTGATCAACACATCAAGGGATTTAAAGCTCTAGGTGCTCGGGTCGAAGAAGGAGAAAATGAAGTTCATATTACCACGGGGCCAGAAGGCTTAAAAGGGGCCCGGATTTTCTTTGACTTAGTTTCAGTGGGAGCAACCATCAATGTACTATTAGCTGCGGTAAGAGCCAAGGGAACAACCATTATGGAAAACGTAGCCCGTGAACCGGAAATTATCGATTTGGCTACCTTTTTAAATAATATGGGTGCGCATATTCGGGGCGCAGGAACAGACGTCATTAGAATTCAAGGGGTTGACCGCTTAGAAGCACGGAATACCCATACTATTATTCCAGATCGGATCGAAGCGGGCACCTACCTTTCCTTTGCGGCTGCTAATGGCAAGGGGGTTTTAGTAAAGAACGTAATCCCTGAACACTTGGATCCGTTTATTGCTAAGCTGGTAGAAATGGGGGTTAACTTGGAAATCGATGAGGATCAAATTTATGTTCCAGGCGGTGACTTTTTGGCTCCGATTACAGTGAAGACTTCGCCATTTCCAGGCTTTGCAACTGACTTACAACAGCCAATTACCCCTTTGTTGATGAGAGCCCACGGAAAGTCAACCATTATAGATACACTCTATCCGGAACGCATCAAGCATATCCCTGAAATGAAGCGGATGGGAGGCAAGATTGAGAGTAAAGATGGAGTGATTACGGTAGGTAACTCGCCTAAATTAACTGGAGCGGTGGTCAATGCTAGTGAAATCAGAGCCGGGGTTTCGCTTTTAGGATTAGCGTTGATGGCTGAGGGAACGACGGTAATTGAACATGCAGACCATATCTTGCGTGGTTATGATCGCATCGTAGAAAAGTTTAGAAATCTATCTGTTAATTTAGAAGTAGTAACTGAAACTGTCTGAAATTAGATAAGGAGTTTTTTTAATGGTGGAAAAAAACGATTTGAATGACCATGGAAAACGTAAGTCTAGACAATTAAAGAAGCAAGGACCTAAAGACCATTATTTAGGGGAAACGCAAGATGAAGTAGCCTTATCCGATGCTGAACGCCAGGCGATTACCGAAGAGCGGCGGGTAGCCATTGCGGAATTGCAAGAAAAGCCACTAGCTGACTTACTTTCGGAAGCGGATAAGTATGGGATAGATGGCGCTGACATGAGTAAGCAAGAGCTAGTGCTAGCGGTGGCCCAAGCACAGGCTGACGAAGAAGGGCGTTACTATGCAGAGGGCGTCTTGGAAATAGTTAGACCCAAGGATAAGGATCCCTTTGGGTTCTTGCGCTTGGTTAATTACGGCCCGTCTAAAGAGGACCTTTATGTTTCATATTCCCAGCTGCGGTTAGGGTTACGTCAAGGTGATTGGGTCGCTGGGGTTGCGCGTCCAGCCAAAAGAGGCGATAAAAGTGGGGCGTTATTATGGGTGGACACCGTTAATGGTAAACGGCCCGACCAAGTTAGACACCGGCCTCCCTTTAATAGTTTGACGGCAATTTATCCTAACGAACAAATGAAGCTGACCACAACGCCAGCGCGCTTGTCTACCCGGGTGATTGATTTGTTTGCACCGATAGGTTTTGGCCAGCGCTCGTTAATTGTAGCGCCACCTAAGGCGGGAAAGACAACCTTATTGAAGGAAATTGCCCAGGGAATAAGTAAGAATTACCCTAATACTAAGCTAATTATGCTCTTAATAGATGAACGCCCAGAAGAAGTGACGGAATTAGAGCGCACAATTAATGGTGAAGTAGTTTATTCAACCTTTGACCAGCGGCCAGAAAATCATGTCCGGTTGGCGGACTTTGTCTTAGAACGGGCTAAGCGCTTGGTGGAAGAAAAAGAAGATGTGGTTATTTTAATGGATTCCATCACCCGCTTAGCACGGGCTGCGAATATCACGGAACGCCCAAGTGGAAGAACCCTATCTGGTGGGGTTGATCCGGCAGCTTTATATAGGCCGAAGCGATTCTTTGGGGCTGCGCGTAACGTAGAAGAAGGCGGCAGTCTAACTATTATCGCTACCGCCTTAATTGATACGGGCAGCCGGATGGATGACGTGATTTTCGAGGAATTTAAAGGAACTGGGAATCAAGAAGTTAAATTGGATCGGCAGTTAGCAGAACGGCGGATTTTCCCGGCAATCGATCTTAAGGCATCTGGTACTCGCAAAGAAGAGTTGTTATTACAAAAGCAGTACCTTAAGGCGATTTGGCAACTCCGCGATCAGTTTGGACAGGTGGCGGATCGGCGTGAAAATAGTCATAATCGCACTGTGGATATGGCCCAGACTACTCGGCAGGTGTTAACGATGTTAAAGGCTGCCACGACTAACCGTAAGTTTTGTTCAAACGTCTTAGAACAAAAGGCGGCTACGAGTGACTAAATTCAAAAAAATTTTGATTGCAGTCTAGTTTAAATCATGTTATCATGGTTTTTGTTGTAATACACAGAAAATAACTCTGGCTCAGCAAATGGACCAGGGCAAAGGAGCGAAAAGGATAATGAAACAAGGAATCCATCCAGAATATCATGAAGTTGTATTTATGGACTCAGCTACAGGTTACAAGTTTGTATCTGGTTCAACTAAGACTTCAAACGAAACAGTTGAATTTGAAGGTAAGACTTACCCATTAATCCGGGTTGAAATCTCAAGTGACTCACACCCATTCTACACTGGACGTCAAAAGTTCACTCAAGCAGATGGTCGTGTGGATCGTTTCAACAAGAAATACGGTTTTACAAACTAAGATTTCTGCAAGTAAAAAGTGTGCTAGGAAGGCAGTTAGCTTTCTTAGCACACTTTTTTGTTAGGAAGTAAATTTTTGCCAGAAACTGGCTAAATACTCTTGGAGCTGGGTAGTGTTGTAGACGATGCGACCGTGCGACCAGTGATTAGGGTAAAAACGTTGGTAACGATTTGAAGCAAAGCGACTGTCGACTAAGATTACCGGTCCGTAATCGCTAGCGCTTCTGATAAGGCGTCCGGCTGCTTGGAAAACGTTGTTTAAGCCGGGAAGTTGGTAGGCGTATTCGAAGCCGGCTTTTTCCTGGTGGTCAAAGTAGGTACGCAAAGCATCGTTTTCTGGACTGATACCTGGTAGGCCGACGCCAATAATCGCCACGCCGTTTAGGCAATCGCCTTTGAAATCAATTCCTTCTGAAAAGATTCCGCCCAGGAGGGCAAAAGCAACGAGTGATTCCTTAGTTGGCTTGAAATTGGCTAGGAATTCGCTGCGTTCTTTGGCGGTCATTTCGGGCTGCTGAATAATGGTCCTAACCAAGGGGTAGCGTTGGTTAAAAGCGGTGACGACCTGGGTGAGGTAAGCGTAAGAGGGTAAAAAGACAAGGTAATTCCCACTTTTACTCTGGCTTAGGCTGGCAATGGTAGCGACGACGGCATCAAGGCTAGCCTGGCGCTGGCGGTAAGTCGTGGCGATATTAGCTGTAATTACGAGTCCGAGCCGTTCTTGGTCAAAAGGTGATGGTAGTTGGTAGCAAAGGCTATCTGTTCCCCCTAAAACTTCTTGATAGTAGGCAAGCGGTGAGAGGGTAGCTGAAAAGAGAATACTACTTCCGCCTAGGGCCATACTTTTTGCCAGAAGCTTACTGGAGTTGAGGCAAAAGATTTTAACCAGCAAGTCATCAGCTTCAGTGCTTAATTTAGTCCGAAAGCTAGGGTCGTAAAATTCACCTACCTTTAAATAGGAGTACAAGTCAAAAAAGACGGTAAGAATCTCTTCGGCTAAGGTTTCTTCTGGATGCTCACGCAACCAATTGCTGGTAAAATCACAGAATTTCCGGCAACTTTTAGCCAGCTCGATTAACTCATCTTCCATAACCAAATAAGGCTGGTGATGCTTTACTAAAGTTTGTTTAAGTTCCGTTAGGGTAGCAATAATAGGTTGAAGACGGTTAATTAAGCCCCGGTAACCGCTTGTTTGCTTAAGCTTGTCTTTGAGGGTAGTCAAGGTCTGTAAGCTAATTTCCTTAGTGTACATATCGCGTGAGCGGGCAACCAAATTATGGGCTTCGTCTATTAAAAAGCAATTACTATCATCTGGTTTACTGAAGAAACGTTGGAGATAAACCATTGGGTCAAAGAGGTAGTTGTAATCACAGATGATTACGGAACAAAAGAGGCTGATGTCTAATGAGTACTCAAAGGGATCGACTTGGTGTTTACGTGCATATTTGCAAACTAACTCCTTAGTGATTAGCCATTCGTTTCTTAGGATGTCCATTAAGGCTGGCTTGATACGGTCGTAATAGCCAAGTAAGTAGGGGTTTTCTTCATCCGCTAGGTCTTTTTCTTCTTCAAAGGTAATTTGATCCTTAGCGGTTAAGGTAATGGTTGTCACGAGCGGCTCGGATTGGGCGAGAAGATTCAATGTGTCTTGAGCTACTTGCCTAGTTGATTGTTTGGCCGTCAAGTAAAAGAGGCGGTTAATTTTTCCTTGGCCCATTGCTTTTAAGGCAGGAAAGATGGTTGAGATAGTTTTGCCCGTCCCGGTAGGAGCTTGGACGAAGAGTTTCTTTTGGTTAAGAATGGTTTTATAAATAACGGCGGCAAGCTCACGTTGGTTTTGGCGATAGTTTGGAAAAGGAAATTTGAGTTTAGTTAACGTTTCTTGTTGTCGGTTAGCCAGGTCTTGTTTAAGTTGTAACCACTTAGCGTACTCGTTAGTAACCTGGTCAAAAAAGGCTTGTGCTTCTTTTCTGGTAATGGACTGTGTTTTTTGCCACTGGTAGCCAGTAGTGACTTGAACATAGATGAGCGTTAGGTCTAATTTATTTAAACTTGGGTCTGCTTGCATTAGGAGCTGGGCGTAAATTTTGGCCTGGGCCCAGTATAGTGTTAACGTATTTTCTTTTAAATCAGCAAAACTAGGAGCCGAACTTTTAATTTCTAGAACTTCTGTATAGTGATTATCTGCTTTTTTAAGGCCGTCAGCCCGCCCGTGGATAAGAACAAATTGGTTAGCGAGGTTAACCGTTTGTTTGAGGTCCACTTCGCATTCGGTCTCGCTTGGCCAAGTAGCCTGAATTGCTTGGTGAATTTTAGTTCCTTCGAGGGCACTGTTGGGGCTTTGAAGACCACCAGCTGACAAATCGCCGCTTTTTAAAATAAATTCGACTAATTCTCTTACCCCGACTGAATATGGCATAGTGCTTGTTCCCTTCGTAAATAGTTTCTTAACTAGCATAAAGCTTTGAACCTGGAATGGCAACTACTATTATAGTTCGGCTTTTCTTGATGATTAAGTTAAGTAAGAGTAGACTACGAAAGCCTTTATTAAAAACGGTTTCTTGTTAAGCCGGTTTCCGAATTAATGTTAAGTTTTTAAAGGCGAACGTTAATCTTTTTGCTAAAAAACTATTTACATTGGGTGAAAGATAAGTTATAGTAATGGAGTGCTATTATTAAACTAAAAAATACGATTAATGTTCGTGAAAAAGGAGAAAAAATTAATGAATGCACTCAATTCATTTTTTAAGTTAGATAAATTAGGAACTAATCCTAAGCGTGAAATCTTAGCTGGTTTCACAACATTTATTTCTATGTGCTATATTTTGTTCGTAAACCCTACTGTTTTAAGCGCAGCCGGGATGGACAAGGGCGCAGTCTTCACGGCGACAGCACTTTCTAGTGCCATCGGCTGTGTGTTAATGGGGGTAATTGCAAAATATCCAATCGCAACTGCGCCTAGTTTAGGGATTAATGCCTTCTTCGCTTATTCTGTATGTATCGGGATGAAAATTCCATGGCAAACAGCTTTAGCTGGTGCATTTGTGGCTGCTTTAATTTTCATCTTAATCACCGTCTTTAAATTACGTGAATTGATTATCGATTCAATTCCTCAAGACTTAAAGTATGCTATCTCTGCTGGGATTGGGATGTTTATCGCCTTTATCGGTCTTCAAGGTGGGGGCATCATCGTTAAGAACGAATCTACATTAGTAAGCCTGGGTAGTTTTCATGGTCAAGTTTGGGTAACTGTCTTTGGGTTAATCGCGATTGCAATCTTAATGGTACTTAAGGTGCCGGGAGCTATCTTTATCGGGATGGTCCTATCAACTATCTTTGGGATTGCAACTGATTTAATCAAGATGCCAACTGCATTCGTTTCTGCAGCGCCTAGCTTAAAGCCAACCTTCTTGGTGGCTGCTAAGCACATTACGGATATTAACAGCTTCCAATTGGTCGTAGTGGTCTTGACCTTCTTATTAGTTGCTTTCTTTGATACAGCCGGAACTTTAGTTGGTCTATGTACCCAAGCAGGCTTTGTTAAGGACAACAAGATTCCCCGGATTGGTCAAGCTTTGATGTCTGATTCAAGTGCAATGCTCGTTGGGACTTTACTAGGGACCTCACCAGTCGGTGCTTACGTTGAATCATCCGCTGGGATTGCTGTTGGTGGTCGTTCAGGGTTAACAGCCGTTACAACTGGGATCTTATTCATCTTCGGTTTGTTCTTTTCACCATTACTTGCGATTGTTACTACACAAGTTACGGCTCCCGCTTTAATCATCGTTGGGGTACTTATGGCTCAAAATATGGCGCGGGTTGACTGGTCTAAATTAGAAATCGCAATTCCATCTTTCATCATTATTGCCGCAATGCCATTAACATACAGTATTGCTGATGGTTTGGCTTTAGGGGTAATCCTTTACCCAATTACAATGTTAGCTGCTAAGCGTGGCAAGGAAGTACCTGCTTTGATGTACGTTTTATTCTTCGTCTTTATTGGGTTCTTCTGGGTGATTGGTCGCGGTTAAGCGCAACTTACCATTAAAAACAGCTGGGTTTTGGCCTGGCTGTTTTTTTGTCCTCTAGCCAAGTAGCCGGATACATTGTAAGATAAAATAAGAAATTGTTTAGAGATAGTGAGGAAGTTGGGATGGCAGCAAAAATAATCATCTCCTTATTGGTGACTATGGATGGCTTTATTGCAGAAGAAAATCGGAGCAGTAACCAGTTAGAAGAAGCGTTTTTTATCAGACAACCGGCAGGAGTTGAATTGCGGCAGCCTCAAGACTGCGATGTAATTTTAGTGGGACATAACACCTTCGAAAGTTACCGACAGGAGTTAACGGTGGGCAGTTATAGTGACTTACCAGTGGTGGTTTTGGCTAGTGAGCCTTTAAAGTTAACTGCTGCCGAACAAAATGTCAGCTGCATTAAGGGTGAAATCAAGGCGGTAATTACCTACTTAGAGCGTATCGGCCAAGTTGTTTGGGTCATGGGAGGACATGAGCTGATTAACGAACTGACCAGTCAAAATTTAGCTGATGAAATTAGGTTAGTGACTTTGCCGCTAGAATTTGGGACGGGCATTTCCTTATTTAATACAAATTTACCGGCGCCGCAAGTAGAGTTGGCGTCTTTAAAGGAGTACGGAGATATGACTTACTCTATTTGGAGGAAAAAAGATGACGCCAACTGAAAGGAGACAAGCTTTAGGACATAAGGCTATGAATTTATACCAGGTACAAATGTATCAGCTTGAGCAGTCATCTGAGTTGGTGACGTTTGAACCAGATGAAATTCCGACAGATTATGATTACCAAACTAAAATCTACGTTAAGAATGAGAATTTATTGTACCGGCTGCACCAGTTCGGTTCCCAGGTAAAGGTGGGCTGTATGAACTTTGCAGACCCGCTTACTCCCGGGGGAAACTTTATGTTGGGAGTCAATGCGCAAGAAGAAGCAATCTGCCGTAATAGCTTCCTATACCCTGAATTGAAGAAGTATCGGTATACCTACTACCAGCAAAATAAACTATATCCCAATGATTTTTTCTATAGTCCCGCGCTAATCTACGCTAACCAAGTAAAAGTGATTAGGGATGAACGGGAAGATCGAATAGTTATGGGACGACTAGTCGATTTTGTGACGATTGCGGCTCCGAATGTGACTGCGATGAAAGCAGCAAAAATAAAGCTCAATACTAGTAGAATTTACACCGACTTGGAAAATAAAATTTTACGGACCTTACGCATGTTTAAAAACAATGCGGTTACTCACTTGGTATTGGGGGCTTTTGGTTGCGGGGTATTTGGCAACGACCCTAAAATGGTGGCACATGCCTTTAAACAAGTTTTGGCTCGCTTGGAGTTTCAAGGGGCCTTTGCTGAGATATATTTTGATATTTTGGAAAATCCGGTGGCTGAGCAAGCCTTTCGGACGACAATTTTATAGTGCTAAGGGAGTCTTATGGGATTAAGGCTCTTTTTTTCTTGACAGTCAGTTTGAAAAAGCGTAATATGACAATGTGTCATATGACAGATTGTCATATTAAATGATAGAGAAAGGATTGGGCTGATGGCAGTTTTAGAATTAAAGAACGTGACCAAGACCTATAAATTAGCCGGTGGTGGTAGCTTTCAGGCGCTCAAAGGAATTAGTGCTTCCTTTGAAGCGGGAGAATTAGTCGCAATTGTAGGTGAATCCGGTAGCGGGAAATCAACCTTAATGAATACGATTGGAGGTTTGGATTCCGATTTTGGCGGACAAATTATTTATGAAGGTAAGAATTTAGCCACTTACAGTAAGCAAGAGTTAGTGGACTATCACAAGAAAAGTATTGGCTTTATTTTTCAGAACTTTAATTTAATTCCACACTTAAGTTTATTAGATAACGTTGCCATGGCAATGACTTTGTCGAATGTCGATCAAAAAACGAGGGAAGCGCGGGCTAAAGAGCTTTTGAAGCAAGTTGGCCTCGAAGCACATATTTATAAGAAGCCGGACGCAATTTCCGGTGGGCAAAAGCAGCGGGTGGCAATTGCACGGGCTTTGATAAACGATCCTGACATGATAATTGCCGACGAACCGACTGGGGCTTTAGATGCAGAGACAACTGATACGGTGTTAGAGTTGATTAAAGACATTGCCAAAAGTGGTAAGCTTGTTTTAATGGTTACTCACTCGGAAAGGGTAGCTTCGCATTGTAGCCGGGTTTTAAGAATTGATAACGGCCAGTTGTTAGAAGACTTCAGGCAAGAAGAGTTAGTAATTGAAGATAGTCAGAATAAAGAACAAGTTGCAGTTAAGAATATGAGCTGGTATAACGCCTTTAGGTTAGCTTTGCTCAACATGAAGGCTAAGTTTGGTCGTAACGCTTTAGTTGCTGTAGGTTCAAGCATTGGAATTATGTCGGTTGTTTTGATGCTTTCCTTAGGTAAGGGGGTTACTTCCTACGTGAAGTCGACCATGAACTCGTATACCAATCCTAGGGTAACAGAGGTTCATAAGAATGGAACTTCAAACCAAAAGCGGATGGCTACGCAAACTAATGGCAATTCGGCTGCGCAGGCCCAAGCTAACCAAGATATGTTGAAGGCGTTGACGGGTACCGGTAATGATAGTGGTTTTAGTCAAAAGGAGATTAAGAAACTGGCTTCCTTGAAGGATGTGACTAAGGCACAAAAAGGTTTTTCAACCATTTCGCTAGGAACTACGACGGTTAAGTATAAAAATAAAGAGGCAAGCATTGTCCAACTGCAAACAATGTCGTCAGCGGTAACTGATTCCAATATTCGGCAAGGCAAGCGTCCTGGTAAAAATGAAATCTTAATTGATGCTGGGACCGCGGATATCTTGGGGAAGAATATGATTGGCAAGAAGGTTACCCTTCATTTAACCATAGACTCTAAGCAAATTGAAAAGACCTTTAAGGTAGCCGGCACTTACTCACTTTCAGCTAGTGGTTCATCAACGGCGACCATCTTAGCCCGTTATTCCGATT
This sequence comes from Ligilactobacillus agilis, assembly GCF_025311475.1. Taxonomy (NCBI): domain Bacteria; kingdom Bacillati; phylum Bacillota; class Bacilli; order Lactobacillales; family Lactobacillaceae; genus Ligilactobacillus; species Ligilactobacillus agilis. The sequence goes on along the minus strand of NZ_CP104397.1, from coordinate 1,785,943 downwards.
TGGCGAGCCTATATAAGGAAACGGGGACTAACCTAAAGCCTAACGTTATCTACTTAACAGCTAAGGATAAGGATGCAACTAGCCGGGTAAAAGATAAGGTAAAGGACTTGGGTTATAGTGGCTCGATGCAAGAAGCGATGACGGATATGTTTAGCGACATGTTAACCATCATCACCGACGTCTTGACGGGAATTGCGGCTATTTCCCTAATCGTCTCTGCGATTATGATTTTAGTTGTCCTTAACATTTCAGTAGTTGAAAGAACTAAGGAAATTGGGGTCTTAAAGGCATTAGGTGCGCGCCGGAAAGATATTCGCCGCATCTTTGTTTCGGAAGCCTTCTTGATTGGTTTAAGTGCCGGAGCGCTAGGTGACTTGGTAACCTGGATTCTAAGTTTAATTGCTAACCATTTCTCACAAGCGATGTTTGAGATTAACGTGGTGGCAATTACCCCCCAATATGTAATTAGTGGGTTAGTAATCAGTATCCTAATTAGTATGTTAGCCGGAATGATGCCAGCTAACCGTGCTTCTAAATTGGATCCGGTTGATTCATTACGAAAAGAATAGTAACTATGAGAGCTTGTTTTAGGACGGGCTCTTAAATTTGGCATTCAAAAGGAGGATTTTTTATGCCCAAACAAACCTTTTTTAATCTGCCAGCCGAAAAACGGCAACGACTATTAGATGCAGCGCAGGTAGAATTTAGGACCTATAGTTTTAGCGAGGCTTCTATCAGTCACATTATCGAGCGGGCTAATATTTCACGCGGGAGTTTTTATCAGTACTTTGAGGATAAAGCGGATCTGTACGCCTACTACGGACAAATGATGAAAAAAGACTACGGGGCAAAGTTAGTCAAAATTTTGCAGGCTAACCAAGGAGATTACTTTGCTAGTTTTAGAAGCTACATTGACTTAATTGTTGACGAAGTGTTTCAAGGTGATGACGCCTTGTTTTACGCTAAGATGATGGAAGCGCGTAGCTTTGAAGTCTTTCATAAGTTTCACCAAAAGAAAGCGCCTAGGTTAGAAGATGAGCGCGATGCCCGCTTTATCTATCGGTTTGTGGATAAGTCTAAGTTGAACTTAAGTGACTTTGAAGATTTTAAAATGTTGAATAATCTTGTTGTGGGGGGGATATTCCACACGATTATGCAGGGCTTAGTTATGAAACAAGCCCAGGGTAAAGCTGATTTAGAACGCTTAAAGCAAAACTATAAGCGCATGCTCGATTTACTCCAGTATGGAGCGGGGAAAACGGAAGGGAAGTGTTAATGTGATTCGGTTGATGAAAAAATATCTAGATTGGTGGGCAGTCCTAGGAGCGGTAATTTTCTTGGGAATCCAAGTAATGTGTGACCTGTACCTACCCAACCTAACCTCAAGGTTAATTGATAATGGGGTGGCTAAGGGTGATACAGCTTATATTTGGCATGTAGGTGGTCAAATGCTAGGAATTGCATTCGTCGGTCTGATTGCAGCTTTGTTTAACGTATACTTTGCGGCAACTCAAGCTCAAAAGATGGGGATGCGAATCCGGTCAAATATTTTTAAACGGGTGTTATCCTTTAGTAACAAAGAAATTGATGATTTAGGAACCTCTTCATTAATCACGCGGACGACTAATGACGTTTTGCAAATTCAAAATGTAGTGATTATGATGTTACGGATGATGATTCAAGCACCCTTAATGTTACTTGGTGCCGGTTTTATGGCCTTCACAACGGAGCGACGCTTAACCAGCGTTTTTGCCGTTTCTATTCCCCTCTTACTAATTGCGATTGCATTGGTTATGGGTTCAGCGGTTCCGCTCTTTAAGAAACTGCAAAAACAAATTGATAAGATTAACTTGGTCTTTAGAGAGGGGCTGACGGGGGTTCGAGTTATTCGGGCTTTCAACCAAGATGAATTTGAACAAGAACGCTTTGATCAAGCTAACAAAGACTACACACTAACTGGGATTAAGGTTTTTAGCATCGTTTCCTTGATGTTTCCAATTATGACTTTAATCTTAAACGGGACCAATATGGGGATTGTTTGGTTTGGGGGTAAGCTAATCGGTTCAATGGATATGGAAGTTGGTAAATTAGTTTCCTTCATGACTTACGCAGCCATGGTCTTATTTAGTTTTATGATGCTGTCGATGATTTTTGTCTTTATCCCCCGAGCTCAAGCAGCAGCTAGTCGGATTAATGAAGTGCTACAAAAAGAAAATAGCATTGTTGATGCGCCTGTTTCAAAACAAGTTAAGCCGCAAGCACAAGCAAGCCTCGAATATGACCAGGTTTCCTTCCGTTACGCCGGGGCAGAAAAACGTGTCTTAGAAGATTTGAGCTTTAAAATGAAAGCTGGACAAACATTGGCGGTGATTGGTGGTACCGGGGCTGGTAAATCGACCTTGATTAACCTAATTCCGCGTTTATTTGATGTAGAAACCGGGGTGGTTAAAGTTAACGGGCAAGATATCCGCCGCTTAAGCCAAGCCGACTTACATGCCCAAATTGCTTTTGTTCAACAAAAGGCGGTGCTTTTTAAGGGGACGATTCGTTCGAATATGCAGTTTGGAAAAGCCGATGCTAGTGATGAAGAAATCTGGCAAGCCCTGGAGATTGCTCAAGCCAAAGATTTTGTTTCTAAATTAGACGGAGGGCTAGACGCCGTGGTCGAACAAAACGGGGATAACTTCTCTGGCGGACAAAAGCAACGGCTAGCTATTGCACGGGCTTTAATTAAGGACGCATCAATTTATGTCTTTGACGACTCATTTTCAGCGCTAGATTTTAAGACTGATGCTAAGTTACGGCAGGCTTTGAGCGCGGATGAACGAATTAGTCGTGGCATTGTTGTAATTGTAGCCCAAAGAATTTCAACCGTTACCCAAGCGGATAAGATTATTGTCTTAGACGAAGGTAAGGTAGCAGGGATGGGGACGCACGAAGAGTTGAAGCAAACCAACCCAGTCTACCAGGAAATTTTACATTCACAACTAAGAGAGGAGGAAATTTAGTGGGACCACATGGACATCAAATGGGTAAGAAACCCCAAGGGGTAAAAAACTTTTGGGGAACTGTTAAGAGGTTAGTTAACTTTATGGGCCCTTGGAAGTGGAGCTTTTTGGTAGTATTAATCTTTGCGGTGGGCTCAGTTATCTTCCAAATTAGAACGCCTAAAATTTTAGGGGAAGCGACTACCACAATTTTTGCCGGCATCATGAAGGGTTACAAGCAAATGAAGATGGGCCAGCAACTTAGTGCTTATCCAATCGACTTTACCAAGATTAAGCATATTTTGTTGGTGGTAGCGGTAATGTATTTGATTTCTGCGGCCTTGGCTTTTGCACAACAGGTAATTATGGCTAACGTTTCCCAAAAAATTGTGTATAAATTACGTAAAGATTTGAAGGAAAAAATGCAACGCCTACCGATTAATTATTATGATACCCACGAAAACGGGGATATTATGTCCCGGGCTGTTAATGATATGGATAATATCGCAGGGACGTTGCAACAAAGTTTGGCTCAATTAGTAACCAGTGTAGTTACCTTCGTCGGGGTCTTCTTCATGATGTTAAGCATCAGTTGGAAGTTAACCTTGATTGCTTGTATCACAATTCCGCTAGGCCTAATTGTGGTGGCTGTGGTGGCCCCGCGGTCACAAAAGTATTTTGCGGCCCAACAAAAAAGCTTGGGGTTAATTAATAACCAGGTGGAAGAAAATTACGCGGGGCATACAGTGGTTAAAACCTTTAATAAGGAAGCAGCCACGATTGCGGAATTTGAAAAGGAAAATGAAAATTATTACCGGAGTTCTTGGAAGGCGCAGTTTATCTCTGGCTTTATTATGCCTTTGATGAATCTAGTTAAAAATATCGGCTATGTACTAGTGGCAGTTGTCGGGGGGATTCAAGTTGCTAAAGGCCAGGTAACTTTAGGTAACGTTCAAGCCTTTCTACAATACGTTAACCAATTTACGCAGCCGATTACCCAAATAGCCAATATTGCTAATACCATCCAATCAACGGTCGCCTCGGCTGAACGAATTTTTGAACTGCTGGATGAAGAAGAAATGGCGCAAGTTCAAGCCCAAGCAGACGAGCCAAAATTTGCGGCTAATAAGGTCACGTTTGATCACGTTAAATTTGGTTACAGTGATGATAAGATTTTGATGACTGATTTTAATTTAGCGGTTAAACCGGGCCAAATGGTGGCAATCGTTGGGCCAACCGGTGCAGGGAAGACGACCTTGATTAACCTGTTAGAACGGTTCTATGACATCAAAGGAGGAGCAATCCGCTTAGATGGTGTGGATACCAGAAAGTTAAGCCGGGCGGGCTTACGTAAACACTTCGCCATGGTGCTTCAGGATACCTGGTTATTTACGGGGACGATTTACGATAATATCAAATATGGGCGCGAGGATGCTAGCCATGAAGAAATTATTGCGGCTGCTAAGGCTGCCCACGTAGACACCTTTGTAAGGCAGCTACCGGACGGCTATGATACGGTCTTGAACGAGGAAGCAAGCAACATCTCCCAAGGGCAAAGACAGCTAATTACGATTGCGCGTGCTTTCTTGGCTAACCCAGAAATCTTGATTTTAGATGAAGCCACCAGTTCGGTTGATACCCGGACTGAAATCTTGATTCAAAAGGCGATGGAAAAATTATTAGCTGGGCGAACTAGTTTCGTGGTAGCCCACAGGTTATCGACTATTCGTGATGCTGATAACATTATCGTAATGCAGCACGGAAGTATTGTCGAAACTGGTAATCATAGTCAGTTGATGGCCCAGGATGGTTTTTATGCTGACTTATACAACAGTCAATTTGCTCATTAATCCTAACAAAAGAAACTGGAATTTTGCTAACAAAGTTCCAGTTTCTTTTACTTTATAAAGATTTTAGCCAAGTCTCAATTTGAGCTAGGGTGGTGTCGTTTGCAAAGCGATGTGCAGCTTGAATGTTTAGCTGCGGATAGGTTTTGCTTAATTCGCGGACGCTTTTATCGATTGAACTGCTACCAGAAGTACAAAATAGGTAAAGCTTATAGCCGCTTAAATCGTAGGTGTCTAGAAAAGTGTTGATTGCTCTAGGGGCCTGTGACCACCAAAGCGGATAGCCTAAAAAGATTTTTGGTTTGCCGGTTAATTCTAGCTTGAGAAGCTTGAGGTCAGGCCGGGCTGCCGGATTTTCCATTTCTTGGTTAGCCCGACTATTTGGTAGCGTCCAATCTAAATCTTTAGAACTGTATGGCACTGTGACTTGAATAGGGTATGGGCTAGTCTTACAAGCTTGACCAATCAAGTTGGCGACTTTTTCAGTTCGTTTAGTTTGAGAAAAGTAAATAACTAATCTATCATTCATAGGAATCATCTCGCTTTCGCCTTCAGTATAGCACTTAGAGTTAAGTCTAAGTAAAGGCTGTTAGTGAAAAACTTAATGGTATAATACGACCGTGTCGCTAGGTTCGATTACGGTGTTACCATCGGGAATTAGGTTTTCTTCGCCCCGAATAATTAAGGCAATCAACATATTATCGGGTAAATTAAGGGTTGCGATTTTTTGACCGGCCCAAGGGTGGTTAGCGTCGATATTAATTTCGTTAAGGGTTTCGTTACCTTTAGTTTCATAAGCTGGCACACTTAAGATGAGGATGTCACCGCCTAAAATAATGGTATCCCCCTTGGTGATGATGGTTTTGCTATTACGTTTAATCATCAAAGCTAATGAACCGCTTGGTAGGTGAACGTCTTTGATGGGGCGGTTAACCCAGGGGTGGTCTTTAGGAACGAAGAGCCGCATGAGGGTGATGGCAGATTCGGCTTGGTAGTCGTTGAAAGTTTTACGGATATCGTCGCTTTCGTCAATCATGTCTAACTTGGTAGCAACCCAGGGGAGCAGGCTACCTTGGAGGGCAATTGAAAAGAGCGAGACTAAAAAGACGATGTGAAAGAGGTCGTAATTAAGGCTGACTCCGTGGGCAAGTGCAAAGATAGCGAACACACTGGAAGCCGCCCCCCGTAAGCCGGCCCAAGCAACGAGTAAACACTGGTTGATTTTAGCCTTGAAAGGTAAAAGGAGGGTAAATACAGCTAGAGGCCGGGCGATGAAGGTGATAATGATTGCAATTATTAGGGCAGTCGGAATAATTTCTAACATGCGGTGCGGGAAAGTTAGTAAGCCCAATAAGAAAAAGATCAGAATCTGTGCGAGGCTAGTAATCCCGTGGAGGAAGGGAATAATAACCTGTTTATTAGCGATTTGGGCGTTACCGATAATGAGTCCTAGTAGGTAGATGCTCAAAAAGACGTTGCCGGCAGTAACTTCCGTAAGGGCGTAGCAAAGAAGCATCATCCCCATTAAGAAAATAGTTTCTAGCCCCTCTGCAATTAAGTTAGTCTGGGTAAGCAAGTAGACGGCTAACTTAGCGAGGATGAAGCCCCACCAAAGGCCCATGCTGACTTGTAACAGGATTTCCAAGGGAATATTAACCTGCTTGGCCCCGGTGATAAAGCCAATGATTAAGGCCGTAAGTAAATAAGCTACCGGGTCATTACTACCACTTTCAAGTTCCAAAAGCGAGGCGGTATTATATTTTAGGTTAACTTTTTGCTGGTGCAAAATAGCAAAGACACTAGCCGCATCGGTTGATGACAACACCGCCCCAATTAGCAAAGCCTCAAGTAACTTAAAATGTAGCAGGTAAACGGCTAAGACGGTGGTAATTCCTGCGGTAATAATAACCCCTAAAGTTGAGAGGAGCAACGATTTAGGCGCACTTGACTTAGCGACTTTCCACTTGGTATTAAAGCCACCATAAAACATAATGAAAACTAAGGCTAGAGAACAGATTTGATCTGCAAGCCGATAGTTTGAGAAGGGAATTTTAAATAAACCGTCACTTCCAAACAACATTCCAATAAACATGAATAAAATTAACGCCGGTAGTTTAAATTTACCGGCAAATTTTTCTGCCAAAACTGCTAGTAAAATAACTAACGCCCCGAAAAAAAACACTGGTTGCCATAAAGTTCACCATCCCTAAAATAGATTCTCTTTTAAGCATAACATTATTATTAACCTTTTTTAAAGAGACTTGCTTAGGTTATAATTTAAGCAAAAAACTTTAGTAGGTGATGGGAATGGCTTTTTACGACGACTACTTGGCGGGCATTGATAATCTAGAACACCGGCAAAAATTTGCCCAAGTGTTAAAGTGGGTGGAAGCACACTACCCTAACTTGGAGGGGCGGATTGCCTGGAAACAACCGATGTTTACTGACCACGGGACTTTTATTATTGGCTTTAGTGTAGCCAAAGCCCACTTTTCGTTTGCGGGGGAAGCTAAGATTATTACTGTTTTTGAAAAAGAAATTCAACAAGCTGGTCTTTCCTACGGCAAAAAGTTGGTTCGGGTAGGTTTTGATCAAGAGGTTCCTTATGAACTACTAGCCAAGGTAATTGAATTTAACTTAAACGATAAGAAGGATTGCCAAACATTTTGGCGTAAATAAAGCTAGTTTTTATAATCAAAAAGCACGCTTGGTGGCGTGCTTTTTTGATTCTACTTAATTTTGAATGTTAAAACGAATTTCAGGAAAATCACGGGCACCGTCTTTGCCTGCCATAAATGCTAGGGCTTCGCGGCGGATTTTAGAAAAGTCAATGCCCTGGTCCTTGGCGGCAAAGACGCATCCACAATAACACTGACGGTAAACGTCGTACTCATTACACATTTCAACGGAACGTTGATAACCGCCGTTTTTCTTGAAGTCGCTTGGTAAATAGTGGGTGTCATAAAAGTTTTGGACTTCGATGCCAACTTTATTAATGACCTGTGAATTCTTATGGGGACTGATGGTTAGGGCACTGCCGAAGTAGTCAAAGCCAAGTTCGACCGCTTTTTTAGCAACCTTATCGAGGCGGTAGTCAAAACAGGCTTCGCAGCGAGCACCGCCTTCTTTTTCCTTTTCTAAGCCCCGTACTTTTTGAAAGTATTCTTGGGGTTTATATGGAGCTGCTAAGAATGCGACCTGGTTGCCGGTTTTTTCGTTGAAATCGTGAATGAATTTTTGTTGCACGTATTCGCGGCGTTGGTACTCGGCCCGGGGGTGGATGTTAGAGTTAGCATAGTAGACGGTAATATCTGCGAACTGAGTTAGGTATTCCAAGGTATAGGTGCTGCAAGGGGCGCAGCAACTATGGAGTAAAATCTTGGGGCGGGTATTTTCCTTAGCCCAGCGTTGGGTCATTTTTTGCATTACTTTATCGTAGTTAATTTTTTGGTTGGGATTCATCCTGTCCAAAATTTCGTGTAAGTCGATCATAGTCATCATCCTTTAAGAGTGAGCTAGTAGTTAGTTTTCTTAATTATAGCCTAAAAAGTTGACAAAAGAAAAAAGTTATTGGCTTAGCGACTAAACCAATAACCTTAATGACCGGGAAAAATTATTGTAAGGTAAACCTGTAAATTTGGTTATCCGCCTCATCATAAACGCTAACCGGGTGGGCATCGATGGCATCAATTCGTAAGTGGTAACCATAGTTATCTAAAAAGAGCAATTCACGTTCATCGATTTTCTCGACCGTCCCAGCGAGCTTGCGTCCGTCCAAAAGAATATCTAAGTCCATTGTTACCTCTAGCTTATGTTGGTGCTGGCTATTTTGGTCTGTAAAAAACCAAGTGCCTGCGTAAATTAAAGGAAGCGCAGTTGTTGTGATAGCTGCTTTCTTGCGGGTGTGGATGACTTTATTGACTCCCGCTAAAATTGATAGCCCTAAAACTGCGATGCCACTTTTGCGCTTCATTTGTACCCCTCTCTTTGTCTCTACCATAGTTTAAATTTCACTCTCTAATATACCACGAAAATTAGAGAAAAAACTGAAAGTCAAAAAATTTATTTTTCCTGAAATATTTGCCCTTTTTTGTCATAATTTTGTCATGCAAAGCCTTTTTGTATCCGCTTTATATGTAAGTTTGGTAAAATAGACTTAAATAATTATTACGAGGTGAAAAAATAATGTTAAGATTAGGAATTGTGGGAACAAACTGGATTACCAAACGCTTTGTTGATGCTGCCCATGAAAGTGGGTTATTTGAATTACGGGCTGTTTATTCACGTAAACTTGAAAAGGCCCAAGCATTTGCCAAGGATTACCCTAGTGTCCAAGATTTCAAAACAGATTTAGAACAATTTATGGCTAGCCCTAGTTTTGAGGTAGTTTACATTGCTTCACCTAATAGCTTACACTTTAGTCAAGCTAAGGCGGCTATAAAAGCAGGCAAACATGTAATTGTTGAAAAACCAATTTGTCTAAACCCTGGGCAAATGCAGGAATTACGTGAGCTGTTGGCTGAGCATCAGGGGCAATTTTTATTTGAAGCAGCCCGCCATACACACGAACCTAATTATTTGGCGGTTAAGGAGGCGGTTGCTAAGCTTCCTGTAGTTCAAGGTGCTACTTTAACCTATATGAAGTATTCGTCTCGTTACGATGCTTATTTAGCCGGTGAAAATCCCAATATCTTTTCGCCTAAATTTGCGGGGGGAGCTCTACAGGATTTAGGGGTTTACATGGTTCATTGTGCGGTTGGTTGGTTTGGCAAGCCGCTTAATGCTCAATATTTTCCAACTAAACTAGCTAATGGAATAGATGCTAAGGGGGTAGCGATTTTGACCTACCAAGATTTCACTGTGACTTTAAATGTGGGCAAAACCGCTAATTCTTATTTGCCAGGTGAAATCTATGGCCTAAAAGAGACTATTTGGATGGATAACGCAGCCGACTTGAAGCAAGTAGAATTGCGCACGCCAACCGCAACTCGCACTTTAAGCCAAACTCCTGCGGAAAATGAATTATTAGCAGAAGCAGTAGCATTTGGCAAGGTTTTAACTAATCCAGACCTTCCAGAAAATAAAGCGCAAGCACAAGCTTGGTTAGAACAGACGGTAACTGTTAACGAAGTGATGTATCAGTTACGCCAAAGTAGTAACTTGTACTTTGAAGATGAGAACTAAGCAGAAAGGATTTTTATGAATCAAAAGTTTGAAGCACAGTTTAAAGAAGCGGGGTTTACAAAGCTAGCTCCGATTCAAGAGGCGGTTTACCCACTATTAGCTGCGGGTAAAGATGTTTTAGGGTTGGCCCCTACGGGTTCAGGGAAAACTTTGGCTTATAGCTGGCCACTGTTAGAAAGCCTTCTTCCAGGCGATGGGGTCCAATTGCTAATCTTAGCGCCTTCCCAGGAATTGGCGGCCCAGTTGACTGACGTTATTAGACCGTGGGCAAAATTACTTAATTTGAATGTAACTTCTGTCATTGGGGGGGCTAACGTTAAACGGCAAGTAGAAAAATTGAAGAAACGGCCCGAAGTAGTTGTTGGAACCCCAGGCCGCCTGTTGAGTCTAGCCAACGACAAGAAGTTAAAGTTACACACCCTTACGAGCATTGTGATTGACGAGGCCGATGAACTTTTGGGCCAAGAACAAACCCTAACAACCTGCCGTGAACTGGTAAGCAAAGCCCCAGCCGAAACTCAGTTGGCCTTCTTTTCTGCCACTAAAAATCAGATTTTAGACGAACTTCATAAGTGGTTTGGGGTAGAGGTTACGGTGGTAGATGTTAGACAACAAGACCATACCCAAGGAGAGGTTACCCATTATCTGATTGAGACTCCGACTAGAAAGCGGGTAGAGGCCTTACGCAAACTGGCTAACGTTGATGGCTTTTATGGCCTGGTCTTCTTTAAGCAGGCCGCCACGTTAAAGGACGTTGCCGAAAAATTAAGACATCATCATGTTCCTTTAGCCACCCTCAGTAGTGAACAACGACAAGTCGACCGGCAAGCAGCGCTACGAGCTTTGCGAAAACGGGAAATTAGGTTGCTATTAACAACAGATTTAGCTGCCCGGGGATTGGATATTAAGGAATTACCAGCAGTGGTAAACTACGACCTTCCACACAGTCACAACACCTACGTTCACCGGGTTGGACGGACAGGGCGTATGGGAGCCAAGGGGATGGTAGTCAACCTAGGAAACGAGCATGATTTGCGTTTATTTAAGCAATTGATTCGTAAAGAAGCCTACCAATTCATGACTGCTTATCTGTACGAAGGGCAAATTGTAACGGAATTACCGGAAAAAAGTAGTCCTAAGGTAAAGAAACCAAAGAAAGCTTCTAAACCTGTTCAAGCTGTGACTGAAAAGGTCCGTAAACATAAAAAGAAGCGCAAGCGTGATCAAAAAAATAAGGGGAAGCGGCGCGCTAAGTAAAAATCTTCGCAATTACAATAAGATTGCGGTACACTAGAAGAAAGATTTGGATTCAGAAAAGAGTTGATGATGATGAAGGTAAAGACCAAACTGAATGTGTCAGCCGAATTTTTATATCAACGGCTAATTCAAACAGCCTTGGATGATTTAAGTCAAGAGTTGGGTTACCAGGCCGTAGCAAGTGAATTAGCGGGGGCTAAGTATCAGGCTGGAAACGAAGAGCATAAGGCGGCAGTGACTGTTTTAGCTGCCGAGCAAAATCAAAGTTATCATTACATGGTTGAATTAGCCCAAGGCCAACTGATGCGAAGCTACGACTTAAAGAAATTAGGGGCCAATCAGGTTGAGTTAGTTTATCAAAGTCAGCTCGTTGCTAAAAATTGGTTAGCTAAGTTTGAATTAGCGATAAGTGACTTCTTTTTAGGGTGGCTTAAGAGCTATAATTATAAGAAGCTACTCAAACAGCTGGAACTGAGCTATAGCTTGTAATCAAAGAGTAAATAAGCGCCGGGTTCGTTTTCTAAAATGAACCCGGCGCTTATTTTCGATGTGCTTGATCGGAATTGAACCGATGACCTACCGCTTAGGAGGCGGTTGCTCTATCCTGCTGAGCTACAAGCACAAAACTTTCCACACTTAATAAGTATAGAAAGTTTTTTAAATTATGTCAATGACTTCTTAGGCCCAATCACCATTTCTGAAGACGGGAACAAGGCTGCCATCGGCTTTGATGCCATCAATATTCATATCGCTAGATCCAACCATGAAATCAACGTGGGTTTGAGAAACGTTGACCCCATGAGCTAGGAGTTCTTCGTCTGTCATGTTCGTTCCTCCTTGAACGTTGGTTGGATAAGCAGCGCCCAAAGCTAGGTGGTCACTAGCGTTTTCGTCAAAGAGGGTGTTAAAGAAGGTGATACCTGACTGAGAGATTGGGGAAGGGTCAGGTACTAAAGAAACTTCTCCCAATGAGCGTGCCCCTGGAAGTTCTAGCAGGTGGTCGAGGACGGCTTGGCCTTTTTTAGCGGTGGCTTCAACGATTTGACCGTCCTTAAATGTGAATTTCATATCCTCCAAGATATTACCGGCATAACTCAGTGGCTTAGTAGAACAAATGTAGCCATCAATCCGGTGGCAATCAGCGGCGGTAAAGACTTCTTCAGTCGGCATGTTAGCCATGAAGGAAATTCCATCAGGAGTTAAGCTGCTAGCCGCTTCCCAAATATGGTTTTTAGGCAAACCAACGGTAAAATCGGTTAGAGGCGAAGTATAGTGAAGCGCTGAGAATTGTTCTTGATTCAACCACTCAGCTTTAGAACGCAGTTGTTGGTCATGGGCCTTCCAAGCTGCAATTGGGTCTGCTTCATTAATCCGGCAAGCCTTAAAGATTTCTTCCCACAGGCGGCTAACTGCATCTTGGCCAGCTAGGTCAGGGAAAACCTTTTTAGCCCAGGCTTCATCGGCCGCGCCAACCACCGTCCAACTGAGGTCGTTATTTTGAGTGGCCTTACGTACAGATAGTAAGGCTTGCCCCATGGTCTTTTGATTTTGCGCAATCCGCTTTTGGTCAATGCCAGCGTAAGCACCAGGATCTTCAGAAACCACGGAAATCCGGGCAGCCTTCTTGGCAACGATATACTCGGCTTCCTTAACGATATATTCAGGGGCATTACTTAATCGTTCTGCGGAGGCGCATTTTAAGAATTGGCGGTTACTAAAAGTGTCGCTCCATTTAACAATAACTTCGCTAGCTCCGGCTTGATAGGCCTTCTCGACTAGTAAGTGAGCCAATTTTTGTTGGGTTACGGAGATGTATAAGACAACCGCTTGGCCTTTTTGAACATTGACCCCAACTTCAATGATGAGTTGGGCGTACTTTGCAAGTTTTTCTTCAAAATTTGTCATAGTCATTAAATCACCTCGAAATTTTACTTAGCTTTAATTTACCATAAAAATTCAAAAAATGCCTAGTTAGACCTATGGTATAATGTAAAGGATTAAATTAGAGGGAGGGCTTTTTTTGGACAAAATTAAAGTAATGACGGTATTTGGTACCAGACCCGAGGCGATTAAGATGGCCCCCTTAGTGCTAGCCTTGCAGACGGATGAACAGTTTGAAGCGGTAACGACTGTAACGGCCCAACATCGGGAAATGCTCGATCAAGTTTTGGAAATCTTTAAGATAGTACCTGATTATGATTTAAATATCATGCATAAAGAACAAACGTTGACTGAAATTACAGCCAATGTATTGACCAAGTTAGATCAGGTAATTAAAACAGTTAAACCAGATATAATCTTGGTTCACGGGGATACAACAACGACCTTTGCTGCCAGTGTTGCCGCCTTTTATAACCAGGTGGCAATCGGACACGTTGAGGCAGGTTTGCGGACCTGGAACAAGTATTCTCCATTCCCAGAAGAAATGAACCGGCAAATGACAGACGACTTAGCGGATTTATACTTTGCGCCGACAGAAGAGAGTAAGGCCAACCTGCTAAAGGAAAATCAGGCCGCTGCTAAAATTTTTGTAACTGGTAATACGGCTATCGATGCTTTGAAGCAAACGGTAAGCTCTGACTATCAACACGAACTGCTGGCTAAGCTTGATCCTGGGCACAAATTAATTTTGGTGACGATGCACCGGCGGGAAAACCAAGGCCAGCCGATGGCAAGAGTTTTTAGGACCTTACTAGAAGTGGTTGAGCAAAGACCAGAGGTTGAAGTAATCTACCCAGTGCATTTAAGTCCTAAGGTACAAAAATTGGCTCACGAAATTTTAGGTAAGCATGAGCGCATCCATTTGATTGCTCCCTTAGATGTGGTTGATTTTCATAACTTGGCTGCCAAAAGTTACTTTATCATGACAGATTCTGGTGGGGTCCAAGAAGAAGCACCATCGTTAGGTAAACCAGTCTTGGTCTTAAGGGATACCACTGAACGACCAGAGGGTGTCAGTGCGGGAACGTTGAAATTAGTGGGAACTGAACCTGCTAAGGTTAAAGCGGCGATGTTAGAGTTACTAGATGACCCTAATATTTATCAACAAATGGCGCAAGCTCAGAATCCATATGGGGATGGGCAAGCTAGTCAACGGATTTTGGCCGCAATTGCCTATCATTTCGGGCTTAGTGAGCAACGACCAAAAGAATTTTAAAAAAATTGCCAAAAAAGTTTGCAATTAAATTAGTTATCTGATATATTATTTATATCAGGTTTTGCTGACTTAGCTCAGTTGGTAGAGCAACGCACTAGTAATGCGTAGGTCGAAGGTTCAAGTCCTTTAGTCAGCATCTGAAGTAACACGCTAGTTTTTGGACTAGCGTGTTTTTTTGTCATTAATTTAACTAATTAAAAGTAAGTTAAATTAATAGACCTAACCTTAAAAGTATGTTACACTCACTAAAACGTTGAAAAAGTGAGGTGAGCTAATGGAGTTGATTCTATCAATCGCAGCTTTTGCGGGGTTATTGTTTTTAAGTGACTATAAGCGTAAGTAAATAAGCTGGGGGACTTTTTTATGACGGCAAATCAAAAAGACCAGTCAAGTGGAATAAACTACTTGACTGGTTTCTTTAATTATCAGGTTATTTAACGGAAGCAACCTTTTCAGCGATGAAGTTGGCTGAAGAGGTAAGTTTGTCTTCTTCTTCTTTAGTTAAAGGAACATGGTTAACTGCTTCTACCCCGTTTGCACCAATAACTGCAGGATAGCCCACGTAACAACCATACTTTTCTACAAAGACTGAAGCTGGGCAAGCCAAGTGAGCATCAGCTAAGACAGCTTGGGCAAGTTTTACGGCACAGGTAGCGATTGCGTAGGAAGTAAACTTCTTACCGTGGAAGACTAGCCAGCCACCGCGCCGAGCCTGGTTATCAAGATCGGGTAAATCGAGTTGCTTTTCAGCTGCCACTTCGGCCATGGGATGATCTTTGACGCGAACAGTTGACCAAGCAGTGAATTGGGATTCACCGTGTTCACCTAAAACATAACCGGTAACGTTCTTAGGGTCTTCACCTAAAGCTTGACCGACAGCGCGTTGCATTCTAGCGGTATCAAGGAAAGTACCGGTTCCTACAACTTGATTGTGTGGTAGACCAGTATAACGAACAAGGAGAGTAGCGATAACATCACAAGGGTTAGTGACGTTGACAATCACGCCGTTAAAGCCACTTTCTTTAATTTTTTGCCCAACCTCTTTAACTTGAGCAACATTATGGTCGAATTCGCCAAAACGGTTACCACCATCAGAAAGAGCACGAATGTTACCAAAGGTGGTGATGATGACATCTGCATCCTTAAGGCTAGCATAGTCTTGAATCTTAATCTTAGTACTGGTATCGATACGAGCGAGCATATCGAGTAGGTCGTATTGTTCTGCGACCACCTTATCTTCATTCTTGTCGATTAAGACGAGCTCATCAACTAAGCCCTTAGTAACTAATGTGTAGGCTACGGTAGCACCGACGTGTCCGAGCCCGATAACAGCGAGTTTGCGCATATAAAAGCCTCCATTTCAAAACAAACTATGATTATATTATTACACTAAAAATTAATTTTTCAAGTGAAAAATGAGATTTGGGTTAATTTAATTTTGAATAGGTAAAAACTTTAAAAGTTAAGGTACTTTTAGTAAGATAAAGGTGAGGTGACCGTTAATGAATGAACGCGTAGAAATTAGTAACTCTGAGTGGGAAGTAATGCGGATTTTATGGACCTTGCAGGCAGCGACCAGTCGGCAGATTATTGACTTACTGGCTGAAAAGTTAGGCTGGAAAGAAGCGACAACTAAGACTTATATCAGTAGGTTAGTTACTAAGAAGTATGTCAAAACAGAAAAAAGGGGGCGGGCTTACCTCTACTTACCGGCAGTAGAGGAAGAAGCGACAATTACGGAACAACTATTAGCCAGCTTTGCTAAGATTTGTCAGAAACATATCGGGCAAACTCTGGCAAATGTAGTAAGAGAGATTCCCCTTAGTCAAGCCGATATTGAAGAGGTTAGTCGAATTTTGGCGGCTAAGCAAAAGACCGCCCCGCTTGAGCTTGAGTGTGATTGTTTACCAAAGGGACATAAGGCTAAGCATTGCTAATTATTATATAGTAGGAAAGTTATGTTGGTTGTTGACAGAAGCTGCTAATTTTTAGTGTGATTTGACAGAAGTTGACAGAATTAAGGCTAAATTGCGGCCTTTTTTAACAGAAATTAGTGCCAGTGAGAATCGTATTTTGTAGTCAATTTTTAGTGGTAATCAGATTAGGGTTTATGGTAGTATAGGAAAGTGAGTATTTTAGAGGGGAAGGAATGCTACATAATGAGTCAGTTGCAAGAAAAACGTAAGAATTCGTTAGCGCTAAGTTTTCAAGAATTATTACGCTCTGAGCCGTTAGAAAAGATAACGGTTGAGCAGATTTGTCGAAAGGCAGACGTTCATAGAAGTACTTTCTACAGATATTTTCAAGATAAGTATGACTTATTACGTTATGCATTCGAACATTTCTTAATTGCACGCATTGATGAAGAAGATTTGATTGGTTCAACTATTAGCATGATTAGTAAAGAAAAACAACTTTTTCGCAATATCTCAGTCAACAATGATAGTAGCTTCTTATTATGGCAGATGCTGGAGA
The DNA here is from genome assembly GCF_025311475.1 of Ligilactobacillus agilis. Taxonomy (NCBI): domain Bacteria; kingdom Bacillati; phylum Bacillota; class Bacilli; order Lactobacillales; family Lactobacillaceae; genus Ligilactobacillus; species Ligilactobacillus agilis. Next base: position 1,769,036 of record NZ_CP104397.1, on the reverse strand, counting down.
TGCTAAGTGAACGCCTTTTGGTCAGTGCTAAAAATGGAAAATTAGAAAGTACTCCCTGGCTTGCCCGTGAATTAAATAGTTCACAGTATCCGCAACTAGCTGCTGATATGGTTGCGGGCGCTTTTTTAACCTTACTGTATAAATGGATTAACAGTAATTACCAAATGGAACCTAAGCAGTTAGCAAATTTTTTAGGCCAACTTGGTAAAATAGAATAAGATATTTAAGATATATAATTTTTCAAAAAAAAAAAAAACACAAAATATTTTATACTTTTTAATTTACTTTGGGGACAATCTATTTTAAAATAAGGGTAGTGGTATCGCTAACCTAAAGATTGTTAATGTTATACAAAAAAAGCGCTAATGGCAGCGCAATTAATTTAGAGGAGGGCGTAATGGTGAGTTCATTACAGAAATCAATGATTAATTTGGCGCAGGTTTTGCGCTTACGTGAGCATCAAAAGAGTTTCAAGGAATTAGAGAAACTAGGCGCAATCGATGTTTATTATTTGGAGGCAATCTATCAACTTAAGGAACCAACGATTGGGACCATCTCTAAGTTGTTAGGACAATCCACACCTAACACTAATTACCACATTAAGAAGCTAATCAACTTAGGCTTGATTGAAAAGCGGATTGATGATGTGGATCGGCGCGTGACTCACTTATTAGTAACTGACAAGTATTCTGAATTAATTAATTCTGACGAAGATTTTTGGGCCCGGATGCAAGACCGGTTGGAAAGTGAAGTGGCTCCAACCGACTTGGCTATTTTCCAACGGGTTTTACGACAAACAATTGAAATTATTGGGGAAGAAAATCGTCAGGATTCAGTAATTGGATAATAGATGAAGAGATTTTAGTACTGCATTTGACGAAGAGGAGGTCAAGTGCAGTTTTTTTATTAAGCGAGGATTAAAGATGCAAACAAAAATTCAAACGGCAAATATTGATAGCTTAGAAAAAGAGTATGACTTGGTAATTGTTGGTTCTGGTGCAACTGGCTTAGTAAGTGCCCTTCAAGCTAAGCGCCTCGGCTTGAAGGTGGCCGTAATTGAGAAGATGGCATCCTTAGGTGGAAATACGATGCGGGCTTCTTCCGGTATGAATGCTGCCGAAACCGAGGTTCAATTAGCTAACGGAGTCATTGATGATTTTACAGCCTTTTATCAAGAAACCCTTCAAGGTGGGGGAAAACTAAACGACAAGGAGTTACTCGAATACTTTGTAACTCACGCTCCCTTGGCAATCGAGTGGCTAGCAAAGCAAGGAATTGTGCTTAGTGATTTAACCATCTCGGGAGGAATGAGTCAAAAGCGGATGCACCGGCCCCAGTCAATGGCTCCGATTGGTGCTTACTTAATCAAGGGTTTGTTAGCCCGTTGTGTTGCCGAAGCCATCCCTCTTTTTACGGACACTAAGCTGGTGGCGATAAAGAAAGCAGCTGAAAAAATTACCGGCATTACAGTCGCTGGCACTGACGGTAAAGAAGTAGAGGTCGGGGTTAAAGCGTTGCTTTTAGCCACCGGTGGTTTTGGGGCTAATGCCAACTTAATTGCACAATACCAACCACAATTGGCAAACTATAAAACAACTAACCACGCCGGGGCTAGTGGGGATGGCTTGTTATTGGCCCAAAAATTAGGGGCCCAGCTAGTGGATATGAATTTTATCCAGGTGCACCCCACTGTCCAACAAGACTTTGACCACACGTACTTAATTGGGGAAGCTGTTCGGGGAGAAGGGGCCATTTTGGTTAACAAAAATGGCGAACGGTTTGTAAACGAACTGGCAACTAGGAAGCGGGTAACCGCTGCGATTACGGCCCTAAATGAAAATGGCGCTTACCTAATTTTTGACCAAACCGTCAGACAGCGGGTAAAAGCAATCGAATTTTACGATAAGGTTGGCTTAGTAGTAACCGGAGCTAGTTTAGCGGAGTTAGCCACGAAACTGGCACTGCCTAAAGAAAACTTAAGCCAGACTCTGTCAAACTGGAATCAAGCGGTAGCTACACGCACAGATTGCCAATTTGGCCGCAAGACAGGCTTAGTTACATTAAACCAAGCTCCATACTACGCAATCCATATTGCTCCCGGGATTCACTACACCATGGGGGGATTGCATATCAATGCTAAAACCCAGGTATTAGATGAAGACGGGCAGGTTATTTCTGGTCTGTATGCAGCTGGTGAAGTAGCTGGGGGCTTACATGGGAATAACCGGATTGGTGGTAATTCGATTGCCGAAACGGTTGTGTTTGGTTTGCAAGCCGGTAAGCAGGCGGCTAAGTACATTTTAGGAAAATAAGCACCTCAAAAAGCGAGTCATAATCCTGACTAGGGGATATGACTCGCTTTTTTTAATTAAAATTAAGTTTTAAATTAAACCACACCTTGGGCTTCCATTGCTTCTGCAACCTTAAGGAAACCGGCAATGTTAGCGCCGGCCACGTAATCGCCATCAAGACCATACTTCTTAGCGGCAGCTGCAATGTTGTGGTAGATATTAACCATAATATCTTTAAGTTTGCCGTCAACTTCTTCAAAGCTCCAAGCTAGTCGCTCGGAATTTTGACTCATTTCTAGGGCAGAAACGGCTACCCCGCCGGCATTGCTTGCTTTACCAGGGACAAAGAGGACCTTATTTTCTTGGAGGTACTTAGTTGCTTCAAGGGTAGTTGGCATGTTAGCCCCTTCGCAAACAGCTACCACCCCGTTAGCTACTAATTGCTTAGCATCATCAAGGTTTAATTCGTTTTGAGTTGCACATGGAAGGGCAACGTCTGTCTTAACAGTCCAAACCCCACGACCTTCATGGTAAACGGCACTAGGTCTATTAGCTGCGTATTCAGTTAGGCGGGCACGCTTAACTTCTTTAACTTCCTTAAGTAAGGCAACGTCGACCCCTTCAGGATCATAAACCCAACCGGTAGAGTCGGAGCAAGTTACGACCTTAGCCCCTAATTGTTGTGCCTTTTCAATAGCATAGATAGCAACATTGCCGGCCCCGGAAACAGTTACGGTTTTACCCTGCAAATCATGACCATGGTCTTTAAGTAAGGCATCTACAAGGTAGAGCAGACCATAACCAGTGGCTTCAGTTCTAGCAAGGGACCCACCAAATGTTAGGCCCTTACCAGTCAACACGCCTTCATAAGTTGACTTTAGGCGCTTATATTGGCCAAAGAGATAACCAATTTCACGACCGCCAGTTCCAATATCACCGGCAGGGACATCGATGTCTGCCCCAATGTATTTATAAAGTTCAGTCATAAAGCTTTGACAGAAGGCCATGATTTCACGGTCGGACTTACCTTTAGGGTCAAAGTCCGAGCCCCCTTTAGCCCCGCCGATTGGAAGGGAAGTAAGGGCGTTTTTGAAGACTTGTTCAAAGCCTAAGAACTTAATAATTCCGAGGTATACAGATGGATGGAGTCGTAAGCCGCCCTTGTAAGGACCGATAGCATTATTAAATTGCACTCGGTAACCATTGTTAACTTGAACTTGACCTTGGTCATCGACCCAACTTACTCTAAATAGCAGTTGGCGATCAGGAGTGGTGAGTCGTTCAAGGAGGGCTTCTTTGCGATACTTAGCCTCATCAGCTTCGATGACAGGGCGTAGAGATTCTAGCACTTCTTTAACTGCTTGGTGGAATTCTGGTTGGCTAGGGTTTTGGGCTACGACACGATTATAAACTTCATCAACATAGGACATAAGCATACCTCCAATTATGAAAAAACATAAGTGATTTTTTAACAGGTCAATTATACCTTAGAAATAAATTAAAAATCAACTAAAAAAACAAAATATTTCCTAGTTGATTTTTAATCTTATTATTGGTTATCCTGGAATACCTTGAAAACAGCTGCTTGTTGTTCGGTTAGAATATGATTAGTTCGTGATGCTAATGAAGTGATGAAGGTTGGTTGGCCCTCGTCAAGAATATCTAAGGCAACAAGTTCATCGCTAGGGAGAATAGCTAGGTCGGTCAAAAAGCCAATCCCAATATTTTGAGCAACGAGGGCCTTGATAATATGTAGGTCGTTGGTTTGATAGATAATCTTGGTCCGAATGTTGGCCGCTTTAGCTAATTGTTTTAGGGCGGTCGTATGTACAAAGCCCTGGGAGAAGTCAATGAACTTTTCTTTCTTTAAATCGCTAAAAGAAACCGCGCCCTTGTTAGCGAGGGGGTGTTGTTTAGAGACAATGATTTTGAAAGGATTGCTAGCGAGTTGGACCACCTTCAATTTAGGTTGCTTAATTGGTTCCAAGCTACCTAAAAGAGCGAGGTCAATATTACCGCGCAATAGGTGGGAAAGCATGTCAGTAGAGCCGCCCTCAAAGGTTTCTAATTGTTCCATAACCCCTGCTTTAAGAAGAGCGGGGGTAAATTTAGGAAAATAGTAGTTGCCGATAATTGGTGGGAGGCCAAAGAGAATTTTTTGTTCGCTGCCCCGTTTGATTTCTTTGGCAGCGATTTCTAATTCGTTTAAAATAGAAATAATGTGTTGGTCAAATTGATAGCCCATGTCAGTAACAACCAATTCTTTATGGGAGCGGTCCCGAATAAAGAAGGTAGTTTGATACTCAGCTTCTAGGCGTTTGATTGCAAGTGTAATCGTTGGTTGACTAACATCGAAGTAGGCGGCAACCTTTGAGAAGTTTTTTTCTTGGACTAATTTGTGATAGTACTCTAAACTTTTAATATTCATATGCGTATCCTCTATATAAGTAGTAATTATTTTTATTATAGCATTTTATTCCTAAATAAGTAGAGCCACTTTTTGAACTACCCGCGATTAAAATCGCAGAAATCGCGTCACGCGATTACATTACGTGTACATCAAAAAGCCATACACGCTCCGAACCTAGTTATAATGACTGGAAATACCGCCACTATACTAAATATATACTATTCACTAATTATCGCACCCATTTTGACTCGCTCAGGGTGATACGCATAATTTTGTGCTATTAGTTCGGTAGGATTTGGTTCCGTTTCCTAAAAAACTTCGTTTTTTTAAATTATTTCCACCAAGTTACTTGCGTTTAATTTAGGATAATCCCTTAATTTTACATGTTTTTCTGGGTGTAAGCCCCATTCCCTAATGTTTAAGGCTGCGTTATAATCCCTATCTACTTCTTTGCCAGTATATGCTGAAACATATATGCGTTTACCATCTTTATTAGTCTCTCTTAACTCGTGCTTTTCTTCATATTCAGTCCCATATTCTACTTGGCTAGTTTTATATGGATCCACTTTAATAAGGGTCTTATTTTGTTTATTTACCAATGATTCAACAATCTTCGATAATTCATAAGGTTTGATTAAAGCTAAGCGCTTATTCTTACCTGCATTTTGCGCTTTATTCAGTGACCAACTACGTTTTCTCATCTCAAAAGCATCTATCTTTTCGATGATGATAGTATCGAACTCGTCTACTAATTCGTGAACTAACTTTCTGTATGTTTCAGTTAAAAGATTAGCTCTTTTGGCACTTAATTTTGCTTGTTTACGTTGATATCTTTGCCATAAAGCAGTTTTACCACGCTTGTTGTATTCACTGTCTCTTAAAGATTTAAGTTTATCTTTTGCTGCTTCTAATTCATTAGCTTTTTTCACAATATCCTTAGGTATTGCTATGGTTTTATTTTCAGAAGTTCTAAATACTTCATTGTTAAACATGTTCCAATCTGCGCCAACAACTTTATTTTGAGAACTACGTTTCTTTTCACGAGTAAAGGTTATTTGTAGTCTAAATGTATTATCTGGTAATCTTTTAATCTTAGTTAAAGCTATCTCTTCAAAATTAAGATGCTTTAAATTCTCAAATACCATTATTTCTCCAAAATCGGCTACATTTAAATGGTGTGGTGAAACCAATTTGGTATTGCCCTTAGGCAATTTTTGTGAAGTAATTGTCCTAAATGAGTTATTATTCCGTAGAAAATTCATTGAACCTTTACGATACCATGAACGATGTTTAGGATTTTTGTGTTTCCCATCTTTATCTTTAGTAATGTTCATTCTGAGATTATATTTTTCCACAGCTGACATTTGCCCTGCTTGTTCTAATCTCTTACGATATTGAGAAAAATTAGTGAAGATTGTTTTCAAAAACTCATCGGCCGCGTGCGAAGATAATCCTAGTTTCTTAACATTCCAGCGGTTCAATTCATACTTTTCGTTGATAAACATTGCCTTAATTTTATTATTAAGGTAGTTTATTCCTTGCCCAAAAGGTAATGGTCTGCCAATATGTTTACGACCATAGGTCTTATATAGATATTTCAATGCAAATTGATATAACTCATTTTGTGTTTTGATTGCTTTTTCGTACAAGTCTATTTGTTGATAGCTTAAAGAAATATGATATTGTCTTGTGTAGCCGAATTTATTACGCTTCTTTTTAACCATTTATGTAACCTCCTTTCAAGAAATATATGTTATAATTATTGTAACATCGAAAGGGTGGTATGTAAATGATTATACATGAAGAAGGCTACGTTTATAACTTCAACTTTCACTTAGTTTTCGTTACTAAGTACCGCAGAAAAATATTTGACACTCAAGAAAAAGTAGCCGCTATGAAAGCTATTTTACAAAGACAAGCAGCTATTTCAGAAGTAACTGTTAGTCAACTAGAGGTTATGCCAGACCATGTACATATGTTAATTTCTTTTAAACCTAAATACGCTCCATCTAATATTGTTAAAAATCTTAAAGGAGCGTCAGCTAGAATATGGTTTAAAAAATATCCTGAAACTAAAAAATTATTGTGGGGTGGACATTTGTGGTCGCCTAGTTATTATATGGGGACTTTAGGTGATATGAGTAAAGAAGTTGTAGAAAGATATATTGAATCGCAATATACAGAAGCCATGAGAAGGCAACTTAAAGGCTATTATGGTAAAAATAGATAAGATAGTTTAGCGGGCTTGACTCCTGATTAAAATCAGAGGTTAAGCCCGTTTTATAATCAAGTTAGTTAAGTTCATGGTATAATAAAGGAAATTTTACCCAGGCTTAAAAGGTGAGGTGCAAAATGTGAACACTAAGCAAAAGTTAGTCAAGCGTGTAATAATTGCTTTATTTGCAGCGATTATTATTATTCAAAACTTTATTCCGTTTTTAGGTTACATTCCCTTAGGGCCCTTAAATTTAACGATTATTCACATTACGGTAATTGTGGTAGCTTTAAGTATGGGACCTTTGTACGGCGGAATTGTTGGTGGCATTTGGGGTGTGATTACATGGATTAGGGCCTTTGTATGGCCGACCAGTCCCTTAGCGACGATTGTCTTTGTTAATCCGCTAATTGCGATTTTACCCCGAATCTTGATTGGAATTGTAGCCGGAGGAAGTTTTAGCTGGCTAAAAAAACGGTTAGCCAAGCAGTCGAGTGCGATGGTGCTAGCGGCCATCTTGGGTTCGTTAACAAATACGCTCTTGGTCTTAGGGCAGATATACCTCTTTTACCGGGGCAAATCACAGGCAATGTATGCTTTAAATGTTAATGAGTTATTGCCTTACTTGTTGGGGGTAATTGCAACTAATGGATTACCTGAGGCAATTTTAGCCGGCTTGGTTAGTCCCTTGATTGCAGGCCCACTTAGGAAGAGGTTGAAAAATAATTAATGGTAAAAAGAAGGTCACGCCGTCAAGGTAATTTGGTTAACTACTTATTATTATTGATTTTGCTGGGACTGCTTTTTTGTTTAGTGTTTCCTTTTTTTAATAAACAGGAAGAAAGGGAGCCACAAACGGAGGTAAGAAAGGAGTTTATTGCCAGGATTGCCCCTTTGGCCCAAGCCGAGCAAAGAAAATATCGGATTAAGTCTAGTATCACGATTGCTCAAGCTGCCCTAGAGTCAGATTGGGGGCAGAGTCAATTGGCTAGTAAGTATAATAATTTATTTGGGGTTAAGGGAAATGAGCAAGATGGTACTTTACTAGCAACTAAAGAATATGTTAACGGCCAATGGATTACCGTTGAGGATTATTTTGTTGTTTATCCTAGTTGGAAGGCGGCAGTTGAAGCCCATAGCAAACTTTTTGTAGATGGTACGGGCTGGGATCACAACCATTACCAAGCCGTTTTGGAGGCTAGTGACTATAAGCAAGCAGCCCAGGCCTTGCAAGAGCGTGGTTATGCTACTGATCCAAATTACGCGGCCAAGTTAATCGAATTGATTGAACAATATCAACTTGATAGTTACGATTAAGCTAATCTTTATTAGAAAATGTGAAAGCGAGTTTTGATAATGGAAGACGAAATTTTATTTCCAGGAGCAACAATTGGAATTATCGGAGAAAGTCCGAACGGAATTATGTTAGAACAGGCGGCTCATAAATTAGGCTTTGATGTAATTGCTTACGGTCCTAACGAAGAGGCTCCCACTCTTAGGGGAGCTGATGTTAAAGTGGTAGGAACCTATACTGACCAAGCCAAGTTACAAGATTTTGCTCAAAGATGCAGTTTAGTAACCTATGAATCAGAAACAATTCCGGCACAAACGATTGCCTATTTGAGCCGGTTTACAAAGTTGCCTCAGGGAAGTGAAACCTTAGAGATTGTGCAAGATCGTCTTTTGGAGCGCACTTTCTTTGAACAAAGTAATTTAAACATTGCTCCTTACGCGACGATTGTTAATTTAGATGATGTTTACCAGGCAATCAGTTCCATTGGTTACCCTGCTATTTTAAAGCCAATTCAAAAGGGCTTTAGCAAAAAAATTGTCATCAAAAAGCAAACAGATATCGCTAAGTGCGCCGATATTATTGATCAAGGGACCTTTATCTTGGAATCAATGATTCCTTACCAAAAGGAATTGGCCGTAACCATGAGCAAGGATAAGAATGGTGACATTAAGTTTTATCCCCTAGTGGAAGCCGAGTACCGTCAAGGTAAGTTGCACCAGGTATTGGCGCCAGCACAAGTTGATAGTGACGTGGCTAACGAGATTAGACGGTTAAGTGAACTAGTGGTTAAGCAGGTTAAGTCAGTAGGGGTTATGACCTTATCATTCTTTTTAACCGAAACAGGTGCTTTATATGTTAAACGGTTGGTAACTGGGGTTAACAGTTTGGGCTATGTTTTTAGTCGGGCTGCCAACGTTGATATTTTTGAACAGCATTTACGGGTGCTAGCCAATATGCCCCTAGCTCAACCGGAATTAATTCAAGCTACGGGGATGGTTATGATTGAGCAGGATAAGCGCGAGGCTCTACGAACCCAGTGGCTTTTAAAAACTAATTGGCACTACCAGTTTTACCGCTACCCTAAGTCGATGACCACCCTCAATTGGGGACATGTCTTAGTAACGGGTGAATCTAGTCAAGCCATTAAAGAACAAGTAGCTGCGACGGGGATTTGGGATAAGTTAGAAGAGTAGTGTTCTTTTTAGTAAAGAAAATGAGAAATATTAGTAATGATTCATATTGTCTTGAAAAATGAGGACATTATGAATCATTTTTTATGGGGCAAGCTTTATTGCAACCTTTAATTTTGTCGCGTAGGTTTAGTTTGCTATAATAGGAAACAATGATACTTTTGGAAAGGAACTTACAATGGGAGCACGAGATTTACTAGCAAGTATGAACAAGGAACAGGCTCAAGCGGTCCAAACCACAGAGGGCCCCTTGCTAATTATGGCAGGGGCCGGTAGTGGTAAGACCCGGGTGTTAACCCACCGGGTAGCTTATTTGATTGAAAATTTAGGCGTTATGCCTTGGAATGTTTTAGCGATTACCTTTACTAATAAAGCCGCCCGTGAAATGCGAGAACGGATTAATACACTATTAGGTGATAGCAGTGGGCAAGAGGTGTGGGTCTTCACCTTCCACGCTTTATGCGTCAGAATCTTACGGCGCTATGCTGATAGGATTGGCTACCAACGAGCCTTTACAATCACAGGTAGTAGCGAACAACGAACTTTGATCAAGCATATTTTGAAGGATTTAAACATTGACCCTAAAAAATATGATGGCCGGGCCATCCTAGCCACTATTTCAAATGAAAAGAATAAAATGGTTACCCCAACAGACTACCAAACTAAGGCGACCAGTCCGTATGAACAGATTGTCGCCAAAGTCTATGCTGAGTATCAACGGCGGTTACGGGCTAACCAGGCAATGGATTTTGACGATTTAATCATGGAAACTATTCGCCTCTTTAAAGAGGATGCTGAGGTCTTGGAGTATTACCAAAGAAAATTCAAGTATATTCACGTGGATGAATACCAAGATACAAATGAGGCTCAGTACCAGTTGGTCTCACTCTTGGCTCAAGGGTACCATAACCTTTGTGTAGTTGGGGATGCTGACCAAAGTATTTATGGCTGGCGGGGAGCAGATATGTCTAACATCCTCGATTTTGAAAAAGACTATCCAGATGCCACGGTTATTAAGTTGGAACAAAATTATCGATCCACTAAAAATATCCTCGCAGCGGCTAACGCGGTGATTAAGAATAATGACAATCGGCGTGCTAAAACCTTATGGACTGAAAATCCGACTGGAGCTAAGATTAATTATTACCGGGCTGACAGTGCCGCTAGTGAAGCCTTTTTTATAATTAAAACCATCAAAGAGCAACTAGCAAAGGGGCGGGCTTACGGTGATTTTGCTGTTTTATACCGGACTAACGCCCAGTCTCGTAGCCTGGAAGAAGTATTTGTTAAGGCTAACATACCCTACAAATTAATTGGGGCCCACCGTTTCTATGACCGCAAAGAAATTATGGATATCTTAGCTTACTTAAGATTGGTTACTAACCCTAATGATTCGCTTAGCTTTGAACGAATTGTTAATGAACCTAAGCGTGGAATTGGGGCTACTAGTTTGGCTAAGTTACAGGATTTTGCAACCATGCATGATTTATCCTTGTTTGAAGCTTGTCAATCAATCGAGCTCGTAGGAATCAGGGGGAAGGCAAGCAAGGCCTTAAGTGAGTTTGCCAACCTAATCGAGAAGCTACATACCTACCAGGAAACTGCGACAATCACAGAGTTAACGGAAGAAATTTTGAAACGGACCGGTTATCAACAAATGTTAGCGGAAAACCAATCGGTTGAAAACGAAAGTCGCTTGGAAAACTTGAAGGAATTTCTAACGGTTACTAAGCAGTTTGATGATAATTGGCAACCAAGTGAAGAGGCTGATGATCCCTTTGTTGAATTCTTAGGCGATTTAGCCCTGGTTTCTGATCAAGACGGGGTCGAAGATGAGCCTAATGAAGTAACAATGATGACGCTACACGCTGCTAAAGGGTTGGAATTTCCGGTCGTATTCTTAGTCGGAATGGAAGAAGGAATTTTTCCGTTAGCACGTGCCAACGAAGACGAAAACGAACTAGAAGAAGAAAGACGGTTAGCATACGTAGGGATTACCCGCGCCCAAGAAGAACTTTACTTGACAAACGCCTCGTCACGGATGCTATACGGCCGCTTCCAATCAAACCCAGTTTCGCGGTTTATTGAAGAAATAGATGGGGATTTAATCAATCATGTAGGCTTAGCCACCAAACAAGGTAGTCCTAAACCACTTAGCTTTGCAGAGCGCATGAACCACCAAAGCCGTGGGGGCCTACGGACCGTTAAAAATACTAATCCCTTTAGACAAGCACGGCCGGCTAGTCCTCAATTCAGTCAAACGAAGAGCGAGGCAAATGTAGCGACTAGTTGGAAGGTAGGCGCTAAGGTCAACCATAAGAAGTGGGGCTTGGGAACAATTGTTAAAGTAAGTGGTAGCGGTGATGAGACCGAATTAGATATTGCTTTTAAAGAGCAAGGAATCAAGCGACTTTTGGCGGCATATGCACCAATTAGCAAAGCTTAGGAAGGAAAGGTCATGGAAGAAAAACAAGCAAAAAGCAGGCTAGCAGCATTACGACAGCAACTTATGACTTGGAGTCAGGAATATTATGTCAATGATAATCCTAGTGTGGAAGATGCGGTTTATGACCAGGCTTACCGAGAATTATTGACGCTAGAACAACAATTTCCTAACTTAGTAACGGCTGATTCTCCCAGCCAACGGGTTGGGGGGCAAGTTTTAGCCAGCTTTACCAAAGTTGAACATGAGATTCCAATGTTATCATTGGGGGATGTTTTTTCAAAAGAAGAGTTAGCGGCCTTTATCGACCGGTTGAATGAAGCCACTAAGGCCCCTTTTGCCTACAATTGTGAATTAAAAATAGATGGGCTAGCAATTTCCTTAACCTATGAAAATGGGGTATTTGTCAAGGGGTCTACCCGCGGAAACGGAATTATTGGCGAAGACATTACCGCTAATCTAAAGACAATTAAAGCCATTCCGCTAACCTTAAAGGAACCTGTCAGCATTGAAGTGCGGGGAGAATGCTATATGCCCAAGGATTCATTTTTAGCCTTGAATAAGGAGCGCGAAGCCCAAGGACAAGCAGTGTTTGCTAATCCCCGTAATGCAGCCGCGGGTTCGCTTAGACAGTTGGATACCAAAATTACTGCTAAACGCAACCTCAGTGTGTTTATCTATTACCTAATGGAACCTGAAAAATTGGGGGTAACCAGTCAAAGCCAGGCACTAGCTAAGCTGGCTGAACTCGGCTTTAAGGTTAACCCAGACTTTAGGTTGGCAACTGATATGGAAACTATCAATAACTATATTGATGAATTTCATGCCAAACGCGGTGAACTTGCTTACGAAATTGATGGGATTGTCATTAAGGCTGACGATTTTAAGGTACACGAATTAGTAGGGAATACGGTCAAAGTGCCACGTTGGGCCATTGCTTACAAGTTTCCACCGGATGAAAAGGAAACCGTGATTCACCAAATTGAGTGGACGGTTGGACGGACCGGGGTGGTTACTCCGACCGCGGTCATGGATCCAGTTGAAATCGCAGGTACGATGGTAGCAAGAGCCTCGCTGCATAACCCAGACTACCTAAGAGAAAAAGATGTCCGCTTAGGTGATACGGTTAAACTTCATAAGGCGGGGGACATTATCCCTGAAATTTCACAGGTCGTAGTTGCTAAGCGCCTTGAGGATTCAGTGCCTTATGAAATTCCAACTACTTGTCCGGAGTGTGGGGCTAAGCTAGTTCACCTTGACGATGAAGTGGCACTCCGATGTATTAACCCCAAGTGTCCGGCCTTAATCAAGGAAAGTCTAGCCCACTTTGCAAGCCGTGATGCCATGAATATTGATGGGCTGGGACCTAAAATTATCGAGCGGTTGTATGAGGCCCACTTAATTAGTGATGTTGCTGATTTATATAAGCTTAAGCTGGAGGACCTATTAGCTTTAGATAAGTTTAAGGAAAAATCAGCTACTAAGCTATTGACAGCCATTGAAAATAGTCGGCATAATTCTAGTGAACGTCTAATTTTTGGCTTGGGAATTCGCCATGTCGGTGCCAAGGTAGCCCGGCTGTTAGCTGAACGTTTTAAGAGTGTGACGGCGTTAAGTCAGGCTCCAAGTGAAGAGATTGCTCAAATTGACAGTTTAGGGCAAGTAATTGCTGATAGTGTGGTAACGTATTTTGAACGGCCAGAGGTCAAGCAATTATTGGCTGAACTTGAAGAGGTTGCAGTCAACTTCGACTTTTTAGGTCAAAGTGCAAGTGAGATTGCCCAGGCTAACGAAGACAGCTTCTTTAACGAAAAGAAGGTAGTCTTAACGGGAACATTGGACCAGTTAAAGCGGTCGCAGGCCAAGCAGTGGTTAGAAGCTCATGGGGCCAAGGTGACGGGCTCTGTTTCTAAGAAGACAGACCTTCTGATTGCTGGTCATGACGCGGGTAGTAAGTTGACCAAAGCCCAAGAATTAGGCATTGAAATTATGGATGAACAACAATTCATTGCACAAATGGAGGCAATTGATGGTGAATAAGAAGTTAAATCTCATGGTAACGCTGGGGCTTAGTACGCTTTTATTGACGGCCTGTGGCAACCTAGGATCAAGTAGTGGAACCACGACTAATACTAACGAGGAGAGCGCTTCAAGTGGTTATCAAACTACCGGCCAGACTAACGATAGCGAGTATACCGGGGTAATTATCAATGGACGTTACCGAACCAATAAGTCGCGTGGGGTTGGCGTTAGTCAAAATTCAGAAAACCTCCTCAACCTTAAGAGCTTTGAATCTGGTTTGACGGATATTTCTAAAGAGTATTTTTCAACTAAGGACTACGTTTTCCAAGAAGGACAGACCTTATCAAAGTCAACTGTCGAAGACTGGTTAGCGCGGAAATCCAGTAAGAATCCGGACGGATTAAACCCTGAGGATAATGGGAAAAATGGTGAAAATGAGCGGAACCCAATGTATGTCCAACAAATTGAAGAACAAGACTACATGAAAGAAGATTCTAAGGGGAATCTATCTTTGGCCGGCATTACCGTTGGAATTGGAATGAACCGCAAGGATTATTACCAAAAAGAAGAATATGGTGCTACCTACGTAACCACTATTTCTAAAGAAGAAATGGAGAAGCAAGGCAAGATTGCGGCTGCTAAGGTGGTGGCACGGTTACGGGCGAAAGTCGGAAATGATGTCCCAATTGTGGTGGCGATGTACCAGCAAGCCGAAATGGATAGTTTGGTTGGCGGATCATTTTACGCTTACACTGAGGTAAAGGCAGGTTCTAGTGAAATTACTGACTGGACGGATACTGATATTTCTAGTTACGTCTTTCCGGCAACCTCAACCAAATCAGTTCCAAACGATAATGACGAGGCAGCCTTTGAGTCGTTTAAGAATAAAATTCAAAACTTCTTCCCTAACCTAGCCGGAGTTACGGCGCAAGCAAAGTATAAGGGCAAGAACCTCCAAGGGTTGAAGGTAACAATCACAACCCAATTTTATTCAGAAACTGAGATTACCAGTTTTACCCAGTATGTAGCTAAAGCAGCCAAGACATACTTACCGTCAGGCATCCCAGTTGATATTCAAGTTAAGGGCTCTGATGGGACGGTGCAAAGTTTCTTAGCGAAGACGGCTAAGGATAGTTCCTACTATACCCATGTGTTTACTAGTTATTAAACTTTTTTTTAAGATATGCTAGAATAATTGTTATATACGAAGAAAGAAGGATGAATGATGGCAATTACTGCAAGCGAAGTAGCACACGTTGCTGGTTTGGCTAAGCTTTCATTTAATGAAACAGAGTTAGAGAAATTTACCGGTCAAATGGATGAAATCATCAAGATGGTGCAAGAACTCAGCGAAGTTGATACAGAGGGAGTACCTGTAACAACCCACGTAACTGATGCCTTTAACGTAATGCGTGAAGATGTGGCAGTTAAGGGCTTAGACCGAGACTTACTAATGAAAAACGTACCTGAAAGCCAAGATGGTTATATTAAGGTACCTGCTATTATTGACGAAAGTGAGGAAGGTTAAGCATGGTAGATTACTTTAAGACAGACTTAGAAAACTTACACCAAGCTTTGGTTAATAAGGATTTAAGCTCAGCCGAATTGGTTAAGGAAACATTTGCCAAGATTGAAACTATTGATCCTAAGATTGAGGCTTTCTTAGCTTTAAATAAAGAGCAAGCCCTAGCTAAGGCAGAAGAACTAGATCAAAAGGGGATTCCAGCCGATAGCTTACTAGCAGGGATTCCGGTTGGGATTAAGGACAACATTGTAACTAAGGATTTAACTACGACTGCCGCAAGTAAGATGTTAGCTAACTTTAAGCCAATCTATAACGCAACTGTAATGGATAAGTTAGATCAAGCAGGTATGATTAACGTTGGTAAACTCAACATGGACGAATTTGCCATGGGGGGGTCAACGGAAACTTCAGCCTTTAAGTTGACCAAAAATGCCTGGGACCAAACTAAGGTACCTGGTGGTTCTTCTGGTGGTTCGGCAGCAGCAGTAGCTTCAGGGCAAATTTTAGCCTCACTAGGTTCTGATACAGGTGGTTCCATCCGCCAACCAGCTGCTTATAACGGTATTGTTGGTATGAAACCAACCTATGGTCGGGTTTCACGGTATGGCTTGATTGCCTTTGCCTCAAGCTTGGACCAAATTGGACCGTTGACAAGAACGGTTAAGGATAACGCCTTAATCCTAAATGCAATTGCTGGTCATGATAAGCGCGACTTTACTAGTTCAGCTAAGGAAGTGCCTAACTTTGCTGAGGGCTTAGACGGCAATATCAAGGGCTTAAAGATTGCCTTACCTAAGGAATACCTTGGCCAAGGGGTTGCTTCCGAAGTTAAGGAAGCAATTTTGAAGGCAGCTAAGACCTTTGAAAGTTTGGGAGCAACTGTTGAAGAAGTATCCCTTCCTTACAGCAAATATGGGGTACCTGTTTACTACATCATTGCTTCTTCCGAAGCTTCCTCTAACTTACAACGCTTTGATGGAATTCGTTATGGCTTTAGAGCAAGTGACGTTAAGAACCTTGAAGATGTCTACGTTCGTTCACGGTCTGAAGGCTTCGGTGACGAAGTTAAGCGTAGAATTATGTTAGGGACCTTCTCACTTTCGGCTGGGACTTACGATGCCTTCTTCAAGAAGGCTGCTCAAGTTCGGACCTTGATTTGCCAAGACTTTGCTAAGGTCTTTAGCCAATACGACTTAATTATGGGACCAACTGCGCCAACACCAGCCTTTGGTTTAGGTGAAGATATCGATGACCCTGTCACAATGTATATGAATGATATTTTAACTATTCCAGTTAACTTAGCTGGTTTACCAGGGATGTCACTACCAGCAGGATTTGCTAATGGCCTACCAGTGGGCTTACAGTTAATTGGACCACAATTTGCTGAAAATACGATTTACAAAGCTGGTTATGCCTTTGAACAAGCGACTGACTTTCATAAGGCAGTGCCAACGATTGGAGGTCAAAATTAATGAATTTTGAAACAACGATTGGGCTTGAAGTCCACGTAGAAATGAAAACCAAGTCTAAGGCTTTCTCACCAGCGCCAGTTCAATATGGGGCAGAACAAAACACCAATACTAACGTAATCGATTGGGGATATCCAGGTGTTTTACCTGAAGTCAATAAGGGTGCTCTAGAGTTTGGGATGCGAGCAGCTTTAGCCTTAAACTGTGAGATTACTAAGGATATTCACTTCGACCGCAAGAACTATTTCTACCCAGACAATCCTAAGGCTTACCAAATTACGCAAGCCCAAACGCCAATTGGAACCAACGGGTGGCTGGAAATTGAATTGGAAGACGGTAGTAAAAAGAAAATTGGGATTGAAGAAATGCACGTCGAAGAAGATGCGGGGAAAAATACCCACAATCCTGATGGTTACTCTTACGTTGACCTAAACCGGCAAGGAACTCCGTTGATTGAAATTGTTTCTAAGCCAGACATTGCCTCTCCAGCTGAGGCTTACGCTTACTTGACACGGTTACGTCAAATTATTCAATTTACGGGTGTATCTGATGTGAAGATGGAAGAAGGTTCTATGCGGGCTGACGTTAACATTTCTGTTCGCCCAATTGGTTCTGATAAATTCGGGACTAAGACGGAAATGAAGAACTTGAACTCCTTTGAACACGTTAGAAAGGGGCTTGAATACGAAGCAAAGCGCCAACAACAGGTGCTCTTAGCCGGTGGTAAGGTTCAACAAGAAACACGCCGTTTCGATGAAAATACCGGGGAAACAATTTTGATGCGGGTTAAGGAGGGGGCAAGCGATTACCGCTACTTCCCAGAACCAGATCTACCTCCAATTCATATCAGTGACGACTGGATTAACGAAGTTAAGGCTTCTATCCCAGAAATGCCTGATAAGCGGCGTGAACGTTACGTAAATGACTGGGGCTTATCTGACTACGATGCTTCTGTTTTAACCCAAACCTTGGAAATGTCAGATTTCTATAACGAAACAGTTGCTAACGGAGCAGATCCTAAGTTAGCTGCTAACTGGTTGATGGTGGAAGTTAACGCCTACTTAAATGCCAATAAGTTAGAATTAGGCCAAACTGCCTTAACCCCAGCTCACCTTGCGGGAATGATTAAGTTGATTCAAGATGAAACTATTTCATCTAAGATTGCCAAGAAGGTCTTTAAAGAAATTATTGCCAATGACACTGATCCTAAAGCCTTCGTGGAAGCTAAGGGAATGGTGCAATTATCTGACCCAGCTAAGCTGCAACCAATCATTGATGAGGTTTTAGACAACAATGAACAATCAATCGAAGACTTCAAGAATGGTAAGGACCGGGCAGTTGGGTTCTTAGTTGGCCAAATTATGCAAAAGACACGGGGTAAAGCTAATCCGAAAGTGGTTAACAAGTTACTCATGGCAAGTTTAAAAGAAAGATAAGGCTTTAGGCGAGGAAAGATTATGGAAAAAAGATGTCGGATTATCTACAATCCAACTTCCGGACGCGAGGCTATGAAAAACGACCTAGTCGAAATTTTAAATGTCCTCGAGAATGCGGGCTACGAAACAAGTGCGTATGCGACCACGCCCGAACCTAAGTCGGCTCAAAACGAGGCCAAACGGGCAGCCCTAGCAGGGTTTGACCTAGTGATTGCCGCGGGGGGAGACGGAACCATTAACGAGGTGGTTAATGGGATTGCACCGCTAGAAAAACGCCCTAAGTTAGGAATTATTCCGGCCGGAACAACCAATGATTACGCCCGGGCTTTAAAGATCCCCCGCGAGAGTCCGTTAGAAGCGGCTAAGGTGATTGCTAAGGGCCAAACCGTTAAGATGGACATCGGCCAGGCTGGCGACCAATACTTTGTTAATATCGCCGCCGGAGGCTTGTTGTCTGAATTGACCTATAGTGTACCTTCACAACTCAAGTCACTATTTGGCTACCTGGCTTACCTGGTGAAGGGGGCTGAACTCTTACCAAGAATTAGGCCAGTTAACATGCGGATTGAATATGATGACGGGGTTTTTGATGGCCAAGCTTCGATGTTTTTCTTAGCCCTTACCAACTCAATTGGGGGCTTTGAACAAATTGTGCCGGATGCTTCTTTGGATGATGGTAAGTTTACCTTAATTGTGGTTAAAACCAGCAACCTGCTAGAGATCTTACAGTTGATTACCATGGTTTTAAATGGTGGTAAGCACGTTAATGATCCACGGGTCTTATATGTTAAGACGAAAAAGGTTAAGGCCGAAGCTCCCGATAGTAAGATGATGATTAATATTGATGGTGAATATGGTGGCGATGCCCCAATGACCTTCAGGAATTTAAAGCAACATCTAGAAATCTTTGCTAACACCGACAAGATTCCTAATGATGCCATCACTAATCGGGAAGAAGAAAATGAAAAGGATGCCCGTGAACTCTTTGTTAAGGGTGTCGAAGACTATTCAAAGGATAAAAATGAATAAGTAAAAACAAGCGCTACTCTTGGCGCTTGTTTTTCTTTTGGCTTGTAACTTATAATAAGACTTATGTAATTAATGATTATGTGTGGAAGAAAGGACAATTATGGCGAAGTTAAAGTTACCAGTTTATAAAAAAGAAGAGTTGACCGTAAGAATTGAAGATTTAACCTACCAAGGCTTAGGCGTTGCTAAAGTAGAAGGCTACCCGTTATTCATTAAAGAGGCCTTACCAGGTGAGGAAGTTGTAGTTAAGGTTGAAAAGTTAGGCAAACATTTTGGTTACGCCAAGGCCTTAAAATGGCTAAGTACTTCAGCCGACCGGGTCAAAACGAAGGCCAAGTACCTCCAAACAGGGATTGCACCGCTGATGCATTTAAGCTACCCTGCTCAACTAGCTTTCAAGCAAAAATTAATCAAGGATTTACTAGCGAAAGCGCACTTAGATCAACTTGAAGTGGCTCAAACTTTAGGAATGGCCCAACCTTATGCCTACCGAAATAAAGCGCAGGTTCCTGTTCGCCAGGTTAGAGGTCAACTAGAAATTGGCTTTTTTAAGCAAGGTAGTCATGACTTTGTTTCCTTAGAAGATTTCTACATTCAAGACAAACGCATTGACCAAGTGCTAGTCACGGTCAGGGATATTTTAAGAAAATATCAGCTAAGTGCTTATGATGAAAAAAGTCACACGGGCGTAGTGCGCCATCTAATGGTACGCCGGGGCTACTACTCGAAGCAGGTAATGGTGGTAATCGTTACCCGGACTAAGAAGTTACCGCACGCACCTGAAATTGCACGTGACATCATGGCTGCTTGCCCGGACGTGGTTAGCCTCTTACACAATGTGAACGAAGCTAAAACCAACGTCATTTTAGGAAGCAAGACTGAGCTTTTAGCCGGCCAAGCCGAAATTGAGGATCAACTTGATGGGTTGACTTTCAAGATTTCGGCCCAGTCCTTCTACCAAATCAATCCCACCCAAACGGAACGGCTTTACCAAACCGCTATTAAGCAAGCCGTTCTAACTGGTAAGGAAACAGTTATTGATGCTTATTGTGGAATCGGGACCATTTCCCTAAGTATGGCCCGCCATGCTAACAAAGTCTATGGGGTTGAAATTGTTCCCCAAGCCATTGCCGACGCTAAGCGCAACGCTGAAGTCAATAAGCTAACCAACCTAACCTTTGAGGTTGGTGAAGCCGAAAGTTGGATGGCTACCTGGCAAGCCCAAGGCATCAAGCCGGATGTCATCATGGTTGACCCGCCAAGAAAGGGCCTAACGGAAAGCCTAATCACTAGCGCCACCGCCATGGCTCCTAAAAAGATTGTCTACGTTTCCTGCAATCCCGCCACGCTAGTCCGTGACCTACAGTCCTTTATTGCTAAGGGCTACCAAGTCGCAGCCCCCATCCAGCCCGTGGATCAGTTCCCACAGACAACACATGTGGAGTGCGTAGTTCTGTTGACTAAAGTACATAATAGATAGTGTGAAAATGCTTGAAATATAAGGCTTTTCCGAGGATTTGGAAGTAAATCCAGGTCCTCGGATTTTTTGCGTTTTAAGGGCTGAAAAGCTATTGATTTTTATAGGCGGATAGATAGAAGTGTTGATTTAAGGTTGGGCAGACAAAAATATTGATTTTAGCTGTCCGTATTTTGGCACACGTCTTATGGTATTTATTTAATTGGTGGTGCGGAATTTGCACTCAAATCAATTTACTTTTTGCGTTAAATATGCTATAATAACACTATATAAATGGATGAGGAGGTCACTCATGAGTATAAGCAGTGAGATTAAAGATATTAGAAGAAAATGTCTGTTGAATCAAACGGAGTTCGCTGATGCGATTGGTGTCTCTTTTTCAACAGTAAATCGTTGGGAAAATGAAAAGGCAATTCCGAATTATCAGGCATTAAAGAAAATCAAAGATTTTTGTGAAAAGAACGATATTTCCTTTGAAGTAGATTCAAAGGTATGGGAGGAAAAATAATGAATGTAATTAGTTTGTTTAGCGGTTGCGGTGGTCTTGATCTTGGCTTTGAAAGAGCGGGATTTAATATTCCAGTTGCTAACGAATTTGATAAAACAATATGGGCTACTTTTAAGGCGAATCATCCTAAGACAAAATTGATTGAGGGCGATGTAAGAAAAGTGACCAAGGAAGATATCGCACAGTATATTGATGGAGAAGTAGACGGAATAATCGGAGGACCGCCTTGCCAGTCTTGGTCGGAAGCAGGTGCTCTTAGAGGTATCGAAGATGAGCGTGGACAATTATTCTTTGATTACATCAGAATCTTAAAGGAGTTTAAGCCTAAGTTCTTTTTAGCAGAAAATGTAAGTGGGATGTTAGCAAATAGACATTCAGACGCTGTGCAAAATATATTGAGACTTTTTGATGAGACTGGCTATGATGTATCGCTTACACTTGTAAATGCAAAAGATTATGGCGTTGCATAGGATAGAAAAAGAGTATTCTATATTGGATTCAGAAAAGATTTAAAAATCAAGTTTGAATTCCCAAAAGGTTCTACAGAGGATGATGATAAAAAATTACTCTGAGAGACATAATTTGGGATTTACAGGATACCGCAGTTCCGGCAGCAGAAAAAAACAAGCATAATCCAAATGCAATTAATAACAATGAATATTTTACTGGCGCATTCTCAACCATTTTCATGAGTAGAAATAGAGTGAGAGACTGGGATGAACAAGGATTTACTGTGCAGGCATCAGGAAGACAGTGCCAGCTTCATCCACAAGCACCTAAAATGGTTAAATTCGGGAAAAATGATTGTAGATTCGTAGAAGGTAAAGAACATCTTTATAGACGAATGACTATTAGAGAGGTTGCAAGAGTTCAAGGATTCCTAGACGATTTCAAATACATCTATGAGAATACTGATGTTGCTTATAAAATGATTGGTAATGCCGTTCCTGTAAATCTTGCATACGAAGTGGTCTTAGGAATCAAGGCTGCATTAGAGTAAAAATAATGGAGACTGTTTACGAATATGAGTGAACAGTCTCCTTATTTTCTATCTTCCTTTTCTTGGAATTACGATATTGTAATTTGCTTCTAAATCATCAAGTATATGATTATGATTTAATGCACTAGGTTCTACTTCAACAAACTCACCTAACTTAAAGAGTTCTTTTGGATCGCGTATTACTGTTTTGGTGGCTAATTTTTGGTACGGTTTGAATCGAGTATACACGTTCTTTCCACGGTTTGTGCCTTCTGTAATTGGATTTATAGGTCTATGAGCAACCTTGAAACTTTCAGTTGCTGCATTAACAGATTCAGTTGTAATTTCCTCGATGTTGTTAATCAAAGACTGAATAGTACTTGCACTATTGTTTGAAATATACATACAGTTAGCAACGTGGTCTCCGCTTCCAAAACCACGAGCAACTGTGAGAATATCATCAGCAGTAAATATATCTAGAAAGTCTTGCCCGGTTTTTCCAGATCTTCTTCCAAAGCATATACTTACGCCAACATAAGGTGCAGTTGCAGTTTTTGCCCATTCGTTAGCCCAAACGGTAGATGCCTTTGTCATTCTTTCAAAAGCTGCCGTTCCAAACTCAGCTATGAATCTTTTATGTCCATACCAATTTCCGAAATAATCTGCATTTCTAAGTTTGGCAGAAATCTTAATTGGCTCTCCCTCGCTTAATTTGATAATAACAGCAGTTTTATTATCTTTGCTTTTACTACCAATTCCATCAACGGATACTATTTTAGCACCAGGAATAATTCCTTCCTTAAGCATCCAATCAGGTAGAGTTGATGGTAGACTTTCTCCAATGTGTTTACTAACCATTGTGACTATTTCATTTTCAAATGCGTCTGAAGCTTTTGACATAGTTTATTTCCTCTTTGGTTTAATCCTTTATCGTTTCCATGATGTCTTCCAACTTACAATCCATAGCCTCACAGATTTTGAGAAGAACATCAGTTGTGATGTTTGCACCTTTGCCAAGTTTGGCTATGGAAGCTGCACTGATTCCAGCAGCATCCTTAAGATCATTTTTATTCATTTCTTTGTCGATTAACATTTTCCACAATTTGTTATAACTGATTCGCATAATTAACCTCCTTGCTTTACAACCAAAAATCAAATGATTCTTCTTGCTGTTTTTCTGTGAGATAGTTTTTTAAGAGTTCTACATCTTTACTGATATCTCGTGGTCTGATTCGGTTAATAACCTTTTCCTCGACTTCAGGAGTCCAGTAGATTTTTAATTTTTCTCTGGCTCTTGTGATAGCAGTGTAGAAGATATTGTGAGTTACTAATTCTTCCACCTCATCGGTAATAACTATCTTTACAGAGTCATATTCAAGACCTTGTGCTTTGTGTATTGATACAGCATAAGCAATTTGGAATGGTACAACAGTGAATGAGGTACTTTCATCTCCATCTTCGTCAGCACTCTTTAATTTGTGAACACAAAATCTAACTAACGATTTTCCTTTGCTTTCCCAACATTCAAGTAGTTCGAGATTAATACGCCGGAGATCACTTTCATCTACTGCCTTAGGTATCTCAACATCAAACTGAATGCGTTCTTCATGAGTGCCGGGGTCTAAGATTTCTATTCCCTTGATTATTCCCTTCATATTATTGTGTATGACAGGGAAGAACCTATCTGAATTAAGGAAGAGAATCGGGTCTCCAACTTTATACTGTTGAATGTCCCATTGAACAGCAGGATTAGGATTGCTTTCCTGTAGGAATCTATTGATGTTGTTGATTCCATATAAACCATCGTAGTTTAGGCAGAGGATAGCCTCTCCGGGTTCAAGAGAAGAGAGAAGGGATTCATCTACTTTTAAGGAGTAGCTTTCTCTTTCGATGACTTCTTTTGCAGTATCATCCATCTGTCTGACCTTATCCCACAGTTCAAGTAATCGTTCATCCTTTGTTCGATGGGGCTGGGTTAGTTCAAATACAGCACTTTCTGGTAAAAATGCTTTTAATACCGAGAACCAATTTCCAAATTGAATCGCATCAATCTGATAAGTATCTCCAACCAATAAAAGCATTTCAAAATTTGCCTTTTGAAGAACCTCAACCATATCTTTGTTGCTGACGGTACTACACTCATCAATAACCAATAATTTATACTTCGCAAAAGCAGACCCTTGACGTTTGAAACTTTCAATTGTTGAGAAAGTTGTATTTTCTGCATCAATCTTTCGCATCAGGTTCTCTTTTGCTGGATTTGTTTGTGTAAGGTATAGCTTGGAATCATCATTTAAGTAGTGAGAAACATGGTTTATTAGCGTAGATTTTCCTACACCTGCTGAACCGTATATCACACCAACCTTTGATTCCGAAAATATACGGGTAATGATGTCTTTCTTTTCATCGCAGTCAATTTCGTAATCATCGAACATCAGCCAAATTTCAACATCGGCACTGTAGTTCTCAATACCTGACTCTGCCAACTCTTGTAATTTTTCAATTACAGTGCAAGTATCGAGTTTGTAATCGTTTATAAATACTTGATTATGTTCAAGCATTAAATCACTTTCAGGTCTGTGCCCTGAATAAAGGCTATCGTTATACTGTTCGATGAGTCTTGGGTAATCAGGAAAATTACCTAGTTCATCAACATCAGTAAAGAGTTGTCCTCTACCTTCAGTGTTGTTCCTTATAAATCTTGCGAACAATTCTGGGCGTTTGTCTTTACACGGAATACAATCAAAAACAGCACCTAGTTTTGGATTATGTCCAACAGGAGATCTGTTAAATGGTAAAGAATCAAACTGCCTGCAACCGTTTGATAAATATAAATTAGAAAGATGACTGTTTCCGGCGTGTACCCATTCTTCATAATATTTGCTATAGTAGCCGTCCGAATATTGACCTTTAATAATAACATTGTTCATGTTATAGAGAAGGTATCGCAGCACATTTTTTCCGTTACGACCATTTCGAATAAGTTCTCTGCAGTAATCTAAAATAGGAATAAATACCATAGATTTAAGGCTATTTTTCCATTCAAGAGTAAGCCTATCATATGCTTTATCCGGGAAGTCCATTAGAGCAGTCAAAGTGTATTTTGTTCTGGTAAGGAACTCACAGATTAAGCGTTGCTCTGGATATGGTACTCTTTTTTTCTCTCCTTTTATCAGTTTAATAAAATTTTGAAATTCACAGTCACGAATGGAGACCTCCCAGCCGTCAATAATAATGATAGGCATTGTTTTTCCTAATATCTCGATAGTCTCATGTACGAGATGAAACTTTGATGCGTAATTGCTTTTGATTGGTAGTTTAGTAAAAGCAATTACCCTATTAGATTTGGACTTGTTTTTTCTATCATCTATTGGTGTAAATGTGATTTCATAATATATGTGTCTGTTAACAAACAGTGGCTTAATTTTCTGAATATAGTATTTGTCATTTTTTTCAGCTTTGAATTCCACTGGATATCGTTCTATTTTTTCAGAAATCTTTTTATAGTATTCCTGTAAAGTATCATCTAGATGAAGAGGAAACTTATCTAAATTATGCAGTACCTCAATACCAAAGTAGTGCCAGATAAGATTCTTTGCTTCTAACAGGTATTGATAATACTTAAGCATTAATCGTTCGGAGCCGTCTTCATCCAATGTATATTGTGTGGTGACTACTTCCAGGTAATTATGGAATTTATATAAAGTGTACAGTTCACTGTTTATCTGTGCAAACTCTGTGGCCTTTGCTATGTTTTCGGCAGTGATAGGTATTTCTCTGCCGTTGGCATAAAACTTGAGCATGACATGATTTACGAACTTTGTCAGCTGCTCTAAAATATCTTGAGAAATAGCACCACGAGAATTGTTTTCTATTTCATCTAAATGCCTACATATGACGTTGTCTATTTTACGGATGGATTCATCAATCGATGGCATCAACATCCTCCTTTCCGATTAATAATTTTCTCCATCGTCCCAGTCATCGATAAATGCATCATACGGAAATGTTCCAGCAAACTGGTCGAGATGAAGCTTTACATACAAATTGCGTATTTTGGTTCTGGAACTTCCTAAAAAAGGAGTTGCAGAACCACTAGCTAAGAAGCTATTGCTTACATTGTTTAATTCTCCAAGTAACCCAAAAACATATGATTTTAAAGATGGATCAGCAAATGTATCTGCTTTTGACATCCATTTGGTTTCATACAAGTCTTTTATTTTAGATGGCAGAGTCATGTCGATTAATGACTCAGCATAGTTTTCTCCGATGAGAGTAACCATGATTTCGTCATAATCTGCAGTGAATTCTTCAAGCAGTAAAATGTCCGCCGAAGAGTATGGAGACTCATTTGTAGTTTGCTTACTCGGAATCTCAAGTGCGTTCATATCTGTATTATCCTCGGGGATTGGATATAAACGCACATAAATATCTTTCATTTCAGTTCGCTTTTTTATAGTCTCTGGCCGAAGGACATCACGTAGCTGATTACCTTCTTCAATGGATTCGTTCCTAAACCAAAGAATATCAGTATCAGGAATCCATCGTAAAAACTTATCTGAAATGTAGTAAGTGTAATCTCCAAGTACCTGCATTGCATCAACTACAAGCTTTCTTAAACAGGCATCTTGAATTTTTCGCACATCATATTTCCATGATTGAAGAAAATCATTAATTTCGTCAGCAAGTGATAACTTTGTTCCTTCTCCTGTAGGGTCATGATCCATACAATATGTGAGAAGGGGTTCAACCTGACTTTTGAATCGTTCAAGAAAGGCATAATCTTTTGGATTTAGTCTATTCTCGTCAAGCATGTCAGTTGAAGTAGTGGGACCAACTAAATTTGAAATAGCATTACCCCATACATCCGCAATAGCCTGTCCTGAAGCCAAGACTTTCTCGGTAAGAATATCATGTGGCGTTTTTTCACTGTCTTTTTTAGCACTCTTCGGAGTGCTTTTTCTTTTTTGCACAGCAGTCGTTGTAAGAATCTCTTCAAACAAATATGCGATTTTCTTTGAAGCATTGTACAGGTTTATATCTTCTATATGAGTTTGAAAAGCATCGCACAACCTTTGCCTTGTTGCTTTTTGAAAACTATTTAAATACGAAATGAACTGTTCCGGCTCAATGTGTGGTAAAACACGCTTTGCTATATTTGTAATTTTAGTATTGCCATTGTAATAGGCCTTAAAAGTGTTTTCACTTATATCTTCAATTTGTAAAAGACCCTCTTCAGTGATGATTGATTCAAACAGTGTTTTGGTAAAAACATGAGTGCTGTATGAACCACCGATGATGGGTTTTAGTATTTCTGCAAATTCTGTGAATTCCATAATCCACCTCTTTCTTCATTACACCCAAGACTACCGAAGCCTACCAGCCACTACCAAGTTCTACCGACCCACTTATCTATAATGTGAAGTGTAAAAAGCAAACAGCGAGCGCTTGCTACTTGTAAGGCTGTATTGGGAAATTGTTCTACCCAATATTATATCAGAAAGGAACCCAAAAATCTACGTTTTCGCAGTTTGTTAATATGCGTTCGCAGAGATAATTTACAAATGCAGTTATTTTACCTCTCTGACCTTTAGTTGAGTTCATTAGGTGAATTCAACTAAGTGCCAGAGGCACTTAAAAATAAATATCACAAGGCCTGATTAGCTATAAGGGCATTGGGATACAGATATCGGCATCAATCACAGGACAACCTGTGAAAGGTGCGATAGAAGTACCCTTATTTCCTTATGCTCTTTTTCAGGCATTTCATGGGTCGGTACTTCTATAAGCAACGACCCTATTTGTTTCCTATGCCCTTCTGCAAGAACCAGGCAGAAAGGCAGGAACTTTATGAAAATCAAGATTCGTTACGAGAACGAGTATCAGACACTTGAGGTCGAAAACATGGAATTGGAGAAATGGTTAAATATCTCCATTTCAGAAGAAGAAAGTCAGGAAGACTACGAAAAGAGAATCCAAGATGTAATCGAAGAGAGATTTAACAGACCCGATTACAACAGTTGGCACAAGCATGACCGTCATACAGGAAATGCAAAGATGAAGAACAAAGAGGGTGTTATTGAAGTTAACACCGAAGAGGCAATTATGGCCAAAGCAATCGACCAGTCTGTTTTCACAAGAGATATCGATGGACTGGAAGAGCGAATGGATCATGAATGGCAGTACAAACATTATTGCTCTCATATAAGAGAAATTTTAAAGCCGGACGCAGCAGAAATGGTTATTGCGATTGTTCTTTATGGCATGACCGTTGGCGAGTATGCAGCTTCAATCGGTGAAGATGCCAACAATGTCAGTCATCGTTACAGACGTGCAATCAAAAAATTAAAAAAAGTTTTTTCAAAAACGTCCTTTTAACCCTTCTCCCAAGGCTACCAGGTAGGAGGGTGACACCTCCAAAGAATTTTATTTTGAAGGAGGTAATTCGTATGGAATTACAAGTATTTAACAGCACAGAGTTTGGCTCTCTAAGAACAGCAACTGTAAACGGTGAGGTTATGTTTGTCGGCAAGGATGTAGCAGACATTCTCGGGTACCAGAACGGTAGTCGAGATATTAACCGTCATGTAGATGAAGAGGACAGACATAAAGTCATGCTCTTTGATGGTAACCAGGATAAGGGAACCATCATTATCAACGAGTCTGGTCTTTACAGTCTTATCCTTTCAAGCAAGATGCCTAATGCGAAGAAGTTCAAACATTGGGTAACTGCAGAGGTTCTTCCGGCTACCCGTAAGCATGGAATGTATGCCATCGATGAGATTTTGGAAAATCCTGATCTTGCGATTGCAGCACTTACACAGCTTAAAGAAGAGCGTGAGAGAAGAAAACAGCTTGAATGTCAGACGCTTATTCAGCGTCAGCAGATTGCAGAGATGCAGCCAAAGGCAAGCTACTATGACCTTATTTTACAGAACAAGAACACAGTTCCTATTACACAGATTGCAAAGAACTACGGTATGAGTGGTCGCAAGTTCAACGCACTTCTTCACGAACTTGGAGTTCAGTACAAGTTCAGAAAGACCTGGCTTTTATATCAGCAGTATGCAGAATGCGGATACACACAATCACGTACCTATGCAATTGATGAGAGCAGAAGTGTGATGCATACCTATTGGACACAGAAGGGCAGACTTTTCCTTTATGACCTTCTGAAGAACGAAGGCATCTTACCAGTCATTGAACAGGAGGATTAAAAGATATGGGCATTGATAAGTTTAATCATGAGGGTTATTCCGACCCGACTACATATGAGGCTCTTACCAATATCCATCGTGAAGAAGTGGCAGCTGATAAAAAGGCTGTCTATCTTCCGTTGGTATATGTTTGCAGTCCGTATGCAGGTGATATCGAAAATAATGTAAAGAATGCAAAAGCATACAGCAGATATGCCGTTAAGGAGAATGCTATCCCAGTAACACCTCATCTTCTTTATCCAAAGTTCATGGATGACGGCAATGAGACAGAGCGAGAGATGGCCATGCATTTCAATTATGTACTTCTTGGTAAATGCACGGAACTTTGGGTATTTGGTGGAGTGGTAAGTCGTGGCATGGCTCGTGAGATTGGTGTTGCCAAGAAAAGAAGAATGAAAATCAGATGGTTTGACCATGCGATGAAGGAGGTAAACGAATATGATTAATTTCACTATATACACAGCAGATTGTGTCGGTAATAGCGGGAACTGCCTGTATCCCAATAAGATGATTGTTACCGACAAGGACTTCTTTATTGCAGCAACAAAGATGGATCATGTAACCGCAAAGTATAAAGGGAATTATCGCAGTAAGGACAACTTCAAGTTTTCGGATTGCATTCCACTTGACTGTGATAATGACCATTCAGATAACCCGGATGAATGGGTAACTCCCCTTGATATAGCACTTGAAATACCGGGTGTTGCTTTTGCTGTATCGTATAGTAAACACCACAACATTTCAAAGGGAGATAAGTCTGCTAGACCAAGATTTCATATCTTCTTCCCTATTGAGATTATATCGGATGAGCAGGAGTATGCAGATATGAAACGCAGGATTGCAGACACTTTTCCTTATTACGATACCAATGCTTTAGACTCTGCAAGATTCCTTTATGGCAATGACTCTGATGAAGTAGAGTTCTATGAAGGGGATAAAACCATTCTTGATTATCTGGAAGAGGATGACTTTGCTGACTTCGATGCAAGCCTTGAGCAGGTTCCGGAAGTTAAGCGTCGTATTTATGTTAGGAACATTCTTTCTTTCTGCTGGTTCATACGATGCATTATTCTAAAACTTATAAGCGGGCTTAATAAAGATGCAAAGTTAGAAAGAGAAGAGATATTTTGACTAAAGCAAAATCTAGTGAAAAGGTAGGAATTTTTTATGAAAAAGGCTTTTACCATTGCGACGTTGAGAAAGAAAATCAGCAGCAGTCAAACAAAAGAAATTGAAAACCTTTTGGTTGAGCTGTACCGGACGGACTAATACTACAGCTAGTCGGCAAATTGATGTGTTCTTTAACGCTAATTCACTTGAGGATGAGTATCAGGAAGCTAAAAAGCGGATCACAAAGGCTTTTGATAATCCTAGTAAAATTCCCAACTTAAGCACTGTTAAACGAAATATTAGCGACTTTAAAAAATTTAATCCGCCTGCAGAAAAGGTGATAGATTTAGAACTAATCTATGTAACTAACCTAGCTGAATTTTTGGAAAGTTTTGACGGACCGGACTCTTACTACAAGTCATTGCTTTCCGTTACTAATACCTTAGCGCTTAACTGTATGCAAGCAAACCTCAGCTTAACTGAGTCACAAACTAAGCAGTTAAAGGTAGTGCTAGATCTGTTACTCGAGTATGGCTGGGAACCAGAGTATTATGTGTTTGACATATTGGATTTACCGTATGAGCAACTGTGGTATTAGATGCTATGCTTAAAAATAACCCGCTGAAGTCCAAGCTACTGGACATTCAGCGGGTTATTTTAGTTTGATATAAATATTTAACTAGAGATTAGTTTTTTTAGTTCTGTCAAAAGTAACGTAGCGGTTTTAGATAAAGTTTTATTCCTTGACCAAATAATCTTCATAGGTGAGGAAATAGTAGGAGTTATTTCTTTGAAAATGAGTTCATTCGCGTTAGTGTTTACTAAATGCTTAAAGCAAAGGGCATAACCTAAACCTTCTTTTACAAAGAGGCTAGCATTGTATAGCAAGTCATATGTTCCAACGATGTTCAAATGAGCTTGGATGCTTTTTAAATCATTGGGCATCTCGTCAGAAAAGCCTTGTCTTGAAATGATTAGAGGTAATTTTGAAATATCAGCAATACTTACGTTGTTTTTAGCTGCTAAAGGACTGTCTCTCCGCATTAAAAGTCCCCAAGTATCTAGGTAGGGTAAACTTAATGAGTTAAAGGAAGAAGTGTCAAGGCTCTGTACGGTTACAGCAAAGTCTAATAGGCTATTATTTAGTCTTTCAACTACTGTTTGGAAGTTGCCGCTGTAAATATGAAACTTAATGTTGGGATATTTTTGTTTCAGTACTTTGACGGCTTTAGCAATAATGGTTATCCCGTAAGATTCGGCGCAGCCAATATATAAATCACCTCCATTAAAAGCGCTCATAGCTTGAAATTCAGTCTTGGTTTTTTGGACAATTCCCAAAATATCCAGTGCTCTTTTGTAAAGGATTTTTCCTTCAGGCGTAAGGTTGATACTGTGGTTGGAACGGTTAAATAATTTTTGACCAAGTTCACTTTCTAAATCTTTTAATTGTTTTGAAAGTGTTGGTTGTGTAAGATGCAATTTTTTAGCTGCTTTGGTCATGTTTTGTTGATTAGCCATTTCTACAAAATACTTTAAAACTCTGATTTCCATATTGATTCCCCCTTAGGTTATTATACGTCTAGATATAGACAAAATGAATATCTAATAATAAATTATAAGTATTTTATATTTTAAAGATAGAAGTATATAATACGCTTACAAGGAGGGGTTAAGATGGAGTTAGCAAATTTTTTAGAAGCTATGGCGGCTGAAAAAGAGGTTATTGCAGGCTCAAAAGAACATCAATTCATGTCTTATTTATCGCAAGAGGCTCTTAAAGTCACGATGGAGTTGAACAATAAATATCATACCAGTGAGGAAATTAGAGTATTGATGGAAAAATTGACTGGTAGAAAAATAAATGAAAGCTTTAGGATGTTTCCCCCTTTTTATACGGATTGTGGGAAAAATATCAAATTAGGTAAGAATGTTTTTATCAATGCTGCTTGTATATTTCAAGACCAAGGTGGAATTGAAATTGGAGATGGTACGCTCATAGGTCATAATGTGGTAATGGCCACACTTAATCATAACCTAAAAGTAAAAGATAGGGGAAATGTTATTCCTAAAGCAATCAAAATTGGCAAAAATGTGTGGGTTGGAGCTAATGCGACTATTTGTCAAGGCGTAGAAATTGGGGACGGAGCTGTTATTGCAGCTGGCGCTGTAGTTACGAAAAATGTAGCGAAAAACACAGTAGTCGCCGGTGTTCCAGCAAGGTTTATCAAAAATGTTGAGGAGTGATTGATATGGTGAAAAAAGAGGAATTAACTTTAGTAACTGAATGGGATAAGGTATTTCCTAAAAGCAAGCTAGTAAGGCACATGAAGGTAACGTTTATTAATCGTTATGGAATCACACTTGCAGCTGATTTGTATGAACCGAAAAATCCTAATGGAAAACTTCCAGCGATAGCGATAAGCGGTCCCTTTGGAGCTGTGAAAGAACAGTCTTCAGGTTTATATGCACAGCAGCTAGCAGAACGAGGTTTTTTAACAATGGCATTTGATCCCTCCTTCACTGGTGAAAGTGGAGGCAACCCTCGAAATATGGCCTCACCTGATATCAATACAGAAGATTTTCAAGCGGCAGTTGATTTTTTAAGTAATTATGAAGGGGTCGATGCTGATAAAATAGGTATTGTCGGAATTTGTGGTTGGGGTGGCCTAGCACTTAACGCTGCTGCGCTTGATACACGTATCAAAGGGACCGTTGTGTCTACAATGTATGATCTAACTAGGGTAGCGGCCAAAGGTTATTTTGACTCTGAGAATAACGAAGAAGCTAGGTATGAAATAAAAAAGAAATGGAACGAACAAAGGACAAAAGATTATCAAGTGGGATACTATGAAAGAGCAGGAGGAGTAGTTGACCCGTTACCTGAGGATGCTCCCCAGTTTGTGAAAGACTATTATGCTTACTATAAGACAGACCGTGGTTACCATAGTCGGTCGCTCAATTCAAATCAAGGCTGGAATATAATAGGCACTATGTCATTTATTAATCAACCCATCTTAGAGTATAGCAATGAAATTCGCAGTGCAGTCCTTATTATGCACGGTGATAAAGCACATAGCTATTATATGGGCAAAGATGCTTATAAAAATATGGTGAAAGATAATCCGTATTCTGCTAATAAAGAGTTTCTTTCAATTAAAGGGGCAACGCATACTGACTTATATGACAATGTGGGAGTAATTCCCTTTGCAAAAATACAGAAATTTTTTGAAGAAAATCTGTAGTGAGTTTTTTATGACAAAGAAGTTAAATTAGAGTTAAGGTGGTCTAGTCTCTAAAAAATTAGTTGGAATAATAATTCTTACCGTACACATTTTTAAATAGAGCGACTTGATTAGTCATAGAAATAACCCGCTGAAGTCCAAATTACTGGACATTCAGCGGGTTATTTTAGTTATGGACTAGTAGTCGTAGGTACTAGTGCTGTAGGAGTTACCGTAAGAATCACTGTAAGTGTTGTCGTAGGTAGAAGTCGTGGTAGACGTGCTGTCGTAACTATCGTCATAGTCAACGCGCCCAGTGAACTCGGCATCGGATGGTTCCAGGCCTAATTCATTTCTGATACGGTCGGAATTCTTTTGCTTAACTGCTGCAGAAGCGACTTGATAAGAAGCACCGTCAATCATGGCTTCCTCACCCTGAACGGCATAGGACTTAATGCTTTGGCCGGCAGCTTTGTATTCGGAAATGATGGTCATAATATCATCGTAAGTCAAATCGGTTTTCATATTTTCTTCTAGTGTATTGAGGAGTTCCTTGTAAGAGGAAAGGGTTGAAACTGAGAGTGACTTTTTAATGATGGCCGTGATGATTTGGCGTTGCCGCTTTTGCCGCCCGTAATCTCCGAGGGGATCATCGTAACGCATCCGCGAATAAGAGAGGGCTTCCTTACCGTTAAGGGTAACCTTCTTACCCTTGGTTACGTGTGCATCTTCGTAAGAGAAGGTTAATGGCGGAGTAACGGTCACACCGTCAATAGCATCAACAATCTTAGTTAACCCTCCCATGTTGACAAGCACGTAGAAGTCAATTGGGATGTGGAAGGTATTTTGAACTGTCTTGATGGCAGTTGAAACGCCACCGATTGTATAGGCAGCGTTGATTTTATCGTAACTATCGATTGAACCAGGAACCTTAACTTGAAGATCCCGCGGGATAGAAGTTAAGGTAACGCGCTTAGTAGATGGGTTAATGGTAGCAACGATAAGGGTATCTGTGCGTCCTTTATCAGTTCTTCCTAAATCACCAGTATCGGTTCCTAAGAGAAGAATTGAAATCGGTTTTTTGGCTTTTAAAACCTTTGAAACGTTACGCGATTTTTTGATATTAGTAGCAGTATAGGTTTCGTTAACAGCACTTTTAGCATTGGCTAACATGTGGTAGAGGTAGGCGCCACCGCCGTAGAAAATGACTAAGGCAAGCACCAGTAAAATTGTGAACAGACGCTTGCGTTTACGATGGGGGCTGATAAGAACGTGCTGTGAACTATGACCGCGATGTTCACGCCGGGGGGGAATATCGTTCGGCCGATAGTCATGTTGGTTTTTATTGTTCATAAATAACTCCTTATGTAAATGTAAAAATCCACTATAAGTCATTATACACGGGTAGACCTAAAATTAAAACTAATGGTAATTTTTTTACAGATATTTAAGAATTGAAATGCGGTATCAAAGCCGAAAAATCAACTCTTTTAAGCTAGAGAAAAAATTTTCCTAGAAAGAAAAGGTTTACATTGAAGCGCAAACAAGATATAATAAATTCAACGAAACCGGTTGCGTAAATTTTACGCAACAGAAAAAGGAGACTTAATATGAAGAAAATATTTAGCTTTGAATTTTGGCAAAAATTCGGTAAAGCTTTAATGGTGGTCGTAGCTGTTATGCCAGCAGCTGGTTTAATGATTAGTATTGGGAAGACAATTCCTTTAATCAACCCACACGTAACAGCCTTAGTTACGACTGGTGGCGTGGTTGAAAACATTGGTTGGGCAATTATTGGCAACTTACATATTCTTTTTGCATTGGCTATCGGTGGTAGTTGGGCTAAAGAAAAAGCTGGTGGTGCCTTTGCAGCTGGGATTTCCTTCATTTTAATCAACCGGATTACTGGTTCTATTTTTGGGGTTACTAGCGAAATGCTAAACGATCCTAAAGCTTACACACATACTTTGTTTGGAACCAAAATCATGGTTAAAGGTTTCTTTACCAGCGTTTTGGAAGCGCCCGCACTAAACATGGGGGTTTTCGTCGGAATCATTGCCGGTTTTATTGGGGCAATGGCTTATAACAAGTATTATAACTACCGTAAATTACCCGATGCTTTATCATTCTTTAATGGTAAGCGCTTCGTTCCTTTCGTAGTTATCTTATGGTCATTAATTTGTTCTTTGATTTTAGCCGTCGTTTGGCCAACAATTCAAGGTGGTATCAACAACTTTGGGTTATGGATTGCGGAATCACAAGATAATGCTCCTATTTTGGCACCGTTCTTATACGGGACGCTAGAACGTTTGCTCCTCCCATTTGGTTTGCACCACATGTTAACAATTCCTATTAACTACACTGCCTTAGGGGGAACTTATGAAATCTTATCTGGTCCGCAAGCAGGGACTCATGTTTTCGGGCAAGACCCACTATGGTTAGCCTGGGCAACTGATTTAGTTAACCTTAAGAATGCTGGCGATATGAGCCAATATCACTATGTATTAACTCACTGGACCCCAGCTCGTTTCAAGGTAGGACAAATGATTGGGGCCACAGGGATTTTGATGGGGATGACACTTGCAATGTACAAGAACGTTGACCCTGACAAGAAGCATCTTTACAAGTCAATGTTCTTCTCAGCTGCTTTAGCCGTTTTCTTAACTGGGGTAACAGAACCACTTGAATTCATGTTCATGTTTGCAGCCGTACCATTGTACGTTGTTTACGCCTTCATTCAAGGGGCTGCCTTTGCAACAGCCGACCTGGTTTCATTGCGGGTTCACTCATTTGGTAACATCGAATTGCTAACCCGGACACCACTGGCAATTAAAGCCGGTCTTGGTGGAGATTTACTCAACTTTGTTTGGGTTTCAATTCTCTTTGGGGTGTTCACTTACTTCTTAGCTAACTTCTTGATTAAGAAATTTAATTTTGCAACTCCAGGCCGAAACGGTAACTACGATTTAGATACAGGTGACAATGCTAGCGGAACTGGTGCACCAGTTGAAGGTAATGATCAAGCCTTTGCCATCATCAACCTTTTAGGTGGTAAAGCTAACATTGAAGATGTGGATGCATGTATGACCCGTCTACGTGTGACTGTAAAAGATAAAGCTAAAGTTGGT
This sequence comes from Ligilactobacillus agilis, assembly GCF_025311475.1. Classification (NCBI taxonomy): domain Bacteria; kingdom Bacillati; phylum Bacillota; class Bacilli; order Lactobacillales; family Lactobacillaceae; genus Ligilactobacillus; species Ligilactobacillus agilis. Next base: position 1,732,072 of record NZ_CP104397.1, on the reverse strand, counting down.
AGCGAAGATCAATGGAAAGCAGTCGGTGCAATGGGACTTATCACTAAAGACAACGGGGTTCAAGCTGTTTATGGACCTAAAGCTGACGTGTTGAAATCAGATATTCAAGACATTTTAGACTCTGGAATGGAAATTCCTAACGTGGTAGTTGATGCAGCTGCTGCTAAAAAAGAAACAGTGGCTAAGGGTGCTCAAGCCGAAGTAGTAGCTGTAGCCAATGGGGAAGTAATGCCAATTACTGAAGTTAATGACCCTGTTTTCTCAGGAAAGATGATGGGTGATGGTTATGCTGTTAAACCAGCGGATGGAAAGATTGTTTCCCCAGTTGCTGGTCAAGTTAAGAGTCTTTTCCCAACCAAGCATGCGATTGGCTTAGAAACAGCCGCGGGCATGGAAGTGTTAGTTCATATGGGAATTGACACTGTTTCCTTGGAAGGTAAGCCATTTACTTTAATGGTTAAAGAAGGAGACCAAGTAGAGGCTGGCCAAGAGTTGGCTCAAGTTGATCTAGCCGCCTTAGCTGCTGCGGGTAAGGAAGATACAATGATTGTTGCCTTCACTAACGTTGACCAAGTAACATTTACTTTAGATAAGACTGGCAAGCAAACTGCTGGAACTGTAATTGGTCAAGCCAAAGGTTAATTAATAAAGATGGGGACATAACTTAAGTTCATGTCCCTGTTTTTTGATATTGGGGAAAGGAAGATTGAATATGAAAGTGATGACTTTAAATACACATAGCTACATTGAGAGCCAACCGCTGGAAAAACTAGCGCAGATAGCGACCTATATAAAGGAAGAAAACCCAGATATAGTTGCTTTACAAGAAATTAACCAATTAATTACTTCTAAGGAAATAGAGGGTGACGACTATTTTTGCCCCTTAGCCAACCAAGTTCCGCTTCATGAGGATAATTTTGCCTACCTTTTAGTTAGCCGCTTGCGAGAATTAGGCTTAAATTATTACTGGTCTTATAGTTATACCCACATTGGTTATGACACCTACCAAGAAGGGTTAGCGCTATTGAGCAAAGAAAAGTTAATTAGCACAGAGCAAGTAACTTCTAATCCCAGCTACGTTGGAAAATTGACTCGTAAAATTTTAGTGGGGCAAACTAGTCAAGCCACCTTTGTGGTGGGACATTATTCGTGGGCAGGCAAAAATGGGTTTGACTACGAATGGGCTAAAACAAAAGCAGCGCTTAAGGGGCAAAAACAGCCCCTGGTAATAATGGGAGATTTCAATAACCCCCCAGAAAGTTCTGCCCACCAACAAATTAGGGAGGCTAACTTAGGGTTGGTGGATAGTTTCCAGGTGGCTGCTAAACGTTACGGTGAGCACACGGTAGTGAAAGCTATTGATGGTTGGCAAGATAATGAAGGACAGCTGCGGATTGATTACGTCTACCTCAGTGATACTTTTAAAGTGTCTAAGTATCAGGTGATTTTTGATGGGCAAACTAGTCCGCAAGTTAGTGATCATTTTGGAATCTTAGTTGAAATAGAGTAGCTAAATAGCCTAGGAGCGGTTGCTTCCTAGGCTATTTTAATATGCCTAAAAATCTTTTTTAGTTAGAACGTTTTCATTACAAAACGATTAAAAATAATGGCTTAATGTATGATATACTAGGGGGCATGTAGGGACGAAAGAAGTGAAGATATATGCAGGTTTTTTACCATAGTATTTCAGGAGTGCTAGTCATTTTAGTAATGATTATTGTGGGCTACGTTTTGACTGAAAGAAAGTGGTTTGACGGGCGTTCTAGCGGATTGATTGCGCGATTAGTAACTCAAGTGGCACTGCCTTGTTACATGTTGGATACAGTTACTAGTAAGTTCACTGCCCATGAATTATTGAAGATGCTACCAGAATTGAAATACCCGGCCCTCTCGATGACAATCTTGATGGCTTTAGCGATGGCAATTGCCCGGATTTTTCGAGTGGATAAGAGTCGGCGTGGGGTATTTACCTCAATGTTTTTCAATTCAAATACGGTTTTTATCGGGCTCCCGATTAACGAAGCGCTATTTGGTAATCAAAGCATTCCGTATGTCTTAGTCTATTACATGTGTAATACAACCTTTTTTTGGACAATTGGGACCTACTTTATCCAACGGGATGGTCGCGGACAAAAGGCACGGCTAGATTTAAGGCAGGTTATCAGAAAGGTATTCTCGCCGCCGCTACTAGGATATATTCTAGGGGTAATCTTGGTCTTTTTAAGGGTCAAAATCCCGACCTTTATTCAAAGTGACCTCCACTATATTGGTGGGTTGACAATTCCCTTATCTATGATTTTCATCGGAATTGCGGTCTCTAACGCCGGTTTAGGGCGGTTGACCTTGCATAAGGATAACTTACTAATCTTAGGGGGACGCTTTCTAGTTGCGCCTGCACTAATGGCTTTGTTGGTAATGCAGGCACCGATGCCCCTCTTGATGAAACAGGTCTTTATTTTACAGGCGGCGATGCCGGTTATGACTAACGCGCCGGTAGTAGCAAAATTGTACGGGGCTGACGCTGAGTATGCCGCAGTAATGGTGACAGAAACTACTTTAATGACAATGGTTGTTGTCCCTATCTTAATGGTAATAACTCAAAATCTTACATAGGAAGAAGTTTTATTTGTGAAAAAAACCATTATTTACATTTGCTTATCAACTTTTCTGTTTAGTTCAATGGAAATTGCTTTAAAGGTTGCTGGAGCGACTTTTAATCCGATTCAGTTAAACTTAATTCGCTTTTTTATCGGGAGTTTGGTCTTACTTCCAATTGCTCAAGCTAGCTTAAGTAAGCTAAAACGGAAATTAACAAGGGCAGATTGGAAAATCTTTTGGCTGACGGGTTTTTGCTGTGTGATTGTTAGTATGACCCTCTTTCAATTAGCCGTTGCAGCTACTAAGGCTTCAACCGTGGCAGTGCTTTTTAGTTGCAATCCCGTATTCGCCTTATTATTTGCCTTTTTACTTTTACGGGAGCGCATGAGTCGGGCAAGCTTTATTTCAGTGGTAGTTTCTTTAATTGGGCTAGTTGTGATTATTGATCCAGCCCACCTTTCTCAACCAGTTGGAATTGTATTGGGCCTCCTTTCAGCGGTAACATTTGGTTTTTATTCAATTGTGTCACGCTACGGTTCAAATAAGCTTGGCTTAAACGGAGTTGTTATGACCGCTTATACTTTTGTTGCTGGAACGATTGAACTATTAGTTCTCTCATTAGTAACCCACTTACCATTTGTTGCTCGAAGCTTAGCAACTATTCCAGCCTTAAAGACGTTTGCAAACCTACCTATCTTGGCTAATATTACAATTGGCTCCTTGCCTTTGTTGCTTTACCTAGGAATTTGTGTGACCGGTGGGGGCTTTGCTTTTTACTTTATGGCAATGGAAAATTCAGACGTTTCAACTGCTTCCTTGGTCTTCTTTATTAAACCAGGGTTAGCGCCGATTTTAGCTGCCATCTTAATTCACGAAAAAATTCTGCCTACTACAATCATTGGGATTGTAATTATCTTGATTGGTTCAGTGATTACCTTTGTGGGCAATAGAACCGTGGAAGATACTAGTGTAGTTAATAAACTTCCAGAAGAAAAAGAAGTGGTGGCTGAAGAAGATAAGTTAGGCCACTATACTACACATTTGAAACATTAATAATGTGGTAAGGCACTTACAAGTCCTGCGGGTTTGTAAGTGTTTTTTGTCGTTTATATTACTAAATTGAAATATAACTGTAATATTAGTGGGGTTATAAGCTTTTTTAGTCAGTAACTGTAAATTTACTGTAATAGCGTAAAAGTATTTATATGCTAAAATATTATTCGTAGCCGTTTGAACGGTAAATGAATTGTATTTTAGGAGAGTATATAATTATGAAGAAATTAGGATTGAAAAAGGTTGCTGTGATGGCAGCAGCGGCTTTCACAGTTTTAGGGGTAGCAACAAGTGCCTCAGCTGATACCCAATCAGATTTAGACGCTGTTAAAGCTAAAATCGCTGAAACAGAAAAGAAGGTTTCAGAAGGTCAAGTTGCTTTATCTAAGTTGGAAAGTCAAGAAGCAAAGACTTCTCAAGAAATTGCAACTTTGAAGAAGAACATCGCTGCACGGTCTGAACAATTAGCTGACCAAGCTCGGGCAGCCCAATTAAATGATGCAGGGTCTATGCTTGAATTTGTGGCTAACTCAGATTCTGTAACAGAAGCCGTTAGCCGGACAGTTACAGTGGCGACTGTGGTTCGTGCTAATAACCAAACTTTAGCAGACCAAAAGGCTGACAAAGAAAAGTTAGCTCAAAAGCAAACCGACTTACAAGCTGCTGCTGAAAAGCAAAAGGAACAAAACAAGGAATTAGCTCAAGCCCGGGCTGACTTAGCTGTTCAAAAGACTGACTTGGAAGCTAAGAAGGCTAGCGAAGATGAAGCTAAGGCCAAAGCAGAAGCAGCTAAGAAGGCAGCTGAAGAAGCTGCTAAGCAAGTAGCTGCTGCTAAGAGTACTGACGATGCAGAAAAGGCTGCTAACCAAGCAGAAGCTGCTGCTGCTTCAGTATCATCCTCAAGCAACAATGCTAACAATAACAGTAACAACCAAGCTGCTAGTCAAACTACTAACCAAGCAAGCAGTCAAGCCGCTTCAACTAGTGCTGCGCCAGCTGCTTCAAGTGTTAACTCTAGCTCAGTTTTAGCAATGGCTGATTCATTGACTAAGATGCACATTCCATATGTATGGGGTGGTTCAAGTCTTTCAGGTTTTGACTGTTCAGGTTTAACCCAATATGTTTACGGCCACTTTGGTAAGTCACTTGCTCGGACTGCTGCTGCTCAAGCTGCACAAACTACCCGGATTCCTGTTTCCCAAGCACAACCTGGAGACCTCTTATTCTGGGGTGAAGGTGGCGGTGTTTACCACGTAGCAATCTACGTTGGTGGCGGTAGTTACATCCACGCACCTACATTTGGCCAATTTGTTAAGTATGGTTCCATCTCTGGTTGGGCTCCATCATTTGCAGGTCGTCTCTAATTTAATACAATTCACTTAAAAGGAAAGCTAACTTAGCCAGCGGCGTTAAGTTAGCTTCTTTTTTATACACTTAATAAGTGTGGTATAATTTGGGCTAGAAGAGTGTGAGAAAGAAAGGATAAGTAGATGGTAAAATTAGTGCTCATCAGACATGGGCAAAGCATCGCTAACAAAGAAAACGTGTATACCGGGTGGAATGATGCCCCTTTAACTGAACTAGGTGTGAAGCAAGCAATTCTTGCTGGCCAAGCACTAGCGCAAAACGAGTTAAAGTTTACTGATATTCACACCTCGCTTTTAGGTCGGGCAATCAAAACAGCCAATCTGGTAGCAGAGGCGTGTCACCAACTGTATCTGCCCTTGCATAAAACTTGGCGCTTAAATGAGCGACACTATGGTGCCTTAAGGGGACTAAATAAGGATGATACGCGTAAAATTTATGGCAAGCATCAAGTTGCCTTGTGGCGTCGGTCCTTTTATGCCGTTCCCCCAGCCTTAGCCAAGCCTGATTTAGAGCGGCGTTATGCTAACCTTGATCCTAGAAGTATTCCCACGGCGGAGAGTTTAGCCCAAGCCCTAGACCGAATTATGCCTTACTGGCAAGACGAGATTGCCCCTAAATTATTGGTAGGTAAAAATCAACTAGTAGTTGCACATGGGTCGACGCTTCGAGCTTTAATCAAGTACTTAGAGTCAATTAGTGACGAAGGCATTGACGGCTTAGAGGTCGAAAACTGCCAGCCGATTATCTATGAATTAGATGGTCAGTTAAAGATTGTCAAAAAGGAAATTATCTAGTAAAAGCGGACCAAAATAGTCCGCTTTTATTTTAGCTAATGATTAACTCAATTCCGTTTGGGTCTGTGAGGGCTAGTTTGGTGGCTAAATTACGGTAGGGGTAATTATTAACATCTAGTTGTTCTCTCACTAGGTCTAGGTCGGGAACAGTGAGTGCATAGGTCCCCAAGCCTAGCTGGTTTCGGGACCTGATTGTTAGCTTGGCCCTAGTCCAGGTATTAGCGGCCAAATGGTGGTGGTAAAGTCCGTAAGCCAAAAAGTCAGCTTGCTTCATGCTACTTTTAAGTTCAAAGCCTAAGTTGTGTTGGTAAAAAGTCCGGTTGGCTTTGAGGTCGGTGACCTGAAGGTGGATATGACCTAACTTAGTATTTTGAGGTAGTCCGGTCCGATTGTCAGCAAGTTCTAAGAGCCGGGTGCCATCTAGCTCTTCTGTTACCCCGATGATTTGACCGTTGGCGCGGATGTCCCAATTGGAAAGGGGCTTATCCCAATAAATCTCAATCCCGTTATCTTCGGGGTCTTGTAAGTAAAGCGCTTGGCTGTAACCATGGTCTGCTCCGCCTAGTAGGGGGGTATTAGTTACTAGTAAGTGCCGCAAGATTCCACCTAGACTAGCTTGGTCTGGAACTAAAAAGGCGGTGTGGTAAAGACCGGCTACCTGCTGACGGGTTTGGCCGACTTGTTCTTTAAGAATTAAGAGGGGGCGGCCAGCTAGTCCTAAAATAACTTGCTTAGATGCTTTTTCTAAGATATCTAAACCAAGGTGGTGGTGATAGTAGTTAGTCACGTTAGCTAGGTTAGTAACGTTTAAAAGGTAGGAAGTAATTACTGTTTCTTGGTTATACATAAGGTGACCTCGCTTTTCTTAATATTTAATAATTGTAAACTCATTATAACAATTTTACTTATAAAAAGTAAGTTATTTTAGGTTACAAATAAATTTTCTAAAAGGCTTGCAAACTTATTTTTACTATGCTATATTTTATGGGTATGCTTTATGCGTACTCGTGGGAGGTCAAATTTTAAGACCATCCGAACCACACACGGAATACAAGGAGGTTTTTACCGTGGCAAAAAACGTAGTCAACGTTGTTAAATTACAAATTCCTGCTGGGAAAGCAACTCCAGCTCCCCCAGTTGGTCCTGCTTTAGGTCAAGCAGGTATTAACATCATGGGATTCACTAAGGAATTTAACGCTCGGACAGCTGACCAAGCTGGTATGATTATCCCTGTTGTTATCAGCGTATATGAAGACCGTTCATTCGACTTCATTACTAAGACACCACCTGCTGCTGTTTTACTTAAGAAAGCTGCTGGTGTAGAAAAGGGTTCTGGCGAACCTAACATGAAGAAGGTTGCGACTGTAACTAAGGCTCAAGTTAAGGAAATCGCTGAAACTAAAATGCAAGATCTAAACGCTGCAGACGTTGAAGCTGCTATGCGCATGATTGAAGGTACTGCACGAAGCATGGGCTTTGTTGTAGAAGACTAATTTTATTCTTTCTACGGCCATGCTTCTCAGTCGGACACTTCGTGAAAACGGCTGTGTCAAGTGGGAGGTATATCCGATAGACCACATATTGCAAGGAGGAAAATTCACTAATGGCTAAAAAGAAAAGCAAGAAATATTTAGAAGCTGCAAAGCAAGTTGAAGCAGGTAAGAACTACACTGCTAACGAAGCACTTGCATTGGTTAAGAAAATCGACTTTGCTAAGTTCGACGCAACAGTTGAAGTTGCCTTCAACTTAAACGTTGATACAAAGCAAGCTGACCAACAATTACGTGGTGCCGTTGTTTTACCAAACGGTACTGGTAAAGATCAAAAGGTTGTTGTATTTGCTAAGGGTCCTAAGGCTAAGGAAGCTCAAGAAGCTGGTGCAGATGTTGTTGGTGACGACGACTTAGTTGCACAAATCCAAGATGGTTGGTTGGACTTTGACGTAGCAATCGCAACTCCAGACATGATGGCTCAAGTTGGTCGTTTAGGTCGTGTCTTAGGACCTAAGGGCTTAATGCCAAACCCTAAGACTGGTACTGTTACAATGGATGTTGCTAAGGCTGTTTCAGAATCAAAAGCAGGTAAGGTAACTTACAGAACTGACCGCGACGGTAACGTTCATGTTCCATTAGGTAAGGTATCATTTAGTGAAGAAGCACTTGAAGGTAACTTCAAGACTATCTACGACGTAATTGCTAAGGCTCGTCCAGCTGCTGTTAAGGGTCAATACATCAAGCATGTATCCTTTGCATCAACATTCGGTCCTAGTGTAACTGTTGATTTAGCTTCACTTTAATCTTTGATTAGAGTCCCCCGTGAGAGAAGGGTAACCTTTTCTTACGGGGGTTTTCTTTTGGTCTTACATGTGTTAGATAGCCCTAAAATTAACCGAATACGTTGGAAAAGCGACCGAATAGGGTGAATTTGAAACAAGTGGCAATTTTTTTGTTAAGATAAACTCTGTATGTGGTTTTATTATTTTAATTACCATTGGAGGAAAAAGATGAGTGCAAAAAAATGGTTGTTAGGCTTAATTGTGCTGATGAGCATGCTTACCGGACTGACAAGTTTTTATCTGAATCAGTACCAACAACAAGTACAATTAGCGACCCAACAACAAGATTTGAGCAAGCACTTTACCGCCTTGCGCTTGCCGGCGGACCTGTTGATTAATTCAGCTACAAAGCAACGGTTGATTTTTTCGGCCTTAAATAAAAGTGCGTCTAAATATCACTTAAATTATTTAGAGAAGTGTGCAGACGTGGGTTACAGTTACGATTGGCTTGGATTAAAGCCCACTTCTAATTATCACAACCACTACACCTTCTACGTTCACCACCTAGCAACGAGTATGATTACCGGTAATTTTGGGGATTTAGGTACACAAAAAGACTACTACCGCTATACGTATCCCTACCTTAAAGGTTATCAAGTAACTTTAAAACCTTTGAATGAAGCTAAACCGCTTCGGGCCCAATATGAGGGGATATACTTTGTGGAAACCCGCAATCAAGCTAGGTATGACGCCTTTCTAGCCGATTTCAATCAGCAGATCAACCGCAAGTTCAAGAAGCACTATGCTAGTGGTGATTACCAGCCAAGAGATGAAGAGCAGTTATTAATACCGCATTTTTATTTTAGTGACACCCTAGCTAGTATTAATGATTACTTATTGCTATTTAGTTTGCTAGCCTTGGTTATTTACTATTTTTTAGAGCAGGCTAGCGTAAAGTTGTACAAACTTAATGGCTATTCTTTGCCATTGACGGTAATAACAGTTATGAAAGTGCCGGGCTTGCTACTAACAGTAACGACTGGACTAAGTCTGACGGTGCTTTTAGTAGCAGGTGGGGTGGCGGAAAGTTTTATCGTCCTTAATATCTTCTTTTGGCAACTGTTAGTTTCGCTAGGGACAATTACGGTGCTTTACATAGTCAGCTTGGATGAACTTAAGGAAAAGTTGCTAGAAATTGGAAGTTTTTTAGGCTTATTTAGCTTGAAGTTTTTAGTGGTGGCTCTTTCCTTTGTAAGCCTGTTTAATATTGCTGAAGCAACTATTAGTGGCTTTAAATCTGTACAGGTTAACCAAGTGAAAAAAGATTACCTGTGCTTTTATCCCCTTCAAGTTGGACGCAATCCGGTTGGTGACGTTGATAATTATTTGCGCGGTGGCAAAAGATTGTATTACTTAGCTGCTAAGGAGAAAATCTTATATATTGATTCAGGGGCGGCTTCTTACAAACAACCGGCCGATGTTGCCCGTGCTAAAACTTCCGTGACGATGAATAATTACTATTTGGATGCTTACCCACTAAAAGATATTCATGGTCATAAAATCACGGTTAAGCCAAGTGAAAACCGGCTGGTTATTTTGCTTCCTAAAGACCGACGTAACCAAGAACGGGCGGCCTTGACTTACATAAAAAAGTACGTTCAAGCAAGTAATAAGCCCCTCAAGGTAATTTACACTGACCCAAAGTATAACCAGTCTAGCTATGATGCCCTTAATCAACGGGCAATGGATGATGAGATTGTGTATGTTGTGACTAGCAAAAGTCTGACAACCTATCTTAATATTTTGAACGGTTCTCCTAGAGATGGGTTAATGATTCCGCTTGAAGGCTCAGAGAAAGCTCTCCGTCAGAAATGGCTTAAGCGAATGAAAGAGGTTAATTTAGAAGATAATTTTCCCCAATTGATCCGTTATAGCCAAGCCGACCGAGCAGAATTTAGGCAGGAGTTGACTGATTTAGGTGAACATGTGGTTGAGAATTTATTCTACTTGTTAACCTTAATCTTGTTGAGTGGCTACTCGTTAGGAAGCTACCTTAAGTTATTTGCCCGGGAAATTAGGTTAAAACGCAGTTACGGTTATAGCCGTTTCAAAGCCTATCAGTCCTATTGGCTATTGCTACTAGGTCAATATTTATGTATAGGAACCTACGGAATAGTTAGGGTTATCCAGGGAGCTGATGGGTTAAATTTGTTGGTGGTGTTAGCGATAATCAGCTTGATAGAACTAGCAGTCACTGGGCTAGCATTGAGAAAGGTTGAGGCAGAAAATGACTAGGACGTTAATCGAAGTTAGGGGCTTAACTAAAAGTTATGGCAAGCAGCTAGTGTTTCAAGATTTAAATTTAGCCATTCAAGAACATAGTTTGACGACCATCTATGGGCCAAGTGGTGTTGGCAAGACGACGCTTTTAAAAATTATGGGGGGACTAGCGACTTATCAGGCAGGAAATGTTTTATTTAATGGTCAGGTAGTCCCAGCTAAAGGGGCAAGGGCAACGCGTTATCGGCGGGAGCATTTGGCTTATGTATTTCAAGATTATGGCTTGCTTGAGGAGCAAACGATTGCGGCTAACTTAAAGATTGCACTGGCTTACCAAAAGCTAACTAAAAAAGAAAAAAATCTCAAGATGAATGAAGCTCTAAAACAAGTTGGGCTGAGCTACCGCTTAAAAACTAAGGTGAAACTGTTATCCGTGGGCGAGAAGCAACGGGTTGCGCTTGCCCGGGCTTTACTTGCCAAGGGGGAATTAGTTTTAGCTGATGAACCGACTGGGTCCTTGGATTTGAATTTACGCAACCAGGTGGCTGAGCTCTTTATCAAATTACGTTCCCTAGGGAAGACGGTGGTAATCGTTAGTCACGATCCTTACTTTAAGGAAATTAGCGACCAAGTAATTGAATTAAAATAATTTCAAAAAAGCCTTGACGATTTTGTTTGAAAATGATATGCTATTGAAGGTCAATTTTTTAAATTATGATTCTACCGAAGACTCAGGTGGTGTAAACCTTAATATCCTGCCGAGGAGACTTGAATGAACTCTCTCTCTATGTCTTCGTGAACATAGGGTTTTTTATTTTATAAGAAACCTTGACACAATGACTAGGAGGTGAATCTAAGTGAGTGAAAAAATTATCGCAAAGAAGGCTGCTATCGTTGACGAAGTTGCTGAAAAGTTCCAATCAGCTGTTTCAGTAGTTGTCGTTGACTACCGTGGTTTAACAGTTGAACAAGTAACTAACTTACGTAAGGACTTACGTGAAGCTGGCGTTGAAATGCGTGTTATCAAGAACACATACTTGAAGCGTGCTGCTGATAAGGTTGGTTACGAAGGCCTTGATGAAACTTTCACAGGCCCTACAGCTGTGGCATTTTCTTCTGAAGATGTTGTCGCTCCAGCTCGTATCATGGCTAAATATGCCGAAGATATCGAAGCATTGGAAATTAAGGGTGGTATGATCGAAGGTAAGGTTGCTTCTCTTGAAGAAATCAACGCTTTGGCCAAATTACCAAACCGCGAAGGTATGCTTTCAATGTTACTTTCCGTATTACAAGCTCCTGTTCGCAACTTCGCTTATGCAGTTAAGGCTGTTGCTGACAGTAAAGATGAAGATGCAGCTTAATGCGTCTTTAGCATAACTATTTTAACTAATTATATATAATACCTAAATGGAGGATATCAAAATGGCATTAGATACAGAAAAGATTATTGCTGACTTAAAAGAAGCTAGCATTCTTGAATTAAACGACTTAGTAAAAGCTATCGAAGAAGAATTTGGCGTTTCAGCTGCTGCTCCTGTAGCAGTTGCAGGTGCTGCTGGTGGCGACGCTGCTGCTGAAAAATCAGAATTCGACGTTGAATTAACTGATGCAGGTTCTGCAAAAGTTAAGGTTATCAAGGTTGTTAAGGACATCACTGGTCTTGGCTTGAAAGACGCTAAGGGCTTAGTTGATGGTGCACCTTCAGTTATCAAGGAAGGCGTTGCTAAGGAAGAAGCAGAAGAAATCCAAGCTAAACTTGAAGAAGTTGGCGCAAAGGTTACTCTTAAGTAATTCTTGCTTAGTAAGTAGGCGTTACCCCAGTTGGCGGGTGACGCCTTTTTTGTTATAATTAAGTAAACATACGTACTATTTTAGGGTGAAGCGAATGAAAGAGAAAAAGATTAAATTTATAAGTGCCTGGTTGATGTTAATTTTAACCTTAGGGTTTGTGGGAACGGTTAAGCACTCCCCCGCAACGATTCAGGCCAAGACTAACCTAACTAGCTTATCCAAGAAACAGTTACGGGCAAGAATTAGTAGTGCTAAGAAAAAATCGCTTAGTTTAAAGGCTGATGCTAGTAGCCTGCGGGTTCTTTCTACTTCGTTAGCTAGCCTAGAAGCTAGTGCTAATAGCCAGGCTACTAGTCAAGTTCAAGCTAGCAGTGAAGTTAGCCAAGCACAAACTAGTTCTGTTACGACAGGACAGACTGGGCAAATAGTCGGCAATCGTAATACTCACGTTTACCATGTGCCCGGTCAGGCTAGGTATTCTATGAAAGCCGCTAATGCCGTTTACTTTAACACTGAAGCAGAGGCACAAGCTGCCGGTTACCGTAAAGCACAGCGTTAGGGGGAAGAGAGTATGGGAATTGGAATTATTGTCTTATTAATTTTGGTGTTACTACTTAACTTAAAACAGCTAAAGAAAGTTAAGCCAGTAGTCTTGCTGGCTTTAATCGCGGTTGGTTTTATTGCGGGGATAGCTCTTAGTCAAAACAATAGTCCGGTTGAGGCGCTTAACCAAACAAAAACTCAACTGATTAGCGTTTTACGTTCACTAACCGAAAAAAATGCTAAGCAGGAGCGTAAAAATGAAAGCTTAAAGGCTAAACTATCCTCGCAGGCTCAAAAATTAGGAATCACCTTAGAGGACACTGACTCTAAGCAAACGGCTAGCGGAAATGAGGATTTAGCGCAATTAAGCTATCAGGGTCAGCAAGTGATTACGGTCAATGATAATAAGCCTGGCTTTAGTGCGGCTGACTTGTCTACCGCTAAGGGTCCGTGGCAGCATTATGGAAATCTAGATAATTTAAACCGGGCGACCCAGGCAGACGCCTTGTTAAATCAAAGTTTGATGCCTAAGACCAAGCGGGAAAGGTTGACGGTTAATCCTACCGGATGGCATAACAAACGGATTAGTTCGGGCTGGTTGTACAATCGAAGTCACCTAATCGGCTATCAGCTAACGGGGCAAAATAACAACTGGAAGAACCTAATTACTGCTACCCGCTCTCTAAATGATCCGGGGATGGTTAAATATGAAGATCAAGTCGCAGATTACCTAAAAGCGAGTCCTAAGCACTATGTTCGTTATAGTGTGCGCCCCGTTTTCTATCAAAATGAATTACTAGCAAGGGGTGTGCAGATGCGAGCACAATCAGTCGGTGATAACAGTGTTTCTTATAATATTTATATTTTTAACATTCAACCAGGGGTGACCCTAAATTATAACGACGGAACTAGTCGCCTAAACTAAAAACAGCTTGCAACCATGCGTTTATAGCGTGATTGCAAGCCGTTTTTGTTATTGTTCTAAAAATTCTTCTAAGGCTAAACTAGCCTCTTCCCAAGCAGTTTCGGCGGCAGTTAAGTCGGAAGTTACTTGGTCAAGTTGTTTTTGCAAAGCTTGGAGTTTACCTAAATCATTTAAGTTTTCAGGAGCGGTCATAGCAACTTCGATTTCAGACTTTTGCGCATCGAGTTGTTCAACCAAACTTTCGGCCTCAGCTTGTGCCCGTTGCAGTTTACGTTCTTGCTTTTGACGTTCCTTGCTTTGCTGGTAACTTAACTTAGAATCGGAAACTGAGCTAGTAGCTTGTGCAGTTTGGTCAGATTGTTCGCTCGCTTTAGCAGCTGCTAGTTCGGCTTGTTCTTTTTTCTTATCAACATAGTAGTCATAGTCACCTAGGTAAAGGGTGCTACCAGTTGGTTCGATTTCTAAGACGCTGGTGGCCACCTTGTTGATAAAGTAGCGGTCGTGAGAAACAAATAAAATTGTGCCGTTAAAATCAAGGATAGCCTGCTCTAGGACTTCTTTACTGTCAATGTCTAAGTGGTTAGTAGGTTCGTCCAAAATTAAGAAATTATCGTGTTCTAAGGCTAACTTAGTTAGAAGTAAGCGGGCTTTTTCACCACCAGAAAGGCTACCGACGATTTTTTTAACATCATCACCAACGAAGAGGAAACTACCTAGAATCGAGCGGACGTCACGTTCTGGCATAGTTGGGTGTTCGTCCCAAATTTCATTAAGTACGGTCTTTTTGAAGTCAAGGTTTTGTTGTTCCTGGTCGTAGTAGCCTACCGTAACGTTAGTTCCTAGTTCGGCTGAACCCTTGATAAAGGGAATTTTACCTAGGATACTCTTTAAGAGGGTGGACTTACCAATTCCATTGGGGCCAACGATAGCCATAACCTTGTGTTTGCGTAAATCGATATTAATGGGGGCTGCAATGGTTGTCTGATTATAGCCGATTGCGGCGTCAGATACGGTTAAAACGACATTGCCACTCTCTTTTTCGCCTTCAAAGCTAAAGTGGGGGCCCTTTTCATAGCCTTCAGGTCGTTCTAACCGGTCCATTTTTTCTAGTTGTTTACGCCGGCTTTGAGCCCGTTTAGTGGTGGAAGCTCGGACTAAGTTACGGTTAACGAAATCTTCCAATTTATTGATTTCTGCTTGTTGTTTTTCGTAACTCTTCCATTCCTGAGCTAAGCGGGCGGCTTTTTCCTTAATATAATAAGAATAGTTCCCCTTATAGTAATTAGAGTGACCATGCGTAATCTCGTAGATTTCGGTGACGATTTTATCTAAGAAATAACGGTCGTGAGAAACGATTAAGAGTGCGCCTTGGTAGCCTTGAATGTAATTTTCTAACCAGGTTAAAGTCTCAATGTCTAAGTGGTTAGTAGGTTCGTCTAGAATCAAGAGGTCGCGTTTTTCTAAGAGTAATTTAGCTAAGGCTAGGCGGGTTTTTTGTCCCCCGGAAAGGTCTGTGATGGCGTGGTCATACATATCTTCGTCGAAGTGGAAACCATGGAGGACCGCTTTTATTTCATTTTCATAGCCGTAACCATTTTGAGCGTTAAAGTCATGGAGTAATTGATCGTATTGCTTAGTTAGTTGTTCGTAAGCGGCGCTTTGATGGTCTATGCTAGTAGCAATTTGTTCTTCTAGTTGGTGGAGCTTAACTTCCATTTCTTGGAGGTAAGCAAAGACGGACTTCATTTCCTCGAAAACAGTTTTATCGGAATCAAGGCCAGTAGTTTGGGCAAGGTAGCCAATAGTTAGGCCTTTTTTACGGACAATTTGGCCTTCATCTGGTTCGGAGTCACCGAGTAGCATTGAAATTAAAGTAGACTTACCGGCTCCGTTTTTGCCGACTAAGCCAATCCGAGAATTATCTTGAATATCGAGGCTAACGTTTGAAAACAAGACGTCTGCCCCAAAGTGACGGGCGACGGCTTGTGCTTGAAGTAAAATCATGAAAATATCACCTGCTTGTGTAGTTTTTAGCTTGTGTTAAATAGTAATAATGTTTGTGAATTAATATGTACAATCTTTCTTTTTAAGCGAAAATCTTAGATGTAGTGCTTGATAAGCTGGGATTTTACCGACTGAATTTAAAAAAGATTGTGAAAAAGTAAACGCTTTTTTGTTCCCTTATAGTCGCGGTTATGGTAGAATTAATTCGTGAACTATGTGAAAGGAGAAATAAAATGGCTACTGAAAATATTCCTAATGCAACAGCTAAGCGGCTCCCCATTTATTATCGTTACCTTAACATTCTAGCAGATTCTGGTAAAAAAAGGGTATCCTCTACGGAATTAGCTGAAGCTGTTAAAGTAGATTCGGCAACCATTCGGCGTGACTTTTCTTATTTTGGTGCCCTAGGTAAGAGAGGGTATGGTTACGAAGTTGAAGCATTGATTAAGTTCTTCAAAAAGATTCTTAACCAAGATAAGTTGACTAACGTTGCCTTGATTGGAGTCGGAAATCTTGGCCATGCTTTATTAAACTTTAACTTCCATAAGAGTAATAACGTCCGAATCAGTGCTGCCTTTGATGTTAATGACGAGATAACGGGTACCATTCAAAGTGGGGTGCCCATCTACCCAATGTCTGATATGAAAGAACAGTTAACGGTACAACAGATTGAAATTGTTATTTTGACTGTACCTGCATCTGTTGCGCAAGATGTAACTGATGAAATTATGGAAACTGGGGTAAAAGGTATCTTGAACTTTACCCCTCTTAGAATTTCTGTTCCAGATACAGTCCGGGTCCAAAACGTTGATTTGACCAACGAACTCCAAACTTTGGTTTACTTTTTAGATCACTTTGGCACTAAGGATGAAGACTAATAACTTAGGGATTTTCACATTATGGTGAAAATCCCTCTTTTTTATATTGTTTGGCTAAGTAGCAAGATTAGTAAGTTCATTCCCAGGTGACACCCCACGCTAATACTGATTCTTCCCGTCTTATAGTAGACCCCACTAAGGATTAGGCCCATAAAAGCATAGACTAAGAAGTGACCATCGTTATGGGCTAACACAAAGAGAAAAGTTGATCCTAATAAGGGGTAGAGTTTATTTGTAAAGTCGCTAACGGTTCCAAAGAGTACCTTCCTAAAGACGAGTTCTTCCATAAGTGGAGCGGCTAGTATCAAAGTTAAGGCGTAGTACGGATAGGATTTCGTAATGGTTAGCAAAGATTGGGTGTTGGCAGAAGCGCTTGGAAGGTGGAGAACGTAACTCTCGAACCCTAAAGCCAATTTTTGACTAATAAATAAGCCTAACAGTCCTAAGCCGAGGTAGAGTAAACTCACAGACCAGGGAGCTGGTCGTCTTTCAAACTGATTGTGATAAGGGTAGCGGTGGTTAAGCCCCAGCATAAGTCCCGCACCTAAGAGGTTAATAATTGTTAGGAACAGATAAATATAAGGACTTTTTGCCCACCAGTAGCTAGCTAGGTTGGCAAAGTTAAGTGTTAGAAAATAAGTAAGCACTAATGCCAACGCGTTTTTAGAATTTGCCATTGAAAAAACCTTTCTGCTTGTAAGTAAAATTTCAACAGCGTCAATTATAACACAGTTAAGCCGTGGTTAAAAAAATTAGCACTCGCCAGGCGAGAGTGATAAAAAAGTCTTGCAATTTTAAATTAAAGTGAGTATAGTAATAGTTGTAATCAGTTAGCACTCAAAGTTAACGAGTGCTAAAAAAAGACATGGAGGGATTTAACGTGCTTAAACCATTAGGAGATCGAGTAATTTTAGAAGTTCAAAAAGAAGAAGAACAAAAAGTTGGGGGCATTATTTTAGCCGCTAATGCAAAAGAAAAACCTCAAACAGCTAAGGTTATCGCTGTTGGTGAAGGTCGCGTTTTAGACAATGGTCAAAAAGTTGCTCCAAGTGTTAAGGAAGGTGACCTTGTCTTATTCGACAAGTACGCTGGAACAGAAGTTAAATATGAAGATGCAACTTACTTAGTTGTTCGTGAAAACGACTTAGTTGCAATCGTTGACTAGTTTTTATTAAATTTACTACTATATGAGGTGAATATTTAATGGCAAAGGAAATTAAGTTTTCAGAAGATGCACGTTCAAAAATGTTAGCCGGGGTTGACAAATTAGCTAACACAGTTAAATCAACAATTGGTCCTAAGGGACGTAACGTTGTCTTGGAACAATCATATGGTTCCCCAACTATCACAAACGATGGGGTAACTATTGCTAAGGGAATTGAATTAGAAGATCATTTTGAAAATATGGGGGCTAAATTAGTAGCCGAAGTTGCTTCTAAGACAAATGATATTGCCGGTGACGGTACAACTACTGCTACTGTCTTGACCCAAGCAATTGTTAACGAAGGAATGAAGAACGTAACTGCTGGTGCTAACCCTGTTGGTATCCGAACTGGGATTGAAATGGCAACTAAGGCTGCCGTTGAAGGGTTACACAAGATGTCTCACACAGTTGCTTCTAAGAGTGATATCGCCCAAGTTGCTTCTATTTCATCAGCAAGTGAAGAAGTAGGTAACTTAATTGCTGATGCGATGGAAAAAGTTGGTAACGATGGGGTTATCACTATTGAAGAATCTAAGGGGATTGATACTTCCTTAGACGTTGTTGAAGGGATGCAATTTGACCGTGGTTACCTATCACAATACATGGTAACAGATACTGATAAGATGGAAGCAGACCTTGACAACCCATACATTTTGTTGACTGATAAGAAGATTTCTAACATCCAAGAAATCTTGCCATTGCTTCAAGAAGTAGTTCAACAAGGGCGGGCACTCTTGATTGTAGCCGATGATGTTGATGGTGAAGCTTTACCAACCCTTGTTTTAAACAAGATTCGCGGTAGCTTTAATGTAGTTGCTGTTAAGGCACCTGGCTTTGGTGACCGGCGCAAAGCAATGTTGGAAGATATTGCTATCTTGACCGGTGCAACTTTGATTACCGATGATTTAGGCCTTCAATTAAAAGACACTACCCTTGACCAATTAGGGACAGCTCAC
Organism: Ligilactobacillus agilis; assembly: GCF_025311475.1. Lineage (NCBI taxonomy): Bacteria > Bacillati > Bacillota > Bacilli > Lactobacillales > Lactobacillaceae > Ligilactobacillus > Ligilactobacillus agilis. The sequence goes on along the minus strand of NZ_CP104397.1, from coordinate 1,713,403 downwards.
AAGGTAATTGTAACTAAGGAAAATACAACAATTACTGAAGGTGCTGGTGACTCAGCTCAAATTAAGGAAAGAGTAGAACAAATTAAGAAGCAAATCGCAGAAACAACTTCTGACTTTGATCGTGAAAAGCTTCAAGAACGGTTAGCTAAATTAGCCGGTGGGGTTGCGGTTATTAAAGTTGGGGCTGCCACTGAAACTGAATTGAAGGAACGCAAGTACCGGATTGAAGATGCCTTAAATGCAACCCGGGCTGCCGTGGAAGAAGGCTTTGTTCCTGGTGGTGGTACAGCCTTAGTAAATGTAATTCCTGCTGTTGCTAGCCTTAAAGCTGAAGGTGACGTTTTAACTGGGATTAACATTGTTAAACGTGCCTTAGAAGAACCAGTTCGTCAAATTGCTGAAAACGCTGGGCTGGAAGGATCTGTAATCGTTGAAAAATTAAAGGAACAAAAGGCCGGTATTGGTTACAATGCTGCTAGTGATGAATGGGTAGATATGGTTGAAGCCGGAATCGTTGACCCAACTAAGGTTACTCGTTCAGCACTTCAAAATGCTGCTTCAGTTTCTGCATTATTACTTACAACCGAAGCGGTTGTTGCCGACAAACCAGAAGAAAATCCTGCTCCTCAAGCACCAGCTGCTGGCATGGGCGGTATGATGTAATTTAAAATTAAGTGTAATTAAAAGCAAGTTTCCCTTGAGGGGGCTTGCTTTTTTTATTATGGAAAAACTTTGTTAAAAAATTAGCTTGCAAGTCCTAAGTAAATATGATTAAATCAAGGGCGTACTATTTTACAACTGCCCCTACTAGTCTTAATAAGATGTGGCTACTAATTTTGGGGCTTTTGGTGTAAAATGGTGGTGTTTAATCAAAAAAGTTTCTACTTTAAATAAGTGATAATTACGATTAGCTAAAGGAGAAATTGTTATGTGGCGTTATTTAAAACGGCTGTTAATTGGTCAGCCGTTAAAAACTGCAGAGGAAGGCGGGCAATCTTTAACCAAGTTTAAGGCCCTGGCACTTCTTTCTTCAGATGCTTTGTCTTCTGTGGCATACGGGACCGAACAGATAACCACCGTGTTATTTGCCTTATCTGCAGCTGCAACTTGGTATGCAATGCCAGCGGCTGGAATTGTGTTGATTTTGCTCTTTGCAATTACAATGTCCTACCGCCAAATTATTCATGCCTATCCATCTGGTGGTGGTGCTTACGTAGTCGCAACCAAGAACTGGGGAACAGGTGCTGGGTTAGTGGCCGGGGGCTCATTATTGGTTGACTATATGCTGACCGTTGCGGTTTCTGTGACTGCGGGGACTGAAGCGATAACCTCTGCGGTGCCGGCTTTGCGTGACCATAGTGTGGCAATTTCAGTAATAATTGTCCTCTTTATCATGACCTTGAACTTACGGGGAATGAGGGAGTCAGCTTCATTTCTGACCGTGCCCGTTTATTTCTTTGTCATCATGATTGTCGGGATGGTCGTTTGGGGATTAATTAATATTGCTACCGGTCATTTGGCTTACCATGCTCCAGCTGCGATTGGTGCTAGTGTTCCTGGCATGACGGTTATTTTATTTTTAAAGGCATTTTCTGCAGGGTCTTCTTCCCTAACTGGGGTCGAAGCCATCAGTAATGCGGTGCCAAACTTTAAGGAACCAAAAAGAAAGAACGCGGCTAATACCTTAGCAATTATGTCCTTAATTTTGGCGACTTTCTTTGCTGGGATTACCTTCCTTAGTTATTACTTAGGGGTAATGCCTAATCCTGAGCAAACGGTCTTATCTCAAATTGGGGCGTTAGTTTTTGGAAAGGGGATTTTTTATTACCTCCTTCAATTAGCAACTGCTATGATTTTAGCTGTTGCTGCTAACACAGGTTTTTCAGCCTTCCCAATGTTAGCTTACAATATGGCTAAGGACAAGTTTATGCCCCACCTGTTTATGGATAAGGGTGATCGCCTAGGTTATTCTAACGGGATTATTTTCTTGGCGGTTGGTGCGATTGCGTTAATCTTTATTTTCCATGGTCAAACTAACCTCTTGATTCCACTGTATGCAGTGGGGGTATTTGTGCCGTTTACCTTGTCGCAATCAGGGATGATTATTCACTGGTTTAGGGAAAAAGGAAAGAATTGGGTCTTAAATGCTTGCTTCAACTTATTAGGCGCATTAATTTCCTTTGCCTTAGTGATTTTCTTGTTCTGGTTACACTTTGACAATGTTTGGCCATACCTAGTAATCATGCCATTCTTACTGTTTATGTTTTATAAGGTGCATGATCACTATGTTAAGATTGCCGCCCAGTTACGTTTGACAATGGACGAGGAAGCACAATTCCATAAGTACGATGGCTCAACGGTAATTGTGTTAGTTAGTTCAGTTACCCATGTAACGACGGGGGCTATTAACTATGCGCGTTCGATTGGGGATTACGTGATTGCTATGCACGTTTCTTTTGACACTAATCCGAAAAAGGAACATGAAACGGCTAAGGAATTTAAGCAGGCCTTCCCTGACGTTCGGTTTGTCGATTTGCACTCTTCTTATCGGTCGGTTACTAAGCCAGTCTTACGCTTTACTGATGTAATTGCTAAAAATGCGGCTAACCGTAACTATTCGGTGACAGTTCTAGTCCCACAATTCGTACCTAAGAAGCCATGGCAAAATATCTTGCATAACCAAACCGCCTTACAATTACGGCGGGCATTAAATCTTCACGAAAATGTGATTGTCTCGACCTATAGTTATCATTTGAAGAAATAAGCTAAAACGACCTTGACTGATAATTTGTTAGTCAAGGTCGTTTCGCTTTGCTTTTATAAAGGGGGATTATTATTTCAATGCCAAAAAAGGTTGGCGATATGTTATCATAGAAGTTATGATAGTTGACAGTTAAATTTGACTGTTACAGTCAAGTTAGTGCTTTGACTAAGATTTAGATTTAAAAGGACGGCAGATATATGTATAAAATCCTTGCGTCTTTATTTGCCACTATGTTACTGGCTGCCTTGCTAACACCGTTTATTCGGCAGCTGGCTTTTAAAGTAGGGGCAGTTGATAACCCTAACGCGCGGCGGGTTAATAAAATCCCCATGCCGACAATGGGTGGTTTGGCAATCTTTTTGTCATTTAATTTAGCAAATTTATTTTTATTAAGAAATCAATATCCAAGTAGTCAGTTGTATTCGTTAATTTTAGCCCAGTTAATCATAATTGCGACGGGCGTGATTGATGATATTTATGAATTGAAACCCCGGCAAAAAATGTTTGGAATTTTTTTGGCAGCGCTAGTGGTATTTTTTGTTGCCAAAGTAAGGATGACGACGCTAACCTTACCATTTTTAGGGGTAATCCCGCTAGGCTGGCTGAGTTTTCCTATCACCATTATTTGGATTCTAGCTATCACCAACGCAGTTAATCTGATTGATGGTCTGGATGGGTTGGCGACCGGGGTTTCAATTATAGCTTTAACAACCAGTGCAGTGACAGGGTATTTCTTCTTAAATGTAACCAATACCTTTGTGTCAATCATGATGTTTACACTAGTTGCTGCTTTAATTGGCTTTTTGCCCTATAATTTTCACCCGGCTAGAATCTATTTAGGAGATACGGGTTCATTATTCATTGGGTTTATGATGTCTGTTTTCTCTTTGTATGGCTTAAAGAATGCGACGTTCATTACGATTATTATCCCAGTGATAATTATGGGTGTTCCGATTACGGATACAGTCTACGCGATTTTGCGGCGATGGTTGAATAATAAACCAATTTCGCAAGCAGATAAGCATCATTTACACCACCGCTTAATGCAAATGGGGCTTTCACACCGCCAAACAGTGCTGGTAATTTATGGAATTGCTTTAATCTTTTCATTCATTTCCTTGCTGTACCCCTTGTCAAACTTGTGGGGGTCAGTGCTGTTAACAGTCGCTACCCTACTAGGATTAGAGTTGTTTGTGGAATTAATCGGCTTAGTAGGAGATGGGCGGCAACCCTTACTTGATGGAATTAAAAAGTTAGTTTTAATGACAAGTGCGCGTGAACGTCGCGACCGTGATAAAGAAGATCGACATAAATAACAATAAAGGATGCTCTTTGACAGGGCATCCTTTATTTGTTAGTGATGAGGTTGGTAGGGGATTTCGTTGTAGAAACTAGGGCCGGGGGTGATTTGAATTTGGCCGTTTAAAAGGTCGATGAGGTTAGCTTCAGTAGGATTAACGTTCTCAAGGTCAACCGCAATCTTGATAGTAACGTCAACTCCGTAGTCAGTATTTAGGATGTGATAGTTATTTTGTTTTAAATAATTTTCTAAACGACCTTGTTGGTTATAAGCGATTTGAAGTGCGAGCTCTCTTTGCATAACCCTTTTGACGATGCCGATTTCGTTGATGGCCTGGCTGGTAGTGCTTGAATAAGCTCGGATTAGCCCTGAAGCACCTAACTTGATACCGCCAAAGTAACGGGTAACGACTGCGGTGACGTTATGGAGGGAAAGGTTTTTAAGCACCTCTAAAATGGGTACGCCGGCTGTTCCTGAAGGTTCCCCGTTATCGCTTTCGCGCTGGATTTCGTCATTTAAGCCTAAAGTGTAGGCAAAACAGTTATGGTTGGCCTTTTTATTTTGGGCTTGAATCTGGGCGATGAAGGCTTTAGCTTCTGCTTCTGTTTCAGTTCGAGCGAGACTGCAAATGAAATCTGACTTCTTAATCGTTTGTTTATAAGAACCAGATGATTTTATGGTTAAATATGTCTCATTTTCCATGTAACTCCTCCAGTAATCTGAATTTTTTGCGTATTTATATTATGAAGGGGGAATTACTATGGATGCAAGCATTTTGTACGGTCGCCAAATAGTTTTGGGTGAAAAAGGCTTGGAGGGCTTAAATAATCTCCGGGTTAAACCTGCTTTGGTGGTAGGTAAGCGAGGAGTGATTTGTCAAAGGTGCGGGCAGACTACTAGTTTAAAGTTAGCCCGGCTTCCAACTGGAAAGTACTATTGTCCTAATTGCCTACTGTTAGGACGGCTGACTAGTGCTGACCGGCTTTATAATTTACCAGAGCCCCACCTATTTGAATACCAAAAAAATAGTTTAACTTGGCAGGGACAATTATCTAAGTACCAGGAGAAGTGCTCGGCTCAACTACAAACGGTTGTTAAACACGGGGGCAAACATTTACTGTGGGCTGTAACGGGGGCGGGAAAGACGGAGATGCTTTTTGAAACCATTAACTGGGCCCTCCAAACTGGAAAGCGGGTGGGACTTGCTTCACCGAGGGTCGATGTTTGTAACGAATTATTTCCCAGGTTACAAGCTGCATTTGCAAAAACCCCCATGATTTTACTTCACGGCCACGCTAAGGAGCCATACCGTTATACCCAGCTAGTAGTTGCAACCACCCACCAGCTATTGCGTTTTTACCAGGCATTTGACCTGTTGATAATTGATGAAGTCGATGCTTTTCCCTTTGTAGATGATCAAGGACTTCATTATGCCGCCAATAACGCGCTAATCCCAGGCGGTACGCTAGTCTACCTAACTGCAACTCCCAGTAGGGAGCTGTTAGCGGCTGTTAAGAAAAAAGAACTCTCGGTCAGTTACCTCCCACTTCGATTTCATGGCTACCTACTGCCAACAATTAACTTAGTCGCAGTTGCTAAATTACGCAGTCAGCTTGACGAGGGAATTTTGAATTCAAAAATTAAAAAAATTCTACTAAGGTGGCAGGAAGAAGGATATCAATTTTTAGTTTTTGTTCCAAGAATTGCCCTCTTAAAGCCGGTCTACCAAGCTATTGCTAACTTGTTAAAGCCAGAATTAAAGGGGCAGACGGTCTACGCTAACGATGGTCAACGAATTGAGAAGGTAGCTAAAATGCGGGCGCAGGAATACCGGTACTTAGTTACGACTACTATTTTGGAGCGGGGGGTAACATTTCCTGGGATTAATATTATGGTTTTAGCTGCAGACGATAGCAACTTTTCGACGGCTGCTTTGGTCCAGATTGCAGGACGAGCGGGGAGAAATAAGGCGCGACCTACCGGGGATGTTTATTTCTTTTGTCAAGATTATACCCGGACGGTAAAAGCCGCCTGCAAGCAAATTAAGTTTCTCAATCGTAAGGGAAAGAAGTTGAAGCAAGATGAATAAGCAGTGTTTACTTTGTCAACAAGACCTAACTTACCACTTTGATTTAAAATGGTTTTTAACATTGCAACCGCTGGTTGATAAATACCTATGTGAGCGCTGTGCTGCTAATTTTATCAGGTTAGATAATAAATTAACTTGCCCAGGGTGTGGCCGGCTGAGTGAGATGGGCAAGCTGTGTTCAGACTGCTTGCGTTGGCAACAAGTAGCCCCAGAGTTGTTAACTAACAAAGCCCTGTATAGCTACCAGACCGAAGCAATGAAGGACTACTTAGAAAGGTATAAGTTTTTAGGCGATTACCGCTTGCGTTACGTTTTTCAAAAGCAGTGGTGTGACTTTATTGTTAAGAACTATCCTCCTAAGCAAGGCTGGCTGTATGTTCCTATTCCGGTCGATCAGGAAAGTAAGAGCCAGCGGGGATTCAACCAGGTGATAGGTCTAGCAGAACTTTTGCCTTTAACTGAGGTATTAAAGATGAAACAAACTCATGGACGGGTAAAGCAATCTAAGAAGAACCGCCGCCAACGAATGCAAACCAAGCAACCGTTCAATTATAGTGGAAGTGAGGAGGAAATTTTGCAAAAGAAGGTGGTACTTTTAGATGACGTTTATACAACCGGTCGGACACTGTATCATGCCCGTGCAGTTTTAAAAAAACACGGGGCTGCGTTGGTTAGAAGTGTGACGCTTAGCCGTTAAAAAAAGCGAAAAAAGTCTAAAAAAAGGGAAAAATCTGTCTATAACAATTGTTAAATGAACCGCTTTCTATTATAATAAAAGTGTAGATAAGATATGGTTCATATAAGAACCTATCTTTGAACTAAGTAGTGATACTTAGTGTTGAAAGGAGAGGTTTACCATGTTAAAAATCAATGTTCGTGGTGAAAATATCGAAGTTACAGGAGCTATTCGCGAATACGTAGAAAAGAAACTAACTAAGTTAGAAAAGTACTTCGAGAATACTTCAAATTCTACAGCTCATGTAAATCTAAAAGTTTACACCGACAAAACATACAAGGTAGAAGTAACCATTCCTTTGCCTTACTTAGTTTTACGGGCTGAAGAAACCTCACCTGATATGTACGCAAGTATTGATTTGGTGACTGATAAACTTGAACGTCAAATCCGTAAGTATAAGACAAAAGTTAATCGCAAGTCACGTGAAAAAGGCTTTGCTTCCTTTGAATTTGTTCCTCAAGCCGAAGAAAAGGAAGAAGAAGATAAGAAGTTTGAAATCGTGCGTACAAAGCATGTTTCCTTGAAGCCAATGGACAGTGAAGAAGCTGTCTTACAAATGGACATGTTAGGCCACAACTTCTTCATCTATGAAGATGCTGAAACCCAAGGCATTAACATCGTTTACCGTCGTAAGGATGGACGTTACGGCTTAATCGAAGCAGGTGACGAAGACTAGTCTTCGCTAACTAAATAAGATAGCTAGCTAGTGCTAGGGAGGGTTGTCGATAGTGGCAACCCTTTTTTATGTTTAAATTTTCTGAAAATAATGCTAGAATATACCTTGGTATACTAAATTTTAAATTGAAATTTAATTTTTTTAAAAGAAAACAAATTAGGAAGGATTTATAAGATGGCAAATTTCCTAAGAAAATGGGTTGAAAGTGATAAACGTGAATTAAAGCGTTTAGGAAAAATTGCTGATAAAGTTGAAGCTTATGCAAGTACGATGGAAGCTTTATCAGATGAAGAATTAAAAGCAAAAACACCAGAATTAAAGCAACGTTACCAAAATGGCAGTAGTTTAGATGAACTCTTGCCAGAAGCCTTTGCGGTTGCACGTGAAGGAGCTCGTCGGGTCTTAGGCCTATATCCTTACCGGGTTCAAATCATCGGGGGGATTGTTCTTCACGAAGGTAATATTGCAGAAATGAAAACTGGTGAAGGAAAGACTTTGACGGCTACTATGCCTGTTTACCTCAACGCCTTATCAGGAGAAGGGGTACACGTTGTTACTGTTAACGAGTATTTATCCAGTCGTGATGCCAGTGAAATGGGTGAGCTTTACAATTGGTTAGGATTAAAAGTTGGCTTAAATATTGCTAGCAAGACTCCAGCTGAAAAACGGGAAGCTTATGCGGCTGATATTACCTATTCCACTAACAGTGAATTAGGCTTTGACTACCTGCGGGATAACATGGTTGTTTACAGAGAAGATATGGTACAACGCCCACTTAATTTTGTAATTGTCGATGAAGTAGACTCTATTTTAATCGATGAAGCGCGGACACCGCTGATTATTTCAGGGCAAGCAACTGGGTCAACCATGCTTTATACGCGGACAGACCGGTTTGCTAAAACGCTGACGGAAGACGAAGACTTTAAGATTGACTTGGAGTCTAAGACTGTTTCCTTGACTGAGGAAGGAATCAAGAAGGGTGAAAAATACTTTGGGTTAACCAACTTATATGACCCAGATAACACGGCCTTAAATCACCACTTAGATAATGCCTTGCGGGCTAACTTTATCATGTTACGGGATAAAGATTATGTGGTCCAAGATGGGGAAGTCTTGATTGTTGACCAATTTACAGGGCGGATTATGGATGGTCGCCGCTACTCCGATGGGTTGCACCAGGCTATCGAAGCTAAAGAACACGTTGAAATTGAAGAAGAAACTAAAACAATGGCTAACATTACCTACCAAAACTTCTTCAGAATGTATAAGAAACTCTCGGGGATGACTGGGACTGCCAAGACGGAACAAGAAGAATTCCGGGAAATCTATAACATGGAAGTTGTGACAATTCCAACTAACCGGCCAATCGCCCGGGAAGACCGGCCTGATTTATTGTATCCAACTTTAAAGAGTAAGTTTAAAGCGGTGGTAGAAGATATTAAGACTCGCCATGAAGCTGGCCAACCAATCTTGGTTGGGACGGTGGCTGTGGAAACCTCTGAGCTTTTGTCACATATGCTTGATCAAGAGGGAATTCCTCACTCTGTCTTAAACGCCAAAAACCACGCCCGGGAAGCTGAAATTGTTATGAATGCCGGGCAAAGAGGAGCTGTCACAATTGCTACTAACATGGCCGGTCGGGGTACCGATATCAAACTGGGGCCGGGTGTTCGTGAACTTGGTGGTTTAGCCGTAATTGGGACAGAACGGCACGAATCGCGCCGGATTGATAATCAGTTACGGGGCCGGTCAGGTCGTCAAGGTGATCCAGGGGTGTCACAATTCTATCTATCGCTGGAAGATGATTTGATGCTACGCTTTGGTTCAGAAAGAATCAAGGCATTCTTGGAACGAATGAAAGTGGCCGATGATGATGCGGTTATCCAATCACGGATGATTACTAAGCAAGTTGAATCTGCGCAAAAGCGGGTTGAAGGTAATAACTACGATACTAGAAAGCAAGTGTTACAATACGATGATGTAATGCGGGCTCAACGTGAAATTATTTACAGCCAACGGCAACAAGTAATCATGGAAGATAAGTCACTCAAGGGTGTAATTATGCCAATGATTAAGCGAACTGTAGAGCATACAGTTCAAGTTCATACTCAGGGTGAAAAGAATGAGTGGAACTTGCAAGCTATTTTAGATTTTGCTGTATCAGCAATGGTTAATGAAGATAGCATTGAATTGGCAGATTTAGTTGGCAAGACTCCTGATGAGATTGTTGCTTACTTAATGGACCGTGCCGAGGCTAACTATAAGTTAAAAGAAAAACAACTATATGATGCTAGTCAAATGCTAGAATTTGAAAAGGTTGTTATCTTACGAGTGGTAGACTCCCGGTGGACTGATCACATCGATGAAATGGATCAATTACGCCAATCAATCGGTCTTCGTGGTTACGGACAATTGAATCCGTTGGTTGAATACCAATCAGATGGTTTCAGAATGTTTGAACAGATGATTGGGGATATTGAATACGATGTTACCCGCCTCTTCATGAAGGCAGAAATTCGCCAAAATATTAAGCGGTAAAAATAAAGCTGGAAGGTAAGACTGAAGTAAGCTTGCTTTTCAGCTTTTTGAATGGAGGATAAAATGGAATATAGTGATTACAAACGTGAAATTGCCACGATGAAGGCAAAAATCTTAGAATTTAGGAGGTCTCTTTGACTTAGATGAATTAGAAGAAGAGATTGCCCTTAACGAAAATAAGATGGCTCAACCGGGCTTTTGGGATGACCAAGAGTCCGCTCAGAAGTTGATTAATCAGAATAATGAATTAAAGGCTAAGTATGATAATTTCAAAGAGTTAGTAAAGCTAGTTGAGGACTTAGAAGTGCTCTTAGAAATGGTGGCTGAAGAACCAACCGATCAAGAATTATTAGCGGAACTAGAGCAAACCTATGCGGCGGCTGCTAACAAGTTACAAGCCTACCAACTAAGCATTTTGTTGAACCAACCTTATGACAAGGACAATGCAATCTTAGAAATCCACCCTGGAGCTGGTGGGACTGAATCGCAAGATTGGGGTTCGATGTTATTAAGAATGTATACGCGCTGGGCAGACCAGCATGGATTTAAGGTTGAAACAGTAGATTATCAGGCCGGAGATGAAGCGGGGATTAAAAGTGTTACCCTACTAATTGAAGGGACAAACGCTTACGGTTACCTCAGAAGTGAAAAAGGGGTTCACCGCTTAGTGAGAATTTCACCATTTGATGCGGCGGGCAGACGGCATACCTCTTTTGCCTCTGTAAATGTTATGCCTCAGCTAGATGATTCTGTTGAAGTAGAGTTACGGCCAGAAGATGTGAAGATGGAAGTCTTTCGAGCTAGTGGAGCTGGGGGGCAACATATCAATAAAACTTCTTCAGCGGTACGGTTGATTCACATTCCGACGGGAATTGTTGTTTCGAGTCAAGCTCAACGTTCGCAATTCCAAAACCGGGCTACGGCCGAAAGTATGTTGAAATCTAAGTTGTATCAACTGGAATTAGAAGCTAAGGAAAAGGAAAAAGCCAAGTTGCAGGGTGAACAGCTGGATATTTCTTGGGGCTCCCAAATAAGATCTTATGTTTTCCACCCCTACTCAATGATTAAAGACCACCGGACTGGCTACGAAACTGGTAATACTGGCGCGGTAATGGATGGGGACTTAGATCCCTTTATCAACGCTTATCTCCAGTGGAACATTCACAAAGCAAGTGGGGATAATGATAAGTAACTGTAATTTAATTGCAACCTTAAGCTAAGCCAAAATGATATAATTATTAAGGCTATTACAATCTGTAGGGAGGTAACTTTTTTGATTGAATTTAAAAACGTCGTAAAAAAATACGATAATAATATTACAGCAACCAACAATATTTCGGTAAAAATAAAGCCGGGCGAATTTGTTTACGTTGTCGGTCCCAGTGGGGCGGGAAAATCAACTTTTATAAAAATGATGTACCGGGAAGAAGCCCCCACATCGGGGAGCATTATTGTAAATGAATATGCTTTGGAAAGTATTAAGAGTCGGGAAATTCCATTTTTACGGCGCGAATTGGGGATTGTTTTCCAAGATTTCAAGTTGTTACCACGGCTAACAGTGTTTGAAAACATCGCCTATGCTTTACAAGTAATTGAAAAAACCCCAGAAGAAGTTGAACAAAGGGTAAGTCGCGTTTTAGACTTAGTTGGTCTAAGTGCCAAGCGGGATAATTTTCCAGCGGAATTGTCAGGGGGCGAACAGCAACGGGTGGCGATTGCACGGGCAATTGCAAACGAGCCAAGCATTTTGATTGCTGACGAACCAACTGGTAACCTAGATCCTGAAACCGCCGAAGGAATTATGGAAATTCTAGAACGGGTTAATAAGCAAGGAACTACGGTTGTAATGGCGACTCACAACAGTTTTATAGTGAATGAATACAAACACCGGGTGTTAGAAATTAATGGTGGTAAGATTATTCGTGATGAAGAGGAAGGGGTTTATAGTAATGAAGACGCTAACGCTTAAGCGTCATCTGACCGAAAGTTTTAAGAGTTTAAGACGTAATGGTTGGATGTCAGTTGCTGCAATTTCAGCTGTAACAGTAACCTTATTATTGGTAGGGGTATTACTCTCAGTCTTATTAAATATCAATAAAGTTGCTCATGACGTTGAAAGGGACGTGCAAGTTCGAGTAGTTATTAACCGTGGAACTAACAAGGAACAGATTAAACAAATTAAGGCTGATTTGACTAAAATCAAGGCCGTTAAGAAGATTAAGTTCTCCAGCCGTAAGCAAGAATTAAAAAATGTAATTGGGGTTTACGGTGATGACTTCCGTTTGTTCCAAGGGGACAGTAACCCGCTCTACGATGTTTACATTGTTGAGACTAACTCACCCGACCAAACCATCAAGGTTGCCAAGCAAGCTAAGAAGATTAAGAACGTCTACGATGCTCGTTATGGTGGAGTAGCAGCTAAGAAGTTGTTTAAAGCCGTAGCAACTATTCAAAAATGGGGCTTAACTATCAGTGTCCTCTTGTTATTCGTGGCTGTGTTCTTGATTTCCAACACAATTCGGATTACGATTTTATCACGTAAAGATGAGATTGGAATCATGCGCTTAGTGGGAGCTACTAATAGCTACATTCGTTGGCCGTTTGTTTTAGAAGGAGCTTGGACAGGGTTGCTTGGTGCCGTTATTCCAATTATATTAGTTGATTTCGGTTACAACTGGGCTTACGCTGTTTTATCCAAGTCCTTTGAAGGAACAGCATACAGGTTGTTAACACCAGGTCAGTTTTTATGGGAAATCGACTTACTTTTAGCCGTAATTGGGATTGTTATCGGGGCTTTAGGTTCTGGTTTATCAATGAGTAAGTTCTTAAAGATTTAGTTTTAAAAAAGTACCTAACAAAGTGGTTTTGTGAAACCAACTTGTTAGGTACTTTTTATTTGGGATAAGTTTTAATAAAATCTACCAAGGCGGAGCTGCCAAAATGGTTTGCTTGGTAAAGTAAGATGTTAGCACAAGCAGATGCATCGGCTAAGGCGTTATGGTGGTTTTGAAGTGAAATATTAAGTCGTTGACAAATAGTGTCGAGCTTTTGATTAGGAAAGTCGGCAAAAAATTTCCGACTAGTCTTTAGGGTATCTAAGACCAAAAATTGTGGTACCGTAATGTCATAACTTTCCAGGGTGCACTTTAAAACGCTACAATCAAAGCTAGCATTATGGGCGACAGCCAACTGGTTGGGCTGGAAAAAAGACTGAATATGAGGCCACAGCTCGGCTAGAGTTGGTGCCTTTTTTACATCAGCAGGCCGAATCCCGTGAATGCGAATGTTAGTTGGAGCAAACTCAGCTTGGGGATTAATTAGCGAGTAAAATTCATCGACAATTTGACCATTACGAACAACACTTAATGCTAGTGAGCAAGCGCTATTTCTCTTTGCGTTGGCTGTTTCAAAATCAAAGGCAACAAAATCCATAGGAGTCCCTCTTTCAAATTTTGACTTTACGTTAAAAGTTTAACAGAAGTGGGTTCTAAATCAAGCAAGACGCCTTAAAAAATGCTAAAATGGGGTAGTATTATTAAAATGTGAGGAAGTATTATTATAATGACTGAACTAGCACAAGAATTTAAGGTTAAGTTTCCGAAAATCAAAATATTAGCAGCTGAGCCATTAGCTAAATATACAAATACTAAAACGGGTGGTCCGGCCGAATGCCTAGCCTTTCCTAAAAATGTTGCTGAAATCAAATCATTGTTGGTATTTGCTAAGGAAAACCAGGTAGCTGTGACTGTAATTGGCAATGCTAGTAATTTGATTGTCAAAGAAGGTGGAATCTTAGGGCTAGTGATTATTCTAACCGATATGAATGAAATCAAGGTTGAGGGTAATTTTATTTTGGCCCAGGCCGGAGCTTCTTTAATTAAAACGACTCAAGTTGCATATCAAGCCGGGTTAACTGGCTTGGAATTTGCTGCGGGTATCCCTGGTAGTATCGGGGGAGCTATTTTTATGAACGCTGGTGCTTATGATGGAGAAATTAAGGACGTTGTTAAATCAGTCGAAGTTATCACCCGCGATGGTCAGTTAAAAACTTACCAAAATAATGAACTCCACTTTGCTTATCGGCACAGCCGCCTCCAAGAAGAAGACGATATTGTTTTGCAAGCAACTTTTAGTTTGCGGGCGGGTGATAGGTATGCAATCCGTAACCGAATGGAAGAATTGAACTTCTTACGGGCTTCTAAGCAGCCGTTGGAATATCCTTCTTGTGGGAGTGTCTTTAAGAGGCCGGTAGGACATTTTACAGGTAAATTAATTTGTGATGCTGGCCTACAAGGTTACCAAAGTGGGGGGGCGCAGGTTTCTAAAAAGCACGCAGGTTTTATTGTCAACGTGGACCATGCGACCGCTAGCGACTACCTAGATGTTATTCATCATATTCAAGCAGAAATTAAGGCTAAATTTGATGTGGATTTAGAAACAGAAGTTCGAATTATCGGGCGTGACAGTTAGTTGGATTAAAAAAACAAAAAGTAAGTAATAAAAAACCGTTTGAAATCGAACTTGATTTCAAACGGTTTTTGTTAATTGAACTTAGAATCCATATTTCTAAAAGCGAGGTAACTTAAGTAGGTGCTCAACCAAATAATTAGTTGTAGTAAGAACATGAAGCAAACGAAGGCTAGCATCCGGATGCTCCACATGTTAAGCAGTTGTTCAATTACCCAATTAGGGTTTAAGAATAAGTAAGCGGTGTGGAGCCGTAAGAACCGGCCAACGTAAATGCCGACTGACGATAATAGTAGCAAGAGCGTGACAATGCTTAGGCGCCCGAAATTATTATGCAGTTTGAAGCGCAAGCAAATGACATCCGCTACGTATTGGAGACTCCAATTTCCGATTAGGGATGCTGCTAATGCTGAGGAAACTAAGTTGGTAAAGTTTAGCCACATATGCAAGTTAAAGCTCATTAAACCTGTAGTCGGATTGTAAGGGGTCATCCGCGCCAGGTGAAAGAGGTCGGTTAAGATATAGGGGGCATTGGGATAAAATAATAACCAACCAATCAACAGGGGATAAAATAACAGCCCAGTTTGTTTTTCCTTAATGTGAAAGGAAAGTTCAATTGGAATGTAGGCTAAAAAAGTATTTAAAAGTAAAAAACTATAAAAAGAGTTGTGACGGACAACGGTTAGGTAGACATACAACATATACAGCCAAAACGCTGTTCGGATTAACCATTTAGATTTCGTAGACATAAAACATCACCCTAGAATTTATTACTACTATTCTAACAAATGCTAAGAAAATTTGCTTACTAAAAAACTGTATTTAGGGATATTTTAACTTTTTAGTGGTGACCATTAAAATTTAGCTGGCGGTCAATTGAGCAAAGCTAAAATAATTTTTAAAGTCGTGATATAATGAAAAAGAAATTTAAAAAGAGGGGTGATCTTACTAATGGCAATTAATTGGGGAGATTTGCTCACCCTGCGTAATTTTGTTAATTTAATCGATATTTGCCTGGTATGGTTTGTTATTTATGAATTAATGATGCTCTTAAAGGGGACCAAAGCTGTTCAGTTATTTAAGGGTGTTTTGGTCATTATTGTAATTAAGTTAATAAGTTGGTATGTAGGGTTGCAAACTCTATCGTGGATTATGGATCAGGTTATTAATTGGGGGATTATTGCAATTATCATTATCTTCCAGCCTGAAATCAGACGGGGCTTAGAGCATCTAGGGCGTGGTTCGGTATTTACCTATAATAAAACCGGCAATCAAGAAGAAAAAATGGTTGAAGCTTTGGATCAAGCCATTCAATATATGTCTAAACGGCGGATTGGTGCTTTAATCACTATCCAACAAAATACCGGCTTAGAAGATTACATTGAAACTGGAATAAGCCTCGATGCCGATGTCACGGGTGCGTTACTAATCAATATTTTTATTCCTAATACCCCTTTACATGATGGGGCCGTAATTATTAAGGATAATAAGATTGCAGTAGCAGCCGCCTACTTGCCTTTATCTGAGAGTAATTTAATTCCTAAAGAGCTCGGAACTAGACACAGAGCAGCGGTTGGAATCAGTGAGGTAACTGATGCGTTAACAATTGTTGTTTCAGAAGAAACCGGTGGGGTAACAGTTACGAAGAATAACGAGTTGATTCGTGACCTTACCCAGCAGGATTATTTGAAATTGTTGCGTAACGAATTAGTTCCGCGGCAAGAAGAAGTAAAGACCAATCCAGTTACACGCTTTATTGAAGGGATGATAAAAGGAGGGGGACATAAGCATTGAAAGTAAGACAAGCTTTTAACTCTAAGCTTTTTTACCGGCTAATTTCCCTATTTTTTGCCTTGTTACTTTCATTTTACGTAACATCTGAAAAAGGAAATACGACGCGTAGTGGTAATTCCGGGACCTTCGGTAGTAGCTTAGTTTCTAATAAAACAATTACACTAGAAACAGATTTAAAACTAAATGTTAATAGCGATAAATACTTTGTAAGTGGGTATCCCGATGTGGTTAAGGTCAAAATTAGTGGCCCGTCGGCGCTAGTAATTGCGGCTAAAAATACACAAAACTTTGAAATTTATGCCGACTTAAATGACTTAAAACCAGGGGTCCACACCGTTAGGTTGAAAGATTCAGGTCTAAGTAGTGAGTTGACCGTAAAAATCATTCCCGAAAAGATTACGGTACGAATTAGTAAGAAAAAGACTAAGAAAACAGCGGTTCAAGTTAGGTATGATAGCAATCGGATTGCAAGTGGGTATGCCGCTGGAGAAGCATATAGTTCACAAGCATATGTGACGGTAACGGGGGCCGCTAAAGATATTAATAACCTAGATAAAGTGGTGGCTAACCTGAATTTGCCGCGTAATGCCAATGAGACCTACGCTAAAAACGTGGCTTTGCAAGCCTTAGATGAAAGTGGTAAAGTATTAAACGTTGTTATTTCCCCGGCTAACGTAACGGCAACAGTGCCGATTTATACGGCTAGTGCAAGTAAAAAGGTCCCAATTAACTTAGTTGCACGGGGCGAAGGGGTAAGCAATATGAAGTATAGTTTTAGTTCGGATACTAAGACAGTGACTGTCCACGGAACTAAGGAGGCTTTAAGCAAATTGAACCGCTTAGACGTGCCGGTATCAATTACCGGGGTGACGGCAGACACGGTCGAAAATGTCCGCTTGTCTCCAAGTCAAAGCGGGATAACTGCTATTAGCCCAACCACGGTTACGGTTAACGTCAGTGTTAGTCAAAAGGAAACAAGTACTGCTCAAAAGCAAACCCAGGCTAGTTCACAAGCTGAAACAAGTAGTGCCAGTAGTACGAAGGAAACGGTAGCTACGGATGATAGTAGTTCTGAAGCAACTAGTTCTTCGAGTACTAGTAGCCAGTTAAGTAGTTCTAGTAGCAGTGATGAAGTTGAGAATTAAGTTAAAGAAACGAGGATTAAAATAGTATGAAGTATTTTGGTACAGATGGTGTCAGAGGGATTGCCAATCAAAGTTTAAGCCCTGAATTGGCCTTCAAATTAGGGCGTTGTGGAGGTTACGTCCTAACACAGCATGCAAGTGGGAAAACTCCCCGGGTATTAGTGGCTCGTGATACAAGAATTTCTGGGCAAATGTTAGAAAGCGCCCTAATTGCTGGCTTATTATCCGTAGGGATTGAAGTCTTCACCTTAGGAGTAATGACAACCCCAGGGGTGGCATACCTTGTCCGCTTACAAGATGCCGATGCCGGGATTATGATTTCTGCCTCCCATAATCCAGCTTCAGATAATGGGATTAAGTTTTTTGGTAGTGATGGTTACAAATTATCTGATGATCAAGAAGAAGAAATTGAAGTACTGCTAGATCAAGCTAGCGATAACCTTCCCCGGCCAGCTGCAGAAGGCTTGGGTAGGATTAACGACTATAAAGAAGGGGCTTTGAAGTACACTCAATTTTTAGAACAAACGATTCCAGACGATTTAACTGGGCTACATATTGCGGTTGATGGTGCAAATGGCTCAACCAGTGCCTTGGTTTCAAGATTATTTGCCGACTTAAATGCCGATTTTGAAACGATGGCAACTAGCCCGGATGGAATTAATATTAATGCCGGCGTAGGCTCAACTCATCCTGAAGCTTTGGCTAAGTTTGTGCTTGAGAAGGGCGCACAAGTCGGAATTGCCTTTGATGGCGATGGGGACCGTTGCATTGCAGTTGATGAAAATGGTGAAATTGTAGACGGCGATAAGATTATGTATATCTGTGGTAAATATCTTAGTCAACGTGGTCGTTTGAAAAAGGATACCATCGTAACCACTGTCATGTCTAATATTGGTTTATATAAGGCAATGGAAGCTAATGGGTTAAACTCAGTAAAAACCAAGGTTGGTGACCGCTATGTCGTTGAAGAAATGCGGAAGAATGGTTACAATCTTGGCGGGGAACAATCAGGCCACGTAGTCTTTTTGGACTTCAATACTACTGGTGATGGGATGTTGACAGCTTTACAGCTATTAAACATTATTAAGCAAACAGGTAAGACCTTAGGACAACTGGCAGCTGAAGTTACGACTTATCCACAAGAATTAGTCAACGTCCGTGTAACTGATAAAAAAGCTGCTTTGGACAATGAAAAGATTAAGGAAGTCATTGCTAAGGTTGAAGATAAGATGGGTGACGATGGTCGGGTGTTAGTACGTCCTAGTGGCACCGAAGACTTATTGCGTGTCATGGCAGAAGCTCCTACTAAAGAGGAGGTTCATGATTATGTCATGCAGATTGTAGCAGTGGTCGAAGAAGAAATGGGTGTAAGTGAAGCCTAAATATTAGTTTGATTCAAAATAAAAGGCTGTGATATGAGTAAGAAAAGTTACTCTTATCACAGCCTTTTTTGTTATCTATTGAAATAATTTGATGAGGTGGGTTAGTAGGCGGAAAAACAAGTAGCAGATGCTAGTATTGACTAGGTACTCTAAGAACCAAACCAGGATGGGAAGTAGGAAAAACTTAGTATGGAAAAAGAGTAACAGGGTGTCAAAAGTAAGGTTAGTTCCAGAGTTAAGTTGGGTGAATTCCAACAGGAGGTGAATTAAAGTAATCACTAACCCTAAAAAAAGCGAGAGTTGAAATTGTTTAGTATTAATCATAGTGTGAACATCCTAACCTAATAAACTACTACTTAGTATAGGCTTTAATAGGAGGAAGGACAAGTTGAATAAATTAAGTAAAAAAACTTAAAAATAGTTTGACAACGCTTACAGACGGGAGTATATTATAGGAGTAAGGTATTTAAACTAATTTACCTTCTAATCAATTCTCTTTCTCTCTTATGCCAACCACTGTAGCTTTTTAGTTACAGTGGTTTTGTTGTTTTGAGCTTTTTGTGCTATAGTCGAGTTTGAAAGTTAATGAGACTGCTAATAAGGGAGTTGTTGTTGTTGAAAAGTAACGAGACGTTGACTTTAATCGAAGAAATTACTAGAAATGACGGAAGTAGGTACTTTGAAATTGCCAACATGGTTCAAAATGGCCGGGCAGAGTTGGCTGCAGTACGGGGATTTATTAAACAGGTTAGGATTTTGCAATTGAATATTCCCAGATCAACTAACGTCATTAAATATGAGCAGTATGTAAACGAAAATTTTGAGATGCCGACTGAACAGATGGATCACTTTGAAGAGTGGACTAAAACGCCGGAGGCGCAAAAATTAGTAGACGCTATCTTACGTGAAAATCATATCGCTTAGGCTTTAAGTAAAGGGGCACCTGGCAATTGCTAGGTGTCTTTTTAGTTGGGTTAAATTAAGTTTAAATTAATGCATGTTTATTTAATTAGAAAAAAGAAAGGGCTTAAATGCAAGTTAAGAAAGCGTTTTTTAGATTTTTTCTAAGCTTATTTAGATTAAATCTTAACAAGAAAAGAGCGTTGTTGCTAAAAAAGTTATGATTAAAAGAAGATTATAATTATAATGTAACCGATTATTCTAATGGTTACTTTTTTATAGTAAAAGCTTGTAACTGCAACTTTTAAAACGAATACAATAATTTGTTCTTAAAATTAGAAAAAATAAGGTATCTTCAAAGATTTATGGTATTATATAAATAGAGAGTTATTAAACTATGACTATCTAGATTATTTTGCAAGGAGGGGTCGCTGTGGGCAAATTTAATATGAATGACTTAAAAAAAGGCCTAGCGACATTTACGACTGGTGAGAACTTTCATGCTTATAACACTCTAGGTGCACATAAGGCGACGGTTGATGGCAAAGATGGTTTTATCTTTTCGGTGTGGGCTCCGAATGCACAAAACGTTTCCCTAGTTGGTGAATTTAATGAGTGGCAAGCTGAGGGGATTCCTCTGACCAAAGACCAAGAGGGAGTTTGGTCTGTTTTTACGACTATTCCTAAAGAAGGTCAGATGTATAAGTATAATGTTACCCAGGCTAATGGTCGGCAAATTTTTAAAATTGATCCATTTGCGCAAAGGTTTGAAAAACGACCAGGAGATGCGGCCATCCTCTACGACTTGAAAGACTTCCATTGGACTGATGGACTGTGGCGGGGGAGACAAAAAAGGTCTAACTACTTTGAGCGTCCCTTAAATATTTATGAGGTGCATGCATCGTCTTGGAAACACCATGCCGATGGTAGCCCATATACTTTTAAGGACTTAACAGATGAGCTAGTACCATATTTGAAGAAAATGGGCTATTCTCACGTAGAATTTATGCCCTTGATGGAGCATCCGTTAGGAGCTTCTTGGGGCTACCAGTTAATCGGTTATTTTGCCCTTTCTTCCTACTATGGAACACCTGAGGATTTCCAATATTTTGTCAACGCTTGTCATAATGAAAATATTGGGGTCTTGGTTGATTGGGTACCAGGTCATTTCTGCCGTAACGATGATACGCTTCCTTATTATGATGGGACACCAACCTATGAATATTATGACTCTGATCGCGCTAATAATATCGGGTGGGGAGCTTTGAATTTTGATTTGGGCAAACCGCAAGTGCAATCATTCTTAATTTCTAGTGCCCTTTATTGGATTGAGACTTTCCACCTAGACGGAATTAGGGTAGATGCAGTTTCAAATATGATTTACTTAGACTATGATGTTGGCCCTTGGAAACCTAATAAAGACGGGGGCAATCGTAATCTTGAAGGTTGGCACTTCTTACGGAAGTTTAATAGCGTAGTCAAACTAAAGCATCCTAAGACTATCATTATGGCAGAAGAATCATCTGCCGGGACAAAGGTTACGGGGATGCTAGAAGAAGATTCGCTTGGGTTTGATTATAAGTGGAACATGGGCTGGATGAACGACGTTTTGAAGTTTTTCGAAATGGATCCAGTTTATCGCAAGTATCATTTGAATTTACTGACTTTTTCGTGGATGTACCGAATGTCTGAAAACTTTATTTTACCGCTTTCTCATGACGAAGTGGTGCATGGCAAAAAGAGTTTGATGCATAAGATGTGGGGAGATCGGTACCGGCAGTTTGCCCAGTTACGGACACTTTATCTCTATCAGGCTACCCACCCTGGTAAGCAACTCTTGTTCATGGGAAGCGAATGGGGCCAGTTTTTAGAGTGGAAGTATGACGACCAATTAGAGTGGGTTGATTTGCAAGACGATTTGAATGCAAGTATGCAACATTATACTGCCAGCTTAAACAAGTTTTACCACGATAATCGCGCTTTGTGGGAAACTGACCACACTGAAAATACCCTGGAAGTAATTGACGCAGATAATACTGATGAAACGGTCTTGACCTTCATTAGACACGGCAAACGTAAGAAGGATTTCTTAATAATTGCAATGAATTTAACCCCGGTTGAAAGAAGAAACTTCAAGATTGGGGTCCCATATCCTGGTAAGTATCAAGAAGTATTCAATACTGAAATGAAGGAATTTGGGGGGACATGGACTAAGCACAATGTTGATAGCCTGAGTCAAGATGAAAGCTTCAAGCAATTTGAGCAAGTAATCACTACAACAGTTCCTGCCTTAGGGGCAATTATTTTAAAGCCGGTTGATATTAATTTGCGTAAGAAAAAGAAGCATCCTACTGCTAAAAAGGAAGTTAAAAAGAAGAAGTAAGTTTTGTTAATAGATTTTCATAGAAAAGAGGTGTGGGATGGAGTAAATCCATCTTAGAATATGAAAAATGAAATGCTTGCAATGATTTTGGCTGGTGGTCAAGGCACCCGGTTAAAAAAGTTAACTAAAAATATTGCGAAACCCGCGGTTCCATTTGGTGGCCGCTACCGCATTATCGATTTTACCTTGAGTAACTGTGTAAACTCTGGGGTTCACAATATTGGGGTAATTACCCAATATCAACCTCTTGTATTGAATAATCATATAGGTAACGGTGCTAGTTGGGGGCTAGATCGGCTTGATTCTGGGGTAACTATCTTACAACCATATTCAAGTAATGAAGGCAGTAAGTGGTTTGAAGGTACTGCGCACGCTATCTACCAAAATATTGATTACATTGATAGCATGGATCCAGAATATTTATTGGTCCTATCGGGAGACCATATCTACAAAATGGACTATGAAGATATGCTGCAACAACATAAGGAAAAAAATGCCGCTTTAACGGTTGCTGTTATCGATGTTCCTTGGGATGAAGCTAGCCGGTTTGGTATTATGAATACCGATGAAAATAATCGCATTATCGAGTTCGAAGAAAAGCCAGCGGAACCAAAGAGTAACCACGCTTCAATGGGGATTTATATCTTTAGTTGGCCACGCCTAAGACAGGTATTAGTCAATGGCTTCACCAAGGGTGTTCCAATGGTTGACTTTGGTAAGAATGTTATTCCTGCTTATATTAAGAGCGGGGATAATGTCTTTGCTTACAACTTCTCAGGTTATTGGAAAGATGTTGGGACAATTGACTCGCTTTGGGAAGCTAACATGGAATTCATCGATGATAAGGGTGGTTTAGATATCCGCGATCACAGTTGGAGAATTTATTCTAAAAATCCAATTGCACCACCTCAATTCATTACGGATACCGCTAACGTTAATAACTCAATGATTGTTGACGGTTGCTTTGTAGCAGGTGATATTGAGCACTCAATTTTAGCTGCCAACGTTCAAGTGAAGGAAGGCAGTGTGGTTAAGGACAGTATCGTTATGCCAGGGGCTTCGATTGGTAAAAATGTCAAGATTAACCGCGCAATCATTGGTGAAAATGCGGTTATTGGTGATAACGCTGAAATTGACGGTAGTGATGAAATCGCTGTCGTAGGAAATTCTGAAGTGATTGGAGTGAAAGTTAATGAAGACTAATAGAATGTGTGCAATTATTGGTAACGAACACGAATATACGAGTCTTTTACCTTTAACTAAGAATCGGCCCCTCTCCACCCTCTACTTTGATTGCAAATACCGGATTATGGATTTTGCCCTTTCAAGCGTGGTAAATGCCAATATTAGAAACGTATTTATGATTATGAATGAAGGGCGGATTAAGTCAGTCTTTGACCACCTTGGTGGGGGACGTGAATGGGGCTTAGACAGTATTGGTAGTTATCAATATATTAGTTTCTATCAAGATATTCTCCGGCGTAAGGCAGAAGGTAAGACCTACTTTGATGACGTAATCGATTACTTACAAAAATCAAAGGCTTCATACACAGTGTTCATCTCTAACAAGATTTTAGCTAACGTTGATTTGCGGGCCGTATTAAAGATTCATCAAGCTCAAAATAATGAAATTACGGCGGTCTTTAAACGGGTTGCTAGAAATGATATTGCTAGTGATGACCAAATCCTAACTTTAGGAGAAAATGGAACGGTTTTAGGCACTAAAAAATTCAATGACTTAAGCGAAAAAGACGATACCTATAACTTAGCCATGGGAATTTTTATCGCTAATACTGACTGGTTAATTAAGGCCTTAGACGCCGGGCAAAATGCAGGTGCACCAACCAGCATTGAAGAATTTTTAGTTAGCGAATTGACTAAGGTTAAGAGCTCTGCTTATGAATACACAGGTTACATGAGCAACATTTACAGTGTTAAGAGCTACTACCAAGCTAACATGGATATGTTAAATCCTGAAAAATTCAACTCACTCTTATTCTCCAGCCAAAAAGTAATTACGCGGACTAAAAATGAAGTGGCAACTTACTTTACCGAAGATTCAGAAGTTCGGCGGAGTCAGTTTGCAACTGGTTGTGTCATTAAGGGGAAGGTTGAAGACAGCCTAATTTCACGGCGAACTGTTGTTGAAAATGGGGCAGAGGTTATCGGCTCTGTCTTAATGGGAAGCGCTAATGTGGGTGAAAATACCAGCGTTAAATATGCAATTCTTGATAAGAACGTAACGATTGACGCTAACCTAAAGATTGAAGGTACGCCTGAAAAACCGGTAGTAATCGAAAAAGATACTCATATTACCGCAGACGTTATTGGAGGCTAAGTGAATGAAAATTTTATTTGCAGCAGCGGAGTGTGCTCCTTTTTTTAAAACTGGTGGTCTTGGAGATGTGGTCGGAGCACTGCCTAAGTATCTAGCCAAAAAGGGTCACGAGGTAAAGGTAGTCTTACCATACTTTGCTGGGATGAAAGAAGAGTATAAGCAAAAGTTAGCTTACTTATTTAATTTCCGCGTTAACGTTGGTTGGCGGAGTCAGTATTGTGGCTTGATGCACTTAGAACAAGACGGGGTCGAATACTTTTTTATTGATAATGAATACTATTTTAAGCGCCCGAGTCTTTATGGCTACTATGATGATGGTGAACGCTTTGCCTTTTTCCAACAAGCAGTCATTGAAATGATGGAAAAGGTAAACTTTATTCCCGATGTCCTCCATGTAAATGATTACCACACCGCCTTCATTCCCTTCTTATTACGGGAAAAGTATGGCTGGATTAATGCTTACCAACAAATTGCGACTGTCCTAACGATTCATAACCTTGAATTCCAAGGGCAATACGGCCGCGACGTCTTGCCAGAATTATTTGGAATGGATACGGGTCGTTATGATGACGGTACGGTTCGTTTCGGGGATGCGGTTAACTTCATGAAAGCCGGGATTTTATACGCCGATAAAATTAATACCGTTAGCCCAAGCTATGCCGGTGAAATCCAAACACCAGCATTTGGTTGCGGGTTAGATGGCGTATTACGGATGGTAAATTGGAAGTTGTCTGGGATTTTAAATGGGATTGATTATGAAACAAATAATCCTAAGACTGATCCTAACATTAAACACACCTTTACCAAGAATAATTTGAAGGGTAAGGCGGTGGATAAGGCTGAATTACAGCAAAAGTTTGGCTTGCCGGTTAGAAAAGACGTTCCCCTAATTGGAATTGTCAGTCGGCTAACTTACCAAAAAGGCTTCCAGTTAGTAGTAAGCGAAATGGAAAACTTGCTTCAATTTGATGTTCAAGTAGTAGTGCTTGGTACAGGCTACCCTGATTTAGAACATGACTTCTGGTACTTTGGTGATAAGTATCCAGATAAGTGTGGGGTCAAGATTGATTTTGATGTTAACTTGGCTCAAGAAATCTATGCAGGCTGTGATATGTTCTTGATGCCATCGGCCTTTGAACCATGTGGCTTGTCCCAGATGATCTCGATGCGTTATGGGACCCTACCAATCGTTCACCAAATTGGGGGCTTAAAGGATAGTGTCGAAGCTTATAATCCAATCGAACATACCGGGACCGGCTTTGGGTTTGAAGAATACAATTCATTTTATATGATGGAAACAATTAAACAGGCATTAGGGGTTTATACTAATGAACCAAAAGTTTGGAAGAAATTGGTAACTAATGCGATGAAGAGAGACTCTAGTTGGCAGACAGCTAGTCAAAGCTATGAAGCGCTTTATGAAGAAATTATCCGTAATTAATGTTGCTAAAGATTAAGTCTTTTGTCCAGCTAACGTGTTAATAAAAATAAGGAGCTGGGGATTGGTATTATTCCCAGCTCCTTTTTAAAAAAGGGAGAGGAATCATGGAACTTACTAAAGAGAACTTTGTGGAAAAATTTGAAGAACGGTTAGAGACAAAATATGCTCTAGATGTAAAAGATGCGACCGCTTATGAACTATATGATACCTTATGTTCGTTAGTAAAGTCTGCTTACACTAGAAAGTGGCGTCAAACTTGGAAAGAGTATGTCAACAAAGATGAAAAACAAATCTATTATTTTTCAATTGAATTTTTGCCAGGTAAGATGCTAAAGAGCAACCTTTTAAACATGGGGTGGTTAGAAACAGTTCAAGCAGGGTTAGCAGAATTAGGAATCAACCTAGAAGATTTAGTGAAGGTTGAACCTGATATGGCCTTAGGAAACGGTGGGCTAGGTCGCTTAGCGGCTGCCTTCATGGATTCCTTAGCTTCGGATGGTTTTCCTGGAAATGGTAATGGGATTCGCTATAAGTATGGTCTATTTAAACAAAAGTTTGTTAATGGTTACCAGGTTGAATTACCTAGTGTTTGGTTGAAATCCGGGGTAGGTAATGCTTGGGAAGTAAGGCGTGATAGTAAGGCCGTTATGGTCAGAATGGGTGGTCACGTTCACCTAGAACAAAAGGGGGACTACCTTGAACCAGTTTATGAAGATGGGATGATCATCCGGGCGGTTCCTTATGATACGGGGATGGTTGGTTATCATAATCAACACGTTAATACTTTGAGGCTATGGGAAGCGGAAATTCCTGAAAGTGAAGAAACTAAGTACCCAACGATTGAAGCTAGACGGCGGGTGGAAGATTTAACCGCGGTTCTTTACCCTGACGATTCAACCGAAGACGGCCGGCGTTTACGGTTACAACAAGAATACTTCTTTGTGTCTGCTGGGGTCCAAAGTATTGTGCGGCACTACGAAAAATATGGTAAACCATTGACCGAACTAGGAAAGCACATTGGAATTCACATCAATGATACTCACCCAGCAATGTGTGTGGCGGAATTAATGCGGATTTTATTAGATGAAAAGCACATGTCCTGGGAAGATGCTTGGCAACAAACAGTCCAAGTGATGTCTTACACTAACCACACCATTATGGCGGAAGCATTGGAGAAGTGGAGCGTTCAAATGATGAACGAAATCCAACCACGGTTACTGCAAATCATTGCTGAAATTGATAACCGCTATGTTAAGGAATGGGCTGGTAAAGTTGATGGTAGCATCATTGAACGGACCCGGATTATCTCGGGTGGTCAAGTTCATATGGCTCACCTAGCTATTATCGGTTCGCATAGCACTAATGGGGTTGCTAAGTTGCACACAGAATTATTGAAAGAAGATGTACTACACGACTTCTACACCCTTTATCCTGAACGCTTTAATAATAAGACTAACGGGATTACAGAACGCCGCTGGTTACAATTAGCCAACCCATCTTTGGCACGGGTATTAGACGAAACGTTGGGGACTAACTGGCGGAGTGATATCAAACAGGTTAATAAGCTATTAGATTATGCCGATGATCAAGCTGTCCTAGATAAGATTGGACAAGCTAAGCGTGAAAACAAGGTTCGTTTGGCTGCCGTTATCAAGGAAAAGACGGGGATTGAAGTATCACCTGATGCAATTTTTGATGTTCAGGTAAAGAGGCTGCATGCTTATAAGCGGCAATTATTGAACCTGTTAAGAATCGTTAAAGTTTACCTTGATTTGAAGGATAATCCAAATCTAGATATGGTCCCACGCGTCTTTATCTTTGGAGCTAAGGCTGCACCTAGTTATCGGTACGCTAAGTCAATCATTAAGTGTATTAACGAAGTAGCAAACTTAGTAAATAATGATCCAAGCATTCAAGGTAAGTTGAAGGTTGTCTTCTTGGAAGATTATGGGGTAACTTTGGCTGAAAAGATTATTCCTGCGGCCGATGTTAGTGAACAAATTTCTACTGCTTCTAAGGAAGCTTCAGGAACATCTAACATGAAGTTCATGTTAAATGGTGCCTTGACAGTCGCGACTCTTGATGGGGCTAATATTGAAATTAAGGATAAAGTGGGCGACGACAATATCTTTATCTTCGGTTTAACTAAAGATCAAGTATATGAATACTATGCTAACCATAGCTATCATGGTTCAGACTATTACTATAATGATCCAGTTATCCATCGGGTATTAGATGCATTTGTTGATGGAACGATTCCTAATATTAGTAATGAAGGGCACGAAATCTTTGATTCCTTAACTTACTTAAACGATGACTACTTTGTTTTAGGTGATTTTGAAGACTACTTACGTGCTCAAGCTGAGGTTGATGAAGCATATCGTGATAGAAATCGTTGGAATAAGATGAGTTTGATTAATACTGCCAATGGTTGCTTCTTCTCGTCCGACGATACGATTAAGAAGTATGCTGCCGAAATCTGGAATATTAAATCAGTCACAGAAGGAAAGGAAGTAGGAACTAATGCCAAATATCCACTATAATTCGTGGATAGCAAAATATAAACAACCATTTGGTGCTATCGCTAAAGACCAAGCGGTTACATTTGGAATCACCGTAGCTAGTCAGACTAACCCCCAGGTAGAACTACTGCTTAGAAAAGACGGTGAAATGTCTGCTACTAGTTATCAAATGACTTATAAGGAAGCTGATTTTTATCAAGTAACTTTAAGTTTAGAGCAGGCTGGGCTTTATTATTACTATTTTAAGATTGAGCTGGATGAAAATGGCCAGCGCGCTTGTTATTTTTATGGCGCGGATTATGATGGCTATGGTGGTCCAGGTAGAGTTAGTGCTGGAGATAACATTACCGCTTACCAGTTAACCTGTTACCAAACAGAGGTTACGGCTCCTAAGTGGTATCAAGGCGGAGTTTGTTACCAGATTTTTCCAGACCGGTTTTACAATGGAAATCCCAATCAAGAAATCACTGGTAAAAAGAAGAATAGTTTTATCTATGCAACATTGGAGGATACCCCTTACTATATCAAGGATGCTAAGGGAGAAGTTGTGCGCTGGGACTTTTTTGGGGGCAATTTGAAGGGAATTAAAGCTAAGATTCCCTACCTAAAAGAGTTAGGAATTCGCGGACTTTATTTGAATCCGATTTTTTTAGCGACGACTAATCACCGCTATGATACTAATGATTTTATGGAAATAGATCCGATGTTGGGAACAAGTGCAGATTTTAAGGACTTGTTAGACGAGTTACATCGCAATGGGATGTATCTAATCTTAGATGGGGTCTTTAATCACGTTGGCAAGGATAGTAAGTATTTTAATGCGCGTAAGCTTTATTATGGTGCTGACCAAGGGGCTGCTCAAAACGAAAATAGTCCCTACTATTCATGGTTTAAGTTTACCCATTATCCTGATGAATATGCTTCTTGGTGGGGGGTTAAAGATCTACCTGAAGTTGATAAAGCCAATCCTAACTACCAAGCCTATATCTACGGCGCCAAAGATAGCGTCATTAGCAAGTGGACTAATTTAGGGGTAGATGGTTGGCGGTTAGACGTGGCGGATGAATTGCCGGAATACTTTATTGAGGGAATTCGGAAAAACTTAGATGGCTTTGCAAACGAAAAGTTATTGTTAGGTGAAGTTTGGGAAGACGCGTCTAACAAGATAGCACACGAGGCTAGACGTCACTATGTAGAGGGGTCAGAACTTGATGGGGTTATGAATTATCCTTTACGCAAATGTATTTTAGATTTATTGATAAATAGCCACCAACGTCCGATTTGGTCGGTGGCGCGAGAATTAATGAGTTTGCGTGAAAACTACCCCCGGACCTTTTTCTTTAACGCGCTGAACAATTTGGGGACACATGACACGGAGCGAATTCTAACCGCATTAGGTAATGACGAGCGTAAATTGATTGCTGCTTATGGCTTGTTATTTATGTTTCCTGGGGTGCCATGCATCTATTACGGTGATGAAGCCGGATTGACTGGAGGCAAAGATCCTTTAAACCGGGCGTTCTTCCCATGGGGACGAGAAAACCGAACAATCCAAAAGCTGGTCAAGAAGTGGGTGCACCGGCATAACGATAGTGAGGCCTTGCAAAAAGGTGAGTTAATCATTGGTGGTAATGACAATTGCTTCATAATTTTGCGTTATACCGAAACTAAATTAGCTTTCTATGTGCTCAATCTAAGCCAACAAACTATAGATTTAGGCCAAGAAAGTTTTGCTTTTGATCACGACAATCATAATTTGGGCGAAACGGTTGTTAAACAAGTTGCGACTACCCAGTTGCAACCATTTGAAGGATACTTTTGGCAAGGAAATCGAAGCTAAAACTAAAAAGGGAGCTAGTCGCTAACGACTAGTTCCCTTTTTTGGCCGAAATTTTAAGGTATTGACTAGTAATCCAAGAAGTATGATTAAGTTGATACCAGGTAATGTTATAAGATTGAAGGGTAGCGGTTATTAAAACTTGTTGGTTGTGAGTGAATTGCTGACTTGGACGGCCAAATGGTCGCTCATAACTAGTTACTTGTTTATGAGGAACAAAGTTAATGGTTGCCAACTGATTTATTGGTTGGCTATAAGGGAGTTTAATCGCTGCTTGGTAATTGAGGGCAGATTTTTTGGTTGGCCCTGTTATTTTTTTGAAGGCAGTTGCAGTTTCTTTAATCCAAAGACTCCCACCCATGCAGTGCCAGATTTGGCCATCAGTCAGAAGAATAGTCTGAAAAGTCTTCCAAACCGTTCCCTTAGCAAGAGTAACCGAGGTTAAGTGCCCCAACGGGTTATCATAACAAGTAATAAAGTCAAGCATCTCAAGAAAGTAAGGTTGGTAGGTAATATCTTGAATGTTATTGTTACGATAATAGTAAGTAACAACAGCTTGTTTATCTGAAAAAGTTCCCCGAATTGGACCTTTTGCAAGCAAGAGCCGATAATTTTTGATAGTAGGTGAAGCTAAAGAGTATGGTTGACCAAGGAGGCCGTTAACAAAGTGAGGTTTTATCAAAAAGCGCCGGCTGTCTAAGTCGATACAAAAAACCCAGATGTTAGCAGCGGTAATTCGCTGGTAAGTTAGGGTGATAATGCCATATGAATCCACGAAAGTGGAGGTGAAACCTTGGATTTTAACCAGCCGATAGTGTTTGAAATTTTTAAACCTTAAGTCAAACTTGGCCCCTAACTGACCTACAACTAATTCAGGGTCAGCTAAAGCTTGGTGGGCTTCATCTTTATAAATAATCAATAAGGTTGCGTCGCTAGTAGACGGCGTAACAGTTTTAGGATTAGGGATAGCTTTTGGAGTAGGGACATAATGCTTTTTGGTGGCAAAATGGCGGCCCCGCTGCCGGCGGCGAATATTAAAGTTAGTGGTTAGGTTAGAAAATATTCGTGACCATAACATAAGCGCTGACCCCTCCTAGTAAAAAAGTTAACTAAGTTCATTATAACGTATTCAGCTAGATTTTTTACAAGAAAAAAGAAATAGACCGCGAAAAATAAAATGCTAGCTATTGGTAAATAAAAAGCTTGGAACCACTTTAGTGACTCCAAGCCAAGTCGGTAATTTGTTTAAAGCTAGTAGTTAACTAGCTAAATCCCAAGTAATCTGAACTAAGTTATGGTTAGCATTATCTATAGTCGGTGTGACTTCTAGGGAGGATGCTAATTCTTTGAGGACAAAATCAATTTCTTTTTGGGTGACAGGGCGAATTTTGTTAGAAATAACGACTTCTGCGTGCCCAAATTTTTTCTTGTAAACAACTTTGGAATTGCCCAAAGAATAAACCTTAATAAAGTGGGCGTTAGATGAACGTAATTCTTCGTTGATAAAACGGTGGTAGCTGTTAGTAACGTCTGTCATAATCATAATTAGTCCCTCCTATACAATTAATATATTCCTTTCTTTGTACCTTAATTATACCGCAAATATTAAAAAGTTTAAATTGATAACAATTTAAAAATGAAGATTATTTTTGCCAAATAAAAAAGAAGCTTACTACTTTAGTAGCAGGCTTCTTTTTATTAACGATTAGTTACTTGTTTCCGTGGTCTGGTTAGTAATTTTAATTTCGCCGTTTTCAACTTTAGCAACAAGTTGTTTTTCTGTCGGATGATCTAAGAAATAATCTGCGATTCTGTCTTCCAACTGTTCTTGAATAACACGTCTCAGTGGCCGGGCCCCCATCTTTGGATCATAACCTAAGTCGACTAATTTAGCCTCTACCGGAGCGGTAACATGCAAGGATAAACCTTGTGGTGCTAACATATCGTTAACATCAGCCAACATTAGGCGGACAATCTTGGTTAGGTCTTCCTTTGAAAGGGCGTTAAATTCAATGATACCGTCAAAGCGGTTCAAGAATTCGGGTTTGAAGTACTTAGTAAGTTTATCAATCACTGAGTTAGACTTACCACTAGCTTCTGCGCCAAAGCCAACGTTGACAACTGAATCGCCAGAACCAGCGTTACTTGTCATGATAATAATGGTATCTTTAAATGATACGGTCCGCCCTTGAGAATCGGTCAAGCGACCATCATCTAAGATTTGTAAGAACATATGCATAACGTCTGGATGGGCTTTTTCTACTTCGTCAAGAAGAATTAAGCTATATGGGTGTCTCCTTACTTGTTCAGTTAATTGACCGGCTTCTTCGTAACCGACGTAGCCAGGAGGTGAACCAATTAATTTGGAAACTGAGAATTTTTCCATGTATTCACTCATGTCAAAGCGAATCATAGAGTCTTCGGTACCAAAGAGTTCCTTGGCTAGTTGCTTAGCAGTTTCGGTTTTACCAACCCCGGTTGGACCGACAAAGAGGAAGGAACCAATTGGCCGACCTGACTTGTTAAAGCCGACCCGGTTACGTCTAATTGCCCGAGCAACTTTATCAACCGCTTGGTTTTGACCGATAACATGGCTTTCCAGGGAAACAGCCAAATTCTTGAGTTGTGACTGTTCCTTGGCCTTTAATTCACCAACAGGGATTTTAGTCTTTTCTTCAACAATCTTTTCCATGTCTTGGTCAGTGACTAAAGGTGCATCTTCGTCAGAAACGCTGTTTTCCTTCATCTTTTCAAAGCGGTTGACTTGATCACGGTAGTAGGCTGCCTTTTCATAGTCTTCCTCTTTTAAAGCAGCTTGCTTTTGTGATTCGGCATTCTTAATTTTTTCGCTAAGGAGGTTAGGGTCCACTGCTTGAATAGTTAAATTCTTTTTAGAGCCAGCCTCGTCAAGCAAATCAATTGCCTTATCTGGAAGATACCTATCTTGAATATAGCGAGCAGAAAGGGTAACTGCGGCCTTTAAGGCATCTTCGCTATATTTTACGTGGTGATAAGCCTCGTATTTACTTTGAATTCCTTCAAGAATTTTGATAGTTTCAGGGATGCTTGGTTCATCTACTTGTACTGGTTGTAAGCGTCGTGCCAAGGCGGCGTCTTTTTCGATGGAGCGAAACTCGTTTAAGGTAGTAGCACCTACTAATTGGAGTTCACCACGTGCTAAGGCAGGCTTTAAGACGTTACCTGCATCCATTCCACCTTCAGCGTTACCAGCGCCTACAATTTCATGAATTTCATCGATGAAGAGAATGGTGTCTTGTTGTTGTTTAAGTTCGGTCATTAATTGTTGCATCCGTTGCTCGAATTGACCACGGATACCAGTCCCTTGAACTAAGGAAACAACATCAAGTCTAATAACCTTTTTATTCAATAATTTTTGGGGGACGTCACCGTCGACGATTTTTTGGGCCAGGCCTTCAACGACTGCAGTCTTACCGACCCCAGCTTCCCCAATTAAGACAGGGTTATTCTTGGTTCGCCGGTTAAGAATTTCGATAACACGGGCGATTTCTTTATCGCGTCCAATAACGGGGTCAATGTGCCCATTTTTTGCTTCATTAGTTAAATCTAGACCGAATTGGTCAAGAATGGAGTTACCACCGTTACCGTTTCGGCCAGCTTGTGGATTTGGCCGTGGTCCACCTGGCATTGAAGGGTTTGCCCCGTTAGCTTGCCCGCTAAGCGAGCGCATAATATCATCTAAGTTACCAAAGCCGAATGGATCTTGCATTAAGGCACTTAGGCCGCCATTTTGACTACTTCGTTCTTTTAAAAGTTGATAATCTTTTTGACAAAGATCGAGGGTAGTTTGTTGACCATTGACATTAGTTGTTAAATGAATGGTTGCCGGATTTTGATGACAAATTTGACAAAGCATTAATAAGTTCACTACCTTTCTTCAAACATTAGTCAGAAATAGTTTGACCATTTTTGACCTTTGTAATTCTTATTATAAAAACTTTCTTTCTAAGTGCAAGTAAAAAGACTCGGTTTTAGAAAAAAGATTCAAAGCTTGGTATAATAGGAAACGTGTTTAAAATCTACTTGAGTTTTAGATGCCGAATGGAGGGATTAGATGGATAAAGACTACCAAAAATTATTGGAGCAGTTAGTTAGCGGAGAGTTAGCTGAGCTAGATGTTGAGCAAAAGGAATTTCAAGCTTTCCAACCAGTGTTAATGGAATTTCACCAACGAAATAGTATTGTAGGTAGGGCAAAACGTGGTGGAGGTGTTAGCTACCACTATAGTAGAGACGGAATTTAATCTAAATTCAAAAGTAATTAAATAATCTTTCTTGTAATAAAAAACTTGTTTTAAGTAATCAAACATGTTAATATTTCATTGATAGGGGCGGTTTCAATAAAATGAAAACGTGTACTAAGTTAAAATAGTACTATTTTCATGAAAGTTCGCTTCATAAAAATTAATTTATCAACTTACTCAAAGGAGCATGATTTATTATGGCAAAAGAACAACAATTCCACGTAACAGCAGAAACAGGTATCCACGCACGTCCAGCTACATTATTAGTTCAAGCTGCAAGTAAATTTAACTCAGATATCACTTTAACTTACAACGACAAGTCAGTTAACTTAAAGTCAATCATGGGTGTAATGTCACTTGGTGTAGGTCAAAACGCTGATGTTACTATCAAGGCTGAAGGTGCCGATGAAGAAGAAGCAATTGCAGCTATTGCAGAAACAATGTCAAAGGAAGGACTTGCTGAATAATGACAAAAGTGTTAAAGGGGATTGCGGCTAGTGACGGTATCGCTGCCGCTAAGGCATATATGCTCGTTCAACCCGATTTGTCATTTACAGAAACAAGCATTGATGACCCAGAAGCTGAAGTTAAGCGTTTAGATGATGCGTTAGCTGCTTCTAAGAAAGAATTAGAATTAATTAAAGCTAAGGCAACTGAAAATCTAGGGGCAGAAGAAGCCGAAGTCTTTGAAGCTCACTTGACTATTTTAGCTGACCCAGAATTGATTGGCCAAATCAAGGATAAGATTAATTCTGATAAGGTTAATGCTGAAGCTGCTTTGAAGTCTGTGACAGACATGTTTATTTCAATGTTTGAATCAATGACAGACAACGCTTACATGCAAGAACGGGCTGGCGATATTCGCGATGTTACCAAGCGGGTTATGAGTCATTTATTAGGTGTGACTCTACCTAACCCAGCATTAATTAATGAAGAGGTTGTTATCGTTGCCCATGATTTGACACCATCCGATACTGCCCAATTAGATAGAAACTTTGTCAAAGGTTTCATTACTGATATTGGTGGGCGGACTTCACACTCAGCAATTATGTCACGAACATTAGAAATTGCTGCGGTAGTTGGTTCTGGTAACGCTACTAGCGAAGTTAAAGATGGCGACATGGTGATTATTGATGGTATCGAAGGTGATGCTATTGTTAACCCAAGCGAAGCTCAATTAGCTGAATACAAGCAAAAGGCAGCTGATTTTGCTGCTCAAAAGGCTGAATGGAAGCTGCTTAAGGATGCCAAGTCAGTTACTGCCGACGGTAAGGAAGTTACTTTGGCTGCTAACATTGGTACGCCTGATGATGTTGTTGGTGCCAACGACAATGGGGCTGAAGCTGTTGGTTTGTTCCGGTCAGAATTCCTGTACATGAATTCTGCCGAATTACCAACTGAAGATGAACAATTCGAAGCTTATAAGAAGGCTATCGAAGGTATGAACGGCAAGCAAGTGGTTGTTCGGACGATGGATATTGGTGGGGATAAGGAATTGCCTTACTTACCATTACCAAAGGAAGAAAATCCATTCTTGGGTTACCGGGCTATCCGGATTTCCTTAGACCGTCAAGACATCTTTAGAACACAGTTACGTGCCTTATTACGTGCTTCCGCTTTTGGTCGCTTAGCGATTATGTTCCCAATGATTGCAACGGTTAACGAATTTAAGCAAGCCAAAGCAATCTTTGAAGAAGAAAAAGCTAACTTAGTTGCAGCAGGGGTTAAGGTTTCTGACGATATTGAAGTCGGGATGATGATGGAAATTCCAGCAGCCGCTATGATTGCTGATAAATTAGCTAAGTATGCTGACTTCTTCAGTATCGGAACTAACGACTTGATTGGATACACAATGGCTGCGGACCGTGGTAATGAACGTGTATCTTACCTCTACCAACCATACAACCCATCTATCTTACGTTTAGTTAAGCGGATTATTGACGCTTCACATGCTGAAGGTAAGTGGACTGGAATGTGTGGCGAAATGGCCGGCGATCAAGTGGCTGTGCCATTGTTAGCTGGTTTAGGTTTAGATGAATTCTCCATGAGTGCTACTTCAATCTTGAAGACTAGAAGCTTGATGAAGACACTCGACACAACTAAGATGCAAGAACTTGCTGATAAAGCATTGGATTGTGAAACAGCCGAAGAAGTTACTGCTTTAGTTGAAGAATACACTAAGTAATTTTAAAGTTTTATAGAAAAGAGAGTTAAGATGAATTTTCGTCTTAACTCTTTTTTTGTGAAGATAAATTTTTTAAAAAAAGCTTTAAGAATATGACTGATGATGGGACATCTAGGGATACTAATTGCAATCGTTAATTGAAAACCATATAATTAACAGTGATTAAACTGTTTAAGGAGAATGGTCGTGAATATTGGAATCTTTACTGACACATACTATCCGCAAGTCAGTGGTGTTGCAACGTCTATCAAAGTTTTACGCGAACAATTAGAACGCCAAGGCCACAACGTATATTTATTTACCACGACGGATCCTAAGGTAAAAAGAAGTTTACGAACGAAATATTTTTCGCTTTACAAGCATCCCCTTTATATCATTTACTGATCGGCGCGTAGCCATTCGGGGCTTATTACAAGCTTATAGAATCAGTAGCAAACTGCAACTAGATATTATCCACACCCAAACCGAGTTTTCAATCGGTTTGATGGGGAAATTGGTAGCTAAAATGTTAAAAATCCCCTGCGTCCATACATACCACACGATGTATGAAGATTATCTTCATTATGTTGCCAAGGGAAAAGTATTGCGGCCTAAGCATGTTCGGCTGATGACACGCTCATTTTGTCAAAATTTAAGTGGGGTAATTGCTCCAAGTGACAGGGTGTTAGCCAAATTACAAGAATATCAAGTGACAACACCAGTTGAAGTCATTCCAACTGGAATTGATGTAAGTAAGTTCCAACAGCCAGAGTACTTGAACTATCGTGCTAAGTATGGTTTAACTGCTACTACACCGGTGATTTTGACCTTAAGTAGGGTAGCTTATGAAAAGGATATTGACCGCTTAATTACTGCTATGGTGGAAGTTAAGAAGCGAGTTACCGGTGCTAAGTTAATGATTTGTGGTGATGGTCCTGCCCGGGCTGATTTAGAAGCACAGGCCAAACTTTTAGGCTTAAAACAAGATGTTATCTTTACGGGTGAAATTGATAACGACAGTGTGGCTCATTACTATCACCTTGCCAATGTGTTTGTCTCCGCATCTG
Organism: Ligilactobacillus agilis; assembly: GCF_025311475.1. Classification (NCBI taxonomy): domain Bacteria; kingdom Bacillati; phylum Bacillota; class Bacilli; order Lactobacillales; family Lactobacillaceae; genus Ligilactobacillus; species Ligilactobacillus agilis. The sequence continues at coordinate 1,675,578 of NZ_CP104397.1, read as the reverse complement.
TCAGTGAATCGCAAGGCTTAACTTATCTAGAGGCTTTAGCGGCAGGTATACCAGTAGTGGCAGCCAACAATCCGTACACTAACGGTCTGTTGAATCACCCTAGCTTAGGGGCTACATTTGAGACCCCAGCGCAATTAGTTAGTGAAATAGTTACGTATTTAAACAATCCACCAAGGATAGCAGATCAGGCAGCTAGAAGTGAGAAATTAGCGGAAATTTCTGCGCAAACTTTTGGGCAAAAGGTCAGTGAGTTTTACAAGGAAAGTCAAGCCTATTATTTAAATGAACGACAAATGGCTAAGCGCTCTAGTGAAATAGGCTAGTAAGGGAGTGAAAAATCACTAAGACTATGTTGAAAGTTAGTATGTTTTCATCTGCAACTAAAATAAAGGGGCAGGGAGTAGCAAGTGCCTACTTAGAATTGATAGCCTTGCTAAAAAAATACTGTGCTACTGAGATTGAAGTAAGCATCAATAACCTAAAACGAGCGGATATAAGCCACTACCATACAGTGGACTTCCGCTTCTTTTGTTCGACCTTTTTGCCATTTCGGGGAAAAAAGATAGGCTATGTCCATTTTTTACCTGAGACTCTAGAAGGAAGTTTAAAGTTACCAAGGTTAGTCAAAGTTGTTTTTTATCGTTATCTGATTACTTTTTATAAGCGAATGGATGCTTTGGTAGTCGTTAATCCTAGTTTTATCCCGAAACTAGAGGCATATGGGATTCCTGCGACTAAAATTACTTATATTCCTAATTTTGTTAGCCAGACGGAATTTTATCCACAAGCGGCAACAAAAACAGAGTTGCGCCAAAAATTAGGCCTAAAAGATAGGTTTACCGTCTTAGGAGTAGGACAGGTCCAAGCCCGCAAGGGGGTCTTTGACTTTATCGAGTTAGCCAAAAACAACCCCCAACTACAGTTTGTGTGGGTGGGTGGTTTTTCGTTTGGTAAAATTACGGACGGTTATGCTGAGCTAAAGAAGGTAGTGGCTAATCCGCCAAGTAACTTGATTTTTCCGGGGATTGTTGAACGGCAGCAAATGAATTATTATTATAATGCAGCTGACTTATTTTTATTGCCATCTTATAATGAACTCTTTCCGATGAGTATCCTGGAGGCCTTTAATTGTCGGACCCCAGTTTTATTACGGGATTTGGAGTTGTACCATGCTATTATTGCGGGCTATTATGAACCTGCAAAGGATAGGGCGGAAATGGATATAAAGATTAAGCGGCTAGCTGCTAATCCTGATTGGTTAACTACCTTGAAGGATAAAGCTAATCGCGCTGCGACTTATTATTCCGAAAAACGCTTAGCGCAAATTTGGAAAGAGTACTATCTGGCGCAAGCAAAGCGTGATTGATGCAGTGAGTTTAGTATTAAGTGTGAATAGAATTACTAGGAAAGGAAAAACTATATTTACTTAAAACATAGTAAGTGGTTAGAACCACTTAGTCTATGCCTAATATAGTGGAGAAACTGTGACTAAGAAGAATAAAATAGTCTTGGTAATAATGTTGATGGTAGGCTTGGTTATTTTTTACTTTTCGGTAAAGCAAATTTCCTACCACAGTTTAATGGATGCGATTGCCCACTTACACTGGTCTTGGTTGGTGGTGGCTTTTCTTTTGATGGCAAGCTCACTACTTTTAGAAGCAAGGGTGGTGCAAGTTTTAATTAGGCAGCAGTTGCCAACGTATAGTTTTTGGGCGGCCTTGCGGGTTCCTTTGGTCGAACAGTTATTTAATGGCATCACCCCTTTTGCAACTGGGGGACAACCTGCACAACTAGTAGCATTGCTGCAGTCTGGAGTAGATGCTGGCCGGGCAACCTCTAGTTTACTGATGAAATTTATTGTTTACCAAGCAATGATTGTCGTTAATTTTATAATCTGTCTAGCACTAGGGTTCCAGTATGTTGCCGATAGGATTCACGGGATGATTTGGCTATTAGTATTTGGTTTTATCATTCACTTTGCAGTGATTGTTAGTTTGTTGATGATTATGTTTTGGTACCGGTTGACTAAGAAGTTATTAAAGCTAATGATGCTAGTGTTAAAAAAAGTCATGACTAACTCCAACCGGTATAAACAGCTGGAGCAGACATTAAATGAAAAGGTAGATTCTTTTTATCAAGAAAGTTTGAAGTTGAAGGCAAACAAACAGGTGCTAGTTAGGATCAGTTGCTTAACTTTATTTCAATTACTGATTTATTATGTAATTCCTTACTTTATCTTGCTAGCGCTAGGGGTAACGAATGCTAATATTTTATTAGTCACGACCTTGCATGTGTTAATTGTAATGGTAATTTCGCTTTTCCCAATTCCTGGTGGAGCTGGGGGCGCAGAGTATAGTTTTTCCGTTGTCTTTTCGACTTTTGTCCAGCAGGGGAATCGTCTAGTGGTGGCGATGTTTTTATGGCGAATTATCACCTATTACCTAGGAATGTTTAGTGGGATAATTGCATTAGCCTTTGAGCCTAAAAAAACTTCTAAATGAAATATTGAGTGTTTTAGTTAAGAATTCTAAGGAAATTTCTTTAGAATTCTTTTTTATTTACGGTTAAACAGTCGAGTTTTGGGGAGAAATTTGCTAGAATGGTAATGGTGTATCAGTACACACGAATTAAGGATGGAAGGCTCCATTCATTTTTTAGTAAAAATAGATAAGTGAGGCGTTTTGATATGGAAAATTCACAACTTGTGGCAATTATTTCACGACTAGATGCAATGATGAAAGCAGCTGGAGATGAAGTGCAATCACGGCGATTTGAAAAGGATGGCCAAGAGCGAGGCTTTGTGACTTACGATCCAGCTAGTGGGACTTTTGAATTAGAAGAACTAGCTAGTCATCAAAAATTTGAGTTTGATAACATTGATTTAACTGCAATGGAAATTTATGATTTATTAGACTACTAAACTAAGCTTATTAAATAAGTTTGAAGATTGAGGAAAATTATTTCGGTAGAAGTTTTTTTCCTCTATAATTATTTAACAGTAATATAATTTAGTAGACATTTGGAGGCAATTAAATGCGCTCAGCTTTAAAAAAGGTACGTAGTGGTCTTAACACACGTACAGGCTTTTTTTGCTTAGTATTGGTGTTGTTTTGGCTGAAAACTTACCTGGTTTATCAGACAGAATTTACATTAGGAATCTCAAATGGAATGCAGAAATTTTTGCTGGCATTGAATCCACTGCCTTTTGGCTTGTTACTATTTGGGATTGCCTTGTATTTTAGAGGTAAGAAATCCTATTGGATTATGATGATTGTTGATTTGATTGAAAGTTTGTGGTTATTTGCTAATATCTTGTATTACCGCGAATTTTCAGATTTCATTTCAATGGCAATTATCAAGTCATCGGGATCTGTCTCGAATAATCTTAGTTTGAGTATTTCGCAAATTATTCATACTAGTGATTTCTTGGTTTTTGTAGATGTTATCATTTTGACGCTCTTGTTGGCTTTTAAGGTTATTAAAGTTGACTACAGTCCAGCTAAGCAGAAAGGCGCACTCTTGATAACGGTCGTATCAATCCTGTTGTTTGCAGTTAATTTGTCTTTAGCTGAAAAGGACCGGTCTCAACTATTAACGAGGACATTTGACAATAACTACATTGTTAAGTACTTAGGCCTAAATTTTTATGCGGGTTATAGTGGCTATCAAGCTTATCATGAAAGTGTAACTAAGTCGCAGGCAAGTAGTAAGGATATGGATAAAATTCTTACTTACTTAAAAAAACATAGGGCAGATGCTAATATGGCTTATTATGGCAAGGCTAAGGGTAAAAATGTTATCATCTTCCACCTGGAGAGTTTCCAACAATTTTTAATTAACTATAAGGTAAATGATGAAGAAGTAACCCCTAATATTAATAAGTTCTATGCTGATAGCAATACGCTTGCCTTTGATAATTTCTTCAATCAAGTCGGGCAGGGTAAGACTTCTGACGCTGAAACGATGTTAGAAAATTCCTTGTTTGGTTTACCGTCAGGATCTGCGATGACCACTTATGGGACGACAAATACTTTTGAGGCCTTACCTGCAATCTTGAATCAACAAGGTTATGCAACGGCTGCTTTTCACGGAGACGTTGGTAGCTTTTGGAATCGGGATAACACCTATAAGTCTTGGGGCTATCAATATTTCTTTAGCGAAAATTACTATCAAGTTAAGAGCGGGTATAAAATTGGTTATGGTTTGAAGGATAAGATCTTTTTGAAACAATCAACAAAGTACCTAGAACAATTACCACAGCCATTTTATGCTAAGTTGATTACCGTAACTAATCACTACCCGTATGAAATTGATAAGAAGAACCAAGCGATAGAAAAAACGACCACGGGTGATAATACCGTCGATGGCTATGTGCAAACTGCACGTTACTTGGACCAGGCGTTTGGTGAATTTATTTCCTATTTGAAGAAAACTGGTTTATACGATAAGACGATGATTGTGGTTTACGGAGATCACTATGGAATTTCAAATAACCACAAAAAGGCGATTGCACAACTATTGGGTAAGAAAAGTGTCACTAGCTATGATTTAGCGATGTTCCAAAAGGTTCCGTTCATGATTCATATGCCAGGGCTTCAAGGCGGCGTTAACCATACCTACGGTGGGGAAATTGATGTAATGCCAACTTTGATGGACTTATTGGGATTAAAGAATACGGATACTGTTCAGCTTGGAAATGATTTATTAGCTACTAAGCGTAACCAAACAGTGGTATTTAGAAATGGTGACTATGTTTCACCAACCTACTCAAAGATTGGAAGTACGGTCTACAATAATAAAGGTCAAGTAGTTACTAAAAAGCTAACGAAGGCACAAAGCAAGTCGGTGGCGCAAAAAGAAGCGTATGCTGATAAGCTGCTTTCGATGTCAGATCAAATAATTACGGGTGACTTATTACGCTTCTATCAACCAAAGTGGTTTACTAAGGTAAATAAGAGTGATTACAACTATAAGAAGACGGAAGCATTAAAGCAATTAGACCAGGCCCAAGTTAAAGAACAGACTAGTCTATTCTTTAATAATAACAAGAAGTCGACTGAGAGCTTATTTGTAACAGATGCCCCTGAATTGAAATGAAATGAAAAGTAGAGGTGAGTTGCCTCTACTTTTTTTATTTTAGAGAGGTGAGTGAATAATAGAATTTGGTTAGTAGTTAGTAGAACTAATGTAAGTTTGAATATAAGTTAGGAATTCTAAAAAAAATCAAAAAAAGATGTTGACGTCATGTGGATATATTGGTAAGATATTATTTGTTGTCAGGGAGAGCACTTGAAGTTGAAAAATAAATTCAAAAAAAGTGTTTGACAAGTAAAAAACAATTTGTTATTATTTAATAGTTGTCATTGCGATAACGAATTGTTAATGAGTAGATCTTTGAAAACTGAACAAAGTTTTAGACAAACCAAATGTGTAGGGTCAGTTGGAAACAACTGCAAAAACATTTGCGAAGTCAATTCGCTAGTATAAAAATGAGTCACAAATTCTAAAATGAGAGTTTGATCCTGGCTCAGGACGAACGCTGGCGGCGTGCCTAATACATGCAAGTCGAACGCTTTTTCCAATCATCGTAGCTTGCTACACCGATTGGAAATTGAGTGGCGAACGGGTGAGTAACACGTGGGTAACCTGCCCAAAAGAGGGGGATAACACTTGGAAACAGGTGCTAATACCGCATAACCATGATGACCGCATGGTCATTATGTAAAAGATGGTTTCGGCTATCACTTTTGGATGGACCCGCGGCGTATTAACTTGTTGGTGGGGTAACGGCCTACCAAGGTGATGATACGTAGCCGAACTGAGAGGTTGATCGGCCACATTGGGACTGAGACACGGCCCAAACTCCTACGGGAGGCAGCAGTAGGGAATCTTCCACAATGGGCGCAAGCCTGATGGAGCAACGCCGCGTGAGTGAAGAAGGTCTTCGGATCGTAAAACTCTGTTGTTAGAGAAGAACATGCGAGAGAGTAACTGTTCTTGTATTGACGGTATCTAACCAGAAAGCCACGGCTAACTACGTGCCAGCAGCCGCGGTAATACGTAGGTGGCAAGCGTTGTCCGGATTTATTGGGCGTAAAGGGAACGCAGGCGGTCCTTTAAGTCTGATGTGAAAGCCTTCGGCTTAACCGAAGAATTGCATTGGAAACTGGAGGACTTGAGTGCAGAAGAGGAGAGTGGAACTCCATGTGTAGCGGTGAAATGCGTAGATATATGGAAGAACACCAGTGGCGAAAGCGGCTCTCTGGTCTGTAACTGACGCTGAGGTTCGAAAGTGTGGGTAGCAAACAGGATTAGATACCCTGGTAGTCCACACCGTAAACGATGAATGCTAAGTGTTGGAGGGTTTCCGCCCTTCAGTGCTGCAGCTAACGCAATAAGCATTCCGCCTGGGGAGTACGACCGCAAGGTTGAAACTCAAAGGAATTGACGGGGGCCCGCACAAGCGGTGGAGCATGTGGTTTAATTCGAAGCAACGCGAAGAACCTTACCAGGTCTTGACATCTTTTGACCATCTTAGAGATAAGATTTTCCCTTCGGGGACAAAATGACAGGTGGTGCATGGCTGTCGTCAGCTCGTGTCGTGAGATGTTGGGTTAAGTCCCGCAACGAGCGCAACCCTTGTTGTCAGTTGCCAGCATTAAGTTGGGCACTCTGGCGAGACTGCCGGTGACAAACCGGAGGAAGGTGGGGACGACGTCAAGTCATCATGCCCCTTATGACCTGGGCTACACACGTGCTACAATGGACGGTACAACGAGTCGCAAACTCGCGAGGGCAAGCTAATCTCTTAAAGCCGTTCTCAGTTCGGATTGTAGGCTGCAACTCGCCTACATGAAGTCGGAATCGCTAGTAATCGCGAATCAGCATGTCGCGGTGAATACGTTCCCGGGCCTTGTACACACCGCCCGTCACACCATGAGAGTTTGTAACACCCAAAGCCGGTGGGGTAACCTTTTAGGAGCTAGCCGTCTAAGGTGGGACAGATGATTGGGGTGAAGTCGTAACAAGGTAGCCGTAGGAGAACCTGCGGCTGGATCACCTCCTTTCTAAGGAAAATTACGGAAACCTACACGGGGTTTAAAACTTTGTTTAGTTTTGAGAGTTCTACTCTCAAACTTGTTCTTTGAAAACTAGATATTTATTCTATTTCTTATTTAATGAAAAACCGAGAAAACACCGCGTTTTAAAGAGTTAAAACAAGAATTAGTTCTTAATCGCAAACTCATAGCTTAAATTTTTAAGCGAGGTTAAGTTATTAAGGGCGCATGGTGGATGCCTTGGCACTAGGAGCCGATGAAGGACGTGACTAACTGCGATATGCTTCGGGGAGTTGTAAGTAAACTGTGAACCGGAGATTTCCGAATGGGGCAACCCAGCAGGCCTAACGGTCTGTTATCACTAAGTGAATTCATAGCTTAGTTGAAGGTAGACGTGGGGAACTGAAACATCTAAGTACCCATAGGAAGAGAAAGAAATTCGATTCCCCCAGTAGCGGCGAGCGAAGAGGGAAGAGCCCAAACCGAGAAGCTTGCTTCTCGGGGTTGTAGGACTGGACTTTAGAGTTACCAAGAGATTTGATAGTTGAATGATTTGGGAAAATCAGCCAGAGAAGGTGAGAGCCCTGTAAACGAAATTGAGTCTCCTCTGTCCAGGATCCTGAGTACGGCGGAACACGTGAAACTCCGTCGGAATCCGGGAGGACCATCTCCCAAGGCTAAATACTACCTAGTGACCGATAGTGAACCAGTACCGTGAGGGAAAGGTGAAAAGCACCCCGGGAGGGGAGTGAAAGAGTTCCTGAAACCATGTGCCTACAAGTAGTTAGAGCCCGTTAATGGGTGATAGCGTGCCTTTTGTAGAATGAACCGGCGAGTTACGTTAGCATGCGAGGTTAAGGGGGAAAGCCCGGAGCCGAAGCGAAAGCGAGTCTGAATAGGGCGCTTTAGTATGTTGACGTAAACCCGAAACCAGGTGACCTACCCATGTCCAGGTTGAAGGTGCGGTAAAACGCACTGGAGGACCGAACCCGTGTATGTTGAAAAATGCTGGGATGAGGT
>NZ_CP104397.1:1437500-1665000 GCF_025311475.1 Ligilactobacillus agilis | reverse complement strand
CCCGTTGGTCAAGTGGTTAAGACACCGCCCTTTCACGGCGGTAACATGGGTTCAAATCCCGTACGGGTCACTTATGGAGGATTAGCTCAGTTGGGAGAGCGTCTGCCTTACAAGCAGAGGGTCACAGGTTCGAGCCCTGTATCCTCCATTGAAATTGGTCCATTGGAGTAGTGGTTATCTCGTCTCCCTGTCACGGAGAAGATCGTCGGTTCAAATCCGTCATGGACCGTTTATATCAAATAATGATATAAGTTAATGGCTCGGTAGCTCAGTCGGTAGAGCAATGGATTGAAGCTCCATGTGTCGGCGGTTCGATTCCGTCCCGCGCCATTATGGAAGGGTAGCGAAGTCTGGCTAAACGCGGCGGACTGTAAATCCGCTCCTTCGGGTTCGGTGGTTCGAATCCACTCCCTTCCATTTTATGGAATTATAGTTTAAGGAAAACGCATTGAGATATAGGTTCGATTCCTATTAGTTCCGACCAATTTATGGCGGTAGTGGCGAAGTGGTTAACGCACCGGATTGTGGCTCCGGCACGCGTGGGTTCGATTCCCACCTACCGCCCTTTCATATTTGGTATAGCCAACTGGTAAGGCAATGGACTTTGACTCCATACATGTTGGTTCGAATCCAACTACCTAATATGAATTATAGTATGTTTGGGGTATAGCCAAGCGGTAAGGCAACGGTTTTTGGTACCGTCATGCGCTGGTTCGAATCCAGCTACCCCAGTATTTTGTTGGTTATTTATGGCGGTATAGCCAAGTGGTAAGGCAGAGGTCTGCAAAACCTTTATCACCGGTTCAAATCCGGTTACCGCCTTTTATGCCGGTGTGGCGGAATTGGCAGACGCGCTAGACTCAAAATCTAGTGTCCCTTGGGACGTATCGGTTCGACCCCGATCACCGGTATTTTTAGAAACCGTTAGAAACAGTAAAGTCCGAGAAATCGGGCTTTTTTCTTTATAGTTACAGTTAAAATCAGTTAGAAATCGTGAAGTATTTGCAATCTGCTTATTTTGACTTGCTTCGTATTCTTGAAAAAATAGTTGTCCAAAAAGTTGTCCACAGATAATTGCTAGTAGTAACTGGTGACATTTTTAATAACGGACGGAGTAGAGAAAGACGCTAAAGGAACAGCAAACTAAATAGCATTCAGCCAGTGAAATGGCTGAATGCTATTTTTAGCTATAGACCTAGGATATTTAAGTAGTCTTTGGCAAAATAAGAGTTTTTACTATAAACGAGATAAATTGGATGGGTAATATTTAGGTTTTCAATTTTAAGTGGGATTAACTGCTTAGTAGCTAATTCTTGTTTAGCAACAGTTTGATAGATAAAACTAATTCCTAATCCCTTTAAGAGCAATGCCTTAATGGCCGTGGGACTTCCAACTTGATAGTTAAATTTAAAGTCACTGGGGGCAATATTACGGGAAGCTAAAATGGTTTTGAAAATATTATATGAACCTGATCCTTCTTCGCGATAAATGACGGGATAGTTAAGTAAATCACTGAAGCGGTACGTTTGCTCAGCGTTAAGCCCAAGCAGGGGTGAACAGACGGGGATAAATTTTTCTTCAGTAATAATGTGACTGGAAAATTTTTCCTTGGGAAAATTGCCTTCTATTAGAGCAAAATCAACTTTACCTGCTTGAACTGACTCAAGACAGAGTTTAGTATTAGCAATTTTACAGTTAAGCTTTGTAAAGGTATTATTTGCTTGAATCTTAGCGATAATATTAGGGGTAATTTCATTTGCAAGTGACATAGTTGTGGCAATTGTTAAGCTAGTTTGCAAGCTGCTAGGATGGTGCAGGTTAGTGATGAATTTATCAGTCTGAACCTTTAATGACTGGACATAAGTGAGTAGTTTTTCCCCCTCGCAAGTTAATTTTAACTGGCGGTTGTGGTAAGTAAATAATTTGACACCTAATTCATTTTCCAAACTAGTAAGTTGTTGTGAAACGGCTGGTTGGCTGATAAAGAGTTGTTTAGCCGCCTTTGTATAAGAGCCTAGCTGTGCCACTTTAATAAAAGTAAGGTATTTTTGTTCTAACATTTTCACACTTCCATAATTTTTACTTATGTATATATCTTAATTCATTATTTTTACTTATACAATTTTTCTGTTAAGATTATTTTAGTAATTAAAATGAGGAGGAAAATAATGGCGCAATTAGTTAAAACTAAGAGTTTTTGGTTGGCAATTTTAACCACCTTGATTTGTTCATTAGGGGGCTTGTTTTTATCCAAATTACCTTACCTCAGTCTAATAGGTGCCCTGGTAATTTCGTTATTGTTAGGAATGTTCTTACAAGTTAGCCCTAAGGTGGTTGCAGAGACTAAAGGTGGGATAGGCTTTATCTCAAATAAATTTTTGCGGTTAGGGATTATCTTGTTAGGATTTAAGTTAAACTTGATGACCTTAATTAACGCTGGGGTTAAGACAATCACCTTAGCAATAGTGGCAGTAACTTTTACAATCTGTTTAACCTATTATCTCTGTCATAAATTTGGGGCTGAAAAGGAACTAGCTTTACTGACAGCCTGTGGGTGCGGAATTTGTGGTGCTGCAGCCGTTATGGGGGTTTCACCACAGTTAGAGGATTCAGACTTATCTGCTGAACGGAAACGAGAAAACGAAGTTTTAGCAGTGGCTGTGGTCTGCGTAATGGGAACCTTTTTCACCCTAGTTGAAATTTTCTTAAAGCCACTACTGGGCTTGGATGCAACTCAGTTTGGAACGGTAGCGGGAGGCTCTTTACATGAAATTGCTCATGCGGTTGCTACTGGTGGTGCAGGTGGTTCTGTAAGTTTGCAGGCTGCCTTACTGATGAAATTATCACGGGTCTTATTATTGGCGCCGGTGGCTTTAATTGTCGGAATTTGGTATCAAAAAACAAGTAAGGTTACTAATCAGAGCCAATCTAAAAAGAAACTTCCAATTCCATGGTTCATGGGAGGCTTCATTTTAGCAAGCGTGGCAGGAACATTTTTACCATTTAACCAAGCTATGCTTGATTTCTTAGTTCAAGCTGCTTACCTATTTTTAGGGATGGCAATGGCAGCCTTAGGGATGAGCGTTAACTTTAGAGTTATTGCTCAAAGAGGGCGCAGTGTTTTTGCGGCAGCTTTTATTAGTTCGACTGCACTCTTAGTGTTAGTGACGATTGTAAGTAAACTGTTTTTTTAAGCTAATCTAGTATAAATAGTCGGTTTTTTCTACGTGAAAGGACCGGCTATTTTTAAGCTTCTGTAAAAAAATTACAAAAAGTATGAAAAATATATTTACTTACTAAAAATAAGTGTTATAATAAAAGCATAGTTAAGAAAAGACAGATATAGAGGAGAGATAAAATGTCAAATTCAGTTATTAATGATTTAAAGAAGCGTCGTTCAATTTATGCTTTGGGGGAAAATGTTAAGCAAAGTCCAGCCGAATTAGCAACAGTAATCAAGGATGCAATTAAGCACTCACCAACAGCCTTTAATAGCCAAACTGTTCGGGCCGTAATTTTATTTGGTGATAAGTCAAACAAGGTTTGGGATATCGTTGAAAAACGGCTTGAAACTGAAGTGCCTAACGAAGAAGCTTTCAAGAAGACTCAAGAAAAGATTGCTACTTTCAGAGCAGGTTTTGGAACTATTCTTTACTTCACAGATACAGATGTTGTTAAGAATTTAGAAGAAAACTTCCCATTGTACGCTGCTAACTTCCAAGATTGGTCAGAACAAGCTATTGGTGGGGCTCAACAAGCAGTTTGGGTTGCCTTGGCTAACGAAGGCGTTGGTGCGTCATTACAACACTACAACCCATTAATCGATGAAATGATTGCTAAGGAATTTAATATTCCTGCTAACTGGAAGTTACGCGCCCAAATGCCATTCGGTTCTATTGAAGCCCCTGCTGGTGAAAAAGAATTCATGGCAGATGAAGACCGCTTCCGCGTTGAAGAATAATAGTGCGGCTTTAATTAAATAAGTTTTTTTACCGGTATTTGACCGGAAATAAGAGGGTCCTAAGAAATATTCTTAGGATCTTTTTTAGTTTAAATATAAAAATTTCGATAAAATGTGGTAAAATAATAATTGAAAACGTTTTATATTAAGACTGTAAAAGTTAGGAGTGGTTGTGATGAGTACGCAAGGATGTTTTGCTGAAACGGAAATTAGAAAAGCTAACCCGATTTTTTCACAAGTTAGAACGACTGTTGAGACAGCCTTTTATGCTAATAATATGGTTGCTGTCAATGATGTGACGACTGCTTATAAATTAGCCGCTGCTAATCCAACGACAATTGTAACAGATTTGCCAATTATACATACAACTGAATTAGGTTTACCGGCAGACGCTAAAATGCTGGTAGATAATCATGGGGCCGTCGTAGGGAGAACCGCAGCTGCACGTCATTTAATAGGTGATCCTAAGGAAAACTCTGAAGAGCTAATTAAGGTTTTGCGGGATGCACTCTACGAGGGTTCCAAGCGTAAATTCTATAAAACCCAAGTGGTGGTGGGACTAGATAAGGACTTTATGCTTAAAGCCCACTTAGCAGTTCCAGTTGGCTTTGAGATGAACCTCTTGTCGTATCTACTTAATTTCCAAGCAATTAACGAAGAGTATCAAGAACTATATGCTAATTCAAAACAGTATCCAGAAGGGGATATCTATCTGTATGCAGACCCAGAATGGCAAGATGACAAGTATCCTAATGGCTTGGTAATTATTGATGCTAAGCACAATGTGGCTGCTGTTTTAGGGTTACGTTACTTTGGAGAACTTAAGAAGGGAACGCTAACCTTAGCATGGGCAACCGCCCACCGTAATGGTTATACAGCCTGTCACGGTGGGGCTAAGGCCTTTCACTTCAAGGACAAGCCTGACAAAGTTTTTGCTTTTTATGGCTTATCCGGTTCAGGTAAATCAACGCTAACTCATGCCAAGCATGGCGGTAAGTATGATATTACCGTCTTGCATGATGATGCATTTGTAATTTCACGTCAAGACGGTTCGTCAGTAGCACTAGAACCAGCATACTTTGACAAAACTAATGATTACCTACCTGGTACCAGGGAAACGACTTACTTCACGACGTTAATGAATGTCGGGGTAACGCTTAACAAGGAAGGCAAAAAGGTATTGGTCACAGAAGATTTGCGGAATGGTAATGGGCGGACCATTAAGTCGCGCTACTCATCTCTAAATCGGGTTGATAAAGAGGCTAGTCCGATGGACGCTATCTTTTGGATTATGAAGGATGATAGTTTACCACCGATTGTAAGGCTAGAAAATCCAACTGCAGCGGCGACCTTTGGGGTTACGCTGGCTACTAAACGTTCTAACGCCGAAAATGTAGTTGGTGCTGCGGATAAAAATGCCTTAGTAATTGAACCATTTGCGGATCCGTTTAGGGCTTATTCACTTTCAGAAGACTATCATGATTTTAAAGAGCTATTTGCTAAACGTAACGTGGCTTGTTACATTGTTAATACCGCCGCCTTTAATGGAATTGATATTAATAAAGAAGTAACGCTAGGCGTTTTAGAAGCGGTTGTTAACGAACAAGAAGGTTGGCAACAGTTTGGTAAGTTAGAAGATTTATCCTACATGCCAATCGAAGGTTATCCAGTTGATTTTACTGACCAAGATTACTTGTTGAAGTTGAAGACTCGCTTAGAAATTAGACGTGATTGGGTCAAGGATTATAACGAAGCACATCCTACTGATACCTTACCAGCAGAGATTTTAACTGAATTAGAGCGTTTGTTACAAGCGTTAGCTTAAAGTAAAAGTTAGTAAAGGGTATCTCTATCTAAGTTGATTGATAGAGATACCCTTTTTATGTAACTTTTAATAACATAAAACCGAGATATAGCGACTTAAAACCCGAATGTTAACGGCTTGAATATTAAAAAAGTATTAATGAACCTAATTTTCAGTAGTAAAAAATTAAAACTAAGTTATAATTTCTGACATAAGAGAGGAGTGGTTGCGATGTTAAACGAAGCCAATACGACATTTATTATTATTTCAACGATTTTAGTATTCTTTATGACTCCAGGTTTGGCCTTCTTTTATGGTGGTTTAGTTTCTAAGAAAAATGTTGTTAACACAATGTTATCCGTGTTTATTATTTGTGGGTTAGCGGTTATCATTTACATAGCTTTTGGGTATGATTTAAGTTTTACTGGCAATCTGTTTGGAATTGTTGGTAAGCTGCAACATCCATTTTTAAGTGGTTTGGACTTAAGTAAGGTGACTTTGCCTAAACAAGGTCTAGATACCGGTACCTACTTAAGTTTTCAAATGATGTTTGCTTTGATTACGCCCGCCTTATTTGTGGGGGCAATCGTAGGTCGGATGAGATTTAATTACCTACTGGCATTTATTGTTGGTTGGTCGATATTAATTTATTATCCCCTAGTTCACATGGTTTGGTCACCAAAGGGAATTTTAGCTAACTTAGGGGTGCTAGATTTTGCTGGGGGGACTGTGGTCCACATTAACGCCGGCATTACCGCCTTATTATTATCTCTTTTTCTTGGCAAACGGCTAAAAAAAGAGACTAGCCACTATAATTTGCCGTGGGTTTTATGTGGAACCGCCATTCTTTGGATTGGCTGGTATGGTTTTAATGCCGGTTCTGCTTTAGGAATCAATGGCCTAGCGGTTAACGCTTTTTTAGTCACGACGGTTGCAGCGGCATTTGCGATGCTTACTTGGATGGGATTGGATATCTATCTGAGCGGTAAGCCGAGTTTAGTTGGAGTTTGTACAGGGGCTTTATGTGGCCTAGTTGGTATTACACCTGCAGCGGGGTATGTAACTAGCGTTGGTGCTGTTTTGATTGGTTTTTTGTGTAGCCTAGTCAGCTTTGTATTTGTTACCTATGTGAAACCCAAACTTAGTTTTGATGATCCGCTAGATGCGTTTGGGTGTCACGGTGTGTCGGGAATCGTTGGTTCCGTTTTAACGGGAGCGTTCGCAACTAAGACCGTTAACCCGACCATTAGTGAGAATGGCTTATGTTATGGTGGAGGTTGGCACTTGTTAGGTATACAACTCCTAGGGACGTTAGCAACGATTGGATTTGTTAGCTTAATGTGCTTGCTGTTAATTCCGGCTTTGAGGCTGGTAATTAAGATGCGGGTAAGTCAACAAGAAGAATTGATTGGCCTAGATAGAAGCGAGCACGGGGAACGTGCAGACTACTTGGTAGATGAGCAGCATACGATTGAGCGTTACCCCCACGAGTTTAGGGGGCAACTTGAACGTTTGACTAACAAGTACAATTAAATTTAGGTTAATCGCAAAAAAGAAGTCTGTGGTTCTTGGTAGTAAGAATTACAGACTTCTTTTTGTTGCGATTAATTAAACGGATTCCATTCGTACTTAGCTCGTTTGCCTCCAATTAATTTAGGCCGGGAGCGCAAGTAAGTGGTGTGGGCTGCCCCGACTTCTTTAACAGAGGTTCTAACCGGGATTTGCACGAATTTAACGTGCATGCCAATGGAAGTGTCGCCTATATCCATGCCAGCTTTGGCGGTAATATGTTCTACTTCAACTGGATCTGTAAATTGTTCAAAGGCGGCGATTTGACCGGCCCCACCCGCATGAAGTGATGGGTAGACGGTGACTATTTCAAGCTGGTTTTCTTTAGCAACCGCTTTTTCAACCACTAGGGCGCGGTTTAAGTGCTCACAGCCTTGAACTGCCAAGTTAATTTGTAAGGGACGCAAGATTTCAAGGAGGGCAGCAATTACGGTACGTCCAACTTCAATATTAGAGTCCTTACCGATATGTTCTCCTTGAATTTCACTAGTGCTGCAGCCTAGTACAAAAATGTCCCCGGCTTCAAGGTTAGCTTGAGCCAGCAATTCTTTTAAACCGGTCTGGACTTGGGTTTTGATTTTTTCTAAGTCAAGTGTCATCAAAAGACCTTCTTTCCTACTTACTTATTCCCCATTATAACCTTAATCAAGCAGAATGTATAAAAAATTGCCAGTAATAATTTTATACAATATATTGTGCGATTTTTATTTTATTTACACAATATATTGTGTTTGTTATACTGGTGGTATAGAATATACTGTGGTAATTATTTTTTGGAGAAATAAGTTTTGATTGATTGAAGGGATGATAATCATGGAAGTACAAACAAAGAAAGTGGTTACAGGTTTGATTTTGCCAACCAAATTTATTAAGTGTGATGGTGAAGAAATGCCCTTCATGTTGTATAAGTTGGAATATTTATTGGATGTTTTAGGATTAAAGGCAGACCAAAATTTCTTATTAAGTCAAATGTTCCAAGCCTTAGGGATTGAAGAGGTTGTAACTGCTAAGCAAATGAGGGCGATTTTTAGGCAGGTCTTACTTGAAAATGGCTTTGATGATGAAGTAGCCAAGTACGATCAGGTCTACCAAGAACGACAAGTGAAGTGGCAAGAGGCGACTGACCCTAAGGTGCGGCTAGAGAAATTGCAAGCTAATGATCCCCGCTTAGTGCATGAAAATGCTAATAAGGACAGTCGGGTTTTTAATACACAAAGAGATTTGACGGCCGGAACGGTGGGAAAGACATTAGGTTTAAAGATGATGCCCGAACACGTAGCCAAGGCTCATTTGCGTGGTGATATTCATTACCATGACTTGGACTATACGCCGTTAAGTCCAATGACTAACTGTTGTTTAATTGACTTTAAAGAAATGTTAACCAACGGTTTTAAGATTGGGAATGCGGAGGTTGAAAGCCCTCATTCGATTCAAACTGCCACAGCGCAAATGGCACAAATTATCGCTAACGTTGCGTCTAGTCAGTATGGGGGTTGCTCTGCTGATAGAGTCGATGAGGTTTTAGAACCATTTGCTAAAAAGAATTATCAAAAACATTTGGTTGAAGCTAAGGAATATATCAGCACTGAAGCAAAGCAAATTGAATTTGCAAGAAAGCGGACCAAAAAGGATATTTACGATGCGATGCAAGGACTAGAGTATGAAATTAATACGCTCTTTTCTTCCCAGGGACAGACTCCTTTTACGACCCTTGGCTTTGGTTTGGGGACCTCTTGGATAGCACGAGAAATTCAAAAATCTATTCTGAAGATTAGAATTGCTGGTTTGGGCCGGGAAAAACGGACCGCTATTTTTCCTAAATTAGTTTTTACGATTAAGGCGGGACTTAATTTAAAGCCCGGGGAACCTAATTATGATATTAAAGAACTGGCCGTTAAATGTGCGACGAAGCGGATGTATCCAGACGTTTTAATGTATGACAAGATTAAGGAAATTACTGGCAGTTTCAAGGCGCCAATGGGTTGTCGGTCGTTTCTACAAGGCTGGCGTGATGAAACTGGAAAAGAGGTCAATTCAGGGCGGATGAATTTAGGGGTGGTAACCATTAACCTGCCGCGGATTGCCTTGTTTGCTAAGGGAGACCAAGAACTTTTTTGGCAAATTTTCGCAGAAAAGGTTGCACTTGCCAAGGAAGCGTTAGCTTTTAAAGTGAAACGGACCTTAGATGCTAAACCGGAAAATGCTCCGATTTTATATCAGTATGGGGCATTTGGAAAGCGGCTTAAACCTAATCAGTCAGTGGCGGAGTTATTTAAGAACGAGCGGGCCACGGTTTCACTAGGATATATTGGTTTGTATGAAGTTGCGACTACTTTTTATGGCCCCAATTGGGAGCATAACCAAGCGGCGCATGATTTTACGGTTGAAATTGTAAGACGCTTAGCCCAGGCCTGCAAGCAATGGTCACAGGAATCAGGTTATCATTATAGTGTTTATTCAACTCCAAGTGAGTCACTAACTGATCGTTTTTGTCGCCTAGACTTGCAAAAGTTTGGCAAGGTTAAGGATGTGACGGATAAGGAATACTACACTAATAGTTTCCACTATGACGTCAGAAAACATCCAAGCCCATTTGAAAAGTTAACCTTTGAAATGGACTATCCTCGCTATGCAGCCGGGGGCTTTATTCACTATTGTGAGTATCCTAACTTAAAACAAAATCCTAAGGCGTTGGAAGCTGTTTGGGACTTTGCTTATGACAAGGTCGGATACTTAGGGACCAACACGCCAATAGACCGTTGTTATAAGTGTGGCTTTGAAGGGGAATTTAAGGCAACCGCACGGGGGTTTGAGTGTCCAACTTGTGGCAACCATGACCCTAAAACTTGTGATTGTGTCAAGCGGACTTGTGGTTACCTAGGTAATCCTTTGCAACGGCCAATGGTTCACGGTCGCCATGTCGAAATTGCATCACGGGCTAAAAACTTAAGTCCTGAAATGAGGGAAGAATAGTGATTGAAGTGAAAATGAAGTGCAAAGACTTACAGGCTAGAGCTAAAGCCCCTAGATTGCCGCGCAATCCGGAGCCTAAAGAGTGGTTGGCAAGTAATTTAAGTCAGCAAAAAATTGCAGACTACAAGCCGTTTAACTTTGTTGATGGTGAAGGAGTAAGGTGTAGCTTGTATGTTAGTGGCTGCAAGTTTTCCTGTCCTGGTTGTTATAACAAGGTGGCCCAAAATTTTAACTACGGCTATGACTATACCAAGGCCTTAGAAGACCAAATTATTGCCGACTTAGGCCAGTCTTATGTTCAAGGGCTTACTTTATTGGGAGGAGAGCCTTTCTTAAACACACAAGTTTGCCTTCAATTGGTGAAGAGGGTCCGGGCTGAATACGGACACCAAAAGGATATTTGGTCTTGGAGTGGTTACACCTGGGAAGAGCTGCAAAAAGAATCTGCCGATAAACTAGAGCTTTTGAGTTACCTAGATATTTTGGTTGACGGTCGTTTTTTGGAAGCGCAAAAAGATTTAACCCTACAGTTCCGGGGGTCTGCGAACCAACGAATAATTGCTGTACCAGCCTCGCTTAAAGCCCGGCAGCCAATTTTATGGCAAGCGGAATTTTAATCCACTTATATTTAGGCTAAAATATAAGTAGAGGTGAGTGTAGTGAAGGAACATGAAATTCAGTTGCTGACTAAGCAAAAAAACGGGCTTGGTCGCATTTTATTTAGTCGCTTAGGGCTAGTAGTTTTGTTGTTACTGTTACAGTTGGTATGGATTTTTAGTTTATTCAAGTGGTTTAGTCAAGAATTTCCCCACTATACGGTGGCAGTAGTAGTTTTTGATTTTATAATGATGCTATATTTAGTCAACAGCAAGATTGATCCCAGTGCTAAAACAACGTGGCTATTACTAATAGCGATAGCCCCTTTATTTGGCTCGGTATTACTTCTGTATACGCAAAGTGATATCGGGCACCGGGCATTACGTAAACGAATTAGGCAGCTGGTTGCCGAAAGTAAGCACAGTCTAACCGAGGACAATTTAGCGTTGAAAAAACTGAAGTTAGAAGACGCTGATACTTACGGTTTAGCCAAGTATTTGCAAAGAACTAATGATAATTTTCCTGTTTATCAAGATACGAAGGTGACTTATTTTCCAATCGGAGAAGCGAAGTTTAAGGAAATGCTTCACCAGTTACGACAAGCTAAGCGGTTTATCTTTTTGGAATATTTCATTATTGCTGAAGGAAAGATGTGGGGTGAAATTCTAGCAATTCTAGCCCAAAAGGTTAAAGAGGGGGTAGAAGTTCGGGTAATGTATGACGGGATGTGTGAGTTTACCACCTTGAGTGTTGATTACCCGCAACGGTTAGCTAAATTGGGTATAAAAGCCAAGATGTTTTCACCTATTCACCCCTTTGTTTCTACTTACTATAATTACCGGGATCACCGTAAAATTTTAGTAATCGATGGACAGGTTGCCTTTACGGGTGGAGTTAACCTGGCTGATGAATACATCAACGAACTAGAACGTTTTGGTCATTGGAAAGATACCGCAATTATGCTTGAAGGAAAGGCGGTTAAGACCTTCACCCAGTTATTCTTGCAGATGTGGAATATTACCGAAAAAGAAGTGGATTTTTCTAAGTACCTAGAAGTTGAAAGTAAAGTGCCAGCCAAAACGAGTGGCTATGTGATTCCGTATGCAGATTTTCCCCTAGAGGAAGAAAAGGTTGCTGAAAATGTCTACATGGACATTTTAAATCGAGCGCATAACTACGTTCACATTATGACCCCTTACTTAATTTTAGATGGTAAAATGGAGCGGGCCTTGACCTTTGCGGCTGAACGCGGGGTGGATGTTGAGTTGATTTTGCCGGGAATTCCAGATAAGCCTATCCCATATGCTTTAGCCAAAACGCACTTCAAGCAGCTGTTACAAGCGGGGGTTAAGATATATCTTTACACCCCCGGCTTTGTTCACGCTAAGGTTTTTGTGGCCGATGATAAAAAAGCGGTGGTGGGAACAATTAACCTCGATTATCGTAGTTTATACCACCACTTTGAATGTGCAGCCTTTATGTATAAGACGGATTGCATTCCAGCGATTGCCGCTGATTTTGAGGAAACTAAGGCCAAGTCAACCCCAGTTACATTGGCAAGCCTCCAACAAGAGCCGGTGACAACCAAGGTGGTTGGTGCGTTGACTAAAACGATTGCGCCTTTATTGTAATTAGTCAGTAGTGCTGCTTTAATAATGGCAGATTAATAGGAATCAGGATTCAGAATAGAACTATAGGAAAGAGCAAAAAACGCTAGAAATCAAGCACTGGTTTCTAGCGTTTTTAAGGTGGGTTATTTTAATCTTTATACGGACTAGTAATCGTTAGGGTTGGCGCTTAAGGGGCCGTATTCATCCATTTGGCTATCACGGAAATCCCACCACTCGTTAGGATAACCAATGAAGCCTGCTTGGGTCATGGCATCATTGAGGAGGTTGTAATTAGCTAATGCTTCAGGGCTCCAGAGGTGCTTAGAAGATCGTTTAGCTTTTTCGCTGAAGTCGTCAAAAGCTGTTGGCATTACTAGTTCTTTACCTGCTAAGTCAGTTAAAGTAACGTCAAAGGTAACACCTTTTTGGTGGCTGAAGTTGGGGTTGGGCTTAGCAACAAAGGTGGGATCTGGATAAACCTCGAAGAGCTTTAATTGGGCGGAGACTGGACGGTAAGCATCCCAGACCTTGATGCGATAACCCTGCTTTTTCAAAATTTTGCTAGCTTCAGCTAATTTTTGGGCAGAACCCCTCCGGGCGATGGCGGTAGTAAAATCATATACCACTTGGCCGGTGAAATTATTAGGGGTAGCATAGGCTAATTCGATGATTAGGTCTTCAGTGAGTGTTTGTAAGTTAACAAAGTCAGATAGCTGTGTCTGCATATATTTTCCTCCTAAAACGTTTTCTTTATTATATAAATATTTTACAAGGTAGCCAGCAAACTTAACAAGTGTAACTTTAACCAATTAGTTAAAATTGTGTAAAATATACACTTTTGCTATTGATTAAATAAGTTTTTGTGAAAACCCCCGCAAGGAAACATTAGCCGGTCAATTAGTTTAAGAGTTGATATAATAATGATTTACAGATTTATAGTCAAAAAAACATTCAACCAGCCATAAATTTTTTTAGGGAGAAGGTATTAATTTTTTGAAATTTGATGTATAATAAGACGTGTAGAAAAGATTGTCGATAAAAGGTTAGGTTTTAACTGTAAAGGAGCGATTTTTATGGTTACACTATACACATCACCAAGTTGTACATCGTGCCGTAAAGCACGCGCTTGGTTAAAAGAACACGATATTCCTTTTACTGAGAGAAATATCTTTTCCGAACCACTAACGGTTAACGAAATTAAACAAATTTTGCAAATGACCGAAGATGGAACGGAAGAAATTATTTCTAAACGGTCTAAAATTTATCAAGATTTACACGTTGAAATTGATGAACTCCCATTAAAAGATTTATTTGAGTTAATTCAGAATAACCCTGGCATTTTAAAGCGGCCTATCATCATGGATGATAAACGCCTACAAGTGGGTTACAATGAAGATGAAATTCGGCGTTTCTTACCACGAGAAGTGCGGGCGCTGGAATTACGAAAAGCACAGGAATTGGCAGGATTCTATTAAAGAGCAACCACCCATATCAATGGGTGGTTTTTTTTACGCTTTTCTGCTATGATAAAGGGGAGTATCAGTATTTAACTTTTTTTACTGATTAGTTTTGAGAGAAGGGGTGACCACTAATGGAAATGGAGAAAATCAACGAGAATACGATTAAAGTATCGCTTGAAAACGATGATTTAACCGAACGTGGGATAACCGTCCTTGACTTACTTGGAAACCAAAAAGAAATAGAAAGCTTTTTTTATAGTATCTTAGATGAGGTAGATACGGAGCACGAATTTCGTGAAACTGACGCGGTGACTTTTCAGCTGATGCCTAACCTTAATGGCTTGGAATTGTTTATCACCAAAATGGATCCAGATAGTGATGAAGAACCATTTTCCCCACTTAAAGAATTGGAAAAAAAAGGCAAACGGGTTCAACAGGTAGACATTAATGACTTAGGCGATGCGGATGATATCACGGATTTTATCCGTAAGCAGTTAGGTGCTGCCTTAGAAAAGAGTGAGAATAAGATGTTGACTGCCAATGATAGTGAAACTAAACGCTTGCAAGCTAAGTCGGATTACTTAGATGATCAAAGTAACATGCAAAAGCGTTACTTAGTATCGTTTGCCAATTTTGAAGACTTCATCCAACTAGTCAAGGAACTAGATGTAGATGGGGTTGCATCTAACTTGTATAAGTATGACGATAAATATTATTTAGAGTTAATCTTTTTTGTTGATCAAGTCAATGAAAATGAAATCAAAGATATTTTAGCGATTGCCTATGAGTACGGAGAAGTTGTTTCTTTTTCTGCTGCTGTAATCCAGGAGCGGGCACGATTAATTATGAAAAGAAATGCTTTAGAAATTGCGCGCGGTTACTTTGGTTAAAAGCTACTAAGTTCAAAGCAGGTCTGCTAGGGTTAGCAGGCCTGCTTTTAGTATGTTTAAGATTATCTTAAGAATAACGAAAAAAAGATTAATTCCTACTTTTTTTGCGAACTATAAAAGTAGGAGGTGTTTTTTTATGTTGTATGCGCAAACCGAGGCAAAACTTTTAGTAAGTGCCAATCAAGCTCAAAAGAACCATAGCTATTATTGTCCCAGGCTGTCATGAAAAGTTAATTTTAAAGCGGGGGTTAAAAAAGGTTGCCCACTTTGCTCATCCTAGGCATAGTTGCCAGCTATTTAGTGAAGGAGAAAGCGACGAACATTTGGAAGGTAAGAAATTTATTTATCACGAGCTAAAGCAGGCCGGCTGGCAGGTCCAATACGAGGCTTACCAGAGTGAGTTGCATCAACGACCTGATATTTTGGGACAAAAAGCTGGTTGCGGTCTAGTTGCATTTGAATATCAATGTGCCCCCATATCATTTCAAAAGTTGGTCTACCGCTCCAGGGGCTATAAGCAAGGGAGGTTAGCTTATATTTGGATTTTAGGTAAGCGCTATTTTTTAAAGGGGCGCTTAACTCAACAAAATGCAATGTTTATGCACTGGGCGCCTAACTTGGGCTTTTATCTGCTTTTTTTAGACATTGCACGCAAGCGCTTTGAAATTGACTATGCTATTCAGCAAGCCGATTTTTTGCCACTAAAATATTTGCGCCACTATGCTTACTCATTTCAAGAACTAGTAGCATTTTTGCATGCACGGCACGAAATTTGTTATTATCCGTTAACAGCCAAACAGATTATGACCCAAGAATACAAGTTTCAACAACAAATATATTATGGCAGTAAATCCCTAGCGAGTCTGCGGGC
Organism: Ligilactobacillus agilis; assembly: GCF_025311475.1. Taxonomy (NCBI): domain Bacteria; kingdom Bacillati; phylum Bacillota; class Bacilli; order Lactobacillales; family Lactobacillaceae; genus Ligilactobacillus; species Ligilactobacillus agilis. The sequence goes on along the minus strand of NZ_CP104397.1, from coordinate 1,649,265 downwards.
TTACTGTTATACCAAGGGGTTAACACTAGCTGATCTGCCTAAACAAATTTTTATAGACAGCTACCACCCGCCTCTTTATCGTAAGCCTTTATTGGTACTTAGGAGCTTTCAGCTATTAGATTACCAGGATACCCAAGCGGTGTTAAAAGATAGTTTATATTTGCTTCCCTTCGTTAGGATACCCCCCCACCTTGCTAGCAGCGGCTTGCAATTAACCTAGCTTTTGCTAAAATGAAGCTAATTATTACTAAGGAAGTGATTGGATGACTGAGGTAAAAAAATTACCCCAAAGAAAAGAAGTTCCCGTAGAATTAACTTGGGATTTAGAGTTGATTTTTGCAAATAGCGGTGAATTTGATACCGCTGTTACGGAGTTAGAGCAACAAGCAACAACTTTCTTAACCTATCAAGGCCAAGTAGGACAAAGTGCCCAAACGTTATTGACGGCTTTAGAAGCGTGGTTAGACTTAGATCGTGCCTTAGAGAAAATCTATGTCTATGCTAGCATGAAAAATGATCAAGATACTAAAAACGCTGAATATCAAGCGTTATTCACACGGGTTCAAAAGTTAGTGGCGGAAGTCTCCGCTAAGATAGCTTGGTTTGAACCAGAATTGCTGGCCTTATCCGAAGAAACGGTTGCAACTTACTTACAGGTTGAGCCTAAGTTACAGCAGTATCAACATTTATTGGAGGTACTATTAGCTAAAAAAGCCCATATTTTAAGCGACAAGGAAGAAGCCTTGTTAGCGGGAGCTAGTGATATTTTAGGAGCGCCCGAAAATATTTTTGGGGTACTAAACAATGCCGACTTTAAGTTTGCGCAAGTTAGTGATGAAGCGGGGAATAAAGTTCAACTATCACAGGGACTTTATGGAAAATTATTAGAATCCGTAAACCGGGAAGTAAGAAAAGAGGCCTTTGAAAAGCTTTACCTAGTCTATCATCAATTTAGACACACCCTGGCTACTACATTAGCTACCCACGTGCGGATGCATAATTTTGAAGCTAAATTACGTGGTTATAATTCAGCCCAAGAACGAGCCTTGGCAAGTAATTCCATTCCGGTTAAAGTATACACCACTTTACTGGAACAGGTTGAACAACACCTACCATTGTTACACCGATATGTTGAATTGAGAAAAAAGGTCTTAGGCCTAACCGAATTGCATATGTATGATTTGTATACTCCCCTTACAGGTAAAGCCAACTTAGCTTATACCTACGAGGAAGCTAAGCAAGAAAGTTTAAAGGCGCTAGCGGTACTTGGTGACGACTATTTAGGGCACGTGAAAGAAGCCTATGCTAGTCGGTGGATTGATGTGGTTGAAAACGAAGGTAAGAGAAGTGGTGCTTACTCTTCCGGGGTATATGATACTGCACCGTATATTTTATTAAACTGGCAAGATAATTTAGATAATTTATTTACACTTGTACATGAAATGGGTCACAGTATGCACACTTACCTTACAACGCATAACCAACCTTATCAGTACGGAGATTATCCCATCTTTTTAGCAGAAATTGCTTCAACCACTAACGAGAACTTGCTAACCCAATATTTGTTGGAGACGCAAAAAGATCCGCAAGTACAAGCTTATGTTTTAAATCATTATTTAGATGGGTTTAAGGGAACCGTGTTTAGACAAGCTCAGTTTGCCCAATTTGAGTTATGGCTACATGAACAAGAGGCTAGTGGCCAGGCATTAACAGCCGAAAAGTTAGCCGATTATTATGGTAAATTAAACCAACATTATTATGGTTCGGCCGTGGTTAATGACCAGCAAATTGCCTACGAATGGGCCCGGATTCCTCATTTTTACTATAATTTCTATGTTTATCAATATGCGACGGGATTTGCAGCGGCAACAACCCTTTCCCAAAATATTTTAAGCAAAGATCCAGCTAAGTTAACTGCTTACCTAGACTATCTTAAAGCGGGTAGTTCTAACTATCCACTTGAAGTTATGAAACAAGCTGGGGTAAATATGGAAGAAAGTGCCTACCTGCAAGAGGCGTTTAAAGTATTTGAAAAGCGGTTGAATCAATTAGAGGGTTTATTACTCAAATAGCATAATAAATAGCGAGCTCTTACTAGCAAAGTAAGGGCTCGCTATTTAGTTAACAAGGAGGCAGGTTAGATTTTTTTTGATTCTTAAGAGGGTGCAGTCTTTGGCGAGTTTGATGTTCTAAGATTAACTCCCGGGGGATGTTGCCATGGATAATACTTTCAAGGACATCAAAGGAATCGCAGCCTGTGACTGCTACCCCACAATCAAAGCCTTCCAAGTTATATAAAACCAAGGTAGGGTGATCTGTGACGTTCATTTTAGCAGCTAGCTGTTGGTCTTGTTGAAATTGGTGTTCCGTAAACTCTGATTGACGGTCCTCGAGAAACATATCGACATCTAGTTTACAGGCCTTAGCAGCGCTAAGGGCTAAGGCTTCGTTATAGCTAGTTGGTGAATTTAAGAAGGCTTGTTGGATGTACAGTAAAAAAGCTCGGCCTTTCTTCTTGCCCTGGAACAGCGCAGCTTTACAGTCGAGCGCAGCTTGATACAATTCCTTGGCAAGCTTATTTCTTTGTTCTAAATCGCCTAGGGGAATGTGGCGAGTCTTCATAACACTAGTAACCGTTTTGAGGGTTAGGAGTGGGATGAACCTAAAGTTAATTTGTTTATCTGATCGTGCCACCAGGGTTAAAATATCTTGTTCTGCTTGGTAGCACACTGCCCCAAGCGGGTTAATAAACAGATACATTTCTAACACAATCAATACCTCCAAACTAATACCGTTAGTTTAATTCTACTTATACTTTAACAAAATAAATGATTTTTGCAATTTTTTTGCCCTTAAAAAGCTAAGTAATCAATTATGCTAGGAATTGTGTTAAACTAGATAGGTACAGAAAGGTGGGATGTCCTATGATTGAAGATTGGCAACAATTTTTAGAACCATATGAACAGACCGTCGCTGAATTGAAATTAAAGCTACGTCAATTACGAAATCAATATCGACAACGAGGACAACATTCACCGATTGAATTTGTAACTGGACGAGTTAAGCCCATTGCTAGTATCGTTGAAAAAATGCAACGGCGCAATATTCGCCTTGACCGCTTGGAAGAGGATATGGAAGATATTGCTGGTGTCAGGGTGATGTGCCAATTTGTTGAAGATATTTACCTAGTAGTAGAGCTTTTGAAACAGCGTTATGATATGCAAGTGCTCGAGGAAAGAGATTATATCGCTAATCAAAAGGCAAGTGGCTACCGTTCGTATCATATTGTAATCTCCTATCCTATTCAGAGATTGGACGGACAAAGGGTTGTTAAAGCGGAAATCCAAATTAGAACTTTAGCGATGAATTTTTGGGCAACGATTGAACATTCCCTAAATTACAAATATCAAGGGGCATTTCCGCCAGAGCTAGCAGAGCGCTTGCGACGTTCTGCAGAAGCTGCCTTCATGTTAGACAAGGAAATGTCTGATATTAGAGAAGAAATTAAAGAGGCCCAAGTTTTATTTCAGACGAAACAAAAACCAAAAGTAGAAGACGATAAATAATAGGGGTTGAAAAATGAGAGTCGCAATTTTTGCCAATATGGGGCGGAAAACCCAAGCTGTGAAACAAAAGTTAACCAGAAAATTTCAAGAACGGCATTTTATAATTGATGAGGTTACTCCAGAAGTAGTGGTAACTATTGGTGGAGATGGGACCTTGCTATCTGCCTTTTATCATTATCGCCAGCAATTGGAAACAATCCGGTTTGTAGGGGTCCATACGGGGCATTTAGGTTTTTATACTGATTGGCGCGATGATGAAATTGATGACTTAGTTATCAGTTTACAGTCCGATAATCGGCAATCGGTATCTTACCCGTTATTGGACGTGTTGGTTCACTATAATAATCAAGATAGACCGCAACGTTTTTTAGCCTTAAATGAATCAACCTTAAAGCGTGCTAGTTCGACGATGGTCACCGACGTCTATATTGGGGGCGAATTATTTGAACGGTTCCGAGGAGACGGTCTATGTATTTCTACACCGACTGGGTCGACGGGGTATAATAAATCTGTCGGGGGAGCGGTAGTTCATCCTGATATGGAAGTAATGCAAATTGCAGAAATTAGTTCCATCAATAATAAGGTCTTTCGTACCTTAAGCTCGCCGATGATTATTGCGTCGAATGATTGGATTACTTTAAAACCAATGGCTAGTCGAGAAAATAAGCAGGATTTATTGTTGACCGTCGATTCTAACAGCTACCATGATCATAATATCCGCCAAATAAGGTATAAGATTGCCAAGGAACGAATTAAGTTTGCGAAGTACCGCCACACTCATTTTTGGCACCGAGTCCAAGAGGCATTTATAGGTGACGAGTATGGAGATTAAGTGGACTTACCAAGAACAAGCCCCGATAAAGCTAAAGACGTTTTTAAAACAAAAAGGATTATCGCGTCGCTTGCTAGCAACCATCCGTAATGATAATGGGCAAGTGGAAGTTAATGGCAAATCCGGCCGAATTGTGGATAAACTTTACCCGAACGATCAAGTTTGGCTACGGTTGCCGGTCGAAAAAAATCGCAAGCAAAGTCTAGCTAAATCCTATGTCCCCTTAAAGATTATCTATGAGGATCGAGATTTTTTGGTAATAGATAAACCTGCCCGGGTGGCGACTATTCCTTCGCGGTTGCATCCAGTAGATTCATTGGTCAATCGAGTTGCTGGTTATTATGACTTGCGAGGATATCAAGGGATTATTCCCCACGTGGCTACTAGGTTAGATCGGGATACATCTGGTTTGGTCTTATTTGCCAAGCACCGCTTAGCACATGCTTTATTAGACCAACAGCTACGTCAGCATGCAATTGACAAACGTTATTGGGCGCTTTTGACAGGATCAGTTACTTGGACTAAGTTAGAGGTTAACCAGCCAATTGCACGCTTGGCAACCAGCACAATGAAACGGGGAGTAGCCGCCGATGGTAAGGCGGCGTTAACAGACTTTGAAGTCATACACCGCTTAGGAAAAGCCACCTTGTGCCAGGTTAAGTTACATACTGGTAGAACACACCAGATTAGGGTGCATAGTCAGTATTTGGGGCACCCATTGGTTGGTGATGAATTGTATGGTGGGAATATAGAGCTGCCGCTTCAGCGCCAAGCCTTGCATTGTCAGCAGTTAAGTTTTTATCACCCTTTCTTGGAAAAACAGCTACGATTTATTAGCGAATTGCCGGCAGATATGCAAGGTTATATTGAAAAAAACAGATAAAAGAGGGATAACATCATGGTTGAAACAAATATGACAACACATGATAGAGAAATAGAGATTAAAGCACTATTAACCAAGCAAAAAGCGACAGCCTTTCGGGAGGCTTATTTAGATTTACACGTTTATGAGCAAGCACAAATTTTTGTAGACCTAGATAAGACTCAACGTGCGAGGCTGTATCGCTATTTAACCCCTGAAGAAGTTGGGGACATGTTTAATGCGATTGAAGAAGAGCCCCAAGATGTGGTTGGTTATTTCAAAGAGATGCCCTTGAAGTATGCAGGGGAAGTTATTTATGAAATGTATACGGATAACGCCGTAGATATTTTAGCTTATGCGGACCCACAGGATTTAAATGAATACCTACATCATGTGCCTCAAGAAGCTGCTAATGAGATTCGCGAGATGTTACATTATGAAGATAAGACGGCTGGGGCCATTATGTCTACTGAATACGTAGCTATCACCGCCAACCAAACAGTCCGTTCGGCTTTGCAGGTTGTAAAAAAAGAGGCCTTAGATGCTGAAACTATCTACTATATTTATGTGATTGAAGACGAAAATAAACTCCAAGGGGTCTTGACCTTACGTGATTTGTTGACTAATGATGACGACGTTTTAATCAGTGACCTCATGAATACTCCCGTTATGTCCGTTAGAGTTGATGAAGACCAAGCTGAAGTTGCCCAAACTATTCGGGATTATAATTTCTTAGCCTTGCCCGTAACCGATTTTGACGATACTTTGATTGGGATTATTAACGTCGATGATATCATTGATGTCATTGATGAGGAATCGGCAGAAGATTACTCTGGCTTTGCGGGGGTCGATGTTGAAAATACACCGGCTAATCCCTTTAGGGCGGCTTGGAGTAGGTTGCCTTGGTCTTTGGGCCTCTTAATTTTAGGCTTAGCCACAGCGGTAGTGATTGAACACTATCAAGCTTTGATTCAAGATGACAGTACCTTGATTATTTTCATCGCCATGATTATGGGGGCAGCTGGTAATGCTGGGACCCAGAGTCTAGCTGTGGCCGCTAGAAGGTTAACCAATAAGGAAGACGAGTCTGAAAGCTTTGGAAAGCTAATTTTGGCCGAGGTTTGGGCAGGACTCTTAGTGGGGCTAGCTTCCGGTTTAGTTTTTGCTCTGATTGCTGGTTGGTGGCAACATAACTACCTTTTAGGCTTAGTGCTAGGCCTAGCTTTGATGTTGTCGATTGCTACTGCTAATTTGTTAGGCTGTCTAGTTCCATGGGGCTTGGATCGGATTGGAATTGATTCTTCCGTGGTTCCTGGGGCTTTGATTGCCACCGTCAGTGACGTTTCGTCCGTGATATTATACTTTGGCTTAGTCCAGGTATTTTTGAAATGGATGGTTTAAACTAAAAATAGGCAAAAATAATGCCCGCAAACTTACGAGTAAATGTGAGTTTGCGGGCGTTATTGTGGTTATTTCACTAACCAACCACCATCGATTGGAAGTACGCTGCCGTGAATATAGTCGGCAGACTGGCTAGCTAAAAAGAGGCTAAGGTTGGCGACTTCTTCAGGGTTAGCCCAACGCTTGGCAGGGGTTGAGGCGGCAACTTCTTTAGCCATAGCCCCATCACCTGCGAAGTCAGCGGCATTCATCGGGGTGTTAATTGCTCCGGGAGCGATGCAGTTTGCGCGAATCCCGACTGAAGCATAGTCATAGGTTAATTGTTTAGTGTAGCCAATAATCCCGTGTTTAACGGTAGTATAAGCTGCCCCACCACCGCCAGCTACTAAACCAGCGATTGAAGCCATATTAATAATTACCCCGTGTTTTTGGCTTAACATTTGGGGTAAGACTAGGTTAGTTAAGATGAAGACAGACCGGAGGTTGGTTGCAATCACTTCGTCAAAAAAAGCTAGCGGGGTTTCTAAGCTAGGGCGGTAGCCATCTAAAATTCCGGCGGTATTTAACAAGATATCAATCCGTGAGCACTTAGCTTGGACTAACTTAACGAACTTTTCTAGCTGGTCTTCTTCTTTGACGTCAACTTGACTGAAGGAAAAATTACTGCCAAAAGTTGCCGTTAACTCAGTAATCTTGGCAGTGGTCTGTTTATCCAGCCCGAAAACTTGGCAGCCGTTAGTAAGAAAGGCTTTGGCCTGGGCATAACCGATGCCAGAGGCCACTCCAGTAATGATTACCACCTTTTTAGCCAGGTCAGGATAAGAGTTAATCATTGACTAGCTCCCAATCATCAGCCAAGACGTCACATGAAGTAGGCATGTACTGGGAGAGGCTAGGTTCTTCCTTAGTCTTAATCATAAGATAAGGATTAACTGCTTGGCCTTGATAAGTATCAGCGCTAACTACAAAAATATATTCTTCAAAGCCAGACCAGCCTTTGGTCCTAACGGCTTTTTTCCCCGCCTTTAGTTGGGGTAAAACTTCTTCAAATGTCATAAAAGCCTCCGTTTACTTACTTAGATCAATTCTAGTATTTAAAATCCAAACGATAACTGCTCCTAGTAAACAAGCCCCAAATTCACCTAAAGCAACGGTGAGATAAGTAAACCAGAATGGGGCATCGGTTAACAGGTAAAGTTCTAAAGCCACACTCCAACTCATGAGGGTGCAGATGATGACGGTAATAGCTAATTTAGCAGGAACCGATTTGACTTTTTTAGCTAAGAAGTAGCTAAGCCCAGTCATAACTAATGTTCCAAGTGAACCGAAGATAACGTCATAAACGCCCAATGGTGAGTTGAGGTTGGCGATGACACAGCCGATGGTTAAGGCCCAAACATAACGCTTGTTGAAGGGGGCAAGGTTATTTAGAAATTCGGAAATTCTAAATTGTACAGCCCCGTAGCTTAAAGGGTTAACCAAGGTGAGGGCTACGTAAATAGCCGCCACTACACCGGCTTTTACTAAATCAGATAATGTAAGTTTTTTCATGAAAAACGCTCCTTAGTTTTTTTTAGTGGGATAATTGCGAACCACTGTGTTAGTAAATAACGGCTATTATCATAGCAAATAAATATTCTCTAAGCAAGTAGAAAAAAAGCCCTAACTTTTGAAGCTAGGACTTTTTGGAAGTTACTTTTATTCGAAGCAAACACAGACGCCTTCTGGTAAAGCGATATCTGCTTGAAGTAAGGTTAGTTGCCCAGTGGTAGTATCACGTTCGTATAGGCTAGCATTATCGGTGTTTTGGTTAGCGACTACGACAAAGTGTTCACTAGGGTCGAGGGCAAAATCCCGCGGAAATTCACCGGCAGTTGAAATTAACTGACTTAGGGTTAGGCTGTGGTCTGCTTGAACTGTGAAAACTGCCAGGGAGTTGTGACCCCGGTTAGAAACGTAAACAAACTTACCGTCTTGTGAGCACCGGATAGCGGCAGCGCCGTTATGTTCTGTCCAGTCCGCGGGGATGGTCTTAAGTGCACCTAGATAGTCAAAGTGGCCATCATCATGGTAACGAAGAGTAGCTACCTGGCTGCTAAGTTCACCAACTAAGTAGGCATATTGTTTATTAGGAGCGAAGACTAGGTGACGTGGTCCAAAGCCGGCAGGGACTTTAAGGGCAGCTACTTCCGTTAATTTTCCAGTAGGAGCAACATCGAAGGTATAAACGGTGTCTGCCCCTAAATCAATGGCGACTAAGCGTTTATCAGGGGTTAAATCACTGTAATGCATGTGGGCGGCAGTCTGTTCGGGTAAGGGACCACTGCCGGTTTTGACAACCCTGTCCGCTAAGGTTAGCGTTTGGTCGGCGGCTAGTTGGTAACTAAGAATTTCCCCCTTATGATAGTTGGCACTGTACACTAATTGGCGGTCTTCGTCTAAGGAAACGTAACATGGGTTAGGGCCGTCAAATAAGACTTCATTATACAAGGCTTGGTTAGTAGCATTGTAGCTGGAGATTCCACCCAAAGTTTCCTGACTTGAAATGGTAAGTAAGGTCTTTTGGGGACTTAAGGTGAGGTAGGTAGGGTTTTGAACCTCTAAAAAAAGTTCGGGTTTGGATAGTGTCTTGGTTTCAGTATCTAGGAAAGCCCGGTAGATACCGTGGCTACTTTTTTTGGTATAAGTTCCGAATAAAACGGGTTCTTGCATAGAAATAACACACCTTTCGAATTGAATTGTCAACACTAATAGTATAGCATAAATGACAGCGATTTTTAATATTTGTTGGTACAAGTCTTAAAGGTGTAAGGAAGATGAATTTTATTGTAAAATAGAAGGGAAATAAAAAGTTGAGGTGGATAAGATGATTAAGAGTAAGATAACCTACATTGGTCCTAAAGCCGTCGATGAAAAAGATCAGATGTTGATTTTATTTGACGCCAGCGCTAGTAAGGAATTACGGGCGGTCTCGGTCATTCAAGAATTTGAGGGCCCAAAGGACTACGATTTAGCGGTAGGTAAGCAAGTGGTAATCGGTTCTAAAGCCTATAAGATTACTTATTTAGGTGATATGGTAGCAAGTAATCTATTGGAAATTGGCCATACGGTCTTACAATTCAAGGCTGTTCCTGACAGTCCCCAACATAACGCGGTTTACCTAGAACCCCAAGAATTACCTGATTTGGAATTGGGAATGGAAATTACTTTTGGCTAAGAGCAAGAAAAAAGCTTGAAATCATTGATTTCAAGCTTTTTTTAATACCAATGGTTATTTTTTAAAACTAGCGACGTAGCGGTCATGAGTTGCTTGGTTAAATTCATTTTCTGATTTACCGATCACCAAGGTAGCAGTCATATTACCGATAACGTTAACGACAGTCCGGCCCATGTCTACAAGCCGGTCAATTCCAGCAATCAAAGCGATACCTGAGGTAGGGATGCCGACTGTTCCGACCGTAGCTAACAGGACGACAAAAGATGCACCTGGTGTTCCGGCCATCCCCTTAGAAGTCAACATTAGCACAAATAACAAGGTTAATTGTTGACTTAAGCTAAGGTTGATATGATAGGCTTGGGCAACGAAAATTACGGCTAACCCTTGGTAGATTGCCGAACCATCTAGGTTAAAGGTGTAACCAGTCGGGATAACGAAGGCCCCGATTGACTGATCGACTCCAAGTTTAACTGACTTATCCATTAGTCTAGGTAAAGTAACCTCAGAACTAGCAGTGGTAAAGGCTAGGATTAATTCGTCTTTAACCACTAATAATTGCTCGGTAATTTTAAAGCCAAACAAGCGGGAAGTAATTCCTAAAATAACTAAAATGAAGAAAATCATGGTTGCATAAGCCATTAAGATGAAGAGGCTTAGTGGCTTAAGGGAAGCTAAGCCTAATTTCGCTACAGTTGCCCCAATCAAGCCGGCTACCCCAAAAGGAGCAACGTGCATAACCCAACCAGTAATTTTAAACATCGTTGCTGAAACTGCGTTTAGAAAATCAATGACGACCTGACCTTTTTCGCCAATGGAAGCAAGGCCTAATCCAAAAATTGATGAGAAGAAAACTACGGGAAGCATGTCGTTATTGCCCAGGGAAGCAAAAATATTAGTGGGAATAATTGACATCAAGACGGACCCAAGGTTAGCGTGGGTGGTCTTAGCAGTTTTTAAATAGGTTGAAATATCTGTTTTAGTTAGTTGATTTAAATCGACCATAGACCCCAAGTGAGCTAAGTTAGAAATTACCATCCCGATGATAAAAGCAATGGTTGAGAGGATTTCAAAATAAATTAGGGTTTTAACCCCAATTCGTCCTAGTTTGCGTAAGTCACCCATGTTAGCAATTCCAACAATTAAGCTAGACATCACGATGGGGAGCACCACCATCGAAATTAGGTTGATAAATGCATCACCTAAATTAGTGGCGAAGGTAATAAATTTAATGTTTTCATAAAAGCAGGCGCCTAAAATAATCCCAATAACAAGTCCTAATAGGATTTGCCATCCTAATGAAAGACGCCAAGATTTAATGCGTTTCATTCTCTTTCCCTCCAATTAATAAATACCAACTTATAATTTACCACAAAATAAAGCACATTTCACTAAATGTTGCTTTTTTAAAGGTTAATAGTTAAATTTTAGAAAAAAAGTTAGGGTTTAAGGCGTATTTAAGAAGGATGGAAGTTTGAAGTTCGCTAATAATAACAAGCCCCCATTCAGCTATGATAGCAAATGGGGGCTGAGATTAGTTTTTAGTAACGGTCGCCATTAAAAATTGAGTTTTTAACAATGACGTAATCAACTTTACGGAGGGCGGCTAGGGTTTTGCCACCAGCGTAGGAAATAGATGATTGTAAATCTTCATGCATTTCACGGAGGGTATCGGCAATGTGACCTTTATAAGGAAGTAAGAGCTTTTTACCTTCAACGTTTTTATATTCTCCCTTTTGGTATTGGGAAGCAGATCCAAAGTAGACCTTATATTTCTTGCCATCTTCTTCGATAATTTCTCCAGGAGTTTCATCGTGGCCGGCAAATAAAGAGCCAATCATGCACATGGAAGCTCCAAACCTAACTGACTTGGCAATGTCACCGTTAGTTCTGATACCACCGTCAGCGATAATCGGTTTACTTGCGGCTTTAGCACAGAGGCGGACGGCTGCAAGTTGCCAGCCACCAGTCCCGAAGCCGGTTTTAATCTTGGTAATGCATGCCTTACCAGGACCAATTCCGACTTTAGTTGCATCGGCACCAGCGTTTTCGAGTTCACGCACCCCTTCAGGAGTACCAACATTACCGGCGATTAGAAAGACGCCAGAAAGTTTCTGCTTGATATATTTAATCATGTCGATGACAGTTTGGGCATGACCGTGTGCAATATCAATTGTGATATACTCAGGCACTAGGTTTTGGGCAGCTAAGTCATCAATTAGTTGATATTCCTTTGGTTTAACTCCGACGGAAATAGAAGCAAATAGGCCAAGGCTATGCATCCGTTTCACAAAGTCAAGGCGGTCGTCTTCATCAAAGCGGTGCATAATATAGAAGTAACCATTTTGGGCTAACCAAATCGCTAATTTTTCATCAATGATAGTCTGCATGTTAGCGGGAACTACCGGGATGTTAAAGGTCATAGGGCCAAATTTGACTCTAGTGTCTACTTCGGACCGACTCTTAACAATACATTTATTAGGGATTAATTGAATATCTTCGTAATCAAATACTGGTGGCATAAAAGATCGCGCCTTTCTGTTATGAACTAAATGTTCGTTATTGGAAGTGATGAATTCTCACAAACAATGTAATAATACTGAAATGATAGAGCTAAGTCAAGGGATAAAACTTGCTATCTCAGATAATGTTCGTTATTTGACGTTAAAATAATAAAAACTTACAATTGGTAAAGAACTTAAAGTAAGCGAGATGAAGAAGATGGCAAAGAAAGCTAAGTTAAAGAAAACCAACGATGAGCGCATTTTAGACCAACATCACATCGAGTATGTTGAAACACATTTTGACTGGATTAATAAAGGAAAAGATGCCCTCGCAGAAGCTGCCACAATGGGGGTGGATCCTAAAAGTATTTTAAAGACGATAGTTTTACAGGCCAATAAAGATCCTAAAGATTACCTGGTAGTCTGTTTGCCCTTAGAATATGAACTAGATTTAAAGCTGGTTGCCCAACAGTTAAATAAAAAGCAGGTACATTTAGCGGATAATAAAAATCTTATCAATATCACAGGTTATGTTCACGGGGAAAATACCCCCATCGGAATTAAGATTAGAAAAGGCTTTCCAATTTATTTTGACGAACGGATTAAAGTTTTTGAAAAGATTGCTGTTTCCGCCGGTAAGATTGGACGGTCCGTCCTCTTAAAGCAAACTGACCTAGTAAAGTTAGTTGCAGGTGAATATATTCGGGTTGCAGAGTAAGTAATTTTTTGAAAAAACCTTGCCAAATGTAAAAGATAGTGTTAAGATATTTTCAAGAAATCGGTTGTTAGTAATTATCGGGAAACCGTTAGTTGCTAAGTAATTGTACTTCATTAACGTAGCTGTTCGCCGTGCCCACACCGAATGGTTACGCTTTTTTTATGCTTTTAGGAAGGAATTAGGATTAATGACTAATCACATTGCATTATTTGAACCACTAATGCCGGCTAATACTGGTAATATTGCGCGGACGTGTGCCGGCACCAACACGCACCTGCATTTAATTGAGCCCTTGGGTTTTTCAACGGATGATAAACACCTTAAGCGCGCAGGGTTAGATTACTGGGATAAGGTGGAAGTAACCTACCATAAAAACTTACCCGCTTTTTTGGAAACTATTCCAGATTTAAGTAAACTTTATATTGTATCCAAGTTTGCCAATAAGGATTATACGGATGTAGATTATCAAGATACTGAAGCTGATCATTACTTCTTATTTGGTAAGGAAACCACGGGCTTGCCAGAGCCATTCATGCGGCAAAATCCCGAAAAGTGCATCAGAATTCCACAAAATGATGCGAACATTCGGGCCCTAAATCTATCTAATACTGCAGCAATTGTCATTTATGAGGTTTTAAGACAACAGGGCTTTCCTAAGTTGGAGCGCACACACACTTACGAAAACGATAAGTTAAAATAAACTTAAAGGTGAGCTGACCTAAGAAGAATCTTTCAGAGGTTATGCTCGCCTTTTTATTAGCAAAACTCACTTTTTATAAGGTATGGTATAATTTTTAAGAAGAAAGGGGCGTTAGTAATGGCCAAATCACGTAGAAAGCCACACCCTAGGCGAAAAAAGAGCAAGAAAACAAAGCTAAAAATAGAATTATCACTTCAAGTCAGTGGTTTATGTTTTATCATTTTGGGAATTATCGGTCTGTTTAACTTGGGGTATGTTGGTACTTTGATGGGCAATTTTATCCGGATTTTTGTCGGGGATAGCTATCAATTGGGCTTGGGTTTGTTGATAATTTTGGGGGCTTACCTCGTTATTTTTAATAAACAGCCTAAATTAAAGTATAATTTGTGGTTAGGCGCTAGCTTGGTATATGGGGCCGCTTTATTGGCTTTAACTGCCTATTTTTTTGGAAAACTTGATATCCATGCCCATTTTATTAGTGTTACTTGGCAATACTTACAAGCCGACATTATTGACGCTAGTTTGGGAAGTTCTGTTGGTGGCGGAATTTTAGGGGCAAGTTTATATAGTTTAACCCACTTTTTAGTTGCCCAGTTGGGGACCTATATTCTCAGTAGTTTAGTAGGGGTTTTGGGCTTGTGCCTACTTTTTAAAGTTTCATTTACACAAGTTGTGGCTACAGTAGGTAAGTTAGGTTACCTAATTTTACAAGGGCTAGGCATAGTAGGAAATTTTATCAAGGAGCTGGTGCTTAAAGCTAAACCTAGTCTGGAAAAAGCAACCCTGCCTACTTTAAAAGCAAAGCAACCTGACCAAGAACAATTAAAAGAATCAAAGATAGTTGCAGCAGAATTAGAAAAGCCGGTGGCAACTAAGCCAAAGCCGGTAGTGGCAGATGAAGTCGAAGAGGTGTCAGTTTGGGATGAAGCCCCTACGCCAAGCGTTAAAGAAGAAAGTCCAAGTGAATTTACGGTGGAAAATCGAGTCAACCCTAACTACAAATTACCTGATTATTCACTATTGAGTGAAGTAGGTGCAACTGACCAGTCCAGTGAACGTAAAGCCATGCAAAAGAATAAGAAAATCTTAGAAGAAACCTTGGCCAGCTTTGGGGTTGATGCTAAGGTGGTAAATGCCATCCTAGGACCAGCCGTTACCAAGTATGAGTTACACCCAGCCATTGGGGTCAAGGTATCTAAGATTGTTAACTTAAGTGATGATTTAGCCTTAGCCTTAGCTGCTAAAGATTTACGGATTGAAGCACCGATTCCAGGAAAATCGCTCGTGGGAATTGAAGTCCCTAATCAAAACGTAGCAACGGTTTCCTTTAAGAGTATCATTTCTGCTCAAAAGCGGAACCCCAAAAAGCCATTGGAAGTTCCGTTGGGGCGGGACATTTCTGGCAATCTAGTTACAGCCGATTTAGCCAAGATGCCCCATTTGCTGATTGCTGGTTCAACTGGGAGTGGGAAGTCAGTGGCTATCAACGGCATTATTACCAGTTTATTAATGAACTGTACTCCTGACCAAGTTAGGTTAGTGTTGGTAGACCCTAAGAAAGTAGAATTGGGGGTATATAACGATATTGCCCACCTCTTGATTCCGGTGGTGACTAACCCTAAAAAAGCAGCCGGAGCTTTACAAAAGTTGGTTAGTGAAATGGAACGACGTTATGAGTGCTTTGCTGATACTGGCCAAAGAAATATCACTGGTTACAATGAGATGATTCAACGACAAAAGGCCGATGGAGTTGAAAGTGATAGTCAACCGATGCCTTACATTGTAATTATTGTTGATGAGTTATCCGATTTGATGATGACAGCCTCAAATGAGGTTGAAGATGCGATTGTCCGCCTAGCTCAGATGGCGCGGGCAGCAGGAATCCATATGATTTTAGCAACTCAACGGCCTTCGGTAGACGTTATTACCGGCTTGATTAAGGCAAACGTGCCGTCAAGAATGGCCTTTGCAGTTTCATCGGGGACGGATTCGCGGACGATTATCGACCAGTATGGTGCAGAAAAGTTACTTGGTCGTGGGGATATGTTATTTGCCCCAATGGGGAGCAATAAACCAACTCGAGTTCAAGGAGCTTATATTTCGGATCAAGATGTTGAACGAGTAGTCGAATTTGTCAAACAACAGCAAGAAGTTAGTTATGATACTAGTCTAGAAGTTAGCGATGATGAGCTGGCTGAAGGAGTAAATGGTAAGGACGAACAAGATGAGCTCTTTCAACAGGTGCTAGAATTTATTAGCCAAGAACAAAAATGTAGTATTTCATTATTGCAACGGCGCTTCAAGATTGGTTATAATCGCGCAGCTAGAATTGTTGATCAGTTAGCGGCTGCGGGAATGATTGGCCCACAAGAAGGAAGTAAGCCGCGGAAAGTATTTTTACCAAAACAAGAAGATAATTAGGGGGAAAAGAGCTTTGCAAGTACAAATAGTACCGGGGGTAACCCTAGATTTTATTGCTAGCAAACAGTTTAAAACTAGTAGAATTAACCTAACATTTGCAACGGCTGCTGTTTCTAAAAAGACGGTGGCTTTACGGACCTTGATTGCCAATATGTTAGAGGTAAGTAGTCAAAAGTATCCTAACCAAAAGGCAATTTCTGATCAACTAGCTTTTCTTTACGGGGCGACATTTGGAACTAGTGTTAACCGCCGGGGCAACCTACACCTAGTGAATTTTGAAATGCGGGTGGTTAATGATCATTATCTTAAAGAAAAGCAACAGTTGCTAACTGAAGCGATTAATTTTTTGCAAGAATTAATCTTCAACCCGTTGGTAACTAACCAAGCTTTTGACCAGACGATGTTTACTTTGCAACAGAAAAATCTAATTGCCTACCTAGAGTCAATAAAAGACAATAAGCAAGCTTATGCACTTCAAAAATTGCAGCAGGCTTACTTTGAAGATCCGGTCCACCAGATTCCACCTTATGGTGATAAGGAGAATCTGGCGGCTTTAACGGCGGCAGAGTGTTATGCTTACTACCAAGAAATGTTAGCTCATGATGAAGTTATTATTACCTTATCTGGTGATTTTGCTAGCGATGAGGTGCTAGCTGCAATAGCACAGTTAAAGTTTACTCCCCGAACGGTAGGTAAGTATCAACTAACCTACAAGCAGACAGCTAGGAATAAACTAGTGGCTTACGAAGAACAACAGGATTTGAATCAATCCAAGTTAGACTTAGCGTACCATTTTCCGGTGGAATATCGGGGCAAGTATCATTATGCGGCCTTGGTATTTAACGCATTATTTGGTGGTTCGGCCTTATCAAAATTATTTACAAATGTAAGAGAAAAGGCTAGCTTGGCTTATTATGCTAATAGTAGTTTTGATAGCTTAAGGCAGGTGTTATTTGTTCAAACCGGGATTCAGGCGGACAAAAAACAGCAAGTGCTGGATCTAATTGAACAACAGTTAGCTGCGTTAGTGGCTGGGGATGTTGAAGCTCAATTACTAGCTAATATTAAGCAGGAATTGATAACCGACTATGAAATTAGACAAGATTCCCAAGCAACGGCCTTGATTCAAGCTACAATGGATCAGCTTAGCCAAAGTAAGGTAACAGCTAGTGAGTGGAAAGCGGCAATTATGGCCGTGAGTGTGGCAGATGTTCAAGCGGTAGCAGCCTTGGCTAAGCTTGAGGTTAGTTATTTTTTAAAGGGGCAGATTAATTAATGGAAAAGATAGAATACCAACAATTTGGGGAAACCTTATACCGGGTAACTTTACAAAATGGATTACAAGTAAATCTTTTGCCTAAAAATGACTTCCACAAAACATATGGGGTGATGACGGCTAATTATGGTTCACTTGATAATACCTTTGTTCCAGCAAAAGATACTGAGTTTGTCAAGGTTCCCGATGGAATTGCACACTTTTTAGAGCATAAATTATTTGAAAAAGAAGACTACGATGCCTTTGAATTATTTGGTAAATATGGAGCGGAGGCTAATGCCTTTACCAGCTTTACTAAAACAAGTTATTTATTTTCGGCAACAAATAATGTTAAAAAATGCGTCGAAATTTTACTAGATTTTGTGCAACAGCCATATTTTTCAGAGCAAACGGTGGCCAAGGAAAAAGGCATCATTGCTGAAGAAATTAAGATGTACGATGATGACCCTAGTTGGCGTTTATATTTTGGGATGATAGGGAATCTGTATCCTAACACAGCCTTAAGCATAGATATTGCTGGGAGCGTTGAATCGATTGGTCAAATAACAACTGAGGATTTATATACTTGTTATCAAACTTTTTATCAGCCCCAAAACATGTCCTTATTTTTGGTGGGAAATTTTGATATCTATGAAATCTTAGCGACAATCGAGGCTAACCAGGCTCAAAAACAATTCCCCGCCCCCCAAGAAATTAAGCGCCCTAAACTAGAAGTTGATTCAAGTGGAAGTGACATTATTCCGTATAGGATGTTGGAATTAAATGTAAATCGACCTAAAACGATGGTCGGAATAAAAGGTTTGGACGAAGTTAGCACCACTAAAGCTGGGCTTAAGTACAAGCTAGCTGTAGAATTATTGTTATACCTTTTGTACAGTGAGTCAGCGCCAGAGTACTTAAAACTATATCAAGAGGGAATCCTGGATGATAGCTTTGGCTATGAATTTACATTTGAACGCGGCTTTCATTTTGCGGTGATTAGTGGCGATAGTGACCAACCCCAGGCTTTAAGCAATGCCATTATCGAAATTGCCGAGAATGCAGTCGGTTCTTTAAGTAACCGCCAAGCTGAATTTGAATTAGCTCAACGGGAATTTATCGGGCGTTACATTCAAGCGATGAATTCGCTGGAAGCAATTGCTAATCGTTATTCAGCGAACCTCTTTGAAGGGGCAACCGTTTTTGAACTTGTGCCAGTGATTGAGGAACTGACTTTAGAGGATATAATTGCGGTGGCTAAGTCATTCATAAAACCGGAGGCAATTAGTGTTTTCCAAATTTTACCGAAAGGATGATTATTAAGTGAAGTGGGCGTTGATTTTAGGGGCTTCTGGCGATATTGGCCAAAATATCGCTTATGATTTGGCTAAGAAGGGGTGGTCCTTGTACCTCCATTATTATCAAAATGAAACTAAGTTGATGAACCTCCAAGCAAAATTACAGGCCGACTATCCCAAGCAAGATTTTTTGAGTATCCATTATGATTTATGTGATAGTCACCACTTGGAACAAATTACCACTAATATTTTTTCTTTGGATGCAGTAATTTTTACCCAGGGGACAACCTATTATGGCTTGTTTCATGACTTGAAGGCCGAACAACTGGCGACTTTATGGCAGATGCAAGTTCAAACCCCACTACTGTTATTGCAAAAACTTGAAGAAAAACTTGCTCGTAGTGGGCAGGGGCGGATTGTTTTTATCGGTTCCGTTTATGGAGGAGCAGGGAGCGCGATGGAAGTTGCGTATAGTACGGTTAAAGGGGCGCTTTCTGCTTTTGCCTTAGCGTATAGCAAAGAGGTTGCGTCTTTGGGAATTACAGTCAATGTAGTAGCCCCCGGAGCGGTTGATACGCAAATGAACCAAGTCTTTTCAAAAGCTGATAAGGACAGTGTCAGTGCGGAAATTCCTACCGGTCGTTTTGCTGCCCCAACAGAAATCAGCTATTGGGTGTCAGCGTTATTGGCTCAAAAGGCAGGTTATCTTACAGGACAAACTATTTATGTTAGTGGTGGCTGGCTAAAGTAAGGAAAAGTTTAAAATTCTTTGGTAGTTGCTAAAAAAATAATTCAAGCTATGCTATACTAGCTTGTGGAACTTATTTTATATTTTTAATAGAAAGCAATGAGGCGTGGTTAAATGAGTATTGGACAAACTTTAAAAGATGCTCGTTCAGATAAGGGCTTAACCTTAGATGACTTACAACAAAATACAAAAATTCAAAAACGGTATTTGATTGCCATTGAAGAGGATAATTTTGCTGCTCTTCCAGGGGAGTTTTATGTCCGTGCGTTTGTTAAGCAGTACGCTGAGGCAGTTGATTTGGATTCTAAGGAATTATTGTTACAACTGGCTGAGCAAACTGGTAAAGATAAAGAAGCAACTCCTGAAGAAGTTGTGGATTCAAGGACTAAAAAGCGTAAATTAACGGAAAGTAATAAAGCCCCAAGCAAATTTGAAACACTCTATACTTATTTGCCAACAATTATTATTGTGGTCGTTGTAGTTGCTATTGTCGGGTCAATTTACTTTGTTACCCTTAATAATAAAAAGGCTGATGCACAGATTGATAGTAGCAGTTCTAAGGTGTCTGTTTCTTCAGATGTTAGTTCAACTACCAAAAAAGCAAGCAGTACCAAAAAGGCAAGTAGTGAAAAGAGTGTAAGTAGCGAAAAGAAGACTGAGGTTGCTACTAAGAAGGCTAAGTCAACTAAAAAGACTAGCAAAAAAACTAGCTCTAAGCAAAAAATCACTAGCACTCAAGTTGATGCGTCAACCTTTACTTATGAGTTAACAGGTTCAAAGGCTAAGACAACCATTAAACTTGGAGCAGATGCAACTGCTTGGATGGCGGTTAGTGCTAATGGAAGCCAACAATGGCAAGGAACCCTGTCTTCAGGGGCTTCACACACTGTGACTTTGCCAACTGGAACTGAGTCAATAACATTTAATTTAGGTAATTCCAAAGCAACCACTATCACGATTAACGGACAGAAGTTCAATTTCCTAAAGGAAGATGCAACCACTACCGTTCGGACAATTGTAATTAACGTCAAGGACTAGTAAGGGGAGAAAAAAATGAACTTACCAAATAAGTTAACGATTATGCGTATTATTTTGATTCCAATTTTTATGTTGGTGCTGTTGTTACCGCTAAATTGGGGGCAGGTTAACGCTTTGGGAACGCCAATCCCGGTTACCCAATTATTGGGGGCAATCATTTTTGCGGTGGCGTCAATTACAGACTTTGCAGATGGACAAATTGCTAGAAGACACCACCTTGTCTCTAATTTTGGTAAATTTGCCGATCCTTTGGCCGATAAAATGCTAGTAATGACAGCATTTATTATTTTGGTAGAAATGGGTAAAGTTCCTTCATGGGTGGCAGCTATCATTGTTTGCCGGGAATTAGCAGTTACTGGTTTGCGCTTAATTGTGGTAGAAAACGATGGCCAGGTAATGGCGGCTGCGATGCCAGGAAAGATTAAAACCTTTACCCAAATGTTTGCAATCATCTTTTTATTCTTAAATAACGTCTTGTTTGCAAATATTGGCTTCCCAATCGGACAGGTACTTTTATATATCTGCTTATTCTTTACGGTTTACTCAGGGTGTGATTATTTTTACAATGCCCGGTTTGTCTTTGCCGATTCATTTAAGAGTGGCAAGTAATAATTAATGGTCGAGAAATTAATTTTTCTCGACTTTTTTAAATTAATTAGCTCTTTTTTGCGTATATTAAATATAGAGAAGAAAATAGACTTATGTGTTATAGTAATGTTAATTAATAGTAAGTGAAGTGATAAAATGCATGCAGAAATAATTGCAGTAGGAACAGAAATATTATTAGGCCAAATTATTGATACTAATACAAGGTTAGTCGGTCAGGTTTTAGCCGATTTGGGGATAGATGTCTATTACCAAACCGTGGTTGGCGATAACGAAGTTAGGATGAGAGCTGCGATTGATTTGGCGGCTAAACGAAGTGACCTAGTGATCCTTACTGGGGGCTTGGGACCAACTAAAGACGATTTGACTAAGCAAGTTGTTGCAGCTTATCTAGGTAAGCAGTTAGTTGAAGATGAAGCGGCCATGCTTAAGATTAAGCGTCACTTTGAAATTAGTCAGCGCAAGATGACGGCTAACAATCGCTTGCAGGCCCTTTATATTGAAGGATCCAAGCCGCTTGCAAACGAAACGGGGCTAGCCGTGGGTGACTTTTATCAAGCTGAGCAGGGACCTGATTTTATGTTGCTACCGGGACCGCCAAGTGAGTTAAGACCAATGTTGTTTAAGGTCGCTTTACCCTTGCTAAAACAAGCTTACCGACAAGACCAACTTTTAAGTTCAAGGGTACTACGTTTCTTTGGTATTGGGGAATCGCAATTAGCTAGCCAGTTGGATGATTTAATTGAAAATCAAACTAACCCAACGATAGCACCTTATGCTAAGGATAATGAGGTTACTTTGCGGTTAACGGCCAGTGCTAAAAACGAACAAGAAGCGCAGGCCTTACTTGATGGGCTAGAAAGTAAAATTGCTAAGCGCTGTGGTCAATATTTATATGGCTATGGTGATGATAATAGTTTAGCCCAAGTCGTAATGACTAAGTTAATAGAAAAACACCTAACCATAACAGCGGCAGAAAGTCTAACAGGTGGTCAACTTCAAGCGGCGCTAACAAGTATTCCCGGTGCTTCGCAAGCCTTTATGGGAGGCTTTGTCACCTATGCAAACTATGCTAAGGAAAAATTGTTAGCTATTCCAGCGGAGGTCATTGATAAGCATGGGAGCGTTAGTGAACAGACTGCGATTTTAATGGCTGAGCAAGCTAAACAAAAGCTAGGAGCCGATGTGGGGGTTAGTTTGACTGGGGTAGCTGGTCCTGATAGCTTAGAGGGGCAACCGGTGGGGACCGTTTGGATTGGAATTGCTTATCGAAATAAAGCTGGTTATGCCCAAAAATTCCATTTCCCAAGGCAGAGAAAGTATGTGCAAGCAAGAGCGGTGCTGACTGCCTTAGATTTAGTCAGAAAAGAATTGTTAAGCGAAAATTAGTTCTTTTATGCTTGCAATTTATCACCAAACTAATGTATGATTAAAGAAAAGATTGAGCTAAGGAGGTATCTTTGTGGTAGCTGATGAAAGAAAAGCTGCGTTAGACGTAGCTTTAAAAAAAATAGAGAAGAATTTCGGTAAGGGTTCAATTATGCGAATGGGTGAAAAAGCTGATACGCAAATTTCAACCGTATCTAGTGGTTCTTTAGCCTTGGATGAAGCCTTAGGAGTCGGTGGTTATCCTCGAGGAAGAATTGTTGAAATTTATGGGCCTGAAAGTTCTGGTAAAACAACGGTAGCCTTGCACGCGGTGGCTGAAGTTCAAAAAAATGGTGGGACTGCCGCTTATATTGATGCTGAAAACGCACTTGACCCAGCTTATGCAACTGCTCTAGGGGTAGATATTGATCAACTCTTGTTATCACAACCAGATACGGGGGAACAAGGGCTAGAAATTGCCGATGCCTTGGTTTCTTCCGGTGCAATTGACATTGTGGTAGTTGACTCAGTAGCTGCCTTGGTACCTCGGGCCGAAATTGAGGGAGAAATGGGTGATTCCCACGTAGGGCTGCAAGCACGATTAATGTCGCAAGCATTGCGCAAGCTATCCGGGACTATCAATAAAACTAAGACCATCGCCTTGTTTATTAACCAAATTCGTGAAAAAGTGGGGATTATGTTTGGTAACCCTGAAACAACTCCAGGGGGAAGGGCTTTAAAATTTTATTCCACTATTCGTCTAGAGGTAAGACGGGCTGAACAAATTAAGGATGGTTCTGAAATTATTGGGAACCGGGTTAAGATAAAGGTTGTCAAAAATAAGGTTGCGCCTCCATTCAGAATTGCCGAAGTTGACATCATGTATGGGGAAGGTATCTCCAAGACTGGTGAATTAATTGACATGGCCGTCGAAAAAGACATTATCAATAAGAGTGGGTCTTGGTTCTCTTATGGCGAGGAACGAATTGGTCAAGGCCGTGAAAATGCTAAGAAATACCTCTTAGAACATTCAGAAATGATGAATGAGATTTATCTCAAAGTCAGAAAGGCATATGGGATTGCTGATGCCGATGAAGAGGCACAATTAGAATTGAAACTTGGCGATAAGCAAGACAAGCCGGATGCTAAGGAAAAGACGGCCAAAGATAAGAAATAAATGAAGGATATAGTAGGAACCTAGCTGTTTCTACTATATTTTTTTGCGACAAAAACAAGGTATGAACTTATTTATGTTGACATTGGCCCGTTAAAAACATTAAAATATTCTTGTGTGTATAATCAAACAAATATAATTAGTTGTAAACATTAATTGACGTCGGAGGTGCAAATTTTGAGTTCTATTATTGTAATCCCCGCCGTCGCTATTATAACGTTGTTACTTGGTTTTGCTGGCGGAATTTGGTATCGAAAGCGGCACTATGAGGAAAAACTTGATCAAGCTACTCAAACCGCAGCTGGAATTTTAGCACAAGCACGTAAAGAGGCGGATGCTGAAAAGAAGGAAGTGATATTGGAGGCTAAAGAAGAAAGTCACCAATATCGCAGTGAAGTAGAGAGTGAATTAAAAGAACGTCGTTCAGAGATTCAAAGACAAGAAAATCGTTTATTACAAAGAGAAGAATTATTGGATCGTAAGGATAATGGCCTTGAGAAACGTGAAAATGTAATTAGTAAACGAGAAAAGCAATTAGATGTTGAACAACAAAAAATAGTTGCCAAGCGCAATAAAGTAGATTTGTTAGTAGAGCAACAGCAAACTAAACTCGAAGAAGTGGCTGAACTGACCCAAGACCAGGCAAAGGAACTTATAATTAAGGATACACGTGAAAAGCTTAGTCATGACCTAGCAGTAATGGTTAAGGACAGTGAAGCAGAAGCACAAGCTAAGGCTGATAGAATTGCTAAGGATTTAATTTCCCAGGCAATTCAACGTTCGGCTGCAGATATGGTTTCTGAAACGACAGTTTCTGTGGTTAACTTACCTAATGAGGAAATGAAGGGCCGGATTATCGGGCGTGAAGGTCGAAATATTCGGACTTTAGAAACCTTAACGGGAATTGACCTAATCATTGATGATACACCAGAAGCAGTTGTTTTAAGTGGGTTTGACCCTGTCAGACGTGAAATAGCTAAGATGACCTTGGAGAAATTAATTCAAGACGGACGTATTCATCCTGCCCGTATCGAAGAGATGGTAGAGAAATCCACTAAAGAAATGGATGCCAAGATTCGGGAGAAGGGTGAAACAGCTATTTTTGACTTAGGCTTGCATTCAATGCACCCTGATTTGATTAAGACTGTTGGGCGCTTGAATTATAGGACTAGTTATGGGCAAAATGTTTTAGACCATTCTGTTGAAGTGGCTAAGATTGCTGGTGTGTTAGCAGCCGAACTAGGCGAAGATGTTACAATGGCGAAAAGAGCGGGATTATTACACGATATTGGTAAAGCGGTGGATCATGAAGTTGATGGCTCACACGTGGAAATTGGGGTTGAATTAACCAAGAAGTACCAGGAAAGTAAGACGGTAATTAATACGATTGCTTCGCATCACGGAGATGTTGAACCAGAGTCAGTAATTGCTGTGCTAGTAGCAGCTGCAGATGCAATTTCAGCTGCACGTCCTGGTGCACGGAGTGAATCTTTGGAAAATTATATTCACCGTTTAGAAAAATTGGAAAATATTTCTAATGAATTTAACGGAGTCCAAAAGAGTTATGCTATTCAAGCAGGGCGTGAAGTCCGCGTAATTGTTAAACCTAATGAAATCAGTGATTTACAGGCTACATTGTTAGCTCGGGAAATCAAGGAAAAGATTGAAAATGAGCTTGAATATCCGGGCCACATTAAAGTGACTGTTATTCGCGAAACAAGGGCGATTGAATATGCGAAATAAAAAGAGCTGTAATTTTGCGCTTTGGCAAAATTACGGCTTTTTGATTTATAGCTAAAGTTATTTCCCGGGAAATAGGCTGAAATATTTGCCCGCTAACTCAAGCTAGTATAAAATGGACTTAATTTGAAACGAGAGAAAGGACTTTTAATTATGGATTTTTCCTTGGTATTAGTGACCTTGGCGGCCTTTGCAACGCCAATGATTTTGTCACGGTTTAAAATTGGCATTTTACCTACCTCGGTGGCAGAAATTATCGTCGGGATTATTTTAGGTAAAAGTGCACTTAATATCGTCCATACGGGACCGTTACTGTCATATGCCTCGACCTTTGGGGTATTATTATTGATGTTTCTTAGTGGGATGGAAATAGATTTTAGCTTGTTTAAGAAAAGTGCTGGTCCACAAACACCACTGGCTAAGAAAAAGGCTAACCAAGAACCGACGGTTTCACCGTTAAAGGCAGCAGTGGGTGCATATATACTGGCTACGGTTACAGCTGTAATTTTGGCCTTGGTATTTCATGTTACCGGCTTATTTAGTGATATTGGGTTAGCTACAATCTTATTCATGACGGTTTCTTTAGGGATTGTTATTTCGTTATTGAAAGAAAACGAATTACTTAGTCGCCCCTTTGGCCAAGCAATCTTATTGTTTGCCGTTTTGGGAGAAGTCGTGCCTATGCTATTGCTAACCCTTTATTCGTCCTTGGTAGCGGGGGATGGCGCTAGTATTTGGTTGATTTCAATTCTCTTCATTGTGGCGGCCTTCTTATTTAGGAAATTTCGGTCATTCTTTACTTTTTTTGACACCATTAATAAATCGACCACCCAGTTAGACATTAGGTTGGCGATTTTTGTGATTATTATGTTAGTGTGGATGGCCGAAAAGGTGGGAGCTGAAAATATCCTCGGGGCCTTTGTGGCAGGAATTGTTTTTAAGTTGTTACAACCTGCTGAGGATACGGAACAAAGGTTAGATTCAATCGGGTATGGTTTTTTAATTCCCTTCTTCTTTATTATGACGGGAGTGAAATTAGACATTCCGGCCCTACTAACCTCGCCAACTACCTTAGTACTGATTCCGCTCTTCTTTTTAGCTTATGTGTTGGCCAAACTACCAGCTTACCTAGCTTTAAGAAAATACTTTAGTTCTAAAAATGCACTGGCGGGCTCGTTTTTAGCTAGCACAACCATCACCTTGGTGTTAGCAACTTTAACCGTAGCTGAGGAATTGAAGGTAGTAACTGCGCAACAATCAGGCGCGTTCTTACTGGCTGGCTTGCTAACATGCATCATCAGTCCCTTACTATTCAACAAACTTTATCGTCCTGAGCCAACAGATAAGAAAAAGACCAAGGTGCACTTTATTGGGGCTAACTTAGTGACGATTTCTGCAGCCCAACAGTTAAGCCAAAGTTGGTATGAGGTAGATTTATATACAGATAGTCAGAAGAATTATACTACTTACGATTCTGAGGCTAATGTTCACTTATTGACTAGGATGGACAAAGCAACCGCGATTGCAAGTGGTGCTTTTGATACGGATATTTTAGTCTTAGGTCACGTTAATTTTGACATTAACTACCAACTTGCTTTGGCGGCTAAGGAATATGGGGTAGAGCGAGTAATTGCACGCCTAGATAATCCAGATCCAGTAATTAACTCCCAGCAGGAAGCTGAATGTGAAAAACAAGGGATAGAATACTACAGTAGCTTTGATACCAGGGTTGGTATGATGAGATCAATGATAGAATCCCCATCCATTATGCAGATTTTGACTAGCGGGGATGCCCGTCTGTATGAATTAACGGTTAATAATGCTAAATTTGATGGCTTAGAACTTTATAAGTTACCATTTATCGAAGAAATCACTATCAGTCGGATTTTCCGCAATCATAAATCAATCGCGCCACATGGTTCTACGCGCATTCAATTGGGCGATCACATTGTCTTTTCTGGTAGCCGGGAATTAGTGAGTCAGGTTAGAGCTACCTTAGAAAAACTAAACGAATAAGGTTTTGAGAAGTTCCACGTAAACATTTTTTACGGGGAGCTTTTTTATTAGTTACCGCAGAACGTAAATATTCGTTAAAAAGAGTTTAAAGTTTGTTTATTGTAATACCTTTGTAATAGTTCTATCCTAAAAAGAGTAAATGAAGCTTTAATGCAAAGGAGCATTTTAATGCAAGAATTAAAAAAACTATGGCATAATTCAGTTTTCAACTTTATTATGCGTACTATTTTTTATTTTGTTATTTTGTTAGGCTTAGTTTATTTGTACAGTTACAGTGGAATTAATCAACCACACTTTATTTATAATGAATTTTAAAGAGGAGTCAGATTATGAATTTAATTGAGCAAATAGATTTGTGGGCTCAAAATGAACCTACACGCTTAGCTTATGATTACTTAGGGCAAGAATATACTTACCAACAATTAAAACAAGCCTCTGACGCAGTGGCGCATAAGTTACTAACAATGAACTTGAGCGCTGGTCCCATTATGGTTTATGGTGGACAAGAATTTGCCACGTTAGCTACTTTCTTGGGGTGTGTTAAGGCAGGTCATGCTTATATTCCGGTAGATTCACATTCACCTAAGGAACGACTAGAAATCATCAATCAAATTGCCCAACCCGTCGCTTGTGTGAAGGCGGAAGAAGTTGAATTGACAGTGGAGATTCCTGTAATTGAACCAACCGAACTAGAGGTAATTTTAAAGCAGATAGTAGCGCCGATTGCTAAGAAACATTATGTAAGCGGGGCAGAAAATTTCTACATTATCTTCACTTCGGGGACGACTGGTTTACCTAAAGGGGTTCAAATAAGTCATGATAACTTAGTGAGTTTTGTGAAGTGGATGCAACTGGATTTTGGCTTGGAGTCAGGAGCAACTTTTCTTGCGCAAGCTCCATATTCCTTCGACTTATCGGTAATGAGTATCTATCCAAGCTTAAGCATGGGTGGTAAGTTAGCAGTCTTACCTCGACAAATAACCGATAATTTTAAGGAATTATTTGCGACCTTGCCCAAATTATCATTGGACGCCTGGGTTTCAACTCCTTCCTTCATGGATATTTGCTTAATGCAACCAACCTTTGACCAAGAACATTTACCTGCACTGAAGACATTCCTATTTTGTGGAGAAGAGTTGACCCACAAGACAGCGGCAATGTTGAAGCAACGCTTCCCTGCGGCTAAGATTTATAATACTTATGGTCCAACGGAAGCAACGGTGGCAATTAGTGCGGTTGAAATTTCCCGGGAAATTTTAGATAACTATGGGCGCCTACCTATCGGTTATGTTAAAAGAGAAAGCGAAATAGTGTTAGTGGATAACGATTTGCAGCCTGTTGAAGTTGGTCAACCAGGAGAAATCTTATTACTTGGGCCAGGGATTTCTAAGGGGTATCTTAATAATCCAGAAAAGACAGCTCATGCCTTTGTTGAATACCAAGGAAAAGCAGCCTATCGGACGGGGGATTTAGGACAGTTCGACGATCAAGGGCTTCTCTTTTATAAAGGGCGGTTAGACTTCCAGGTTAAAATGCATGGTTTTAGAATTGAGTTAGAAGAAGTTGACCATCATTTAGACAAGGTATCTCTAATTAATCAAGCTACCACGGTGCCTAAATACGATAAAGACCATAAGGTAAATCAATTAATTGCCTACGTGGTTGCCGAAAAAAATGACTACCCAACTGAATTAGCCCTAACCCAAGCGATTAAAAAGGAATTAGCAGAGACAACTTTGAATTACATGATTCCGCAAAGGTTTAAGTATGTAGATTCATTACCGTTAACCATGAATGGGAAGATTGACCGCAAATCATTGATGCAAGAGGTCAATAGCTAATGCCAAACTTACAACCATATGCTAATCCAGTTTATTTTGTTTACTTACTCTTGGGGCTTGCTCCCATTGTAGTCGGTCTGCTGTTGGGCAAAAGGTGGCGCCTATATGAAACGGCAATTTCGCTAATATTCTTATTTTTAATCTTTGATGCCGATAAATGGCAGCAGGGAGTGGCACTGATAATTTATGTACTCTTTGAAGTCGGATTAATTTTTGCCTACCTAAAGTATCGCCGCAAACACAATCAGACGTGGGTCTTTGTTTTGACTGTTTGCTTGGCAATTCTCCCCTTGGTAATTGTTAAAGTAACGCCTGCGATAATGGCGGGGAGAAATTCGCTTTTGGGCTTTTTAGGAATCAGTTACCTAACCTTTAAGGTAGTTGGAATGATTATGGAAACTAGGGATGGAATAATTAAGGAATTAAAGTTATTAGAAGTGTTACACTTTATTTTGTTCTTCCCAACTATTTCTTCCGGTCCAATCGATCGTTACCGGCGCTTCATCAAAGATTATCGCCAAATTCCAAGCCAAAGTAAGTACCTGCAGTTGCTTGAAAAGGCAGTGTGGTATTTGTTTTTAGGCTTTCTCTATAAGTTTTTACTGGCCTACTATTTTGGGAGTGTGTTGGAACCTCGAGTAGCACACTTGGCTTTAATTCACGGGGGCTTTTCTAAATACCTAGTCGCTTATACCTACGTATACTCAATGGATTTATTCTTTGATTTTGCAGGTTATAGCTTCTTTGCGGTTGCGACTAGCTACCTAATGGGGATTGAAACTCCGATGAACTTTAACCAGCCGTTTATTTCTAAAAATATCAAAGAATTTTGGAATAGGTGGCACATGACCTTGTCATTTTGGTTTAGGGATTATATCTACATGCGCTTAGTCTTTTTCTTGATGAAAAAGAAGTTAGTTAAAAGCAAGATTACGTTGGCCAATTTAGGTTACCTAACCCTATTTTTAATAATGGGCTTTTGGCATGGGTTAACTTGGTATTATATCGTTTACGGGTTATTTCATGCTAGCGCCATTATCATCTGTGATATGTGGTTACGGTTTAAAAAGAAGCACCAAGCACATATTCCAAGTAATTGGCTAACTAAGTATATCGGAATATTTGTAACCTTTAACGTTGTTTGTTTTAGTTTTTTGATTTTCTCAGGTTTTCTAGATAAACTATTTTTTAAATAATTAATTTTTGAACAAAGGAAGTAATTTAAGATGAAAGATACAGTTTTAGATATTTTGGCAGATTTAACAGGTAGCGAAGAAGTAAAACAAGATTTAGACATTAATTTGTTTGACAACGGCTTGTTGGATTCAATGGGGACAGTTCAAATGTTACTCGAATTGGATAATCAATGTGGTATTCAAGTGCCAGTTTCTGAATTTGAACGTAGTGAATGGGACACTCCTAACAAAATTATTGCGAAAGTAGAAGCTATGAAATAATGAGTTTGAAAAAGAGACTATGGCTAATCTTAGGACCAGCAGTAATTGCTATCGTGGCGTTATTGCTTTTCATGGTAACTCCCTATAAGTTAAAAGTGAATCAAGAAGTCTTGCCTGGAGCAGCAATTTCTCAAAGTGCTAATATTTTCAAGGGGAATGCAATTAAACAGGCGGCTTTGTCTGAGAATTACGTTGCCTTTATGGGCTCATCTGAATTGTCACGGATGGATCCCTTCCATCCTGCAGTTCTAGCGGCTAAATATAAGCGCCCTTACCGGCCATTCTTGTTAGGAGCGGCAGGTTCTCAGTCCCTATCTCATTTTTTTGCAATGCAAGGAATTAACTCAGAAATTAGCCATAAAAAAGTTGTCTTTGTCATTTCCCCCCAATGGTTTACAAAACAGGGAATTGATAAGAATGCCTTTTCTTATTACTATTCAAACTTGCAAGCAGTTACCTGGTTGAAAACAGCTAAGCCAACTGTGATGAATAGGCACGCAGCTAAACGCTTATTGATGATGCCATCTGTTCACTCGGATGAAAGAATCGCACATGCCGTGGATACAATTGCTCAAGGGCAAGCTTTGAGTAAAGGTCAGCTGACATATGTTAAGCTAAAGTATAATGAGTTAAGTAGGGAAGACGAATTGTTCTCCAGTTTGCATATGAATTTGCGGACCCAAAAACTAGCCAAGGCGGCTAAACAATTACCGGCTGAGTATTCTGTTGAACACTTAGATAAACTGGCGATGGAAATTGGTGAAAAGAAGACAGGCAACAATCCTTTCCGCATCAGTGATAGATTTTGGAATAAGCGGCTCAAGGATAATTATCGGCAGCTAAAGGGCAGACAAGCTAAGTTTAACTACTTAGCCTCCCCTGAGTATAGTGATTTTGAATTAGTTTTAAATCAGTTTGCCTTAGATAAAACGGACGTATTGTTTGTCATTCCCCCTGTCAATAGACAATGGTCTCAGTATACGGGCTTATCTTTAAAGATGTTAGCCCAATTTGATAATAAAATTAAGTACCAACTTCAAAGTCAAGGTTTTAACAATATTGTTGACTTGTCTAAAGATGGGGGCGAAAAATACTTTATGCAAGATACGATTCACTTGGGGTGGCGTGGTTGGTTGAAATTAGATCAAGCTGTTAAGCCCTTCTTGACTAAAAAGCAACCTGCACCAAGTTATCGGATTAATGATTATTTCTATAGCCAAAAATGGCAAAATCTGCAAGGGGATTATTAAATTAATGAAGCTAGCCAAGGTTTCTTGGTTGGCTTTTTTGGCAATTAAATTGAGAAAGGAAAGACTATGTTGTTACGAGTTAGGACATAATTTATTCAGTAGCTTGTATTTGATGTAGTAGGGTGTAGCTATGGTAACAAAATTGGTAGCTTGGATGGCGCAAAAAAAGGAACAACCAACAATAAAAGCTGTCCGTCGTACGTTAGTAATGATTTTTCCATTCGTTCTTTTGGGAAGTTTTATGCAAATTTTAGCGCAGAGTGTGTTTTCCCAAACAGGTTTTTTGAATAGTATTTTTCAGTTGAGTGATAAGGTGCCGGCGTTTGAGAAAATTTATTACTTTTTTACGAATTTAAGTTTTTTTACGCTAGGAATTAGTGCCTTGTTAGCGGCCTACCAAGTTGCTAATTATCAGGCCAAATACCTGCATAAGGATGGAGCAATGGCGGGGTTGACCGGCCTGGTTTGTTTTTTGATTTTGGTAATAAGGCCCCTTGATGGAACTGGGCGCTTAAATTTTAACTGGGCCCTCTTGGGGACGCCAGGATTATTATTGGGCTTACTAGTAGGTTGTTTAGTTGGCAACTTATTTAACTTATTAGGTAAAAAAACTGCTAGACAAGTTGAGCGGACTGATGACGTCTTGGCTCGTGCATTTGCAGCCTTACCAGTAATTACGCTAGCCTTATTATTATGCCTATTATTTAATTTGGCGCTGGCCTTTTTTAGCGGCCAAGATGCAGTTACCAATTTTTTTGCGGGCATGGAAGCATTTGCTGATAATCAAGACCGGGTGGGGACGGTAGTTGGGTTAGGAATCATTAGTAACCTTTTAAACTGGTTAGGTTTAAGTGGGCCCTATAATACCATCGGGACTGTTTATGGTGATCAGAAGTATTTGGATAATTTAAACTATGCTTTAAGTCATGGTTCAGCAGTCAATGTTCCCTATAAATACACGGTGACAACCTTATATCAGTCCTTTGGAATGTTTGGAGGAGTTGGGGCCACCTTAGCACTCCTAATTGCAATTAGTCTTGTTAGCAATAGTCACCGGGCTTTGCGGGTAAGTCGCTGGTCATTTTTGCCGGTCTTCTTTAACGTTAATAGCCCGTTAATGATTGGCTTGCCCCTGCTATTTAATCCCTTGTACCTGCTTCCTTTTGTGCTAGCTCCTTGTTTTAACATGCTGATTGCTAGTTTAGCCATCAAATGGCAGCTGATTACAGTTTTAACCTACCCTGTTCCTGTGGGGACTCCTGGGGTGCTGGTGGCTTATATTGGGACTAATGCCAGCATCAGTAGTCTAGTTTTAGGAATAGTACTTTTGGGGATAGATGTGTTACTTTACATCCCGTTTGTAAAAGTAGCAGATGCCGTTAGTTGTAAATTGACTGGGGGGATTTAACGTGCGGAGACGTAAGAATATTGCCAGTTTACTATTTTCACTTTTATTAATTCTAGCCTTAGCCTGGCCTGCCTATTTTTGGACTAAGGATAATGTCGCTAATTTGACTAAGTGGCATAATTCAAAATTGTCACCGATTATCATGATTCCAGGCAGTTCGGCTACCGAAAATCGCTTTGATAGTTTAGTTTCACTGATAAATAAGCAAAGTTTTAAGAAGCACAGTCTACTTAAGGTCAAGGTTTGGAATAGCGGTAAAATTACCTATCAAGGTAAGATTAACCCTAAAGATAACGAGCCATTCATTGTGGTCGGCTTTGAAAATAACCATGATGGCTATGACAATATTTTAAAACAAGCTAAGATGTTTAATAAGGCGTTTACGGCTTTGACTAACAGGTATGATTTCAATAATTTTAAGGGAATCGGTCATTCTAATGGTGGCTTAGTTTACACGGCCTTTTTAGAAAAGTATTTTAATGAAGACGATGCTCAAATAAAAAAGTTGATGACGATTGGGTCACCGTTTAACTTCGCTGAAAAATCAACAGCCAACAAAACACAAATGTTAGCTAGTTTTATCAAAAATAAAGTGAATCTACCTAGTAATTTAATTGTTTATTCAGTCGCCGGAACTCAGAATTATGAATCTGATGGCTTGGTTCCACTAGATAGTGTGGAGGCTGGTAAATATGTTTACCAAAACCAGGTCAAGTCTTTTACGGAGATAACTGTAACTGGAGTGGATGCGCAACATTCTAGTTTGCCACAAAATAAGCAGATTGTTAGCTTGATTACAGAGTATATTTTGGATAAACACACTTTAGATGGAAAAGGAAAACTTAACACTAGCCCTAATCAAAGCGACAACCGCAATTAGCGAATGATTAGTTGGTTATTTTGGAGATGGTAACCGTAAAAATGCAGCTTGGGCTTAGTCGCGGTTCTTAAAAGTATAGGTAGAGATTGGGAGATTTGGACTAAGTCATTATGAACCGACAGTAGTGTTAAGGCAGGAAGCTGGAGGGTGGCATCTGCTATAAGTAAGACGCTATCAGAGTTAACAATAATTTCTGCCAACGGAATCAGTTGCTTGGTCGGAGCTTGCCAAAACAATTCCCGTGAGTAATCGATGCCTTTAGTGGCAGTTAAAAAATCTTTGACTAACAAATGCAACAGCTCCTTTCCTTTGGAAATAATTATAGAATAAAAGTGGTCCTAACTCTAGTTAGGCTATTGAACCAAGTTGAAGTTTATGAGTATAATGAATGGGAGTCATTCCTGATAAGAGGGGGGAAGGTGTTTTACACAAACACGTAAAGTATGAATAGAAGGTTAAAGCACAGCCGTTACATCACGGGTTTCGATGGAATTAGAACTTTAGCGGTAATCGGAGTCATTTGTTATCATATCTTGCCAGCTACGATGCCAGGTGGCTTCTTAGGGGTGCCTATCTTTTTTGTAGTGTCAGGTTACCTAATAACTGACCTACTTTTACAAGAGTGGGATGAATACGGCAAAATTGATGTTAAGGCGTTTTATCTCCGCAGAATAAGGCGCTTATATCCTGCTTTAGTAACGATGGTGCTAACGACTGCGGCTTACATCACGGTTTTTCAACGAAATTTATTAACTAACCTTAAGGGGATAGTGATTAGTAACTTTCTTTATGTTTATAATTGGTTTCAAATTGCTCACCACGAGTCATACTTTGACAAGTTTGGGGGCGAATCACCATTTACGCACCTGTGGTCCTTATCGATTGAAGGTCAGTTTTACTTTTTGTGGCCGCTATTAATTATTCTAGCCTTAACCTTTATTAAAAAGAGGGTTAAGATTTTTGATATCCTATTTGTTTTAGCTGGGGTATCTGCCTTGGCTATGGCGTTTATCTACCATGATGGAATTGACCCATCACGGCTTTACTACGGAACCGATACTCGGACTTTTTCTATTTTATTAGGGGCTAGTTTAGCCTTTATCTGGCCAAGCACCGCCTTAAAACGGCAGCTTGATCGCCGCTTAAGTTTGATGGTTGACGTGGTAGGCTTGATTAGTTTAGCAATTATTCTAACTTGTTTTTTCAAGATGGATTCACAAAGCGCTACGATTTATAGGGGCGGAATGTTTTTATTTTCTTTAGTTGCGATGATTTTTATTGCAACCGTAGCTCATCCAGGGGCGGATATGAACCGCTTGTTTACTAATAAGGTCTTTACTTGGTTGGGAAAACGTTCTTACGGAATTTACCTCTACCAATATCCGGTAATGATTTTTTACGAAAGTAAGATTGCAGTCGGTAACCATCCCCTTATCCATGCGCTGATTGAAATTTTGTTGATTGTAGTGATTAGTGCTTTATCTTATCGCTACATAGAAAGGCCGCTACAGCGCTATAATTACCGGCGCTTGGGGGTTGATTTAAATGGTTTGCTTCGCAAACAGTCTCAAGAAAAATGGCTGTTGGTAGTGCCAGTTATCGTAATCGTGACGGCAGTGGTGGGAATGTTTTTACCGGCTAAAGATCCTGGCTCTGAGCAGAGTAAACAACTCCAAGAAACCATTGCTAAAAACACTAAGCAGGCAGCCCAAAAAAATAAGCAGATAGGAACTACTAAAAAAGCTACTAAAGACTCTAAAAATATTAATGAGGCTGCTACTTCTCAGTCTCCTAAGGACTTCCAGCTGACCACGGGCTTAACCAAGCAACAGTTGGCTAAAGCGCAAACGTTACAAATTACTGCGGTTGGTGATTCTGTTTTGGCCGATACTTCGGCTAAGCTAACGGAAATCTTCCCCCAAATGTATGTGGACGGTAAGGTGGGGCGGCAAGTCTACGATACAATTCCTGTTTTGAAATCATTAGCCGCTAATGGTAAGTTAGCCAACGTAGTCCTATTAGTTGAAGGGACAAATGGTTCTTTTAACGATAACCAGTTAGCAGAGATTATGGCTATTTTAGGTGACCGGCAGGTTTACTGGGTTAACGTCTACGTTCCAACTAAGAGTTGGCAAAATACGGTAAACAATGCTTTGACTAAGGCTACTAAAAAATACCATAACTTAACAATCATAGATTGGTATAATTACAGTCGTAATCACTCTGAATGGTTCTATAATGATCAGGTTCACCCTAATGTTAAGGGACAGCCATATTACGCTAACTATGTGGCGCGAAAGATTTTAAAGTAATAAATTAATAACGACCGCTTGAAAGCATATCGCTAGATGTGTTTTCAGGCGGTCGTTATTTACATTAGTATAAGAAAGCTTGTTGGTTGATGGAAAAGCTAATTTCAAATGGCTCAGTCCCCATCTCTTCCCCATCGGCTTGACCGTACTCGGCTGAAGAGACGGCTAACTTAAGCTTGGGAGCCTGGAGGTGGTGGACTCGGCGTGAAAAGATATGGAAATGGCCGGGTAAAATCATTAATAAAAATAATCTTAAAAAAGGCCAAGTTCGTTTTTTTTCGATAACAACCAAGTCTAATTTACCGTCATTTATTTTGGCCGTGGGCATTAAATTAACCCCGCCACCAAAATAAGGGTGGTTAGTGGTGGTACATAAAAAGGCTTGTTCAAAAACTTGGTGCCCTTTGGGACTGGTTACCTCTAATTTGAAGGTGGGCTGCTTTTTTAAGGCCTTAAAAAAGAGGGCGGCATAGGAAAGAAAGCCAAGGTGGTATTTGTTTAACCATTTCTTAAGGGGAGAATGGTTGGTCAAGTATACAATCTGGGCGTCAAAGCCAATGCCAATGTTATTGGTAAAAAAGGCTGATTCATTGCGGAATTTTTCTGTGTAATGCCCGATATCGACCAGGCGCGGAGCTTTAGCCGCCAAGATTTTATCCAAAGCTTTAACTGGATCGGCTGGAATGGAAAGTCCCCTAGCAAAGTCGTTACCAGAGCCACAGGGAATATAGGCTAAGGTTGCACTAACCTTGGTTTCTTTATGTAATCCGTTGACAGCTTCATGTAAAGTTCCGTCTCCACCTAAAAGAACAATTACAGCTTGGGGATGGTTAAGGGCGTATTGGCGACAAAGTTTTTCGGTGTGGCCGGGATAACGACTTTCATCAAAGCTGTAAGAAATATTGCGTGTCTGTAAAATCTGTCTAAGTTTTGGCCAAACTATTTTAGCATGTCCACTTCCCGCAACAGGGTTAATGATAAAGTGATAGTGCGGCGACATGTCATCACTTCTTTCTAAATACTCAAGTTAATTTCAATTAAAATACCTATTATTAAAAAATACCATAAAAATTAGGGAAAAATAAAGTCTAAAGTTTAGCTATTTTTGCTTAAATTAATTGAGGGATTGTCGAAAAAAGAATTTACTTTATTAAGGATAAGAGTTAAAATAGTTCTTGACGATTCTAATCGCTAATGTGAAAATAGATACAAATTAAGAAAAGGACATCGTACATAATTATGAAAATAACAAAGACTATTATCTGTTGTTTTTTAGGATTTGGATTAATAACATTCGGTACTCTAGGCAAGAAGGCTGTAGCTGCTGACTTTTTGCAAACAACTACAACCAATAATGATAGTGAAAATGTGGCTATTTTACAAAAACGTTTACAAGCTAAAGTGAAAGAACTAACTAATAAGACTAAAGCTTTAAAGGCGATGACAGCTAAGGCAACTAATGAAGTAGATGCTAAGTCAAAGGCTGATGCTAAGTCAAAGCTTGCTGAATTGCAAGCTGAAGTAACAGATTTGAACCAAGAAGTAACAAGCTATCAAGATCAAATCAGTCAGTTGAATAAGCAAGAGCAACTTAGCTTAAAGGCCACTAGTGAACAATTGGGTTTGGTTTCACAAAAAGCAGCTGTAGCGCTTGACCAAAGCAAGGTGGCTGTAAACTAATTAAAGCTTACTAGCACGATTGTTAAGTCGTAGTTATAAAGAAGGACAACTTTCTTTATAACTACGACTTTTTACTTGGAAAAGTAAAAAGCCCTTTATCTTAATTGAGAAAAAATGTTAGAATAAAATTGATATAGTTTGCGCTCTTGAGCGTATAAAGAATTATTTACTTTGCGTAAATTAGAATAGGAATTAGACAATGGAACTTGAATTTTTAGGAACAGGGGCAGGATCGCCTGCTAAATTTCGTAATGTTACAGGCATTGCGCTAAAATTATTAGAAGAACGGAACTCAATTTGGT
The DNA here is from genome assembly GCF_025311475.1 of Ligilactobacillus agilis. Taxonomy (NCBI): domain Bacteria; kingdom Bacillati; phylum Bacillota; class Bacilli; order Lactobacillales; family Lactobacillaceae; genus Ligilactobacillus; species Ligilactobacillus agilis. The sequence continues at coordinate 1,610,674 of NZ_CP104397.1, read as the reverse complement.
TATTTGACTGTGGTGAAGGAACCCAGCACCAAATCTTACGGACTAACATCCGGCCTCGGAAGATTGATAAGATTTTCATAACCCACTTACATGGAGATCATGTTTTTGGGTTGCCAGGCTTTTTGAGTAGTCGTTCTTTTCAAGGTGGAGACCAAATGGAGCCATTGACAATCTATGGTCCGCGTGGCATTAAGGAATTTGTTAATTGTGCTTTGAAAATCTCACAATCTAAATTATCTTATAAAATCAACTTTGTTGAACTTGACAAAGAAGGGGTATTATACGAAGACGATAGGTTTGTCGTTTCCTTTAAGTACCTGGAACATCGGATTACTAGCGTGGGTTACCGGATTGTGGAAAAGGATTACCCGGGTGAATTACTGGTTGCTAAGTTACAAGCAGCAAATATTCCGGCTGGCCCACTTTACGGTCAGTTGAAGGCTGGCCAGATTGTCACCCTTGATGATGGACGAATCGTGGATGGGAAAGATTACCTTGGTCCTGATAAAAAAGGCCGCATTGTGACCATTTTAGGTGATACCAGACAAACGGCAAGTATCAGTGAGTTAGCCCAGGATGCAGACGTATTAGTACATGAGAGTACTTTTGGCAAGGGTGAAGGAAAGTTAGCCCGCAGTTATTATCATTCAACCTCTTTGCAGGCAGCCAAGGTGGCCAAAAATGCAGGGGTAAAACAGTTGCTATTAACCCATATTTCTGCCCGGTATGTTGGCCCACTTGTTAAGCAATTAGAACAAGAAGCAAAGAGCGTCTTTGCTAACAGTAGAGTTGTCAAGGATTTCGATGTGATTGAGGTACCGTTTCCCAAAAGTTAAGTAAAGAAGGTGGAATTATGGCTGGATATAAAGAGTTAAAAAATCTCCGCAATAGGGTAGTAGTAATTACTGGGGCTTCCGGGGGCTTAGGTGAACAGTTAGCCTATCAAGCAGCTAGTAAGGGCGCAATTGTGGTGGCCTGTGCCCGGAGACTAGATAAGTTGCAAGAGGTGGTAGCTAATTGTCGGCAGATTTCGGGGAGATTGGCATTTGCATATACCTTAGATGTTTCAGACCCAAATCAAATTGAGAGAGTTTTAGCAGAGGTTGAGACCAATGTTGGTCCGATTGATGTTTTGATTAACAATGCTGGCTTTGGTTTAATGGAAAACTTACTGCAAATTGATGAACAGACGATTGAATCAATGTTTCGGGTTAATGTTTTAGGTTTAATTTATTTGAGTAAATATACTGCGCTTAGGATGGCTAAGAGACACCGGGGGGCGATTATTAACATCGCATCCATGGCTGGCAAGATAGCAACTCCTAAATCAACTATTTATTCAGCTACTAAATTTGCCGTCTTAGGTTTTTCCAATGCGCTTCGCCTGGAGTTAAAACCACTGGGAATTATGGTAACGACAGTTAACCCGGGGCCAATTGCAACGGCATTTTTTGAGAAAGCCGATAAAACCGGTAACTATCTTAAGAGTATAGATAAAATTGTATTGCAACCGGAAATGGTGGCTAAGAAGGTTATTAGGACAATCGGTACCAATAAGCGTGAAGTGAATCTACCGTATAGTATGGAAATAGCTAGTCACCTATATAATGCCTTTCCTACTTTAGGTGACTATTTAGCTGGTGGAATTTTTAATAAGAAATAGGTTGGGTGATAGGTTGTTAACTTCCAAATATGAATGGCAAATAGAAGCAGAGCTTGATAAAAATGTGATAGCTAAGTTGGCCGCTGAAACAAAACTAGATGCAACTTTAGTTCAGATTTTATATCGGCGCGGCTATCAAACTGCTACCGCGATTGAAAATTTTATCCATCCTAGCGATTCTGAGTTAAATGATGCGTTTTTGCTTTATGATATTGATAAGGCAGTCGAACGAATCCAAACGGCGGCGTTTGCTGGAGAAAAGATAGTCGTTTATGGAGATTACGATGTTGATGGAATAACCGCTACGGCTGTAATGTACTCTACTTTAGAACAATTAGGTGCAGATGTAAGCTACTATGTGCCTGATAGATTTAAGGATGGATACGGTCCTAATAAAGCTGCCTATCAGCGTTTAATAGAAGCGGGGGCCCAGCTCATTGTGACCGTTGATAATGGGGTCGCTGGTCATGAGGCGATTGATTATGCCAATAGCCAGGGCGTTGATGTGGTAGTAACTGATCACCATGAATTGCCACCAACTTTACCCGCAGCCTATGCGCTTGTCCACCCAAGGCACCCTAAAGGTAATTACCCGTTTGGTGGGTTAGCTGGAGTGGGAGTAGCTTTTAAGGTTGCAACTGCTCTGTTAGACGAGGTTCCTAGTGATATGCTTGACTTGGTTGCGCTAGGAACAGTGGCTGATTTAGTTCCTTTGGTTAAGGAAAATCGCTTATTAGTTAGGTATGGCTTAGAAGTTTTAAGAACTAATCCACGTCTAGGTTTAAAGTCGCTTTATGAGTTGGCACAATTAAATCCAGAAGAGCTAACCGAACAAACAATAGCTTTTCAGTTGGCGCCCCGTTTGAATTCATTAGGACGGATTGCGCAGGCTAAATTAGGAGTGGAACTTCTGACAACTGAAGAGCTAACTGCCGCTAACCAACTGGCAGCTAGTTGCCAAGCTTATAACCAGCAACGCCAAGAGCTAGTGGAACAGATTACCGCGCAAGCACTGGCTAAGGTAGCAGCTAACGACACTAATGCCATAAACCTAGTTTATGAGCGCGGGTGGCACGAAGGTGTGTTGGGAATCGTTGCGAGTCGGTTGGTAGAAGAGACGGGTAAACCAAGTTTAGTCTTAAGTGTTAATGAAGCTGGACTGGCTAAAGGTTCTGGCCGTTCAGTGGCTGGCTTTGATTTATTTGCAGCTTTAGACCACCAACGTGATTTGTTAGATAAATTTGGTGGGCATGAGATGGCCTGTGGTCTAACGATAGCTGAAGCTAGTTTACCTAAATTGCAAGTTCAGTTAAATGCTGAGGCTAAGACTCAAGGATTGACGGCCCAAGCCAAGCAGCCCTTGCATATTGATGCTGAACTAAAGTTGGAACAAATTACCCCGACATTTTACCAACAGTTGCAATCCCTGGCTCCGTTTGGAACTGAAAATGAGGAACCACTCTTTTTAATTACAGGTTATGATTCGCTTGCAGCTAAGGCGATTGGTAAGGAAAATAATCATTTGCGCTTAGAATTAAGCGGGAGTGGAGCAGGCCCAAGCATCAGCGGGGTGGCTTTTAGTTTGGGTAACCAAGCTGTAACTACAATCGTGGCGCATAGTGAGGCTTTGCGCTTCGTTGGTACACTAAGCGAAAATAAGTGGCGCAACCAAGTCTCACTTCAAATCATGATTAAGGATTTAGAACTTGACCAAGACAAGAGTCAGGGGGTAATTATTGATCAAAGAACTAACAAGCTACGCAAGTCTTTATTTACTAAGGTTGCTAGTTACATCTTCTTTGATGCTAAGTTAAAAGAAAAGGTGACGCCACTCTTACCTAGTGGGGCTAACGCGCTACTGGCTGCTGAAATTGATGATGCCTACCAAGCCCAGGAGCTATATTTAGTAGATTGTCCGCAGTCGTTAACCCAGTTAGAAGCCTTGTTGCCTAGACTAGAGTTTGCTAAGCTTTACTTGCTGTTTTATCAACAAGATAATGCTTATCTACTAGGACTACCAACGCGAGAGCAGTTTGCCCTTGTTTACCGCTTTAGTGCTAGTCATAAAAACGTAGCAATTTATCAACGGTTAGATGAGTTAGCCAACTACCTAAAAATTCGCAGGGAGCTGTTGATTTTCATCTTACAGGTGTTTTTTGAATTAGGATTTGTTAAAATAGAAAATGGATTGATGAATTACGTGCCGGATGTTAAAGCACAAGCGTTAGAAAATGCTAAGTGTTACCAAGCACGCAAGTTGAGAATGCAGGCGGAATCGACCCTGCTTTTCAGTAATTCTACGAGTTTAACGCAATATTTGACTAAATTTTTGAAGCATTAAGCTTGGATATTTAAAGGAGAAAAAAGTTAATGGCAGTAGACTTAAATAATTATGTTGCAAGTATTCCAGATTACCCTGAAAAGGGCATTATTTTTCGGGATTTATCTCCATTAATGGCAGATGGTGAAGCTTATCGCCAAGCAACTGATCGCATTGTTCAATTTGCAAAGGATAAAAATGTTGACATGATTGTTGGGCCGGAAGCACGGGGCTTTATTGTTGGTTGCCCGGTTGCTTATGAGCTCGGGGTAGGTTTTGCCCCTGCACGTAAGAAGGGAAAACTTCCTCGGGAAACGGTTAAAGCCGAATATACTTTAGAATACGGAACTTCTGCTTTATATTTGCACAAAGATGCTGTTAAACCTGGTCAAAGGGTATTAATTACAGATGACCTATTGGCAACTGGGGGAACAATTGGAGCAACGATTGATTTAGTTGAACAATTAGGTGGGACAGTCGTTGGGTGTGCATTCTTAATTGAATTAAAGCAACTAAATGGCCGCGATAGGTTGAAGGGTTATGACGTGTTAACCTTGATGGAATATTAATAAAGAAGCTCTCCTCGCTAGTAGAACTAGCTGAGGAGAGCTTCTTTAGTTTTGTTTGAGGAACCTTTTTAGTAAGGTAGGGATAAATATTAGAATTAGACTTAAGATACTTAATGCCAGCCCGAGGTTAAAGTAAGGGGGCCAGTAACTTAAGCTAACGGTATGTTTACCTTTAGGAAGATTTAGGGCCAGGAAGATGTCTTGAACCTTAAAAGTTTTAACAGCTTTTCCATCTACTTTTGCTTGCCAACCTTGGCTGTAAGGAATAGTAGTGGTGAAGAGTTGATTTTTGTTAGGCACGGTGATAGTTCCGCTTAACTTCCTGTTGTTAAATTGTTTCAGCTGCCAGGAATGGGCTTGAACCTGCTTTAATTTAGAGATAACCAATGGATTGTTTAGCTCGTAAAGAACAAAGTTGTTTAGGCTTAGGGTTTGCTTTTTAAAGCGAGCAGTAATAACAATCTCTTGACCCTTAGCGTGGTTGGCAATATTGACAATCGTAGTGTGGCGGAAGGTGCTGTAATAGCTAAGGGGCCGATTACCAATGAACAATGAAACGTTGTCACCGTTGAGACCAGTTCCTAAAGTTAGGTAGTATGAATTATTAGTTTGAGGTACAAACTTAAAAATAACCTGGGCATCCGCGTTGGCTTTTTTTCGCTTTAAAGTTGCCCCGGTTAGGTTGATGGTTTGGCTAGTATTTTGGAAGACAACTTCATTAAAGTTTTTAGCGGTGAAGTACTTAGTAGTAGGCCAAGTGTTAGTAACAGCATTAAGCCAGTTTGTTTGGTAGGTAACCGGATCATCATACAGACTAGGTAGGCTTTTAAGACTAGGACCGGCTAAATAGCCAATCCCACTGGCATAAGGGTTTTGATAAATCCGACTATAAACATTGTCTTTTACCAACCGATAGAGATTTAAGTCCTGCTTTTCTGTTAGGGCAGCTAAGTTCAAATCGGCACTTTTATGCTCAAGTTCGGAACTGTCCTTTTGATTGAAGAAGTACTTCATATCTAAGAGACTATCTGAAATTAAAGTTCCGTTTGAGTAACTGACGTAATTATCGCCATCAGGATTACCAATTTGGCCATAAAAGTCAGGAATCGCTTTTTCCAGAGCAGAACTAAAGTAACTACCGCTGTTGAAGTTAAGGGCTAGACCATCATTTCGAGTCCGACTATAAGTCTGACCCGTGCGGTAAAAACTGTTGTCAAGTTTATGCACGGATTGGGCGTCTTGGGTCAGGGCTTGGCTAGGATTACTATACTCTTTAGCGGTAAGGTAACTGATATTATTTAAGGAAAAACAAACGTTAGCAACTAATTCTCCTAAAACAAGGAGGTATAAACAAAGGTTGCGTAAGTTTTTAGTTTTAGTCGGTTTAATAGACAACAAGAGTAGGGTTGCCACTGCAAATAGGGCGGAAAAAATTAAGACAGTTCGATTAAGGTAAGAGACCTTTTTCATAACGGTATAACTGTAACCTAAAATGCCAGCCTCTATGAAAAAGCAGCCCCAAATTTGCCACCACTTTGGACTGGCTGTTGGGCTATTAAAGGCTTGAGCTGCTAAAAATACTATCCAAAACGATAGTAAAAAAGAGAAGCGGTAGGGGTACCAAACCGGAAATTGAAAACCATGCCACATTAAATCTAGTGGTTCAAAGCACATAGAAACAAGTAAAAAGCCAGTGAGAGCCAGGGCGGCTAGGCGACTGCTAAGTTTAAACCGGCGGTTAAAGAAAAAGAGCAAAAAAGCAAATAAGACCAAACTACCTACGAAAATATTAGGATAACCAGATGGCATTTGCTTAAAGTCAAAGGCACCCAAGACTAACTTGGTTAACATTTTTGGTGGGAAATACTCCCATTTAAAATGAATCGTTTGTGTCGTATATTGGCCCTTACTTGCCTTTAACGAAATAAAAGTTGGGATGAGCAAGAAGGCGGCCAGGCCGGCGGCTAAGAGTGAGCGGTGCACAAACAGTCCAACTTGTTTGCCAAGTTTTTTAACGTCGGTAAATGAAGTAAGTGCATACCAAGCAAAAAAGAGGATTAAAAACAAGCAGACCATGTAAGCCATGTAATAGTTAATAAATAATAAGGCGGCTAACCAAAAGGTGTAAGCATAACCCCGGTTGGTGTCCATTAAATCTAAGAGTCCTAAAATGATTAAGGGTAAGAAGACAAGGACGTCGAGCCATAGGAGGTTGAGTTGGTTAGCGACTGCCCAGCCCATAAAAGCGTAAGCGGTGGAAAAAGTTGGTACTAAAATTCCGGTTTGAATCTTTCTTTTGAGTAACAAGCGGCCAAAGCAATAACCGGCACAGGCGTACTTGCACAGTGTGATAACGATAATCCCGGCCATGATACTTTTGCCTGGAAAAAGTAAGATTAGCAGGTTGAACGGACTGCAAAGGTAGTAAGCCCATTCGCCTAACATCTCGCCGCCGATGGCTTTAGAGAAGCTATAAAAAAAATTGCTAGAGTCAGTTAGGAGGGTCCTCCTAAAGAATTGAAAGAAATCAACGTATTGCTGGCCCATATCGACTGTTAAAATGCTACTAGTTCCGAAAGGATACATCTTACGGAAGATGAAGTAGCCTAACATTAATAAAAGCGGTCCCCAAAAACTAAGTAAGAGGGGGTAGTGTTCCTTGAAATAAGAACGAACCTTTTGCATAATCAACACCTCAAAATAATAAGTCCTTAGTTACTAACTATAGCATATGTGCTAGCTAGTTTACATAGATTGAAATAGCAGGAAGGGCTAAATTAATTTAAATATAAGCTTTTTTAGAATAATCTTTACCCCCGTACAAGCCATTTTTGTGGTACGATAATTGTTAGTTAAAATCGAATTGAGAGAAGCATGACAGTCTCTTAGCAAAGGATAGGAGCAATTATTTTGGAATTTTTTAGAAAGGTTAGAAAAACCAATAATAAACGCAAGCAAAAAAAGTCGGTAATTCCGTTTAGGTTAAACTTCCTATTTTTAATTGTGTTTCTTTTATTTGCGGCTTTAATTGGCCAGTTAGCTTATTTGCAAATTTTACATGGAACAATGTTTGAATCCGAGGTATCGAGCAGTGAAACGGAAACTGAGACTCAAAACGTTCAGCGGGGGCAAATTTATGATTCAACCGGTAAAGTTTTAGTAAGTAATAAGTCTGCGCGCGCAATCACCTACACTAAGCCACTAAACGTTACTAATAAAGAAATGTATGCAGTTGCTAAGGATTTAGCCGCTTTTATTAGCGTCCCAACTAAAAATCTAACGGCAACTAATAAAGCTGATTTTTATTTAGCCCAACATGAAAAAAGTGTCAATAAACATATTCCTGGGGCGGCTAAGATGACGCCGTCAGCACTATATAAGGCCCAGTTGGATTACGTTAAGAAAAATAAGTTGTATGGTAGTTTAAGTCCAAATCAAAAGGAAATCGCCCTTTTATATAGTAAGATGAGTGGGGCTTATGCCTTGTCAACCGTTTATTTAAAAACAGAGGGTGTTACTGACAAAGAAATGGCTGAAGTTGGCGAACACCTGTCGGAAATGGCCGGAGTCAAAATCGGTACTAGCTGGCGCCGGGATTATCCTAATGGGACTTCCGTTAAAAGTATTATCGGGACGGTAACTAATGAAAAAACCGGTTTACCGGATGATTCAATCAACCAGTTACTAGCCAAGGGTTATTCACGAAATGATAGTGTCGGTTCTAGTTACCTTGAATCTCGCTATGAAGACATTTTAAAGGGAACGAGAAAGACAATTGACGTGGAAACCCAAAATGGAAAAATCTTGAAGGAAACTACCAAGTATGGTGGTAAAAAGGGCGATAACGTTGTTTTAACCATTAATGAAAAGTTCCAAAATGAAGTGCAAAAGTATCTAGAGGATGGCTTCAATGGGATTAAGGGTAGCAATCCGTATGCGCCTGGTGCCTATGTGGTCGTCATTAATCCTAATACAGGTGGAATTTATGCTCTAGCAGGGGTTAGTCGCGACTTATCCACCGGGAAGGTGACCTCCAATGCCTTAGGGACGATTAACCAAAGTTTTGTTATGGGGTCCGTTGTCAAGGGGGCCCAAGTAATGGGGGGGTTGACTTCGGGAGTAATTACCCCTACTAATAATACCCTCTACGATGAACCGATTAAGTTAAAGGGGACTGCGCCTAAAACATCTTGGTTTAATAAAACGGGTGGTTCCGGTATGTCGCTGACCGCTGCTCAAGCTCTAGAAGTTTCGTCTAACTCGTATATGATGAAACTGACAATGTTGGAAGCTGGTTATAAGTATGTACCAGGTGGGGCTTTGTCAATGTCCTCGTCGATTTTTGATAAGCTCCGGCAAAACTTTAATCAGTTTGGTCTTGGGGTTAAAACGGGAATAGATATTCCAGGTGAAGGGCTGGGATACGCAGGTGCTTCTAGTCAGGCTAACATAGGTAAGGCGTTAGACTTGTCCTTTGGGAACTACGATTCTTATACGACTATTCAATTAGCTCAGTATGTTTCGATGATAGCCAACGGCGGCTACCGCTTACAACCCCACGTCTTAGAGGCGATTCGTGAGAGTAACGCGGACGGGTCATTAGGGCGGACGGTTTACCAGGCCCAGCCTAACGTGTTGAATGTTTATTCGGCCTCTGGGGCAGAGTGGAACGTTGTTCAAAATGGTTTCTACCAAGTGGTACACGGATCAATGTCACTTAGAACAGGGAGTGCCTACGCTAGTTTGAAACCTGAAGTTTCCGCTAAGTCTGGGACGGCCCAAACTTTCCACGGAACAGCAGAAACCATTACTAATAGTTTGATTATGTACGGCCCGTCTAAAGATGCTAAAGTAGCGATGGCAGTTGTTTTCCCAGGAATGGGGACTTCAAGTAGCAGTTCGGTTGTTGCGTCTGTTGCTAAGCAAACCTACGAAGCATTCTGGAAGGATGTAATTACAACGGAAGGTTTTACGGACAGTAGTAATGACGGTAACTAGAAAATCTAATGGTAGTTACTAACAAAGCGAAATAAGTATAAAAAATGCACGGCTCATTGGTTTTGGGCCGTGCATTTTTAGCTGAAAATTAATTAACTTGTGTGGTGGGTTTTTGGCCTTCAAGGACAGCCAGGGCAGAATCAAGGCTAATATCAACCATATTTTGAACTGCAATATTTGTGTAAAAACCAACGTGTGGGGTGATGACAACATTAGGCATTGCTCGTAGTTTGACCAATTGTTGGCTAGGAAGAGCTTGGCCTTCAAGGTTGAAGTTGAAGAAGTTTTCTTCGCCGGTTAGTGTGTCTAAAGCGGCCCCGGCTAATTGTTTAGTTTCAAGGGCGTTAATTAAAGCGTCGGTGTCAACCACCGGGCCACGACATTCATTTACTAAAAAGGCGGTAGGTTTCATTAAACTAAGAGCGTGTTCATCAATTAGGTTATGAGTGGTTTCGTTTAAGTCAACGTGCAAGCTAACAACGTCAGCTTGTTTTAAGACTTCCTCAAACGGAAGGTAAGTCAGCACGTCTTTTAATTCAGGGTTTTCTACCAAGTCATTAGCGATAACTTTAGCGCCTAAGGCGTGGAAGAGGCGGGCAGCTGTGCCCCCAATACGACCTGCCCCGATAATTCCGATGGTTAGTGAATGAATTTCTTTAGCTTGAAGACCAGCCCAACGGAAATCTTGGCGGCTTGCGCGGTCATCGAAAAGTTCCAAATTTCGAGTTAAGCGTAATGTGTGAGCTAAGGCGAGTTCTGCGACTGAGTGTGGTGAGTAAGCTGGAACGTTAGTGACCACTAAGTTATTTTGCTTAGCTAAATTAAGATCTAAGACATCGAAGCCAGCGGTACGCGCACTAATTTGTTTGAAACCTAAAGCTTTTAATTTAGGATAGACTTCAGCCTCGATATTGTAGCGTTGTTGGATAACGAGACCGTCAAAGCCGGCTGTTTGATCAACCGTGCTAGCTCTTAGTTCCCAAGCGGCCGTAGTAACTTCTACGCCAGGATGGCGGTCTTGCCAAGCTTTAATGGCAGCTTGTTCGTCGGGTCTAACAGATAACATTAGAATTTTAGTCATGATAATCACACCTTATTTTAATTTTTATTTGATTATAGCTTAAAAGTTTTAGGAAAGCTAGTACAAGATGGAATTTATCAAACAAAAAGGTGTCAAGGAAAAATCCTTAACATTTTAAGAAAAAAGACTGGAAAAGGCATATAAAAGATGATATGATAATAAACGTTGAAGGCAGAAGTATGCCTACTTGAATATATACGCTACGTAGTTTGGAGGTTAGAAACATGCGTGTAAACATTACATTAGAATGCACAGAATGCCATGAACAAACATATCTGTCAAGCAAAAACAAACGTAACAACCCAGATCGCTTAGAATTAAAGAAGTACTGCCCACGCGATCGTAAAGTTACATTACACCGTGAAACTAAATAATAACTATCATTGATTAGCTTTGATGATTTAATTGCGTAAAGGACTGGGGAAAGGTGTTTTCTCAGCCTTTTTTATTTTAGGGAGGGATGTTTGGCATGCAGACCAAAGTGGAATTTCGAAAAGAACAACGGCAACGACTGATAGATCAAGCTGATACCTGGCAAAAAGAAAAGGAAGAATTGGCTTTGTATTTGAAGTTGTTTGCAACTAAAAAGTGGCAGGAAGCTAAAGTGGTTGCATTAACACTTAGTCAGCCTGAAGAGTTAGATACCAAACCGATGATTATGGCTGCTTTTCAAGCTGGCAAGCGGGTATGCGTGCCTAAAACTCTACCTAAAAGGCAGATGGTATTTGTGGAATTGACGCCTGAAATTCAAATTACAAGAAGTAAATTTGGGGTTTTGGAACCGACGGCCAACTATCACCAGCTAGCTAAAGAACAGATAGATTTAATTGTAGTTCCGGGATTAGCGTACACGCCTACAGGCGACCGACTCAGCTTTGGTGGGGGCTTTTTTGATCGTTATTTGGCGGATTATTCTGGCCAAACCATCGCTTTAGCTAATAAGAGCCGCTATTTTGCGCAAGTTCAGTGGGAAGTTGAACCAACGGATATTCAAGTTCAAGAAGTGATTAATTTGGAGGAAAATAAACGTGCAAATTAAACGTCCGCTTGTTACGATTAGCTTGATTGTTGCAAATATCGTGGTCTACATCCTAATGACTGTAGCGGGAGGGAGCACTAACCCTTTAGTTTTAATCAAATTCGGTGCGAAGGTAAATGAGTATATTTTAATGGGACAATGGTGGCGGTTAATTACTCCGGTTTTTATCCATATTGGTTTGACGCATATCGTTGTCAACATGGTAACTCTTTACTTTATTGGAATGCAGATTGAGTATTTATTTGGTGCTAGTCGTTACCTATTAATTTACTTAGTAAGTGGTTTGTGTGGGAATATAGCTAGCTTTGTCTTCAATCCAAATAGTGTTTCCGCGGGAGCTTCAACTGCTTTATTTGGTTTGTTTGGTGCTTACCTAATGTTGGGGGAAGCCTTTAGAGAGAACGTTTATATTCGGTTGATGGCTCGCCAGTTTTTGGCGCTAGTAATTTTGAATATAGCCTTTGGCTTTTTGGGTAACATTGATTTAGCAGGGCATTTAGGTGGCCTATTTGGTGGTTTTTTGATTGCCTATGTACTAGGAGTACCTAAAGTTGGAAGTGTTTCGAAGTTAAAAAGGATTACAGCGGCTGGAGCGTTAATCGTAGTTTTTGGATTAATGCTTTATAGCGGTTTTAATCTGATTTAATATCCTTTATAATGTAAGAGGTGTTGCATTTATGAAAACCCTATACGATGTCCAGCAATTACTTAAAAAATTTGGAATTTATGTTTACGTTGGCAAAAGAATGTGGGATATTGAATTAATGGCCTTGGAACTCGATCATTTGAGGCAGGCTCAAGTAATCGATGAACCAACTTTTGTACAAGCTAAGTTAGTTTTAACCCGAGAACATCGTATTGAAGAAAAGCGTGAGCAAGAGAAATTAAAATAATGGAGGAATAGATAATGGACAAAAAGTTGATTGGAGTTGACCTTGGGGGGACAACTATTAAGTTTGCGATTTTAACAGCAGCAGGTGAAATTCAACAAAAATGGAGTGTGGAAACTAACATTTTAGATGACGGAGCCCACATTGTTCCAGATATTATCGATTCAATTAACCACCACCTAGCTTTATACGACATGAAGCCAGAACAATTTATCGGCATTGGAATGGGAACTCCAGGGACAGTCGATATTAAGGCAGGGACTGTTATTGGTGCCTATAACCTAAATTGGAAGACGAAGCAAGATGTAAAGTCTGCGATTGAAGCTGGAACTGGCATTAAGTTTGCAATCGACAATGATGCTAACGTAGCTGCTTTAGGTGAACGTTGGAAGGGTGCAGGTAACAACGCTGATGACGTTGTCTTCATGACCTTAGGAACAGGGGTTGGTGGTGGAATTATCGCCAACGGTCAAATGATTCACGGAATGGGTGCCGGTGGTGAAATTGGCCACATTAACGTTGAACCTAATGGTTACCTATGTACTTGTGGTAACAAAGGTTGCTTGGAAACCTATGCTTCAGCAACGGGTGTTGTTAGGGTAGCTCGCGATATGGCTGAAGAATTTGCAGGTAAGTCTGAATTGAAGCGGATGCTTGATGATGGTGAAGAAATTAGCTCCAAGATTATCTTTGATTTAGCAAAAGAAAAGGATACCCTAGCCGCAATGGTTGTTGACAAAGTTTGCTACTACCTTGGCTTAGCCGCTGCTAACTTAGGTGCAATCACTAACCCAGCCTACATTGTGATTGGTGGTGGGGTGTCTGCTGCCGGTAAATTCTTATTGAACCAAGTGGAAGATTACTTCCAAAAATTTGCATTTCCAACAGTTAAGACTTCAACCAAGTTGAAATTAGCTGAACTTGGGAATGAAGCTGGGGTAATTGGTGCAGCCTCTTTAGCTTTGGTTTTTAAGTAAAACTTTCAATGGAGGCTAGTTAGCCTCTTTTTTGCTATATTTTAAGAAAGAAGCGGTGATAAAATAATGGTCGGTGCAATTAACGTTTTATACGTATTAGATATAATTTTAATAATCATTTTAGCCTGGATTTTAGGAGTGCAACTTTATACCTGGTTGCTAGGAAAGAAAGTGGCTAAGATTGTTGAAAAAGATGAATTCAAGGCTGGAATGAAGAAGGCGCAGTTAATTGATTTACGGGAACCAGATAGCTTTAAGGCTAGCCATATTTTAGGGGCGCGTAACATGCCATTTAGTCAATTTAAGTTATATCAAGGAAGTTTGCGCAAGGATATGCCCGTTTACCTCTACGATCAAGGAAAGAGTATTAGTATCAGGGCAGCTGCCAAATTACACAAGGCAGGCTTTAAAGAGATTGTTATCCTAAACGGTGGTTTTGCTAAGTGGGATGGCAAGATTAAAAAGGCAAAATTATAAAAATTAAGTATTAGACTTAAAAGATGCCCCAGCTAGCCGAGTATTTCGGTTAGTTAGGGCATCTTTTTAGGCTGTGAAACAATTAGCCTTGGTGAGCTGAGCGACTTTTACGCAAGGCCCGGCGACGGTGTTCGTCTAATTCTGCTTCGCGTTCTTCGATTGGTTCAACCACAGTCTTCTTAAATGCGAATGCTAAACCGGCTAGGGTGCCAAGGGTAGTTGCAACGCCTACTAAAAATCCTTTACCAAAAAGTTTCATCAAAAAGACCTCCTTAAATACCACTCTTCACTAATTATTATGAATGATTTAAGGGAAAATAGCTAGTCTAAAGGTCGAAAAATAATAAAGTTTCACCGGTAAGAAAATGTTACAATAATAAAAGTGATTAAACCGGTTAAGGGAGTGATAAAAATAAAAAATAAGCTAGTGGTTATCGTAGGGCCGACAGCAGTTGGAAAAACTGACTTGTCCTTAAGGATTGCCCAAAAATTTAATGGCGAAGTTATTTCGGGAGATTCAATGCAGGTATATAAGGGCTTAGATATTGGCACGGCTAAAATCAAGCCAACTGAAATGCAAGGAATTAAACACCACTTAATCGATTGTCGTGAAGTCAATGAAAGGTGGTCGGTTGCGGAGTTTATTTCAGAAGCCAAGCAAATCATGGCGGATTGTTGGCAACGGGGTAAGTTACCTTTAATTGTTGGGGGCACGGGCTTTTATGTGCAGGCGCTTTTGGATGGTTATCAATTAGGGCAGGATAATTATGAGGAAACCGAAATTAGAACTGAACTGGAGGAGTATGTTAAAGCTCATGGAACCCAGGCTTTATGGCAGCAATTAGCTGCGGTAGACGCTAAGGCGGCGGCAAAAATTCCGGTTAATAACGTGCGGCGGGTAATTCGAGCCTTGGAAGTTTATCGTAAAACGGGTAAACTTTTTTCTAGTCAAGAAGATGAGGCTCAAAATAGTTTTGAACCGTTGGTGTTAGGGTTAACGACTGAGCGTACGGTCCTCTATGAGCGGATTAATCACAGGGTTGAGTTAATGCTAGCTGACGGGTTAGAAGCAGAAGCCCGCAGCTTGTATGAGCATGGCAATCTGGAGATGCCTGCAGCTTTAGGGATTGGCTATAAGGAATTTTATCCTTATTTTCAAGGGGAGTATTCTTATGAGCGGGCCGTTGAGTTGATTAAGCGTAACTCAAGACGCTATGCTAAACGCCAGTTAACCTGGTTTCGTAACAAGATGGATGTTAAGTGGTTTGATTTGATTGAACATCCACAGCAAGAAACAGCAATAATGAAATTGATTGAGGAGGTAGTTTAACTGTTACCAAAAATATAGAATATTGTAGAAATCAATAGAATTATAATCAATCAGAAAGTAAAAATGTAGGATTGATAAATTTTAGAACTTATGTTTTAAATTGTGATTAAGAAAGTGTTATCATCTCTGTAACAGGAGGTGGGTTTAATGCTACGCGTACAAAAAGTTAGACTGGATCCTAACGAAACCATGAAACAAGTCCTTAATGATTTATGTGATTATAGGCGTTATTGTTGGAATCAAGTCTTAGCTTTATTATGACCGCATTGCCATCGAAGATTTAGCAGTTAAGCAGATGCAGATGAATCACATCGCGTCTAAAGGCTTACACCGGTCAATGTTTGCTATTTCAAGCAAGTTTTAAAATATAAGTGTGAATGGTATGGCAAGGAGTTAATCTTAGCGGACTGTTACTATCCAAGTACCCAGCGCTGTTCTGCTTGTGGTCATGTTAAGACTGGTGAAGATAAGGTCGGACTTGACGGCAACAAGAAACACAAAACAAAACATAACGAGTATATTTGTTATGAGTGCAGGGCAGTTATGGAGCGAGACAAAAATGCCGTGAGAAATTTACTTGCCTTACTGTAAAAATCAATGGGGGTGGGCTACACCCTTGAGCTACAAGAGTCAGTCACTGTCATTACCCCCAAGTTGGGATATGGGAATACTGGTGTTGACGGTAGTAAATAAAATTAGGAAAGGAAAACTATATTCTTTCTGATAATGTAGAAGAAGCTACACGCTTTTCTATGTTATTCTACATTTTGTATAGCAGTGGACTATAAAATGATGGATTGGAAGGCAAAATTTCCGCAAGAATTACAAGCAAAAATCAGTAAAGTTGAGGCCAAGATTGCGCCTAAGTTAGCAGAGATGGATGAACAGGCACTTTATAACCAACAACGGGTGTTAGAGTTATTTAGAAAGCACAAGGTTTCGGAAGAAGACTTGGTTTCTTCAACCGGGTATGGGTATGACGATATTGGGCGTGAAAAATTAGAAAAAATTTTTGCAGATTATTTTAAGGCCGAAGATGCCTACGTTAGACCACAATTAGTGTCCGGAACGCATGCGATTGCAACGGCACTATTTAGTGTTTTACGGCCTAACGATACGCTCTATTACCTAACCGGAATGCCATACGATACAATCCAAGAAGTAATTGGGGTAGCTGGTGATAATCCGGGGACGATGAAGGAATACGGGATTAACTTTGCTTACACTGATTTGTTAGCCAATGGTAAGGTGGATTATCAAGCCGCTAAAGAAAAGTTGTTAGCAGACAAGAGTATCAAGGTAGTAGCTATTCAACGTTCAAGAGGTTACGCTACCCGGGATAGTTTTGTGGTTGCTGAAATCAAAGAGATGATTGAGTTCGTAAAACAAGTCGCCCCACAGGCAGTAATTTTTATCGATAACTGCTATGGTGAGTTTTCGGAAACAACTGAACCAACTTTTTATGGAGCTGATTTAATGGCTGGTTCACTCTTTAAGAATGCAGGGGCTGGAATCGTTAAAGGCGGGGCCTTTTTAGTTGGACGCCATGATTTGATTGAAGGGGCGGCTGCACGCTTAGTAGCTCCCGGAGTTGGGAAGGGAGAAGGACCTACCTGGGGTTATATGCGTGACTTTTACCAAGGTTTCTTTATGGCAGCCCATACAACTGTGCAGGCTATTAAGGGCTCAATTTATACAGCGGCCTTGTTAGCAGAAATGGGACTCGAAGTTTCCCCTGCCTGGGACGCGCCTAGAACCGACTTAGTTCAAACGGTAATCTTCCATCAGCCAGAACCGATGGTTAAATTCTGTGCATGTATTCAGCACTATTCCGCCTTAAATTCATATGTTGATCCGGTTCCTAGTTACATGGATGGCTATGAAGATCAAGTGAT
The DNA here is from genome assembly GCF_025311475.1 of Ligilactobacillus agilis. Classification (NCBI taxonomy): domain Bacteria; kingdom Bacillati; phylum Bacillota; class Bacilli; order Lactobacillales; family Lactobacillaceae; genus Ligilactobacillus; species Ligilactobacillus agilis. The sequence goes on along the minus strand of NZ_CP104397.1, from coordinate 1,593,435 downwards.
TATGGCTTCGGGAAGTTTTACTGAAGGTTCAACCGTAGAATTATCTAGTGATGGTCCATTGCGTGAGCCTTACGCCCTCTATATTCAAGGGGGGCTTTCTTACGAACACGTTAAGATTGCAATTTCAAATGCGGTTAACGAGACTTTTTATCAAGGTTAAAAAGTTAATGTTATAAAATATAACATTGGTTATTGACAAACGATTTTAGGCTTGTTATTATAGGCTTGTAATTCAGAGGAGGGTTGTTATGAAGGAAAAAGAGCTCCGGCGTTCACAGGCCGTTTTACCGATTGGGACAGTTATGAAATTAACGAACCTTTCCGCAAGGCAGATCCGTTATTATGAAGAGCAGGGATTGGTTATTCCTGAACGTAATGAGGGAAATCGGCGTATGTATTCCCTAAATGATATTGATAAGTTACTAGAAATTAAGGATTTTCTAGCTGATGGCATCAATATGGCGGGAATTAAGCGGATTTACGAAGAGCAGGCCCAAAAGGAAGCTCAAAAACAGGCTCAGCGTTCTAAGCCATTAACTGACGAAGATGTCCGGCGTATTTTACGGGATGAATTCATCAATGTTAGTGGTTTAAGTAAGAATGATGGCTTTTCTTTCAGAAATAATCGCAATCTCTAAAATAGATTACAAGGAGCGAGTTTAAATGGCAAAGGCTACTTATACCAAGGATGATATCCGCCGGATTGCTAAAGAAGAAGATGTTAAATTTTTACGCTTAATGTTTACTGACTTATACGGGACAATCAAGAATGTTGAAGTGCCAATCAGTCAGCTGGATAAATTGCTTGATAATAAGCTAATGTTTGATGGATCATCAATCGATGGTTTTGTTCGGATTGAAGAAAGTGATATGTGGCTTTACCCAGACCTATCAACTTGGATGATTTTTCCTTGGGGAAATGAACATGGTAAGGTAGCACGGATTATTTGTGAAGTTTATAATGCTGATCGGACACCATTTTACGGTGACCCTCGTAACAACTTAATTCGCATCTTAGACGAAATGAAAGAATTAGGTTTTACTGACTTTAATATTGGGCCAGAACCAGAATTTTTCTTATTTAAGTTAGATCCTGAAACAGGCAAACCAACCACTCATTTGAACGACCACGGTAGTTACTTCGACTTAGCACCAATGGACTTGGGTGAAAATTGCCGTAGAGATATTGTGTTGGAATTAGAAAAGTTAGGTTTTGATGTTGAAGCATCACACCACGAAGTAGCTCCTGGTCAACACGAAGTTGATTTTAAGTATGCTGATGCTTTAACGGCCTGTGATAACATTCAAACCTTTAAACTCGTAGTTAAGACGGTAGCTAGAAAGCACGGCTTGCATGCTACCTTCATGCCTAAACCACTTGAAAGAATTAATGGTTCAGGGATGCACTTGAATATGTCATTGTTTACTAAGGATGGTAATGCCTTCTTTGACGAAAATGGTCAAGAACAACTCTCTAAGGAAGCATACTACTTCTTAGGCGGAATTTTAAAACATGCCCGTAACTTTACGGCCCTAACTAACCCAACAGTTAACTCGTACAAGCGCTTAGTTCCAGGGTATGAAGCCCCTGTTTACGTTGCTTGGTCTGGTCATAACCGCTCACCAATGGTTCGTGTCCCAGTAGCACGTGGCGCTTCTACACGGTTAGAATTGCGGTCAGTAGACCCATCAGCTAACCCATACATGGCTGTAGCTGCAGTATTGGCTGCTGGTTTAGATGGGTTGAAGAATAAGATTGAACCTGCTCAACCAGTTGATAGAAACATCTATTCTATGACCGAAGATGAAAGAAAGGCTGCTGGAATTGTTGACTTACCATCTACCCTTCACAATGCCTTAAAAGCAATGCGTGAAGATGAAGTGATTAAGGATGCTTTAGGCAACCACCTTTACTCTAACTTCATGGAAGGTAAGCGGCTTGAATGGGATGCTTACCGGTTAGAAGTTTCTCAATGGGAACGCGATCAATACTTAGAAATGTATTAAGCTAATAAGGGTAAAAAACGCTTGGAATCAGTTTTAATGACTGATTTCAAGCGTTTTTTAATTAGACCTGCTAGGCAAGTTCACGGTAGTTAGTTAGTTGATTGGTAGTCGGGCTTAGTTGGATGTAGAGAACATCCATTGTTTTAAGAGGCCGCATGACATTGGCCTGCCGTAGAATCAGTAATTGTTGTCCTTTGACTGACTGATAGTGTAAAATCCCGGTTAATTGTTCGATTCCAGTTGGAGTTTTAAGGGCGAGTTGCACTGGTTGGCGTTTAATAATAGCCTTGTTGATGAACAACTCAACCTGGAAAAGAGGCATGATTTGTACCGGGGTAGTTATTTCCGACTCAGTGGCAGTTTCTTGCCAACCAGGGGCAAAAAAGTTTTCAACTTGCTGGGATAGGGTGGTCTTTAAGTGCTTAATAAAAGGTGCTTGTAGTAATTTGTGTTGTAAAAGTGACATGAAAAATCCCTCCTAAAAAACATCCGTTCGTGGCTTTATTTATATTATAAGAACAAGCGTTCAAAAGCGCAAGTCTTTTTTCAAAAATACGTTTGATTTTTTGCTAGCTAAATAAATTTAGGTGCTGATTTAGCAATCAAGGCTTGCAAAAAATTAAAAATAAGTGCAATATAATAGTTAACACTATAATTTTGAGGAGTTTTCAAGCATGTCGAAAAGAGGAATGTTAATAGTGCTCTCTGGACCATCCGGAGTTGGTAAAGGAACGGTAAGAAAGGCAATTTTTGCCCAGGATAATAATAAGTTTGATTATTCTGTTTCAATGACCACTCGACAAATGCGTCCTGGAGAAGTTAATGGTAAGGACTATTATTTCGTAACCAAGGAAGAATTCGAAAAGGAAATCGCTGAAGGTGGCATGCTGGAATATGCTCAGTACGTTGACAATTATTACGGAACCCCGTTAAAATATGTCAATGAGATGTTGGATGAAGGCAAGGATGTCTTTTTAGAAATCGAAGTTAAGGGCGCGATGCAGGTTAGGGAAAAAGTTCCGGATGGACTGTTTATCTTTTTGACGCCCCCAGACTTAATGGAATTAAGACAACGTTTGGTAAATCGGGGCACTGACGACTTAGACGTCATTGATATGCGGATGAAAAAAGCGGTCGATGAAATCGAAATGATGCAAAATTACGACTATGCCGTGGTTAATGATGAAGTTGAAGCGGCTGCTGAAAAGATTAAGACGATTATTCGGGCGGAACGTTGGCGCGTAAAACGTTTCTTGCCAGATTACAAAAAACAACTAGGAGATGTATTGAAATGATTTTATATCCTTCTGTAGATGATTTATTGGAAGAAGTAGATTCACGCTACTCACTAATTATGTTAGCATCTAAGCGGGCACACGAATTAGACGCTGGTGAATTACCAATGTTAAGCGAGTACGAATCAGTTAAAAGTGTTGGCAAGGCGCTTGAAGAAGTTGTTGCTGGTGATTTGAAAATTAAGCAAGACTAAACTGAATTAAGAAATACTTACGGGATGAAAGAGCAACTTCTTTTATCCCTTTTTTGTTGGCGTTGATGGCAAACCATTATAACTTGGTATCTTAGGTGAAACTTGATACAATTAGACTAGATTATTTTGAAGGGTAGGAAGTGCCGTGGAAGGAAAAAGAATTGCAGTTTATCTTTGCGGAGGAATTGCTAGTTATAAGGTAGTGAGCTTAGTTAGAATGCTCATTAAAAATAAGGCCCAGGTCAGAGTGGCAATGACCACGGAAGCTCAGAAGTTTATTCAACCTTTAACGTTGGCAACTTTGACCAAGCACCAAGTTTATACAGATTTATTTGCTGAAAATAATCAAGACTTTGTGCCTCACATTGATCTAGCTGATTGGAGTCAAGCAGCAATCGTGGCTCCAGCAACGGCTAACATTATCGCCAAAATGGCTACGGGCTTGGCCGACGACTTTGTATCCACGGCTTTACTGGCTAGTACCTGTCCTAAGTATGTTGTACCAGCAATGAATGAGCACATGTTACTTAACCAAGCGACCCAAAGAAATTTGGCCCGCCTACAAGCAGATGGTATTAAAGTCTTAGAGACTAAGCGGGGCTTTTTAGCGGAAGGGTATGAAGGCCAAGGCCGGATGCCTGAAGTTGAAGAAATATATGCTTGGTTAGTTCAACAGTTAGAAGTTAAGCAGGATTTAAAGGGAAAAAGGGTGGTAGTTACCGCGGGGGGAACGCATGAAGAAATTGATCCGGTGCGTTACATTGCTAACCGCTCTAGTGGTAAAATGGGCTACGCCCTAGCAAGCGCGGCTGCTCAGCGTGGCGCAGAGGTCACCTTGATTTCTGGACCCAGTGCGCTCCCTCAGCCTATGGGAGTTAAATTTATAGGAATTGAGACCGCAGCCGAGTTGGCAACAGCAGTCAAACGAGCCTACCCTACTACAGACGTAGTAATAATGGCAGCAGCAGTTGCGGATTATCGGGTTAAAAAAGTAGCAAGTCAAAAAATCAAGAAGGAAAATGCTAGTTGGCACTTAGAGTTGGTAAAAAATGAAGATATCCTGTTTGGTCTAGGCCAAACTAAGCGCAACCAACTTTTAGTAGGCTTTGCTGCCGAAACAGAAAATCTGTTGGCAAACGCTCAGGCTAAGTTGACTAAGAAAAATTTGGATTTACTGGTTGCTAATGATGTTGCCCGCAAGGATATTGGTTTTGCCAGTGACAGTAACGAAGTGACATTGCTAACTAAAAACCAAGAGCCAAAGCATTTAAAGCGGGCTTCCAAACAGGTGATAGCCGGAGCCATTCTTGATGAAATTGTTAGGTTGATGTAGGTGGATGAAATGAAAACTCAGTATGCACAAGTGATTGTTGACGTCGCTACCATGCAAACCAATCAGCCTTACACTTACGTGATTCCCCCAGAATTAGCTGGGCAAGTTGAAACTGGGATGAGAGTTGTAGTCGGTTTTGGTCGGGGAAAAAGACGGGTGCAAGGCTTTGTGGTGGCAGTTAGTGCTGAAAATCCCTTAACAAGCAGTGCTAAGCTAAAACCTATTTTGGAAGTGCAGGATTTACGGCCGGTCTTAAACAAAGAGGCGTTGCAAATGGCGGACTGGTTAGCGCGTTATACCTATGCTTTTAAGATTACGTGTCTACAGGCGATGCTTCCGGCGGCGATGAAAGCAGCTTACACAAAAACTGTGAGTTTAACGACCTCAGAGGTTACGCCAGCGGTTAGGGAAATGTTTGCTCAAAAAGATGAACTGGTTTTAGCCAAGTTAAGCCCCGAACAAAAGAAGCTGTTAGTGCCTTTGAGTAAGCAGGGCAAAATAGAAATTAATTATCATGTCAAAGACCGGGCTAAGTCTAAGCTGGTCTTGGCAATTAAGCGTAGCCTTAGCGAAACAGAGTTGCAGGCTGCCAAGGCTAAGCTGAGAAAGGGAGCTAAAAAACAAGCCCAATTACTAGACTACCTCCAGACCTTGCCACTTGATAAAGAGGTCTTTCAAGCAAATGCCCAAGCAAAAACGGGCTTAGGTGCGGCTATTTTTAAAGCAGGGGCTGAAAAGGGCTGGCTGAAGCAAAGTAAAGTTGAAAGTTATCGTAACCCCTATAAGCAAGAGGTGGTAAAAACCGAGGCTAAGAGCCTTCTTCCGCAACAAGCCCAAGTCGTTCAAGCGATTAATCAAGCTAGCGATGAAGGTAAGGCCCAGACTTTCTTACTTCAAGGGATAACAGGTAGTGGTAAGACCGAAGTTTATTTACATGCGATTTCTCACGTTTTAGCCCAGGGTAAACAAGCCTTATTACTAGTTCCCGAAATTTCGCTGACCCCCCAAATGGTCAGTCAGGTAAAAGCACGCTTTGGCAAGGAAGTTGCCATGCTCCATAGTGGCCTATCCGACGGCGAAAAGTATGATGAGTGGCGTAGGATTGAGCGTGGAGAAGCCCAGGTAGTGGTTGGGGCAAGGTCGGCTATTTTTGCTCCGTTGCCTAAGTTAGGGTTAATTATTATGGACGAAGAACACGAGGCCAGCTATAAACAAGATGATATGCCCCGCTATCATGCCCGCGATGTGGCAATTTGGCGCAGTGAGTATCATGCTTGCCCGTTAATTTTAGGCAGTGCTACTCCAAGCTTGGAAACCCGAGCCCGGGCGCAAAAAGGGGTTTACGGCTGGTTAAAATTAACGCACCGGGCAAATGGCAAGGCCTTGCCAGCCGTTAGTCTAATTGATATGAAAAAAGAAATAATGACAGCGCCAGTTCAAGATATTTCTCAGGTACTTTTGGCGGCAATTAAACAGAAGTTAGCCCAAAAAGAGCAGGTAGTGTTAATGCTTAACCGGCGGGGATATTCGTCGTTTGCAATGTGTCGGGAGTGCGGCTTTGTTTTAAAGTGTCCTAACTGCGACATCTCGCTTACAATGCACTTAGATAGTCATTCAATGCGGTGTCATTATTGTGGGCATGAACAAGGAATTCCTTCCGTATGTCCTAGTTGCCATAGTAAGCGGATTGGCTATTACGGCACCGGGACCGAAAAGGTGGAAACGGAGCTAAAAGAGTTATTGCCAACCGCCCGGATTTTGCGGATGGACGTAGACACTACCCGCAAAAAAGGTGCCCATGAAAAAATCTTACGGCAGTTTGGGGCTAGAAAGGCCGATATCTTGCTAGGCACCCAGATGATTGCCAAGGGTTTAGATTTTCCCAACGTAACATTAGTCGGAGTTTTAAACGCAGATACCGCCTTGGAATTGCCGGATTTTCGGGCAAGTGAGCGTACTTTCCAACTGTTAACCCAGGTTAGCGGTCGGGCTGGCCGGGCGCAAAAACAGGGGGAAGTGCTGATTCAGACCTTTAATCCCGAAAATTACGCGATTAAATTGGCGCAAAAGCAAGACTATGAACGCTACTTTCGAATGGAAATGGCGGTGCGTCACCGAGGAGGTTACCCACCGTACTTTTATACGATTAAAATTACGACTAGTTACCGCGATGAAGCCACGGCGGCTAAAAAGATTTTTCAGATTGCAGGGCAACTAAAGCAAGTCTTATCGCCCACAGCACAAATTTTAGGGCCGAGTCCACGGTCTGTGATGAGGGTTAATAACCGCTATTATTATCAATTAGTAATAAAGTATAAGCAGGAAAGTTTACTAGAAGATTACCTGCAACATTTACTTCTTATCAGTCAAAAAGAAGAACGCCAAGGTTTGAGGATTGTGATTGATAGGGAACCAATTAATTTTATTTAAGGACGTGAAATAATGACATCAGTTGTATTTATGGGGACTCCTGCGTTTGCAGCCCCAATTTTAGAAGGATTAATTCAAACCAATGATTACGAAGTGTTAGCAGTAGTGACACAACCGGATCGACCTGTCGGCAGAAAGCGGATTTTAACCCCGTCACCGGTTAAAGAAGTAGCACTTAAGCATGGCATCGAAGTTTTACAACCGCAAAAGTTGAGTGGCAGCGAGGAGATGCAACGGGTAATTTCCTTAGCGCCTGACTTGATTGTTACGGCGGCTTTTGGACAATTCTTACCTACTAAGTTGATTGCTGCCGCTAAGGTTGGGGCCGTCAACGTTCATGGCTCACTGCTCCCTAAGTATCGTGGGGGCGCACCGGTTCAATACGCAATTATGAACGGTGATCAAGAAACCGGGGTCACTATTATTTACATGGTTAAGAAGATGGATGCTGGTGACATGCTAGCTCAAGCTAAATTACCAATTGGTCCGCATGATGATACCGGCTCAATTTTTGCCAAAATGAGTATCCTAGGGCGGGATACCTTATTAGCCACCCTACCTAAACTAGTTGCAGGTGAACTGGTGGCACAAAAACAAGACGAAAGCCAAGTGGTCTTTTCACCAACAATTAAGCCCGAAGAAGAAAAATTAAGCTTAACTTTAAATGCCAAGCAAATAGACTGGAAGGTGCGCGCTCTTCGTCCAGCCCCTGGGGCTTATTTTGAAAACTTTAACGGTAAACGGACTAAACTTTGGGATGTGACCCCGTTAGCTGAAACAACTAGCTTGCCTGCGGGGGCAGTTGTTGCCGTGACTAAGCATGAATTAAAGTTAGCAGCTGCTGACGGTAGTGTTTACCAGGTAAATGAGTTACAACCGGCTGGCAAGCCCCGGATGCAAGTGACGGCTTACTTAAATGGGATGGGTCAAGGTTTACGTGAAGGGCAGGTAATTATTGGTGCCGAATAGAAAACTTAAAGCTTCGCCCCGTTATTTAGCGGTTGAAATTTTGACCCGGGTCTTTAAACAGGGGTCCTACTCCAATTTGGCTTTGAACCAAACTATCACTAAGTACCAACTAGACAAACGTGATGCCCACCTGCTAACTACCCTTGTTTACGGGGTGATTCAGCGCCAATTAACGCTCCGTTACTGGTTAAAGCCCTTTATTAAGAAACCGGCCAAGTTAGAAGCTTGGGTCGAAGTTTTATTCTTGGTAGCTATTTACCAGTTGGAGTATTTAGATAAAATTCCCAAGCGGGCCGTTTTTAACGAAAGTATTGAAATTGCTAAGGTTAGAGGCCATGAAGGAGTTCGTAGGTTCGTTACGGGGGTCTTGCATGAAATTGAACGCCAGGGACTACGGTCGACGGCTTTAATTGCAGATGAAACTGAACGCTTAAGTGTTGAAGCCAGTTGTCCCTTGTGGCTAGTAGAAAAGTTAATTGGTGAAGTTGGTTTAGTTAAGGCTAGGAGCATCTTAGCAAGTATTAACCAAGCACCTGAGCAAACCGTCCGGGTTAACACCAAGCTTGTCAGTCCGACTCAAGCTAGAGAAAAGCTGCAAGCAGAAGGCTTTGAGGTAACAACTAGTCCGGTAACCCCCTTAGCATTAAGAGTTAGTGGGGGCTTTGTTCCTGCTAGTCACACCTTTAAGGCGGGGGAAGTTATCGTCCAAGATGAAAGTGCGATGCTAGCAGTAGAATCGATGGCTATTGCTGGGCCTGAACAAGTGTTAGACGCCTGTGCTGCTCCTGGGGGAAAAACCACTCAGATTGCGATGGGACTAACAACTGGGACGGTAGTTGCATTAGATATTCATAAGCACAAGGTGAAGTTAATCGCAGAAAATGCGAAGCGGGCGCAAGTTTCAAACTTAGTTACCCCCCAACAACTGGATGCCCGGATGGTAGCAACTGAATTTAAAGCAGGCCAATTCGATAAGGTCTTAGTAGACGCACCTTGTTCTGGATTAGGATTGTTACGCCGGAAACCAGAGATAAAGTATAGTAAGTCTGAAGAAGATTCACAAAATTTAAGTAAAATTCAATTAGCAATCCTGGATGCAGTGGCCGCCAGTGTAAAGGAAGGTGGCTACTTGACTTATAGCACCTGCACCATTCTTAGCCAGGAAAACCAAGGAGTGGTGACTGCTTTTTTGGCTAAGCACCCTGAGTTTGAACAAGTTAAAACTAAGACGGCATATAATTTGAAAGCTGATAGACAAGAATTAGGATTGACGATTTATCCTGATGATTACCTATCAGACGGCTTTTTTATTGCTAACTTGCAAAAGAAAAAGTTAGGGGATGATTAAAGTGAAGGTCAGCTATCGAAGTGATGTAGGTAAAGCGAGAAAAAATAACGAAGACAGCGTGGGCTACTTCAAGAATAAGGCTGGAATAGTCTTAGGAATTGTAGCAGATGGACTGGGAGGTCACCAAGGTGGTGAGGTAGCTTCGGAAATGGCAGTCTCTCACTTGGGTTATCAATTTGAACAGACTGATTTTTATGAGGCTCAAGCCGGGCTAAAGTGGCTCCAACAAGTTGTGAGTGCAGAAAATGAAGTGATTTTAGAAAAGGCGGCCCAATACCGTGATCTACACGGAATGGGGACGACTTTGGTGTGCGTGTTAGTTTTTGCGGATGAATTTGTTCTAGCAAATATTGGGGATAGCCGGGGGTATTTATTGCGTGATGGTCAACTCCTCCAATTGTCGGAGGATCATTCACTAGTTAATGAGTTGGTTAAGCAAGGTAAAATTAGTCCGGCAGAAGCCCAAAGTCACCCGCAAAAAAATATTATTACGCGTACCTTAGGGATTTCTACTTCTGCTAAGTTGGAGGCTAATATTTATCCTAGTAAGCTAAACGACTACTTGTTACTTTGCAGTGACGGGTTAACGAATATGGTGTCTGAAGCGCAACTACAACAGGTCTTAGAAGAAGCAGGAGATTTAGCTAGCAAGTGTCAGCAACTAATTTCCTTGGCTAATCAAGCTGGGGGCTTAGATAACATTACCTTGCTACTTGTTCACTTAGATAGTGAGGTGAGTAGCTAATGCAAGCCGGATACTTACTAAATGAACGTTATAAAATTATCCGCACCCTTGGGGAAGGCGGAATGGCTACGGTTTACCTGGCCGAAGATATCTTTTTAAACCGGGAAGTAGCCATTAAAATCTTACGGTTAGACTTGCGGGATGATTCTGCTGCCTTAAGAAGATTTCATAGGGAGGCCCGGGCTTTAACCGAGTTATCCAACCCACACATTGTTAACATTTACGATATTAGCGAAAAAAATGGGCTCCAGTATTTAGTGATGGAATATGTACCTGGCACTAATTTAAAGGAATATATCGAAAGTCATCACCCCCTAACCTATCCACGGGTGGTTGAAATCATGCTCCAAATTTTGTCAGCTGTAAAGGAAGCCCACCGTCACGGAATTATCCACCGGGATTTGAAACCCCAAAATATTTTAATAGATACTGAGGGTAATATTAAGATTACTGACTTTGGGATTGCGGTGGCGGTAGCAGAAGATACCATGACCAGGACTAATACCTTGATGGGGTCGGTTCATTACATCTCTCCTGAGCAGGCGCGGGGAAGTATTATTACCAAACAATCCGACATCTACTCTTTAGGGATTATTCTCTTTGAAATGTTAACGGGTCACGTTCCTTATGAAGGGGAAACGGCGGTGGCGATTGCTTTAAAACACTACCAAAGTGAGATGCCTTCAGTTAAGGACTATGACCAACAGATTCCACAATCACTAGAAAATGTGGTCCTCCATGCGACTGCTAAGGATTTAGCCAGCCGTTATCAAAACGTCGATGAGATGGAACTGGATTTGAGTAACGCTTTAGATCAAAGCCGACTTAACGAGCCTAAGTGGCATGGACGTCAGCAGGTGGAAGCAGAGACCATGGTTCTGCCTAACATTAAGGATGAGGCAAGTCAAAGCCCTAAAAAGGCCACTAAGAAACGGCGACAAGTCTTGCTAGGTGGCTTGCTAGTTGTAAGTTTGATGGTAATAGCGGGACTGGTTTACTTGTTGATGAGTCCTAAAGAAGTTACCGTCCCAGATGTACGGGGGATGACGATTGCTGAAGCCCAGGAAAGTCTCAACGGTGAAAAGTTAGCGCTAGGCAAGATTAGACGTCATTATAGTTCTAAGTATTATAGTGGCCAAATTATTACAACCACCCCCGAACCGGATACGACTGTTAAACAGAAGAGTAAAATTGACGTGGTCTTATCTAAGGGCCAGCGTAAAGAGCCATTCGGAGATTACCGGGGTCAGAGTTATCAAACGGTAGCTAAAAAGCTGACTAAAAAAGGGGTTAGTGTTACTAAGACGGGGCAGTATTCAAATAAAGTGGCTAAGGGCCGGATAATTAGTCAAAGTATTAGTGCACACAAAAAAGTTAGTTTTAATGAAACTAACGTCATCTTCACCGTTAGTGCCGGGGCTAAGAGTGAACGCCTGCGTGATTTGAGTAACTATACCGAAAAAAGTGCCCAAGATTATGCAAACGACTTGGGATTAAAATTGGTAGTTAATGAGACGGATAGTTCTTCTTTACCGGGAATGGTAATCGCCCAACAGCCACAGGCTGGCACTAAGGTTAAGGCGGGTGATACCTTAACGGTTACGATTGCTAAAAATGATGGTAGTAGCTACACTAGCAGTAATGCAGCTAGCTCATCAACTGATACGACTACGGGGGCAACCACCTTTAGTTTTGACGTTGAGGTTCCTTATGCTGCTACTAACGCCGGAAGCAATAAGGTCCAAATCTACATCGCAGATAGTGACCATAGTTATAGTGACGTCTACCAAACGGCTACAATTACCAAGGACACGAATTTCTCGTTAACCTTTACCTTGAAGCCTGAAGAAACTGGTAAGTTTAAGGTGGTACGTGATGGGCAAGTAATTGCTGAAAATAATAATGTAGATCATTAATGAAGAGGTGATATCTTGATCAGAGGACAAATTCGTCAATCTTTAAGCGGGTACTATGACGTAATGGGGGAAGACGGAGTATTATACCGGACGCGTGCCCGGGGAAATTTCAGAAAGAAAGGGCAAAGTCCACTGGTAGGTGATTGGGTCGAGTTAAAGGCTGAAAAACCGGATGAAGGTTATATCTTAAAAATTGAAGCACGAACTAATCAGTTGGTAAGACCACCGGTGGCCAATGTAGACAGTGCGATTGTGGTAACGGCTTGTTGCCAACCAACATTTACCAGTAACCTGTTGGACCGGCAATTATTAATGCTAGAGTCAAATGGAATTAAACCGCTGCTATACTTTTCTAAGTACGACCTATTACCAGCAGCAAAGCAAGCGGAAATGCAAGAGGTAATGGCTTATTATAACCAGCTCTATCCTGTCTACGTTCAGACTAAGGCTGCTGATGAGCAGGTCTTTGAAGACCTACTAGCTGACTTGGTTGGCCAAGTTGTGGTGGTAATGGGCCAGACTGGGGCAGGAAAGTCAACGTTGTTAAATAAACTTAAACCAGACCTAGCTTTGGAGACGGGCCAGGTTTCTAAGGCCCTCTCGCGGGGAAAACATACCACTAGAAGGGTAACTCTCCTAGACATTAAGGGGAGTCTGATTGCCGACACCCCGGGCTTTTCTTCGTTTGATATTTTAAATATCAGTAAAGAAGAACTCCCTTTACTTTACCCAGAGTTTAGACAAAGACAAGGGGCTTGTAAATTCAGGGCCTGCTTGCATGTTAATGAGCCCCAGTGTGCCGTTAAGGAGGCCGTAGCTAAGAAGGAAATTAGGCAGTCACGTTATGACAATTACTTACAATTACATGAAATGATATTAAATCAAAAACCAAAGTATAGATAGTGGGGGAATTATGTATGAAGATTGCACCATCGATTTTGAGCGCAGATTTTTCAGAGTTAAAGACAGAAGTAAAGCGGGTTGAAAATGCACCTTACTTGCACATTGATATTATGGATGGACAGTTTGTAGATAACCTAACCTTTGGACCTAACGTGGTAAAGGCGTTACGCCCACATTCTAGCCAGGTATTCGATTGCCACTTAATGGTTATTAATCCTGAAAAATACATTAAAGCCTTTGCGCAGGCTGGGGCAGATATCATTGGGGTTCACATCGAAGCCACTGCTCACATTCACCGGGTGTTAAGTCAAATCAAGCAAGCCGGGGTTAAAGCTGAAGTAGTTATTAACCCGGGCACACCAGTAGCGGCGATTAAGGAAGTATTACAGTTAGTCGACCAAGTTCTAGTTATGACGGTTGATCCAGGCTTTGGGGGCCAGGCCTTTTTAACCGAGACTGTAAGTAAGGTTAAGGAATTGGCACAGTTGCGCTTACAAGCGGGGCTTCAGTTTGAAATTGAAGTAGACGGAGGTGTTAATGCTGACACGATTAAGACGGTGACCGCTGCCGGAGCCGATGTCGCAGTTGCCGGATCCTTTGTCTTTGGGAGTGACGACCCTGCCAAACAAGTCGCACTGTTAAAGGAATTGGCACAAGGTTAATGGAAGCTAATATTTTAGTTGGTGGTCCCAAGCAATTTTGGCCTGCAAATTTTGAGCAGCTAGCAACTAAGCACGCACAAGACTTTATTTGGGTTGGGGCCGATCAAGGGGCGGTGGCCTTATGCGAGCTAGGGATTAGCCCTAATTTAGCCATAGGTGACTTTGATTCAGCTTCTAGTCGGGATCAGTTCTTAGTTCAAGTTAGGGCGCAAAAGATAATTGCTGCGCGCAGTGAAAAGGATTATACGGATACGCAGCTGGCCGTCTTGATGACTGAAAAATATTTTCCTTGGGTGGATAAAATCAATATCTATGGGGCAACCGGTGGGAGGCTGGACCACTTATTGGCAAATATCTTTTTAGTCCTAGGAACGGAGTTTGAACACCTGGCTACTAAGGTGCGGCTGTTTGACTGTCAAAATAGTGTGAGCTTTTATTTACCGGGAGAATATCAGCTCCTAAAAGAAGCGCAGATGACCTATTTAGCCTTTATCCCCTTAACGGCGGTTAAGGATTTGAGTCTCTTTAATACTAAGTACCGCCTGGCTAAAGCTAAATTTAACCGGCCGATTAGCCTGGCTAGTAACGAATTTATGGAAGAAAAAGCACACTTTGCCTTTAGTGAGGGAGTTGTGTGTGTCATCCAAAGCAGGGATTAAGTAATAGCAATAAAAAACGGACCTAAGTAAGCAACTTACTTAGGTCCGTTTTAGTTCGCAATTAAACGCGAGTAACTTTTCCTGATTTTAATGCACGAGTTGAAACCCAAACGCGCTTTGGCTTACCATCAACCAAGATGCGCACTTTTTGCAAGTTTGGCTTCCAGCTACGGTTAGTTTGGTTTAAAGCGTGTGAACGCTTCTTACCAAAAGTAGTCTTACGACCTGTAACGAAATCTTTTGCCATGGTTATTTCCTCCTAATTCAATACTAATTCATAGAGTAATCTGCTTACTCACTCACTAAATAAAATTATCATAGATAGACCTTAATTGCAAGAAAAACCTGTAAAGAAAAAATACTTGTCAGGCAAAAAAGTTGGTAAAATAAGGATTGTTAGTTAAGGTAAGAATTGGTGGTAAATGGGAGATAGCTTTTTTTTATCTAGCGACTATGCTAAAATATTGATAAGATTGTCTGGAAAATTAAGGAGGCTATATTAAAATGGCTGTAAAGATTCAAAACCAATTTGGTAAGATCGACATTAGTAATGATGTAATTGCCACTGTTGTAGGTGGAGCTGCCACCGAAATTTTTGGAATTGTCGGCATGGCAAGTAAGAATCAGATTCGAGATAATTTAAATGAAATTTTAAAGCGGGATAACTATGCAAAAGGGGTAGTTGTCCGTCAAGAAGATGATGGCGTTGCAATCGACGTTTATATTATCGCGGGTTATGGGACTAAGATTTCCGAGGTCTGCCATAACGTTCAAGAAAAAGTTAAATATAATTTGGCTTCGATGTTAGGAGTAACTGCTAAATCAGTTAACGTCATCGTACAAGGTGTTCGGGTAATCGAAGACTAACATTGATTAACAAGCCAAGGAGGAAAGTACATTTTGAAAGTAACAAAAATTACGGAAACGGAATTTCGCAAGATGGTGCTAGTCAGTTCAAAAAGACTGAATAGCAACGCTGAATTTATCAACTCTTTAAACGTCTTTCCTGTGCCGGATGGTGATACGGGGACTAATATGAACCTATCACTGGCTAGTGGGGAAAAGTATGTGTCTGAATCAACTACAAGTAATGTAGGTGAATTGGCTACGGCCTTAGCTAAGGGATTGTTGATGGGAGCCCGGGGTAACTCTGGGGTTATTCTCTCCCAAATTTTTAGAGGGTTCAGTAAGAGTACCGCTAAAAAGGAAACTCTAACAGCTCAAGATTTAGCTGACGCTTTATCTGCTGGGGTGGAAATGGCCTACAAAGCGGTAATGAAGCCAACCGAAGGGACAATCCTAACGGTTGCAAGAAAGGCCGCAGAGGCTGCGCGCAAGTTGGTTAAGACCAGCGATGATTGCCTTGCTGTAATGCAAGCTGCTTATGAAGCGGCTGACGCAGCCTTACAAACAACCCCTGATTTATTACCGGTTCTAAAAGAAGTTGGGGTAGTCGATTCTGGTGGGCAGGGTTTGACCTTTGTTTATCAAGGTTTCGCTGATGCCTTAAGTGGGCGTGAACGCCAAGAAAGTCACCAACCTTCTGTGGTTGAAATGGACGAAATGGTTAACGCAGAGCACCATAAGAGTGTTCAAAGTCAACTGCATACAGAAGATATTAAGTACGGTTACTGTACTGAAATCATGGTTCGCTTAGGAGCCGGCCGTTCGGTCGAACACGAATTTAACTACGATGATTTCTATGCTGCCCTGGCTGCCATTGGGGATTCCTTGTTAGTAATCGCTGATGATGAGATTGTTAAGGTGCACGTTCACACGGAACAACCTGGGAAGGTCTTAACCTTAGGGCAAAGTTACGGTTCCCTTATCAAGGTTAAGGTTGATAATATGCGGTTGCAACACGAAACAATTTTGGAAAAAGATGAAGAACAAGCGGCAGACGAAGTGGAAGTAAATAAAGAATTAACCGGTGATTATGGGGTAATTGCAATTGCTTCTGGTGACGGGGTTGCCAAGCTCTTCAAGAGTCTAGGAGTTACCTACATTTTAAGTGGTGGTCAAACCATGAACCCAAGCACGCAAGATATTGTTGATGCCATTAAAGAAACCAAGGCGAAGAAAGTCTTAATTTTACCTAATAATAAAAATATCTTCATGGCAGCTGAGCAGGCTACAAAAGTGGCTGAAGTTGCCGCTGAAGTAGTGCCAACGAAGACTATTTCCCAAGGACTTTCTGCAATGCTAGGCTTTGATAAAGATGCTAGTCTAGAAGAAAATAAGGCGGCGATGTTAGCTGAATTAGACGGGGTTAAGTCTGGGCAGGTAACAATTGCTGTTCGTGATACAACGATTGAAGGTCAAGCCATCAAGAAGGATGACTATATGGGAATTGTCGACGGTCAAATTGTCGTAACTAACCCAGATAGACAAGCAGCTGCTACACAGATGATTAGCAAGATGCTAGATGAAGATAGCGAAATTGTGACAATTATCTATGGGCAAGATGGATCAGAAACAGAAGCCCAAGCGATTAAGGAAGCGGCTTTAGAGTTAGATGAAGATATTGAAGTTGAAATTCACGCTGGTAATCAACCAGTCTACCCATACTTAATTTCAGTAGAATAATGTTACTAAACAGGCTGTGGTTAAAGGAACACCCCCTTAATCACAGCTTGTAGTTGATTATGGTGGTTTACAAGGGGGGCTTAGTCATGCACGGACAATTAAGCGATAGTGTGGGGACTTTACGGGGAGTTGGTCCTAAGAAAGTTCAAAGTCTAAACAAGCTGGGAATTAATACGATTGCGGACTTGTTAGGCTATTATCCATTTCGCTATGATGATATTGCGGTTAAGTCCCTAGCAGAAGTAGCCGATGGTCAAAAGGTGGCCTTGAAGGGGATTGTGGCTTCAGAGCCGGTTTTAGCCCGTTTTGGTCGGGCCAAGAGTCGGATAAATTTTCGCTTCTTGGTAGAGCACGATGTTATTTTGGTAACCTTTTTTAATCAACCTTACCTAAAGCAACAATTGGTTAGTGGCAAAGAGATAGTAATTTATGGTAAGTATAATGCTAAGCGGCAAGCTTTAAGTGCAATGAAATTACTGGCTAACCAGGGGGGAAATGATTTTACCGGGGTCTATCGTGCTAGTAAGGAAATTAAGGCAACGACCATTAAGTCCCTAGTCAAAGATGCCTATGAACTATACCATGAGTCTTTACAAGACCTGGTGCCCGTGAGGTTACGGGCTAAGTACCGCCTTGAAAGCCACCAACAAATTGTTCATGACATGCACTTTCCAGCCACAGCTAAGGCCGCAAACCTGGCCCGCCGGTCTGCTATTTTCGAAGAGTTTTTCCTTTTTCAGGCTGGAATCCAATTCATGAAAAAGCTAGCCCGTAAGGATGAAGGGATTGCCTTAAAGTATAATAATGACGAATTGCGGGCCTTTATAAAGACGTTGCCCTTTGAGTTAACCGCTGCTCAAAAACGGGTGGTAAATGAGATTTGCGCGGATATGCGTCGGCCCGCTCACATGAATCGTTTGTTGCAAGGGGATGTTGGTTCTGGTAAGACAATCATTGCGGCCATTGCAATGTATGCGGCGGTGACTGCTGGTTACCAGGCAACCTTGATGGCTCCAACTGAAATCTTGGCCCAACAGCATGCAGACAAACTAGCGGACTTATTTGAACCACTGGGGGTAAACGTTGCCTTACTGACAAGTACAACCTCTAACAAGGCCAAGTTACGCCAGGAGTTGTTAGCCCACCTAGCTAAGGGAGAAATTGATATTTTAATTGGTACCCACGCCCTAATTCAAGCCGACGTTGAGTTTGCAAAGTTAGGCTTAGTGGTAACCGATGAACAGCATCGGTTTGGGGTCAACCAGCGTAAGGATTTACGCCAAAAGGGGGCTAAGCCAGATGTCTTGGCTATGACCGCCACCCCAATTCCCAGGACCCTGGCCTTGACAGCTTATGGTGAGATGGATGTTTCCATCATCGATGAATTACCTGCAGGACGAAAACCGATTAAAACTTCCTGGGTAAGAAAAAAGCAACTTAAGGAGCTGTGGGGCTTTGTTGCCCAGCAATTGGAGCTAGGCAGCCAAGCCTATGTCATTTCCCCCTTAATCGAGGAGTCTGAAGCGATTGACCTCCAAAACGCTAAGGAAGTTTATGCAAACCTGGCCCAGTTATTTAAGGACCGCTTTCGGGTGGGAATATTACATGGGCAGATGAAGGCGGCGGAAAAAGAAGCAATTATGGCCGCTTTTAAGAAGCATGAGCTCGATTTGCTGGTTTCGACAACCGTAATCGAAGTTGGCGTTGACGTCCCTAATGCTACGGTCATGGTTATTTTAGACGCAGACCGCTTTGGGCTAGCCCAGCTCCACCAATTACGGGGCCGGGTAGGGCGGGGGTCTAAGGCCTCCTACTGTCTTTTGGTTGCCGACCCTAAGACTGATTATGGTAAGGCTAGGATGGAGACGATGGTTCAAACCAACGATGGTTTTATAATTGCCCAAAAGGACTTAGAACTACGGGGACCCGGGGATGTTTTGGGCTCTAAACAAGCCGGGATTCCTGATTTCCGGGTGGGAGACCCCATCGCGGATTTAAAGATTTTACAGATAGCTCAAATGGAGGCCCAGCAGGTACTTGCTGCCTCCGACTTTTTAACTAACCCTGAAAATGCTGGGTTGATTCAGTATCTTCATCAAAAAGTTGGTCAGGGTCAAAAGTTTGATTAGGAAGGATGATTTTAGTGAAAATTGCAGTGGATGCAATGGGAGGAGACAATGCTCCTAAGACGGTAGTTGAGGGGGTTTTACGTGCGCGCGACGAATTTGCAGATTTAGAATTTTGCTTGTACGGTGATGAGCAGCAAGTAAAGCCGCTGATTGATAACATGGAAAGAATTGAAATCATTCATACGAGTGAAGTCATCGATATGAACGACGAACCAGTTAAGGCAATTAGACGCAAGAAGGATTCCTCAATGGTTCAAGCTGCGCAAGCTGTTAAAGAAAACAAGGCAGACGCCCTCTTTTCTTGTGGCAATACGGGGGCCTTACTTACAGCAGGCTTGTTGATTGTTGGCCGGGTTAAAGGTGTTAGTCGGCCTGGATTGCTATCAACCCTCCCCGTCCTAAATGCCACTAGTGGCGACGGCCGCTTTAACCTCCTAGATAGTGGGGCTAATGCGGATGGTAAACCTGAACAACTTTACCAGTATGCATTATTAGGAAAATATTACGCCCAAAACGTACGGGGGTTAGCTAACCCAAGAATTGGGCTACTAAATAACGGAACCGAACCACACAAGGGGAGTAAGTTAACCCTCGAAGCTCACCAACTAATTGCAGCCGATGACAGCATCAACTTTGTTGGTAACGTCGAAGCCCGGGACTTATTGACAGGGGTTTGTGATGTGGTGGTTGCCGATGGCTTCACGGGTAACGCAGTCTTAAAAGCGATTGAAGGGACAGCGTCTGCAACTTTACACTTACTAAAAGATGCGATTATGGCTGCTGGTGTTTCAGGTAAATTGGGGGCCTTGATGTTAAAGCCGGTCTTCAAAGAATTAAAGGGTAAACTTGACCAATCTCAGTACGGGGGCGCAGTCTTGTTAGGGGCTAAAGCTCCGGTAGTTAAGGCGCACGGTGCTAGCGATGCTAAGACCGTTTACTATACCTTGAAACAAATTAGAGAAATTGTTGCTGGGCAAGTAGTGGAGAAGTTCAGTGCTTACTTGGAACAACAGCGCAGTGAGCAAACCGAAAATAACTAGACTTTTTTTCTTAAAGTAGTTACAATGTTTTTGCTGAGTCCTTTTGAAAAAGGTTAGTTTTTAAGTGATAAATAGATGTAGAGGAGATATACGGCTATGACAGAAGAAGAAATTTTTGCTAAGATTGCCAAAATCATTGCGGAGCGTTTTGAGTTGCCGGAAGATAAGGTCACTAACGACTTGAACTTCCAAAACGATTTAAATGCCGATTCAATTGATATTGTTGAGTTTGTCTTGGAATTAGAAGATGCCTTTGGGGCTGAAATTTCAGACGAAGATGCCGAACAAATCGCAACTGTTGGTGACGCTGTTAAGTTTATTGCAGCACGCCAATAAAATAAGAGGAGTGGGACAGGAAAGCTTGTTACCACTCTTTTTATTTGGCCTAACTTTCTAGCAATTTTAGTGCGGATAAGGTAATATTGATAGTGACTATGTAGATAAAATTTCAGAGGAGACATCAATTTGATAATTGGATTAGCTAAAATGTTACACGATAATTTTCAAATAGACATTAAAAATTATGCCTTATTTGATGAAGCGTTTACACACGCTTCTTACGTGAATGAACACCCAAAAGAAAATTTAAAGTATTACGAGCGGATTGAATTTTTAGGTGACGCCGTAATGCAATTATGCGTATCAGAATACCTATTTAAGCGTTACCCTAACTTACCGGAAGGCAAACTCTCCCGCTTGCGGGCGGCAATGGTTTGTGAAGACAGCTTCAGCAAGTTTGCTAAGGAATGTCACTTTGATGAATATATTCGCCTAGGTAAGGGTGAAGAAAAGGCGAACGCTAGGAATAGACCATCGCTACTTTGCGATATTTTCGAAGCCTTTATTGGGGCTTTATATCTAGACCAAGGGAAAGAAACGGTTGTTAGCTTTATCAGCAAGGTTATTTTCCCTAAACTTGATATGGGCTGGTTTGATCACTTCTTAGACCACAAAACCGAATTGCAAGAGTTATTACAGCAAGATGGTGATTGTGAGATTGAATACCAGGTGTTGGCAGCAAAAGGACCAGATAATGCCAAGCAGTACTACGTGGCGGTACTTGCTAACCAAAAAGAACTCGGACGTGGTACGGGGCATACTAAGAAGGCGGCTGAACAGGCGGCGGCTAACCAAGCCTTGAAGGAATTAAGAGGCTAAAGGGGGAGAACTTTTGAAGTTAAAGGCATTGACTTTAAATGGGTTCAAATCGTTTGCCGATAAAACTAAGATTGAATTTCAGCCCGGGATGACGGGCATTGTTGGCCCTAACGGTAGTGGTAAGAGTAACATTATCGAGGCCTTACGCTGGGTCTTAGGTGAGCAATCAGTCAAAAGCTTACGGGGAGGTAAGATGCCCGATGTGATTTTTGCCGGTTCTCAGACACGTGCTCCGCTTAATCGAGCTGAAGTGGTGATTGAACTTGACAATAGTGACGGCTTTTTAAAGCAACAGCCACCGGAATTAGTGATTACTCGGAGGATTTATCGCAATGGCGAAAGTGAATTCTTAATTAACCAAAAGAAGGTCCGCTTACGCGAGATTGTTGATTTATTCATGGACACTGGGTTAGGCCGGGAATCATTTTCTATTATTTCTCAAGGCCGGGTGGAAGCTATCTTTAATAGTAAGCCACTCGAACGGCGGGTCTTAATCGAAGAAGTTGCTGGAGTCTTAAAGTATAAAAAAGAAAAGCACCGGGCCCAAAAGGAATTAGAGGAAACAACCGGTCATCTAAACCGGGTGGCAGACATCATTACAGAACTCTACCAACAAAAACAACCATTAGAAGAACAAGCAAGTATTGCGCGAGACTACCTTGAACAAAAAAAGCAGTACGATTATTTTGATTTAAATAACCTTGTCTTAGAAATTAAGGCTAAGAGTCAGAAGCGAGCGGAAATTCAAGCGGAACTGGCTAAGATTAAGGACCTAGTGGTTAAGCACAGTCAAAGTGCTAGCAAGCAAGAACAATTAACAGCTAATTTGCACCAGCAACAGCAGCAGTTAGAGGCTAAATTAGACGCGGCCCAAGAAAGGTTGGTAGAACTGACCAAGCAAAAGGGTTATCTAAGTGGGGAAGAAAAGGTCTCTAAGCAAACTCGCGAGTACCAGGAGCTACAAAGAAAAGATACTAGTGACCGGTTAGAAGTCGACCAAAAGAATTTACGCGAGTTAAAGGAGCAAGAGGTCAAATTAGAGGAACAACTTGCTCAAGTCCAGGCCCAAAAGGCAGACTACCAGGCTAAAATTGACCGATTGACCGCAGACGCCAATATTGACGAAGCAACTTTAAACGAACAAGTTGAAAAACTCAGACAGGAACTGTTTGAAAAATCCCAGGACCAGTCTGCCTTACAAAGTCAGCACGCCTATTTAAAACGTGAAAGTGAGCACTCACAATCACTGACGGCGTCAGCTTTAGCCAAGCACAAGGAGTTAGAGGCCGCCTATCAAGCAGCCAAAGAAAAAAAGCACCAGGCTAAAGCCGATTTACTAGCAGCTAAGGAGACGGTAGCTAAATTAGATCAACGGCAAGTTGAGCTAACTAGCGAGGTAAGTAAGTACCAATTACGCTACGATAATCAAAAGGAACGTTGGTATGAAGCCAGCGATATTTTAAAGCAAGCTCAAACTAGGTACGAGACCTTAAAAAATGTTGCTACCAGTTATGACGGTTACTACCAAGGGGTTAAGCAGGTCTTACAGGCCAAAGGTAAGTTAGCTGGGGTGATTGGGGCGGTTGCCGAAATTATCACGGTTCCTCAAGAATTTAGTCAGGCTTTAGAGGCCGTCTTAGCCGGGCAGTTGCAAAATGTGGTGGTAACGACGGATGAAGCTGCTAAGCAAGCCATCAATTATTTGCGGGCTAATAAGTTAGGCCGAGCCACCTTTTTACCGCGAAATACGGTGAAAAGACGGGCACTTACCACCAAGCAAAGACAAATTTTAGCTAGCCAACAAGGGATAGTCGGGGTGGCGTCGGAGTTAGTGACGGTTAATGCGGCTGACCAACCAATTTTGGATTACCTCTTAGGGACGACCGTGGTGGTTAAAAGTTTAGCGGAGGCTACGGTTGTTGCCCGGGCCTTAAACCATAGCCTAAGAATTGTTACGTTGGCAGGCGATATTGTTAACGCGGGCGGTTCAATGAGTGGGGGGGCTAACCAGCAAAGAAAAATTGGCTTGTTAGAACAAAAGCAGCAATTAGAAAAGCTGGCTGCCAATATAGACTT
This sequence comes from Ligilactobacillus agilis, assembly GCF_025311475.1. Lineage (NCBI taxonomy): Bacteria > Bacillati > Bacillota > Bacilli > Lactobacillales > Lactobacillaceae > Ligilactobacillus > Ligilactobacillus agilis. The sequence continues at coordinate 1,569,985 of NZ_CP104397.1, read as the reverse complement.
AATGAAGTCTAAGCTAGCTACGGTTGAACTAGAGGGCAATGAGGCTAAACAGCAGCTTACGGCTAGTAAGCAAGCAGTGCAACAACTTGCCCCTAAGCTGCAGGCGGCCCAAACGAAGTTGCAACAATGTCAACAGCAGTTTGATATTAGTCAAGTTGAACTAAGTCACCAAGAGCAGCAATTAAGAGCAGAAGCGGCTAGCCAAGAGGAACAAACTAAGGCCAGTATGCAAGCCCAGACCGAGTTAAAAGAAGTGGTTGCTAAGTTAGACCAGTTAGAACAAGCTATCGCTCAACTCAAAGAACAGTTGGCCTATAAGCAAGAATTTTTAAATGATACTCGGACTAGCCAAGCTAAAAACCAACAAAAGCTAACTAAGCTTAAGCAAGAACTAGCCGTGGTGGAAGAACGCTTGCAGTCTGTGAAGTTGCAGGCAAATGAAGTGGCTAACCAGATTAAACGTCTAAGTGAAAATATCGCTAAGGCTAAGGAGCGCTTAGCAATTCTTAAACAAGAACAAGAACTACGCCACGGTCAGGTTGAAGACTTAGCTGATAAGCAAGCCAAGGTTAAACAAGAGCATGCCCAGTTAGAACAAACCGTGGCAAAAATGATTGAACAAAGAAAGACCTTGCATGCTCAGGTAGCCCAAGCCGAAGAACAGTTAAAACGAGCTAGCGAATTAAAGGCGGCGGCTTATGATGAACAAAGTGAAAAAGCACGACAGGATAGTAAGTTAGAAGCTCAGTTGGATGGGCTATTAACCGACTTAGCAGACCGCCACGAACTTTCTTACGAGGCCGCGTCTAAGCTAGAAAATTTAGAAACTGACATTGACTATGTCAAACGCCGCTTGAAGCTATTACAGTTGGGGTTAGATGAATTAGGTGACGTTAATTTAGGGGCTATTTCGGAATTTGACCGGGTTAACGAACGCTATGAATTTTTGGCTAAGCAACAAGACGACCTCTTGGCTGCCAAGGCCCAACTAGAAAAGAGTATGCAGGAAATGGATGGCGAAGTTAAGCGCCGCTTCAAGCAAACCTTTGAAGAGGTGGCTCAGGCCTTTGAAGAAATTTTCCCTGCCATCTTTGGTGGGGGCCGGGCTAAGCTTAGCCTAACAGATAGTGATTTACTGACGACTGGGGTAGAAATTATGGCCCAACCACCGGGTAAGAAATTTCAAACCCTAACCTTGTTGTCCGGGGGAGAAAAAGCTTTGACTGCGATTGCCCTATTATTTGCTATCCTCAAAGTTAGACCGGTACCGTTTGTGGTTTTAGATGAGGCGGAAGCAGCCTTAGATGACGCTAACGTCGCGAGATATTCACAGTACCTACAGAATTTTGAAGGAAAAACCCAGTTTATTGTGATTACCCACCGTAAGGGAACGATGATGAACGCCGATATCTTGTATGGGGTAACTATGCAAGAATCAGGAGTGTCTAAGATGGTTTCGGTCTCTTTGGCACAATTAGAGCAGTAAGGAGGAATTTTAATGGGATTATTTGATAAGCTAAAGCGCGCCTTTGGGGGCGGGCAAGCAGAAGCAAAACCTGAGTCAGAAGAAAAAGTTGTGACAGAAAATCCGGCCCCACAGGCAGAAGTTGAGTCCACCCCAGCTGCAGTTGAGCCGGCAACAGAGGAAAAAACAAAAGCAGACCAAGCTGAGGTAAACCAAGAAAGCGTTGAGACTGAATCTGAACCAGAAGTTGAAGTAGCAGCGCCGATCCCGGTTCAACCAGCTGAAGTTGAGGAAAAAGTAGCACCAAAGCCAGCAAAAGAAGTAGCTGCTAATGAAGAGACTAAGCGCTATGAGCGGGGCTTGGCCAAGAGTCGTAAGGGCTTTGGGGCCAAGATTAACGCCTTGTTGGCTAACTTTAGGTCAGTTGACGAAGATTTCTTCGAAGAATTAGAGGAAACCTTAATTGAAGCCGATGTTGGCTTTGAAACGGCCATGAAGATTAGTGACCAACTCCGTGATGAAGTTAAGTTTCAAAACGCCAAGAAAAAAGCAGATGTTTCCGATGTCATTGTTGAAAAATTGGTCGACCTCTATGAAGCGGAAGGCGAAAATGAAGATAACCAACTTCACTTTGCCACTCAAGGGCCAACCGTCTTTTTATTCGTTGGTGTTAACGGAGTGGGGAAGACCACCACGATTGGTAAGTTAGCGCACCGCTACCAAGCAGCGGGTAAAAAGGTGTTGATGGCAGCTGCCGATACCTTTAGGGCCGGTGCGATTGAACAGTTGGTTGAATGGGGTAAGCGCGTTGATGTAGAAGTCGTTCGCAAACCTGAAAAAAGTGATCCAGCCGCGGTGGTCTTTGAAGCCGTCAAGAAGGCTAAGGAAGAAGATTATGACCTCTTATTAGTCGATACGGCCGGCCGTTTGCAAAATAAGGTTAACTTAATGAATGAGTTGGAAAAAATCCAGCGGGTAATTACGCGGGAACTACCTGACGCTCCCCATGAAGTCTTGCTGGCTTTAGACGCAACCACTGGCCAAAATGCCTTAACTCAAGCTAAGCAATTTGGGGAAGTAACCAAGGTGAGCGGCATCGTGCTGACCAAGTTGGATGGAACTGCGCGGGGGGGGATTGTGTTGGCAATCAGAAACGAACTCCACCTACCGGTTAAGCTGGTTGGGTTAGGTGAACAGATGGATGATTTGCGCGACTTTAACCCAGAAGAATTTGTCTACGGCTTGTTCAAGGACTTAATTGCGCAACGTTAGGGTGAGTAGATGGCGATTGAAAAAACAAATAGAATTAATGCTTTGTTTGAATTTTATGAACCGCTACTGACTGAAAAGCAAATGACCTATATTGAACTTTATTATCGTGATGATTATTCGCTAGGAGAAATTGCTGAAAACTATCAGGTCTCTCGCCAAGCCGTTTACGATAATATAAAGCGGACCGAAAAGATTTTGGAAGAATATGAGGATAAATTACACCTGTATGCCCACTTCCAAAAAGAAGTCGCCCAAACAGATCGGTTACTTGCCTATGTTAGTGAAAATTATCCCCAAGACAAGCAGTTAATGGCATTAGTTAGACAGTTAGAAAAACTAGAAGAGTAAAAGGATGGTGCGCATTTATGGCATTTGAAGGACTAACAGAACGACTCCAAAATGCGATTAGTAAGTTACGGCGAAAGGGTAAGGTTAGTGAGGCTGACGTTAAGGAAGTCATGCGGGAAATTCGGCTTGCCCTCCTAGAAGCCGACGTTAACTTTAAAGTCGTTAAGGACTTCGTTAAGACTGTGCGGACACGTGCGGTGGGGGCCGAGGTTTTAGAAAGTCTGACACCGGCGCAACAAATCGTTAAAATTGTTAACGAAGAGTTAGTCAAGGTGATGGGCCAAGAAGCTAGTCCCCTCAATAAAGCTCCTAAGATTCCAACGATTATTATGATGGTTGGGCTTCAAGGGGCCGGGAAAACAACCACTGCCGGTAAGTTAGCCTTAAAATTAAAGGAAGAACAACACGCTCGCCCACTTTTGATTGCAGCTGACGTTTACCGGCCAGCTGCGGTTGATCAGTTAAAGATTTTGGGGCAAAACATTGATGTTCCTGTCTTTGAAATGGGAACGGACGTTAACCCAGTGGAAATTGTCCGCCAGGGGTTAGCGCTTGGTAAGGAAAAGAAAAATGACTACATTATCATCGATACGGCCGGGCGGTTACAAATCGATGAACGGTTGATGAATGAGTTAGCCCAAATCAAGGAGTTAAGCCAACCTAATGAAATCTTACTGACCGTTGACGCGATGACTGGTCAAAATGCGGTTGAGGTTGCCGATGGTTTTAACAGCCAGTTAGACGTAACTGGGGTAGTCTTAACCAAGTTGGATGGCGACACTCGTGGTGGGGCCGCCCTTTCCATCAGAGCCGTAACGGGTAAGCCAATTAAATTCATCGGGCAAGGGGAAAAGATGACCGACTTAGACGTCTTTTATCCTGACCGGATGGCTTCAAGAATCCTGGGAATGGGGGATATGTTAACCCTGATTGAAAAAGCCCAAAAGGATTTCGATGAAAAGAAGGCTGCTGAGATGGCGGCCAAGATGCGGGAAAATAGCTTTGATTTCAATGACTTCTTAGATCAGATGGAACAGGTTCAAAACATGGGACCACTAGAAGATATTATTAAAATGATTCCCGGGATGGCTAATAACCCAGCTTTGAAGAACATGAACGTGGATCCTAAAGACATTGAACGGACGAAGGCAATTGTTTATTCAATGACGCCTGCCGAAAGGGAAAACCCTGACTTATTAAATCCGTCAAGAAGACGGCGGATTGCGGCCGGTTGTGGGCGGCCTATCCAAGAAGTTAACCGGATGATAAAGCAGTTTAAGCAGATGCGAGAAATGATGAAGAAGATGTCTAATGGTAACTTCGCCGGGATGGAAGGTTTGCTAGGAAACGGAATGACCGGTAAGTTAGCGAAGATGTCGATGAACCGGATGATGAGAAAGAATAAAAAGCGCAAACTCCAACGGCTAAGAAAGCGGAAAAAATAGGCTTTTTGAAAAAAATTGGCCCTGTCAAGAAATTTTCCTTTACACCAGCCAAAATTACTGGTATATTAATAAACGTTGAGAAGATATTAGGAGGTGTAATAATGTCAGTAAAAATTCGTTTAAAGCGTATGGGTTCTAAGAAGAGTCCTTTCTACCGGATCGTTGTTGCCGACTCACGTTCACCACGTGATGGTCGTTTCATCGAAACTGTAGGGACATACAACCCATTAACAGAACCAGAAACAGTAACACTTAAAGAAGAAGAAATCATGAACTGGTTAAACAACGGTGCCCAACCTTCAGATACAGTTCGTAACATTCTTTCCAAGAACGGTGTTATGAAGAAATTCCACGAAGCAAAATTTTCTAAGAAATAAGGGAGATTAGATGACAGAGGCGGATGTAAAACAATTAATTATAACGATTGTTGCGCCCTTAGTTGCCGATCCCGAAGCGATTCGGATTGAAACTAAGCGGGATACTCGTTTTCTGAACTTTAATCTAACTGTCGCCAAAGACGATGTTGGCCGGGTGATTGGTAAACACGGCCGAATTGCCCAAGCCCTGCGGACCCTTGTTTATAGTGTACGCTTGGATGATAAATCCTTACGGGCTCGGTTAAACATTGTAGACGATTAAAAATAGGCTCTAAGTAAAGCAGCAATGTTTTATTTGGAGTCTTTTTTTAAAGAAAGGATTTAGTATGCAATATTATCAAGTTGGAAAAATTGTTAATACTCATGGGATTAAGGGAGAAGTAAAGGTGCTGGCTAGCACGGACTTTAAGGAGAGTCGCTTTAAGCCGGGAGCTAAGCTATATCTTTTTCAAAAGCAAGCAAAAACTCCACTTGAAGTTACGGTTAAGACTCACCGGAAACACAAACAGTTTGATATGCTAACATTTGTTGGCTTGGAAGATATTAATCTCGTTGAAAAGTATAAGCAAGCTGATTTAAAGATTACCGCTGACCAGCAAGAACAACTGGCCGAAGGTGAGTATTACTATCACCAAATCATTGGCTTGACGGCTATTACGACTGAGGGCCGGGAACTAGGGAAGGTTAAAGAAATTATGACCCCGGGGGCTAATGATGTGTGGGTGATTGCGCGGCCTAAGCAAGCGGACTTGTTGTTGCCGGCAATCACTGACGTAATCAAAGAAATTAGGCTGGCCGATGGGCAAGTCCTAGTGGAAATGATGGATGGGTTAGAGTAATGAGAATAGATATTTTAAGTTTGTTTCCCAATATGTTTCAACCCCTAAAGGAATCGATTCTAGGTAAGGCTTTAGAAAAAGAACTCCTAGAAATCGAAATTACGGATTTTCGGGATTATACCACCCAAAAGCAACGACACGTTGACGACACCCCTTATGGGGGCGGGGCCGGCATGCTTTTACAAGCCCAGCCAATTTTTGACGCCTTAGCAGCTACCCAAGCTAAGGCCAAGAGTAAGGGGCGGGTAATCCTGCTGGATCCGGCGGGCCGAAAGTTTGACCAAAAGGTAGCAGAAGAGTTAGCTAAAGAAGACCACCTAACCTTTATTTGTGGCCACTATGAAGGTTATGACGAACGGATTCGGACCCTGGTGACCGATGAATTGTCTTTAGGTGACTATGTCCTAACCGGAGGCGAGTTAGGGGCCATGGTAATGATTGACGCTACGGTTCGGTTGCTACCTGAAGTTTTGGGCAATAGCGAGTCGGCTCAAACTGATTCATTTTCTACCGGCCTGTTAGAGTACCCACAATATACTCGGCCGGCTGATTTTCGGGGAATGAAGGTCCCTGAGGTATTAACCAGCGGAAACCACCAAAAAATTGCGGAGTGGCGGCATAAAGAGGCTTTACGCCGGACCTATGAACGCCGGCCCGATTTGTTAGAAGATTATCCTCTGACTGACCAGGATCGCAAGTGGTTAGCAGAGTTTGCGGCTGAAAAAACAGATTTAGCAGAAAAGTAAATAAAAATGATTTACAAATCAGTCGAAAAATGGTAAATTATTATGTGGCTGTTGCCATTATTAACAACAATCCGCTGTGGGAGACAAGATTGTTGGTGAAAGGAAGAAAATTAATGTCAGTAAATCCATTAATCGCAAAGCTTACAGAAGCTCAATTACGTAATGATATTCCAGAATTCCGTGCCGGTGACACTGTACGGGTTCACGCACGAATCGTTGAAGGTTCACGCGAACGTATCCAAATTTTTGAAGGTGTTGTTATCAAGCGCCGTGGTGAAGGTATCTCAGAAACTTACACTGTTCGTAAGATTTCAAACGGGATTGGGGTTGAACGGACTTTCCCATTACACACACCACGTGTTGACAAGATTGAAGTAGTACGTCACGGTAAGGTTCGTCGTGCTAAGCTTTACTACTTACGTGCATTACACGGTAAGGCAGCTCGTATTCCAGAACGCCGTCGTTAATAATAGTAAAGAAACCTCAGTTATTGGGGTTTCTTTTTTTGTACGCTCAATTAATGTCGCTAAGTTCATTTCCATCCATATTTTCCAAAGATAGCTTTCATTTTTGATTCTGATACAATTAATTCTTTTTCAAAATTAGCAAAGCTATCTTCTACCAATTTTCTATCATGTTCTCTAGCAATTTCGGAAGTATCAAGAATAAATAAGTTACCTTTTTTTTCAGCTTGAATAATATCACCGCTAACTAACCCTAATTCTTTAGGTAAAATAATACCGACGCTGTTACCAATATTTCTAACTTTAATTTTCACAAAAATCACCTCAATTAAATTATAAATTATAACGAGTTATAATAAGAGGGGCAAATATTTTTCAATTTTTCCGTTAAAGAATAACCCCATGGATTTTAACATAGATGTTATAGCGATTGTGACAGCGTATGATATAATATAATCCCAAAAAAAGGAGCCATGCTCAATGTATTGAATAGGGGTGTACTGGAATGGAAGAAATAAATAGGACAAAAAAATATAGGATTGGATCTGTTTACTATGAATTTTCTGGAAGGGAAATAAAAAGTGGGTATCCGGATAATGTTTTTTAAAAATAGATGACTTGCTTAGTTACTGGAGTGATTATAACTTCGACAAAACAGATGAGTATATATACTTTGACGACTTAGAAAAAGAACTGGTTCCACCAGAGCTTACACCAACCGACAGAAAAAGGTTCATTAAGTATTTAGAAAAAGGAATTGAAGTAGTTAACAAGTAACATCATGATATTTATAAAGACGACTAGTGATAGCCGTCTTTTTTCTGCCTTTTTCCTGCTTGCAGGCGTTAAAGAATAACTGAGTAGCCTCCCAAAGCGAGCCGTTAGTTCAAAGGAGTTAATCGCTTTCTTGAAGTGGTGTATAATTAACCTATTGAAGTGCAGAAAGAAGGAAAGTAAATGACAGTCAAGTTAGTAGCGATAGATGTTGATTTAAGCCAAGACGTAATGGCAATCGGTGATGGCGGGAATGATTTACCGATGATTAAGGCTGCTAGCGATTTCGTCACGGCTGATAACAAACACGACGGGGTAGCTGTTGCTATCGAAAAATTTATCCTTGCTTAAGGCCAATAAACCAAAAAAGACACTAGACTAAATCAAGTCTAGTGCCTTTTTAATGTGGCTCTTAATTATTGTTTGGGTGGTAGTTACCTAGCGCCCGGGTAACACTGGTTGAAAATGAATCACCAAAGTCGATTGGGGCGGTGAAGAGGAGGTTGTAATAAAAACCTAAGCCTTCTTCTAATTCCTTAACGGTAAAGTTAGCCTGTAAGGCATTGATAACCCGCTTGTTGTAGCCAAAGGCAATCGCATATGGCAAAACTTGGCTCCAGTAGTTTAAATCCCCCTTGGACTTTAGGTTGATTTTATTTAAGTCCTTTAAGGTGTGTCTAAAGGCCCGTAGCTGGGTGATTAGCTCAACCCCAGTTTCGGTGTAAGGGGAGTGCTTTCTAAAGTGGTAAACGTTAAAACCAACTTGGCCTAAGATTAAGACTAAACTAAGACCGGTCATCCACGGAGTCTTCCATAAGAAGAGCGCCCACAAGAGGAGTAAGCAACTAATCCCGCAAAGGAAAATAGTTAGGTAGAAATTACCAGCTGACTTCTTACTGAGGTAGTCGTAGGAAAGTGCTTCTTGTTCAACTTGGTTTTTCCACTTGTCGTAAATGTGACTCATCTGCTTACTTTCCCGTTGGGTTTTACCATACTTCCTTAATTCATGTAGGGTAACTTTCTTGCCGTCACCGACAGTATTAAAGAGAAAATCAATCATCGGTTCACTATTGGCTAAGGAAGCATCGAGTAAGGTTAGCTGGTAGTCCTTACGCTTGGTGTTAAATTCCTCGATAGCAATCTTTTGTTTAACCGCTAGTTCTAAGAGGTAGGCCCCCAAGGCGTTATTGTCCGGCACGTTATCGGTGTAAATAGACATAGCTACCGGAGCAGACATTGGTGGAATCTCATAGGAATGAGGGGGATTGACGTCGGGCCACTTTTGTTTTTTGACTGGGTGGCTTAAGAGGTAAAGCGCCCACACTAAGATGATGACTAAGGCTAAGCCAAAGACGCCGGCCTTAAAAATCAAGTTGTTGCGGTTTGAGACCTTTTTAGTCTGGGTATTGTCCTTAAGCCAGGCCTGTTCAGACTTGATGGCGGCTTGCTTGTGCTTTTGGTTTACCACTAAGCCGTTAGTGCTAACAACGCTAGTTGGAAAGAGTAAGCGGGTTTTAACTTGACTAGCGCTTGGATTTTGCTTGAGGTTGACCACTACGCTACCTTTTTCCTTAGAAATACTGGTTGTGGCCTTACTTTCGCTTCTAGTCCAAGCCTTGAGGTCAGCAACGTTGGTGCTAGGAAGTTGGAACTTAAGCCGGACGTTATTTAAAGGCACATTCCACTTATTACCGATAATGGTCCAGTTTAACTCGGCCGTATCCTGCCAATTTTTAACAAAGTTAGTGACATGATAGCTGTAATAATAGGTAGTGGTTGTATCGGCCGTATTGTGGAACAGTTTCAACTTTAAGGCGTCGTCTGTTTCTATGACTTGAAAACTATTGTTACTCCCATCTTGATTAGGAGTTAATTGGATTGATTGACCGTTTTCTTGGACAACAATACTTGGCTGGGTCGCAACCACGCCCTTTTCCAATGGTTGATCATAGTAGACTCCCCGGGAAGTACCCTTAAAGTTATAGGTGATTTGCTGGGTAATATCGGCTGAGCCATCTTGTTGTAGGTTGACGTTGACGTCGTAGTTGGTGATGGCGTAATCAGCTTGAATCTTGCCCCCATAAAAAAGGCACATCCCGAAGAGGAGTGCTAGAAAGCTTTGCAAAATTTTATTCTTAAACATAAATTTACCTCCTCGTCTTTCACCTCTATTATTACAAATTTTCGATAGAATTGGTATAAAAAAACCAGTTTTTACTAAATTTCTTAAAGAAATCTAGGGGAGAAAATGTTATTATTTTAAATAGTGTGTAGACAAACAGAAAATTCTTAGTCAAGCCACTTTTTCAAGCGGGCCAAAAGTTTTTTCAAGCGGCTATTTATGTTAAAATGAGTAAGAAGCACTAGCAGGTTTGTTAGCAAAACTAAGACGAGATTGACTTTAGGAGGATGGAACATGTCTGAAATAAAATACAAGCGTGTTGTAATGAAGTTAAGCGGTGAAGCTTTGGCAGGAGCGCAAGGCCATGGGATTAACCCGCCTGAAATTAGAAAGGTTGCCGAAGAAATCAAGGAAGTTCACGACCTTGGTGTTGAAATTGCCATCGTTGTTGGTGGTGGTAACATGTGGCGTGGTGAAGCCGGCGCGCAAATGGGGATGGAACGGGCCCAAGCCGATTACATTGGGATGTTAGGGACCGTAATGAATGCCTTAGCTTTGCAAGATAACTTAGAAACGATTGGGGTCCCAACCCGGGTACAAACTTCAATCGAAATGCGACAAATTGCTGAACCATACATCAGAAGAAAGGCAGTCCGCCACTTAGAAAAGGGTCGGATTGTAATCTTTGCTGCCGGAACAGGTTCCCCTTATTTCTCAACTGATACCACGGCCGCTTTACGGGCTTCAGAAATTAACGCGGATGTAATTTTAATGGCTAAAAACGGGGTAGACGGAGTTTACTCAGCCGATCCTAAGACTAACCAAGAAGCAGTTAAGTTTGAACGTCTAACTCATATGGAAGTGATCAACAAGGGCTTGCGGGTAATGGATACCACTGCTTCTTCACTTTCAATGGATAATGATATTCCGCTAGTCGTCTTCAATATGAACGAACATGGAAACATTAAGCGCGTTGTCGAAGGTGAAAACATCGGGACAACGGTAGAAGGGAAGTAATTTAATGGACAAGATTTTAGAAGCACATCAAGCTAAGATGACCAAGGCCGAAGAAGCTTTACAACGTGAATTAGGTAATATTCGGGCTGGTCGTGCTAACGCTAGTTTGTTAAACCGGATTAACGTTGAATATTATGGGGTACCCACACCTTTAAACCAAATGGCACAAATTTCTGTTCCAGAAGCACGGGTCTTATTGGTAACCCCTTATGACAAGTCCTCACTAAAGGACGTTGAACACGCCTTATTAGCTTCAGATTTAGGTTTAACTCCAGCCAATGACGGGACTGCTATTCGGTTGGTAATTCCACAATTAACCGAAGAACGCCGCAAGGAATTGGCTAAGGAAGTTAAGGCTACTTCTGAAAAGGCTAAGGTAGCCGTGAGAAATGTTCGCCGGGATATGATGGATGCCTTAAAGAAGGCCCAAAAGAATGGCGACTTAACCGAAGATGATTTGCGGGACCTTGAAAACCAAGCCCAAAAATTAACGGATGCTTCCATTAAGAACATCGAAGCAATTACGGCTGATAAGGAAAAAGAAGTTTTACAAGGCTAAAGCTACTGATTGGTAACGAGACAAGAAAGCTATTTTTTGTCTCGTTATCAATTTTTTGCTACAATTAGGGCAATTATTAGCGAAGGCCAGGGAGGAAAATTTTTGTTTACCAAATTATTCAAGAATAATAATGATGAAGCTGAACAAATCGAGCTGGATGAAAGCAAAATTCCCAATCATATTGCCATTATTATGGACGGAAACGGGCGCTGGGCTAAGCGCCGCCACCTGCCCCGGATTGCAGGCCACCGGCAGGGAATGGATGTGGTCAGGGAGATAACGCGGGCGGCTAGTGACCTTGGGGTCAAGGTCTTGACTTTATACGCCTTTTCGACCGAAAATTGGAAGCGCCCTGACGATGAGGTCAGCTTTTTAATGGACTTGCCGGTCAAGTTTTTCAACAAGTTCGTGCCCGAATTAATCGAACAAAATGTGCGGGTTAACGTAATGGGTTACGTCGAACAACTGCCGGCCAAGACCAAAAAAGCCGTCTTAGATGCAATCGAACAGACTAAGGACAATACCGGGATGGTCTTAAACTTTGCTTTAAACTATGGGAGCCGGGCTGAAATTGTGACGGCCGTAAAAGAGCTTAGTCAACAAGTAAAATCCGGTAGCTTAGAAGCAGAAGCAATCGATGAACAGACCATCAGTCGTGCTTTAATGACCGGCAAGCTGGCTCCTTACTGTGATCCAGAGTTAATTATTCGGACCAGTGGGGAAGAGCGCATTTCCAATTTCTTATTGTGGCAGTTAGCTTACAGCGAGTTAGTCTTTACGGAGACGCTTTGGCCCGATTATCAACCGGCTAATTTGTATCAGGATATTAAAACTTACCAAAGTCGCGACCGGCGCTTTGGGGGTGTAACGGAGGAAGAAAAATGAAGCAACGCGTGATTACCGCCATTGTTGCCTTGATTATTTTTATCCCCCTCTTAATTTTAGGGGGGACACCATTTAATTTATTAGTGGTGGCAATGGGCTTAATCGGAATGTCAGAATTTTTACGGATGAAAAAAAAGTTACTGGTTTCGCCCGAAGCAATTATTGGCTTTTTGGCGATGGCCAGTCTGTTAATTCCTAAGACCTGGTTAGATTTTATTCCAGAACAGGTGACCAATTTAGGGATGTTTTACTTCTTTAGTCTGTGTTTATTGTTATACACGGTCTTTTCTAAGAACCGCTTTTCATTTGACGATGCCGGGGTCTTGATTTTAGGTAGCGTTTATGCCGGGATTGGCTTTGGCTACATGATGCATGCCCGGGCGGTTAGCTTGTGGATGCTCTTATATGCCTTATTAATCGTTTGGTTAACCGATAGTGGGGCTTATATGATTGGACGCAAGTTAGGTAAGCATAAGTTGGCTCCCCACATCAGTCCTAATAAGACCTGGGAAGGTTCAATCGGGGGAAGTTTAGTGGCCGTTGTGGTTGTGAGCTGCTACCTTTACTTCTTGCCTGAATTACAGGCCTATGACTTTGTGACCATGATTGGGTTAACTTTACTTTACTCAGTTGGGGGCCAATTAGGCGATTTAGTTGAATCGGCCTTCAAACGCTACTACGGGGTCAAGGACTCTGGCAACATTTTGCCGGGGCACGGTGGTATTTTAGATCGGTTCGATTCGCTCTTATTTGTTCTGCCCTTAATGCACTTTACTGGTTTAATTTAGTGGGGTGGGGGAAATGATTGTAACCATTCTAGCCTTTGTGCTTGTTTTTGGAACCATTGTCTTTGTCCATGAGTTTGGGCACTATACCTTGGCTAAACGGTCAGGGATTTTGGTGCGTGAATTTGCGATTGGAATGGGGCCTAAGCTTTTTTCTTACCGTAAGTCGGGAACAACTTATACGCTGCGCATCCTGCCTTTAGGGGGCTATGTCCGGATGGCTGGTCTAGAAGAAGACAGCGAGGAGTTAAAAAAGGGCATGGTGGTAAGCCTAATCTTAGGTGAAAATGGCAAGGTAAGTAAGATTAATACCAGTCAAAAGGTAAGTTTAATGGGAGGCATTGGCCTAGAGCTAGCCGACTGGGACTTAGTCGATGAGCTTTACATTAGTGGTTATGAAAATGGCAACGAAGATGAACTTAAACGCTACGAAGTTGACCACGATGCCCTCTTAGTGGAACATGATGGCACCGAGGTTCAAATTGCCCCGCGGGACGTGCAGTTCCAATCCGCTCCGCTGGTAAATCGGATGCTGACTAACTTTGCGGGACCGTTTAATAACTTTATCTTAGCGATTGTAGCCTTTGCTTTGGTGGCAGTCCTCCAGGGTGGGGTTAAAACCATGACCAACACGATTGCCAGCGTGCAGCCTAATTCGGTGGCCCACCAAGCGGGAATTAAGGTTGGTGATCAGCTCGTGGAAGTAGCCGGAGTCAAGACTAACGATTGGACTAAGTTAGCCCAAACGATTAGTGAGCGGCCCGGTAAAAAAACAACGGTGGTTGTAAAGCGCCAGTCCACGCGGCTTAAGTTTGAATTAACGCCTAAGGCTACCCAGGTCAACGGCCAAAAGGTGGGCTTGATTGGCATTACCAGTAAGCTGACCGTTAACCGCAGTCCGCTAGCAATTATTGGTTACGGCTTTAAGGAAAGTTGGCAGGTAACGATCCAAGTCTTAGCCGCCTTAAAAAATATGGTTACTAAGGGCTTTAACCTTGACCAGTTAGGCGGACCAGTAGCCATGTACAGCTTTACTTCGCAGGCGGCCCATTACGGCTTAGCAAGCGTGATTATGCTATTGGGGTTGTTGTCGATTAACCTGGGAATTTTCAACCTCTTGCCGATTCCGGCCTTGGACGGGGGTAAGATTTTATTAAATATAATTGAAGCAATTAGGGGCAAGCCGCTAGACCCTAACAAGGAAATGATTGTAACTGTGGCGGGCTTTGCCTTCTTGTTAATTTTAATGGTGCTGGTAACGTGGAATGATATTGCGCGTTATTTCTTGCATTAATACTTAGATAAGGAATGATAATTGTGAAACAATCAAAGATGTTAATTCCAACTTTAAAGGAAGTGCCTAGTGACGCGGAAGCCATTAGCCACCAACTAATGCTACGGGCGGGTTACATCAAGCAAATTTCTGCTGGGATGTATTCCTACCTACCGTTGGCACACAAGGTCTTGCTTAAGTTAGAGCAAATTATTAGGGAAGAAATGGATAAGATTGACGCGGTGGAAATGTTGACCCCGGCAGTACTACCGGCTGAATTATGGCAAGAATCTGGCCGCTATGAATCATATGGGCCTAACTTGTTTAAGCTAAAGGACCGGCACGAAAGAGATTTTATCCTCGGACCTACCCACGAAGAAACCATGACTACGATTATTAAGGATGCAATCAAGTCCTATAAGAAACTGCCCCTTACTTTATACCAAATTCAAATGAAGTACCGGGACGAAAATCGGCCTCGCTTTGGTTTGCTGCGGGGGCGGGAATTCTTGATGAAGGATGCCTACTCCTTCCACGCTGACATGGACAGCTTGGATAAGGTTTACCGGGATATGGATGTGGCTTACCAAAACATCTTTGACCGGGTGGGGTTAAATTACCGTAGCATTATCGGGGACGCTGGCGCCATGGGCGGAAATGACTCCAAGGAATTTATGGCAATTGCCCCAATCGGTGAAGATACGGTTGTTTACTCCGATGGTAGTGACTATGCGGCTAACTTAGAAATGGCCCAAAACAAGCGGACCTTGCAACCATCCCATGAGATTCCTAAGGAATTGACCAAGGTGGAAACGCCAGGTTGCAAGACGATTGATGAAGTGGCGGCCTTCTTAAAGACTAAGCCTGAAAATACAATCAAGACCTTACTTTACGTGGCTGATGACAAGCTAGTGGTAGTATTACTTCGCGGTAATGATCAGCTAAACGAAGTTAAATTGACTAACTTCTTAGGCGCTGACTTCTTACGTCCAGCTACAAATGATGAAGCTAAGCAATACTTAGGAGCTGACTTTGGTTCACTTGGACCGGTCGGTATTTCTGAAGACTTACAAGTCTTGGCTGACTTAGACGTTAAGGCCATGGCTAATGCAAGTGTTGGTGCTAATGAAGATGGATATCACTATATTAATGTTAACTTGAATCGTGACTTTAAAGTCGATGAATTCGTGGACTTACGGACGGTTAACGAAGGCGAACTCAGTCCTGATGGCCAAGGTACTTTGAAGTTTACCCGCGGAATTGAAATTGGGCACATCTTTAAGCTAGGGACCCGGTATACAGAAGCAATGGATGCCCAAATCCTTGATGAAAATGGACGCCAAAAGCCAATCATCATGGGATGCTACGGGATTGGGGTTTCACGCTTGCTGTCAGCGATTGTGGAACAACACTGCGATGAACACGGAATGATTTGGCCTAAGGAAATCGCTCCATTTGATATTCACGTTGTGCCAATCAACATGAAAAAAGCAGAGCAGGCTAAGCTAGCCCAAGAATTGACTGCCACCTTAGAAGCAGCTGGTTACAGTGTCTTGGTAGACGACCGTAACGAACGGCCGGGGGTAAAATTTGCCGACTCTGACTTGATTGGTTTGCCAGTGCGGATTACCGTTGGTAAGAAGGCTAGCGAAGGTATTGTCGAAATCAAGTTACGTCAAAGTGGCGAAACCGTTGAAATTAAGCAAGATGAGTTGTTAAACACACTCAATATTTTATTGGCAAATAATGCCGACTAATAACTAAGTAAAACACCTAGCGGCAATGAAGTTCATGGCACTAGGTGTTTTTGGTCAAGAAAGGATAAACAAGTGGCACTCACAAAAGCAGAGTTATTTGAAAAATTACTTGAACAAATTAAGTGGCAGCCCAATGAAAGTGAGCAAAGCTATTTTGAAGGGGCTGTGATTGATAAAGTCGTGGTTCACACTAAATCACGCCGGTGGGATTTTTATATCGGTTTAGAGGCGGTCTTGCCCTATGCAACCTTTATCGATTTAAAAAACCACATCGAGTTAGCCTTTAAGGAAATTGCGAGCGTAAGCCTGGCATTTCGGACCAATTGCGAGCAACTAGAGGCTGGTAAGTTAGGTGACTACTGGCAATGGGTTGCCCAAAATAGTGGGCTAAACTCGCCCTTGCAAGTAAGTTTGGCTAAGAATAAGCCCCCGTATGTGGATGGTAAGCGGGTGGTTTTACTAGCCGAAAATGAGTTGTTGCAAAACTTCTTAAAAAATGAAGCCCTGGGAAAGATTGAGGCAACTTACCAAAACCTAGGTTTTCCCAAGTTTAATTTGACTGTGTTATTAGACGAAACCAAGAGTCAGGCCAAAATTGAGGAATTCAAACAAAAGCAAGCCCTAAGTGACGCGGAGCTAACTAAGCGGGCGGTCGAAGCCATTCAAAAGCAAAATGCCAAGAAGAAGCAAGCCAAACAAGAACCGGCTCCGGTTACCGGCGAAGGCCCGCTACTCATGGGTAAGGCCATTAGTTCCGACCTGCCAATTCGACCAATGGTAGAAATTACGGAAGAAGAGCGGTCGGTGGTAATTGAAGGCTATGTCTTTGACAAGGAAGTCCGGGAATTTAAGTCGGAACGCCAATTGTTAACCTTAAAGGTGACGGATTATACCTCCTCATTTATCGTTAAGAAATTTTCGCGGACCGATGAGGATAAGGCCTTCTTTGCGGCCTTTAAAACCGGTATGTGGGTCAGGGTTCGTGGTAGCGTGCAGGAAGATAGCTTCATCCACGACCTGACAGTTAACGCCTATGACTTACAGGAGGTTAAACACGCTAAGCGAGTAGATAGTGCGCCTGCAGATGAAAAGCGTGCTGAATTACACCTTCATTCCAATATGAGTATGATGGATGCAACCAACAGCATCTCTGATTACGTGGCCCAAGCGGCTAAGTGGGGCCAAAAGGCAATCGCCATCACGGATCACGGGACCCTCCAGGCCTTTCCGGAAGCCCATAGTGCCGGCCAAAAGCACGGGGTCAAGATTTTATACGGGGTGGAAGCTAACCTAGTCGAAGATGGGACCCCGATTGCTTATAATGAAGCTAAAGTCGACCTAAAGAGTGCGACCTACGTCATCTTCGATACGGAAACAACCGGGTTATCGGCTAATTACGATAAGGTGATTGAACTAGCCGCCGTTAAAATGAAGGACGGCGAAGTTATCGACCGCTTCGAGGAATTCATTGACCCAGGTCACCCCCTCTCTAAGACGACCATCGAGTTGACCAGTATTACCGATGAAATGGTTAAGGGCTCTAAAACTGAAGAAGAGGTCTTTAAACTATTCCAAACCTTCTGTGAGGGTTGTGTGATTGTAGGGCACAATGCTACCTTTGACGTGGACTTCATGAATACGGGCTATAGCCGCCACCACTTACCAGAAATCAGCCAACCCTGGATTGATACCTTACCTTTAGGACGGTTTTTATATCCGGAAATGAAGCGGTTTACCCTGGATACGCTGGCTAGAAAGCTCAACGTCCAACTAGAACACCACCACCGGGCGATTTACGATGCCGAAGCAACCGGTTATATTTACTATGCGATGCTAAAGGACGCGGAGGCTAACTATGATATTAAGTTCCACGACCAACTCAATGACCATATGGGTGAACATGATGCTTACAAAAATGAGCACCCCTTCCATGCGACGATTATCGCTAAAACCCAGGCCGGCTTAAAGAACCTCTTTAAACTGGCCTCGGAAGGGATGACCCAGTATTTTTATCGGGTTCCAAGAATTCCCCGCTCGGTCTTGGCTAAGTACCGGGAAGGGTTGATCGTGGGGTCGGCTTGTGCGGACGGGGAAGTTTTTACGGCCATGATGCAAAAAGGCTATGCAATTGCCCGCCAAAAGGCCCAGGCCTACGACTACCTGGAAATCCAACCCAAGGCCTTATACGAACCCTTGCTGGAAAAAGAGTTAGTTAAAGATAACGCCCAGTTAGAAGAAATCATTCAAAACATGGTTAAACTTGGGCATGAGTTAAATATCCCGGTAGTTGCTAGTGGTGACGTCCACTTTCTAAACCCAGAAGACGCCATTTACCGCAAGATTTTGATCCACTCACAAGGGGGGGCAAACAGGCTGAACCGGTTGAAGAAATTGCCTGACGCCCACTTTAGGACTACCGACGAGATGTTAGCTGATTTTGCCTTTTTAGGCGAAGAGTTAGCTAAGGAAGTAGTTGTGACTGCGCCTAACGAGGTGGTTTCTTGGTGCGAAGAAATTTCGCCGGTTAAAGACAAGCTGTATACGCCTAACATGCCGGGAGCTAACGAGCAGATAAGGGATTTGACCATTAATAAGGCTAAGGAACTTTATGGTGATCCCTTGCCAGACTTAGTGCAAGCCCGGGTTGATAAGGAATTAAAATCAATCATTGGTAACGGGTTTGCCGTTATCTACCTAATTTCGCAAAAATTGGTGTACAAGTCCAACAAGGACGGTTATTTGGTAGGGTCACGGGGGTCGGTTGGTTCCAGTTTAGTGGCTACCATGA
This sequence comes from Ligilactobacillus agilis, assembly GCF_025311475.1. NCBI lineage: Bacteria > Bacillati > Bacillota > Bacilli > Lactobacillales > Lactobacillaceae > Ligilactobacillus > Ligilactobacillus agilis. Next base: position 1,551,069 of record NZ_CP104397.1, on the reverse strand, counting down.
CCGGGATTACGGAGGTTAACCCCCTGCCACCTCACTACCGCTGTCCTAACTGCCAGTACTCAGAGTTTTATACTAAGGGTGAGTACGGGTCAGGTTACGACTTACCGGATAAGAATTGTCCTAACTGTCAGACCCTCTTAGTTAAAGACGGGCAGGATATCCCCTTTGAAACCTTCCTGGGCTTTAAGGGAAATAAGGTGCCTGATATCGATTTGAACTTCTCCGGGGACTACCAGCCTATCGCCCATAACTACACCAAGGTCTTGTTTGGTGAAAACAATGTTTACCGGGCCGGAACGATTGGGACCGTGGCCGATAAGACGGCCTATGGTTACGTTAAGGCCTACGAACGCGATACCGAGCAGGTCTTTAACACCGCCGAAGTCGACCGCCTGGCTAAGGGGGCAACCGGGGTCAAGCGAACTACCGGCCAACACCCGGCCGGAATTTTGGTTGTGCCAGACACGATGGAAATTTACGACTTTACCCCGATTCAGTACCCGGCCGATGATTTAACGGCGGCTTGGCGGACGACCCACTTTGATTTCCACTCGATTCACGATAACATCTTGAAGCTTGATATCTTAGGTCATGATGATCCAACCATGATCCGGATGTTGCAAGATTTATCGGGGATTGATCCTAAGACGATTCCTACCGACGACCCCGGGGTAATGGCGCTCTTTTCTGGGACCGAGTCCTTAGGGGTGACGCCCGAGCAGATTCAATCAAAGATTGGGACGCTAGGGGTACCCGAATTTGGGACCCGCTTTGTACGGGGGATGTTAGAGGAAACCCACCCAGCCACCTTTGCAGAACTCCTCAAGATTTCTGGTTTGTCACACGGGACGGACGTGTGGTTAGGTAACGCGGAAGAATTGATTAAGAGCGGTACGATTACCATGGCGAAGGTTATCGGTTGTCGGGACGACATCATGATGGACTTGATTCACTATGGGGTTGAATCCGACATTGCCTTTAAGATTATGGAAAGCGTGCGGAAAGGTAAGGGGATTCCTGACGATTGGCAAGCCCAAATGCGGGAGGCCAACGTCGAAGAGTGGTATATCGGGGCTTGCTTGAAAATCAAGTACATGTTCCCTAAGGCCCACGCCGCCGCCTACGTTTTAATGGCCTTGCGGATTGCCTACTTTAAGGTTTACTTCCCACTGGTTTATTATTCAGCTTACTTTTCAGTGCGGGCCGACGACTTTGACTTAGTGGCGATGGCTCATGGTAAGGAAACTGTGAAAGCCAGGATGAAAGAAATCAACGATAAGGGTAACGAAGCTTCGGCTAAGGAAAAGAACCTCCTAACCGTGCTCGAATTAGCCAATGAAATGCTAGAGCGGGGACATAAGTTTAAGATGGTCGACCTAAAACGCTCGGCCGCTTCCGACTGGCTAATTGACGGTGATGACTTGTTAGCACCGTTTACAGCCATTCCTGGTCTAGGGTTAAACGTAGCTAAGCAAATCGTGGCCGCCAGAGAGGAAGGTGAGTTTTTATCTAAGGAAGACTTGTCTAAGCGGGGCAAGGTTTCCAGCAGTTTAATTGAGTTTATGACGGTTAATAACGTCTTAGACGACCTGCCTGATTCTAACCAGTTAGATCTGTTCGAAAATCTTTTCTAAGTCAAGTGAAAAGTTTTACCTGCTTTTCAATAATATTTGAAAGAGTAAGAAAAACATGCTATACTAATAACATAAATACTCTGTATGAGTGGGCAGCGATGCTCACTCTTTTTATTGGAATAAGATTTTTAGTGCCGAAAAGCTTTAAGGAGGTAAATGTGTGAGTAGCGTTGTGGAGACAGTAACTGGCTTGGTTGAACCAATTTTAGCCAGTCATCACTTTGAATTAGTAGATGTTGAATTTGTTAAGGAAGGTAAGAGCTGGTATTTGCGTGTTTTCATCGATAAGCCAGGCGGAATTACCATTGACGAATGTGTGTTAATCAGTGACGAATTAGGGGAGCAGCTTGATAACTGCGACCCAGATCCTATTCCACAAGCCTATTATTTAGAAGTTTCTTCTCCAGGGGCAGAACGGCCCTTAAAGAAAGAAGCAGATTACATGCGGGCTGTTGATAAGTATGTTAATGTTTCTTTGTACCAACAACTTAATGGTCACAAGGTTTATGAAGGCTATTTAAGAAAGGTGACTGCTGACGAATTAACCCTTGAATATATGGATAAGACGCGGCAAAAAGAAGTAATTATTCCACGTAAACAAGTTGCTAAGGCTCGCTTAGCCATTAAATTTTAGATTTTAATTTTAAGGAGTAGAAATAATGAGTAAGGAATTGCTAAATGCATTGGATGCACTTGAAGTTGAAAAAGGTGTGAAAAAAGAAGTAGTGATTGAAGCTTTAGAACAAGCTTTGGTATCTGCTTACAAGCGCAACTACGGGCAAGCCCACAACGTTGAAGTTGAATTTGACCGGACCCGGGGTAACATCAAGGTTTATGCGGTTAAAGAAGTAGTTAACGAAGTCTTTGACTCCCGCTTGGAAGTAAGCTTAAAGGATGCTTTAGACATCAATAAGGCCTATGAAATTGGGGACACCATTAGATTTGAAGTGACCCCTAAGGACTTCGGCCGGATTGCTGCTCAAACTGCCAAGCAAGTGGTAATGCAACGGGTTCGCGAAGAAGAACGGACTAACATTTACAACCAATACATTGAATATGAAAAGGAAATCGTTACTGGGGAAGTAGAACGCCACGATAGTCGTTACATCTACGTTAACCTTGGTAAAGTCGAAGCCGTGCTCTCCCACCAAGATCAAATTCCTGGCGAAAAGTACTCACCACACGATAAGATTAAGGTGTACATTTACAAGGTAGAAAACTCTGCCAAGGGTCCCCAAGTTTACGTTAGCCGTTCCCACCCAGACTTATTACGGCGGTTATTCGAACAAGAAATTCCTGAAATCTTTGATGGAACCGTGGAAATTGTTTCAATCGCCCGTGAAGCCGGGGACCGGGCTAAGGTCGCAGTTCGTTCACATAGCGACAACGTTGACCCAGTCGGAACTTGCGTGGGACCTAAGGGGGAACGGGTTCAAGCCATCGTTAACGAACTTAAGGGTGAAAACATGGACATCGTTGAATGGCGTGAAGACAACGCTGAATTTATTGCCAACGCCCTAAACCCAGCCGAAGTAGTGGCCGTTCACTTTGATCCTGAAAACGACCGGGCTTGCACGGTGGTTGTGCCTGACAACCAACTTTCACTTGCAATCGGTAAGCGGGGGCAAAATGCGCGCTTAGCTGCCCGTTTAACTGGCTTCAAGATTGACATCAAGTCAGAATCTGACTACGAAGAATTACAAGCCCAGTTAGCACAGGCACCAGCAAAGGAAGCTAGTGATTCAGAAGAACCAGTAGATGCAGTTGACCCAGAGTTAGCAGCACCAGCCAGTGATTTAGACGAAGAATAATTTTTGAAAGGGTGATAGACATGGCACAAAGAAAGGTACCAATGAGAAAAGACATTGTGACCGGAGAAATGAAGCCTAAAAAAGAACTCGTTCGGATTGTGAAAAACAAGGAAAACGAAGTTAGCATCGACCCAACCGGCAAGAAGGCTGGGCGGGGTGCTTACATTTTCTTAGACGTCGCAATCGCTAAGAAAGCTCAAGCGGAACGGACCTTTGACAAGGCTTTTGGCATCAAAATCAAGCCGGAGTTTTATGATGAATTAGTTGCTTATGTTGACCACCAGGTGGCAAGACAAGAGTTATTTGGAAATGGAAAATAGGCAGAAAGTTTTAAATTTATTGGGATTAGCTCAAAGAGCAAACAAGTTAGTGACTGGTGAACAATTAGTTTTAAAGCAGGTTAGAGCCAAGAAAGCCTACCTGGTTTTTATCGCCAGTGACGGGGGGCAAAGTACCCACAAGAAGATTAGTGACAAGTGTCACTCCTATGGCGTGGCTTTAAGTAGCGACTTTAGCCAGTTGGAGTTAAGCATTGCAATCGGGCAAAAACGCTCATTGATTGCGGTCACTGATCTTGGTTTTAGCAAGAAGATGCGACAACTTTTAGCCTAGGTAAGTTAGACTAACCTAGGCCTAAGGTTAGTCGACTTTCCAAGGAGGCGGAATGTATGCGTAAAAAACATATTTATGAAATAGCTAAGGAACTTAACGTTGCAAGTAAGGAACTAGTTAAGTTAGCACAAGAAAAGGGTTTTCCAACCAAGAGTCACATGTCAACGGTAGGTGAAAACGAAGAACGGCAGTTACGCGCGGCATTTAGTAAACAAGCTAAACCAACCACCAAAACGCAGTCGCAGCCTGAAGTAAAGCAGGCCCACACAAAAAAGCCCCACTCCCAAAATGTTGACCAGGCTAAGTCAGCCGCGAAAACTAACGAAAGGCATTCAGGGAAGAATATGGACAAAAAGAAACAAACAAACAAGGGCGGTAATGCTTCGAACAATAACAAGAAGCAACGCAACAATAACAACAATAATCGCTTTAACGGTAAGAAAAACAACCGTAACAATAAGAAGAACAACCGGAATAATAGAAACAAGAACACAAAGCCGGCTGTGCCAGCAAGAAAGAACAAGCCGTTGCCAGAAGTACTTGTTTACACGGTGGGAATGAACGTAGCCGATATTGCGAAGAAAATCCACAGAGAACCAGCTGAAATTATCAAGAAGCTCTTTATGATGGGGGTAATGGTTAACCAAAACCAATCCCTTGATAAGGATACAATTGAATTATTAGCTGCCGACTACGGTATCGAAGCAGAAGAAAAAGTTGAAGTCGATGTTGCTGATATCGACAAGTTCTTTGAAGAAGAAGCTCAAAGTACGGATAACTTACAACCGCGGCCACCGGTTGTGACCATCATGGGTCACGTTGACCACGGGAAGACCACCTTGTTGGATAAGTTACGTCACTCCCACATTACCGCAGGTGAAGCTGGGGGAATTACCCAACACATTGGGGCTTACCAAGTAAGACATAACGATAAGATTATCACCTTCTTAGATACACCGGGTCACGCTGCCTTTACTGATATGCGGGCTCGCGGTGCTAACATTACCGATATTACCGTCTTAGTGGTTGCGGCCGATGACGGGGTAATGCCACAAACAGTCGAAGCCATTAACCACGCTAAGGCTGCCGGGGTGCCAATCATTGTAGCAGTTAACAAGATTGATAAGCCAGGGGCTAACCCTAACCACGTCATGGAACAATTATCCGAATACGAATTGATTCCAGAAGCCTGGGGTGGCGATACCATCTTCGTTGAAATTTCCGCTAAGTTTAACAAGAACTTAGACGAACTGCTCGACATGATTTTATTAGAAGCAGAAATCCTAGAATTAAAGGCTAACCCAGACCAACGGGCAGCTGGTTCCGTAATCGAAGCCCGCTTGGATAAGGGGAAGGGTTCAGTTGCTACCCTCTTAGTTCAACACGGGACCTTACATGTCGGCGACCCAATCGTGGTCGGAAATACCTTCGGTCGGGTGCGGACCATGCTTGACGCACGGGGCCATGATATCAAGAAGGCGACTCCAGCGACCCCAGTTGAAATCACTGGTTTAAACGACGTCCCAGTTTCTGGGGACCGCTTCTTAGTCTTTGAAGACGAAAAGACGGCCAGAGCTGCCGGGGAAGAACGGGCAAAACGGGCCTTGATGAAGGAACGAAGCCAAAAGAACCACGTTACTTTGGACAACTTGTTCGATACCTTGAAGCAAGGTGACATGAAAGAAGTTGCGGTCATTATTAAGGCCGACGTGCAAGGGTCTGTTGAAGCCATTGCCCAATCCTTCAATAAGATTGAAGTTGAAGGGGTAAGGGTTAACATCATTCACCAAGCCGTTGGGGCCATTAACGAAAGTGACGTTACCCTAGCTGAAGCTTCTAACGCCATTATCGTCGGCTTTAACGTCCGCCCAACTCCTCAAGCTAAGGTCCAAGCCGAAGCAGACAAGGTTGATATTCGCTTACACAACGTTATCTACAAGGCCATCGACGAAATTGAAACGGCGATGAAGGGGATGCTTGAACCAGTTTACGAAGAAAAGGTTACTGGCCAAGTGGAAATCAGGGAAACTTACAAGGTGTCTAAGCTTGGAACCATCGGTGGTGGTTACGTCACAGATGGTTACATCCAACGTGATTCAGGCGTCCGCTTGATTCGGGACGGAATCGTTATTTACGAAGGTAAGCTTGCTTCCTTGAAACGCTTCAAAGATGACGTTAAGCAGGTTAAACAAGGCTTTGAATGTGGCTTAATGATTGAAAAGTATAACGACATTAAGGTCGGCGATCAAATCGAAGCCTACATCATGGAAGAAGTTCCAGTCGACTAAGGAAAAGGGGAATTGAGATGGCACAGAACTTTCGGGTCGGCCGCCTAGCCCAAGAAATTCAACGCGAGGTAAATGATATCTTAAAAAAACGGGTCAGAGATCCGCGCGTGAGTGGGGTAACCATTACCGGCGTTGATGTTACGGGTGACTTACAACACGCCACGATTTATTATAGTATCTTGTCGGATTTAGCTTCAGACGCTAAGAAGACCCAACAGGGACTCGACAAGGCTTCCGGTTTAATCCGGGGCGAACTGGGCAAACGTTTGACAATTTACGTGACCCCCGAGTTGAAATTTGAACAGGATAAGTCAGTGCGTTATGGCGACCATATCGACGAATTATTAAACAAATTACGCCAAGAAGACCGCTTCTAGGCCAAAGGGAGTTTGCAGAAGTGTAAACTCCCTTTTATAATGGAACTAAATTACAAATTGAGAGGGATTTTATGGACGGAATATTAGCTTTATATAAAGAGCGGGGCATGACCAGTAACGACGCGGTCTTTAAGTGCCGTAAGCTTTTCAAAACCAGGCGGGTTGGTCACAGCGGCACGCTTGACCCCAATGTGGACGGGGTCTTACCTATCTGTGTAGGTAAAGCCACCAAGGTCGTTAACTACCTGATGGATTCGGGCAAGGTTTACATGGGCCAAATTATCCTGGGCTTTGCGACTGAAACCGAGGATTTAGACGGGGCAGTTGTTGAACAACAACGCTTGGTCCGCCCTTTTAGTGACCAAGAAATTGACCAGGCCATGCAGGCTTTGTGTGGGGATTTAATTCAGATTCCGCCCATGTATTCGGCCATCAAGGTTAACGGTCGCCGCCTTTATGACTACGCCAGAAAGGGCGAGGAAGTTGTGCGGCCTAAACGCCAAATTCACGTCGACTACTTCAAGCAAACCAAGCCAAGTAGCTTTGATGAAAAAAGTGGCCAGCAAACCATTTTCTTTGAGGTTGGTTGTGGCAAGGGAACCTATGTCAGAACCTTGGCCGTTGACCTGGGTAAAAAGCTCGGGGTCCCGGCGGTGATGTCAGATCTAACCCGCTTAAAAAGTGGTGGCTTTATGATCGGCCAAGCCGTTAGTCTAGCCCAACTTGAGAGCCTAAGTGCAGACCAGCTAGCCCAAACCCTAGCGCCAATTGACCACGCCCTAGAAGCTTATGCCCACCATGAGCTAAGCGAAAAACAGTGGACCTTTGTAAAAAACGGGGGTTTCCTAGCGCCAAGCTACGTTAATGGCGGGCAAGTTGTTCCTAAGTTGGTCTTGATGTATCAAGGCAAAGCCCGGGCGGTCTACAAGTATAACGAGCCAAAGGCCCGCTACCAACCGGAGCAAATGATTGATTTAAGTTGAGGTGAACATCGTGGAAATTATTAAGTTAAGCGAACCTTACCAGTCTAGCCAACTGCCCAAGGAGCCGAGCGTCTTAGCCCTGGGCTTTTTTGACGGGGTTCATTTAGGCCACCAAAAGGTAATCAAGACCGCTAAAAAAATTGCCTGTGAGCGCGGGTTAAAGTTAGCGGTGATGACCTTTGACCGCCAGCCCAAGTTAATGTATCAAAAACATCCTAAGCCGGCCTTATATCTCACCTTACTTGCGCGCAAGCTGGAGCTGTTTGAACAGTTAGGCGCCGACATCGCCTACGTGGTGACCTTCGATGAGCACTTAGCTTCTATGGGACCGCAAGAATTCGTGGACAAGTACATGGTCGGCCTGTCCGCCCAGGTAGTCGTAGCCGGCCAAGACTATACCTACGGCAAAAAGGAGTTAGCCAACATGGAGACTCTCCCCAGCTTTGCTAAGGGGCGATTTGACATCGTGGCAGTTGACCACCTAGTCTTGGCCGCTAGCACCAGCAAGGTTGGCTCAACTGCTATCCGCGCCTACCTAGACCAAGGCCAAGTTGACCAGGCCAACGAGCTCTTAGGCTACCCCTTCCAAACTAAGGGGCTAGTCGTCCACGGCTTTGCCCGGGGGCGGACCATCGGCTTTCCGACTATCAACCTTGAAATTGATCCCAGCCAGCACCTACCCGCACCGGGAGTTTATGCCACCCAGGTCGAACTTTTAGGGCAAACCTATCTAGGAATGGCCTCGGTTGGCTATAACGAAACCTTTGGGGACAATTTCGATCTGACGGTCGAAATCTACCTGCTTGACTTCGCAAAGGATGTCTACGGCCAGGAGGCCACGGTTGCTTGGTACCACTGGTTGCGGCCGATGGTCAAATTCGCTTCGGTTGCCGAGCTCATCGACCAACTCAAGGCCGACGAAGCCGCCGTCCGCCAATACTTTGCTAACCAAACTGAAAAATAAAATCAGCACTAGCACTTACCAGTAGTAAGGTAATTGTTAGTGCTGATTTATTTGGGCTAGGAATAGCTAAGGTCTTTACGTTATTGAATTAATTTAAGTAAACCAAGCCATGTTTTTTAATTATTAATAGGAGTTGGTGTTAATGGTTGGCACTTTAAGCAAGAAAACTAAGGATATTAACATTTTAAGAGTTGGAAAATTAAATGAAAAATAATTATGAATTAACCCCATTGAGTAGCGTTATTGACTTTGAAAATTTAGTTGCTGGTTTTGATAATCGGTGATACAAGATAAAACATAATTTTTAGAGGATTTTAAGAAAAAGTAGTATTTTTCTATTTTCTTAAAATCTTTTTTCTTGAGCTAGGAGGTGTGTGTATTTATTTTTATGTCATTAATATCCATCTAAAAAACGGATAATCGTTGATTCGATGGTTTGAAAAATGATATAATATTAAAAACTGCGGGGTGATATTATGTTGCTTGAATTATATTTAAAAAATAATAATTCTGACTTGAAAAGTATGCATATACAAACAAAAATTCCTATGACTACTATTCGTGACATAAATAAAAGAGAATTAGCAAGATGGAATATATCCTATTTTGATGCAATAGCCAAAACAATCGGTAAAAACCGTTTAGTTGTTATGAAAGAATTAGAAGAACTAAATAAAATAAAGGACGTTATAAATTCAATGGGAAAATATAATTTAGAAAATAGAAGATATATAGGAAATAAAAGTAAATTATTAAATTGGATATCTAGTATAATGAATCAATATACTAAAGGCGAATCTTTCATGGATGTTTTTGCAGGTACGGGTGTTGTCACACAGTCAATGTTGCCTAAGTATAAAAAACTGATCATTAATGACTTTTTATTTTCAAATAATATTATATATAAGGCATTTTTTGGTAATGAAAATTATGATATAGAAAAAATGAAAGATTATCAAGCAAGATATCAAAAGATAGAAACTAATAGTGTAGATGATAATTATTTTCATGATAATTTTGGAGGAAAGTTTTTCAGTGAGAAAGATGCTAAGATTATAGGTGAAATAAGAACAAGGATAGAGAGAGATGAAAAACTCAATGAAAGAGAAAGGGCTATATTAATTGCTTCATTATTATATTCAAGTGATAAAATTGCTAATACAGTAGGGCACTACGATGCGTATAGGAAGAATACTAAAATAGAAGATAAATTTGTATTTGAATTAATAAATCCTATAAATACATTAAGTAAAGATATTGAAATTTATAGAAAAGATGCAAATCAGTTAGTTAGAGAAGTAAAAGCAGATGTTGCATTTATTGATCCACCTTATAATTCTAGGCAATATTCAAGATTTTATCATGTTCTAGAGAATATAGCTAAATGGGAAAAGCCTGATTTATATGGTGTAGCAATGAAACCAGCACCAGAAAATATGAGTGATTACAGTAGAACTTCTGCGCCTAGAGTGTTTGATGACCTAGTAACAAATATAGATGCAAAATATATAGTTGTTACATACAATAACACCTATACTTCTAAAAGTAATAGTTCTAGGAATAAAATTACGCATGAAGAAATAATTAAATCTCTTAATAAAGTAGGTAAAACTCGCAGCTTTGAGAAACCTTTCCAATATTTTAATGCTGGAAAAACTAATCTAGTAGGGCATAAAGAATATGTATTTATTACGGAGGTTAGAAAATGATTCAAATGGAACTTTTTAGTGACAAGCAAATCGTGGGAAAAATAGAGAAGCATAAAGCAATACGCTCGCCCTTATTTTACGTTGGCGATAAATACAAATTAATGCCTCAGTTAACGAAGTTATTTCCTAAAAACATTCAGACTTATTATGATGTTTTTTGTGGTGGTGGGAGTGCTTCAATAAATGTAGAAGCGAATAAGTATGTAATGAATGATATAAATCCTAAGATTATTGAATTACATAATTATTTGCAAAAGAACTCTAGTGATATTGAAAAATTCATATCTGAAATGTATAACTGTATAAGGGAGTATGGTTTAAGTTTATCAGAATTAGGGAAAAATACTGAAATTGAAGAACTAAAGAAAGAATATAAAAAGACTTATTTTGCAAAATATAATAAAGAATCATATTTAAAATTGAGGCACGATTATAATAAAGATCAATCTAATACTGCCTTATTATATATGTTGTTGATTTATGGGTTTAACCATATGATTAGATTTAACTCAAAGGGGGATTTCAATCTTCCCGTTGGTAATGTTGATTGGAATAAGAATGTTTCAGTTGCATTAAGAAATTATGCTAATTGGTACAACGAAAATGATGTTTATGTTTCTAATGGAATGGATTTTGAAAAGTTCATCGAACTTCAAAATATAAAAAAAGGAGATTTTTTGTATTTTGATCCGCCATACCTTATAACTTTTAGCGATTACAACAAGTTATGGAATGATGAGGAAGAACGTAGGTTATATTCGATGTTAGATAAACTGAATGAAAAAGGAATACAATGGGGGGTCTCTAATATGTTAACGCATAAAGAAAAAACAAATGAAATTTTATCAGAATGGGCAACTAAATATAATAGGTTTAGTATTAAAAGTAATTATATATCAAGATTTGATAATACTCAAAAAATAGGTAGTAGAGAAATATATGTAACCAATGTTTTTTAATTTATTATTGCGTAAGGAGAAGTTGATATGAGACGGAGAAAGCCTATATCTTTTGACACTACACTGAGAAATCCAGGTAGGATTCCACAATTTATTTCTATTTTAAAGAAATTTGAAGGTAAAGAAATTGATGATGAGATTGCTCTAGCTTTAGAAGGAGAAATAATTCGTCAGAAAATTTTTGAACCAACAAAAGGAACACTTGGAACTTATATTGCTAAGTATGATAAGAAATTTTCGTTTGAAGCTGATGATAAATCAGCGAATGCATCTGAAAAGGTAAGTACAATTTTTGAGAGATGGAAAGAGGAAGATCCCGGCTCTGTTTCTTTAAATGACATAGTGTATTTATTGAAAAATACTATAACTGCTCATAAAGATAAAGGGTGGAAAGGCGGGTGGGAATCAAGGTTACATACCCAATTTAATTTTTTGAATGAGTTAGGTTTTGTAAGAGTAGTTAAGGGAAAAAAGATTATTATTTCCGAAAATGGGAACTTAATGATTCATGAATATGAAAATGGCTACCCAAAAAATGAAATGTATGATGAAAGTTTTGAGCAATCTGCTTTTTTAAATGCTTTCGCTAAATATCAAATTAATAATCCATATAGGAGCAATACTATTAGCGTTAATTTCTTCCCTTTAGTTTTAAATGTTATCAAATATTTGGACACAACCTACAATCGTCCCGGAATTTCTAAGCAGGATTTACCATTTATTATTACTTGGGGGAATAATGACTATAGAACTTTAGGTGAATACATTTATAAATTCAGGAAAAAGTTTGGATATAATACTTCTGATGAGTTGGTTTATGAATATGCTATGAATCTGTTGGATAATTCTACACCGAATAATATTTTAGCACCTGCTTCAAAAGAGTTTATTAAACTAAAAAAAAGAGATTATAAATTCGATAAGATAATGACAGAAACACCTGATGAAGTTATAAGAAAATTGAGATTAACTATGTTAATTTCTCTTAGAGGAGCAGGGCGTTTCATAGATATTAATAGAAATGAGAATACAAAAATAAATCATGTGTTATCTACATACATGAACAATATTGATTTTGGTGAAGATGTAGACAGTTATTCTAAATATATGGGGAAGATAGATAATTCCCTTATGTTTGAAAGTAATCAAGTAGAAACACAGGAAGAAAAGGATGCGAAAGAAGTAGCAATCGAAGATTGGGCGAATAAGTATGATTGGAGTTTCTTTGAAGAAGAAATGATGAATAGTGTGGAAAAAAGGCCTTCAAGTCACTTAGTATTAAAGTATATTAAGGAAACGGCAAGGTTAGAGTTTCTTTCAGCTATTGTAATAAAAAAAGCTTTACCAGATCTTAAGGTTGTCGCAAATTATAAAGCTGATGATCAGGGAATTCCATTTAGTACGGCATCAGGAGGCAGAAATAATCAAATTGGTGCTGATATAGATGTTTTTGAAAATGAAGTACATGCTATTTTAGAACCAACTATTTCAAAACAAAGGAGTTTTCAAGTTGAGCATGAACTTCCTTCTATTCGTAATCATGTATTAGAAAGTGCAAAAAAAGATGTTGCAGACAGTAATCATTACAAAGAGTGGTTTAGTTTATTTATTGCTTCTAATATAAGCCGTGATGTAGGAGATCAAAGTGAACTGATCAGACAGACTAACGGTGTAGAAATATACCCATGGGATATTGTTGATTTTGTTAATTATTCGCAGAATGTGAGATCTATTAGGGATTATAAAAAAATTAGAGAGTATGCTATGCCTCAAAAGATGCCAGGAATGTGAGTGATATGCTTTAGTAACAAGATACAAATATTATTAAAGATAGTGACAATATATAATTGCCGAAATATATTTTTATAGGTGTCATTGTAATTCAATGTGATTTTTGTATTAAACTTTAATTACCAGCATGAATAGAATGTAGAGAATTTTTATACTAATACATAAAATTATGCAGCGTTGTCTAAAATTTTGGTTGCTTCATTCGCAAAGGATTCTAAGAAAACTACGTAGTTTTCCTAGAATCCTTTTTTAGCTTTGATTTAGCAGTTGTCTTTTACCACAATTTATTTTTTAAAAAAGCTCTTATAAAAAATGAAAAAACTCTAGGTACAAACTCTTTCATACCCAAAGTTTTAAATATAGTTATTTTTTAGATATTAATTATACATATGACAGCAAAAAAATACAGTATCCAAAACAAGAGGACCACAATTAATTTACCAAGAAATAATTTTTAAATGCTGTAATATCTCCAATTTTATTAATGGGACAAACAAAATAGTCGCCTGAAAAGTCTGAATATTTTTGTACAGAGCTACCCGGTTGTAAAGTTTTATGTTTATTATAGTTAATAATTTTGTTACCACGCATTGCACCGATAACATAGAAAGATTCATCATTGTTAATAAAGCGATCAATTATATTAGTTTTAGCTCCTTCAAATAACACACGGAAATAAAGATCTTTTACAGATTCGTATTTTTCTTTATACGTTTTTTGATAATACGGTCCAAGAACATCAAAATATGGTGAAAAATCTATTTTATTTATAGCATAGAGTGCAAATGGAATACCGTTTTTTACAAAAGATGATCTTACTTCAATAGTATATGAAGCCCCATTATTATTCCATACTATATCAATTTGATTAATTGGTGTTGTAACGTATGGTCTTACTGCAGAATTATTAGTGCAAGAATTAAGAAAGTGTGTAACAGCATATTCTGCAAGTAAACCTGCATATGAATCGTTAGTACGTTGGATAGATGAACGAGTATGTCCACTGTTTGCTTCACCGGGATTTGCAGTTATGGAAAGCTGGTTTGCTTCATTAATTAGTGAGGTTTGAGTTTTTTTATCAAAGTCTGAAAAATTATATTTACAGATAGTATAGCTTCTGTTAATTGTTGTGGGATAAATATAATCACTTGGTGTTAATGTTAAAAATTCCATTGTTATTATTCCTCGTATATATAGTTTTTACATAATTATAATCCTATTTTTTATATGTTTTTATTAAATAATCTTGATTAGAATGTTTCTTAATTTTATTATACAATTCAAGTATTATAGGGAATCGAATTGTTATAGGTAATGATAAAAGAAAGGAATGTTTTAATTATGGATGAAGAAGAATTAGAAGCTTATGAAGAATCAGAAGACTGGTGGACTTGGTTTTTAGAAGAAGAAAGCAAAAAAGATGAAGAAAGAGCTAAAAAAGAAGAAGCAGAGAAACGAGCTAGAAAAGAACGGGAAAAATATTTAGATGAGCATCCTGAAGAAAAAGCTCGGGTAGAAAAAGTTAGACAACATAATGCTGAAGTTGCTAGACAAGTAGAAGAAGAATTGAAAAATAATGAAGAGGCTGTTAAAGATTTTTCTAAATGGCAACCTTTCATTGATAAGTATTATGAGGGTAAAGAGTACAAGTATGATGAAGAAGTCTATGACGATTACGAATTTTATGTCAAAGGTGTAGGCGACGATGAGGATGAGTTCTTGAAAGAAAATTATCCTAAGGAACTAATTGAACAAAAGAGAAATCTTTTCCATGCTGCTTACAGTGGTGACTTAAAATATTACATTCAACAATAAACGAGGTGATTAGTAATGATTGTTGGACACGATGTGTTATGGGGCATCCCAATTACGTTTGAAGATATAACTGAAAACTACGAAGATATTGATTACTTCTATGGGGAAGAAAATCCATTTTTGTCTGAAGAAGATTAAAACAAAAAACTGTGTAACGAAAATTCATTACACAGAAAAATAGATTGTATATTTTAAAGCCTGTTTTCTTCTCCACCAATCAACAATTCAAAGTGCAGATTATCAGGCTCATCGTAGTTTTTACCAGAGTTTTGCATGTTATAGATAGTTTCACATAAACGTGAAAGCTCTAGGACACCTTCTTCTTGGATAGTAATCTTGGTGAAGTTACCGGCGTATTTACGATGCAGTTTTCTGACATAGCAACTAATATCTTCGACTAAGCGCCAACCTTGCTGATACTCTAACTTAGCAACAAGTAGGGCTTGCTTAACTGAATTATAGCGTTCAGTTTGATAGTATGCACAGTCTTGCTGGTTTTCAGAAGTAAAGTTATCCACTGTGGATAATTGCTTATACAGTTGATAGTAGTAGCTAGCACGAACTAGATTAATTCTGACAGTAACAGATTCACTGTAGTTGTGTGCAGTCATTATTTGTTTAAATTGGGTTGCGTTGAGTTCTCTTCCATTGTTCAAATATGATAACCTCCGTTTCTATTTCTATACAAATGTCAATGTATCACCTGTGAAGTTAAATGTGATTCGACCTAGTGGACCTTCACGATTCTTTTTAACAGTAAAATTAACTAAATTGGGATTATTGCTATCGCGATATAAAAAGGCAACGGCATTACAGTCTTGTTCAATGGACCCTGACTCTCTTAAGTCTGAGAGTTGGGGTTCTTTTTCTTGCCTAAATTCAATACCGCGATTTAACTGGGATGTGACGATAATTGGAATATTTAGACTGTTAGTACAAATTTTCAGTTCACGTGTAATTTTTCCTAGTTGTAAGTAGCGCTCAAGTGATCGTTTAGAATTTACCGAAACTAAGCCGATGTAATCGACAAATGCTAAGTATTTATTTTTAGCGCAGAGCATTGCATTTTTGCGGATTTTAGCTAAGATTCCTTCCAATGAAGTTACACTGTCGTATACTCTTAACTTGCTTTGCTTAAGAATATCTGTAGCTTGTGAGATACGTTTGCTTATGTTTTCATCCTCCAAGGCTTTTCCGCTTGTTAAGACGTTGCTATTGACCTGTGAGAGCATCACCATGAGCCGTGTAAGGATTTCGCTCTTATTCATTTCTAGCGAGAAAAAATCAATGTGGACGC
Source organism: Ligilactobacillus agilis (assembly GCF_025311475.1). Lineage (NCBI taxonomy): Bacteria > Bacillati > Bacillota > Bacilli > Lactobacillales > Lactobacillaceae > Ligilactobacillus > Ligilactobacillus agilis. Next base: position 1,534,829 of record NZ_CP104397.1, on the reverse strand, counting down.
TGGGATCATGAATTAGGGTAGAACAAATTAAATTTAAGCAAAACGCAGTTTTACCAACCCCAGGACGAGCACCAATACAGATTAACTTGGAACCAACTAAAAAGTGCTTGAATCTCTGTTCAATTTTAGGGTTAGTTTTAATTCCAGCGGTAGCTCCTTCTTCAACGTTTTGGGTAATCTGTGTGATAGTTTCGGTCAGTTCCCCCGAATCTGAATCATTGAAACTTTGATAATTCTGAATTGAAGTAAGGAGATTGTCCAAATTTGCAGATGTTTGATATTGGTGGTATGTTGCCAAATTTCCTAGAAGCTTTTCTTTTATCCTATGTTGTTTCAATAGTTCTATATCATTAAGGAACGTGCTCTCAGAAATTGTTCTAGCGTATAGACTATTGAGCTTTGAATAAAAAGTAGCAAATTCATACTCACTTAATTTTACAGAATTTTCGTTTGCAATCGAAATAAGACTACGTTCGCCAGTCGGGAGCTTTAAAGCAATTTCAATTACTTGTTTACAAAATGGACTTGTAAAATTTGATGGTGGTAAATCAACGGAGTCTAATAACATTGGTTTGTGCAAAATATTGGCAATGATACGTTCTTCAACTTCACTTATCATAGATTAGTTTCACTTTCTGTTAGATTTATTTTAGGCAAGTTCTGAGTAGGTGATTTTTCCTTTTTTAAGATTGACGTTTCTAAGGATTTCAATCTTCTCTTTAGTGTTAACGTTTTCAAAATCAGGAATGAGAGGATAAATTTTTCGCTCAATGACAGGGCCACCATTAAAGTGTGCAATTTGAATTTTGATGAATCCTTTGGTTCGTAAGCTACTTATCCAGCCAGCCACACACGGAATAGTGACACCGTAGAGAGTGGCGATTTCCCGATTAGATATTTCGCAGTAGCCGTTTTTTTGGGATAAAAAGAGCAAATCAGAATAGAGAACCTTCTCGCTAGAATTTAGTAGATTACTATAACGAACAGTAAATGGTAAAGGGATGTCTTGAGATACGTTGTTATTTTTTTGATTCATAATAATAAATTACTCCTTAATATTTAAAATATAGGCCTACATATATATAGTTCGCAAAAAAAAGTAAAATTAATCTTTTTTTTCGTGACTTTTACCTTTTCTTAATATGTTGTTTGTTTATTGTTCTTTTTTGGTAAAAATTTAAACTTAAATACAAAATGATAAGAGTTCGTCTTAGTTTAGGTAGCAACGCCTAAGTGAATAATTTATTACTTGATTTTGCGATTTGATAACATTAAGGGACAAAATTTAGTCTTAAAAATTCATTTTTAATTACTAATAAATTCATAAGGGTGATATACGAATGATTTAGTGCTTTTTGATTGCATGAGGGGTATATTAAGGATGTAGCCGCTACAAGAATTTATTTAAGAGAAAGAGGTAAAATACTATGGAAAAACAATGGACTAAGAAGGGTTTACGTTTAACTACTATTAATGCGGATGCTGTTGATGGGCATAGAAGTTTCTCATCAATCGGCAAAGATGTTGATGATCAAAAGATTATCGACTTTAGTAAGATTGTTGAAAAGCTTACTGGTGATGATGTTAAGTTTATTGCTGTCACAGAAGTTAACCAAATTGCTGAATAATTTATAGAGGAGGAAATATACTATGAAGATTTTAGACCTTAAGTTTTTAACACCTAACCACACTGTACGTCACCTCAAGTTTGAGAACGTTAATACTGAACTAGATGCAACTGCATTAAAGGATTGCATGGATCAAATCATTGCTTTGAATGTTTTCCAAAAAGTTGATGATGAAGGAAATGGAATTCCGTTATTAGGTACTCCAGTTTCAGCTTCCTATATTGATAAAACTGAAAACGTGGTTTATTCTGCAGCTCAACCTAATGTTGAAGAACCAGCAGCTTAAACATAAGAACTAAGATTACAAGAGCTCCCGTTTGGGGGCTTTTCTTATAGGAAAGTGAAAGGAGGAAAATATGGTTTCAGGAATCATTAAGCTGACTTATATCTTGCTAGGAATATATTTAATGATAGCTTGCATTAGTGGAACAGCAAGTTTTATCTTTGCGTTAATTCTTTCAAGCTTAGTTAGCATCGGCTTAGATTTGCTTGTAGCTAAATATGCTGAGCGATGACTAAGAAAAAACTAAATTCCCATGTTAATGTAGATGTCCAACTTAATTTAACTGCTGTTTTACGTGAAGTATGGCCGGCTTGTACGGTCGTTATCTTCATGTTGCTTATCCTATTTAGTGCGGTAATCTTTGCCGGTAAGGTGCTTTATCCAGAACCAATGCACCTCTGGCTCTTTAATCTTAGTTGGATATTAGTATTGTTACTGGCGTTTATATTTACTGCTTTGCTAGGAATATTGACCTACTTAAAATATAAAACGCAAAAATAAAAAGAATTAGGTGAGGCCCTAGATACTGAGTAAAAGCCCAGTATCTAGGGCTTTTTGTTGTACATGTGAATATTATGAGAAGTTTTTTATTAAAAATTTAGGTAAAAAAAGAATTAATTGAGTGAGTTTTTGCGAATCATATATATAGAGGGATAACTTTACCCACAATCAAGAATAAAACGAGGAACTTAGATATGACTAAGATTTTAAAACGAGAAGCTAATTATCCAATTACAATTCCAGCTAAGGTTCGCTTTGACTTACGCTTAACTGCTAACGAGAAATTACTTTACGGGGAACTATATACCTTTGGCGGTATGGCAGGAATTTTTACGGTTTCTAACCAACGCTTAGCGGCTTTATACCATGTGACGGTGAGGTCAATTTCAGCTTGGCTCAATAAGTTGGCTAAGTGTGGTTACATTGAACTTGCCAATTCCTTGGATAAAAACGAACGGATTATCAGCTTTGTGCCAGGGGTTGATCCGTTGGATAGGGATGGCTACCTTTACGATGAGGAAATAAGTCATGAGAAAGTAATTGAAGCCGTGGCGGAACCATGTGATAAGTATGATTACACGGTTGATACTAAGGTTGACCCGGAAGTGATTGAAGCAGAGATGACAGCTCGTTTTGGCCCCATTCCAGACCATTTAACTTTTGAACAAAAAGCTGAGTTAAGAGAGTTTAGAAAGCTAGCCTATAACAAATTACACTCAAAGAATAGTTATGATCCTAAGCTACGCAAGGGAGCACAACTTGGCAAGGCTTTATATGCCGAAGAAAAGATAACTGAGTTTTTTAACAAGTTGAAATCGAAAGAGACTGAACCACCACTAGAAAAGCAAATATACATGATGAAACAAATTACTGAACAGGCGAATAAGGAATATGATTGGTTACATGAAGATGAGTTTGCACAGGAAACTTCTATGGAAGAAAATTTCTACCCCCTAGAGAAGAAATCTTCTAGGGTAGAAGCAAACTTCCAGCAAGAAGATAATTTCCAGGGGATAGAAAATGCTGATAATACTGGGGTAGAAGAAAATTTCATGGGGAAGAATACTTCTAGGGTAGAAAATAATTTCCAGTCTAAGTTAGATAATATTAATTTAATAGTGGATAAGATTATTGTCGGCTTCGCCGACATAATTAAAAATATAAATAAATTAAGTGATTTAAGAATTACTAAGAATTTAATTTCTAATCAATCGGCGTAAGCCGATTAATAATAACCACTCTTTAAATAAAATGAACTAGTTAGGCTAGAAGAAAATTTCGTAGGTAGGACAGGAAAAATTTTTCTACGGTAGTATTGCTATTGGTATGACTACGTAACTACTAGTATTTTTAAATAAATTGATTAGACGAAAAGATTGAATCTACAAAAATCGTCGTAAGACGATTAAAAAATAAAAACTAAAAAAATATATTTTGAAAATAAATTTTTGATTAATTTGCATTGTTTATAGTGAATAATTTGAAACAGTAGAGTAAAATATAATACAAAAGTTGTTTAGTTTTTCAGAATGCTTATATTTGTTTTTAGTTATTTATTTTATAAAGAAAAGAGTGGACAAATATGTATAGAAGTACGGTAGCAATTCAATTAGACGAAAGAGTAGTTTTAGCAGCCGAATGGGAATTGAAGAAGCACGGGTTAGACGTAGATGTAGCATTAAATCTTTTCTATAGACAGATAGCAAGAACTGGAATTATACCGTTGTTTTGGGGATTAACAGAGCAGCAGAAGAGAGCGCTTTATCTTGATAAGTATAAAGAGGATGCAATAGTTGATTGGTTAAATAAAAATCGAAAGAATAAGTCTAATGACTGTTATTATTTTGATGAATATGACGACGATTTCTAAAAGAAAAATTTTGCTGAATGCTTGATTAAAAAGGAGCGGTTACTAAGTTATGGAGTTTTTGAAACTATTAAATCCTTTTAATATAAACTTGCTAAAAGGTTGATATGTCTTTACAATTTTGATAGCGCTTGCTTTTTGACAAGTTTTTAATTGTGAGGGGGAATGGGGATTGTGAACGCTAAAGAGAATATCTTTTTAGAGATATAACTTTTAGAACTTATGTTTTGAATTTTGCTTAAAAAAGTGCTATCATCTCTGTAACAGGAGGTGAGTTTAATGCTACGTGTACAAAAAGTTAGACTGTATCCTAACGAAACCATGAAACAAGTCCTTGATGATTTATGCGATTATCGCAGATATTGTTGGAATCAAGGCTTAGCTTTATGGAATGATATGTATGATGTTTCCTTAATTTTAGGCGACAAGAAGTTACGTCCAAGCGCACGTAAGGTTCGCGATGAGTTAGTCGCCAACAAGGAAGATTGGCAGTACCAACTGTCGGCTCGTTGTTTACAGCTAGCCATTTCTGACTTAGGTAAAGCTTGGCAAAACTTCTTTAAGAAGTCATTACCGGATTGGGGCAAACCGAAGTTTAAGTCTAAAAAGACAGCCCGCCAAGGTTTTAAAACTGACCGAGCTCAAATTGTTGACGGTAAGTTACGGTTGGATAAGCCGCATGGGGTTAAGGACTGGGCTGATATTAGCTTTAAGGGTGCTGATGATTTAAAAGGTAAGCTAAAAGTAGTCTCGATTTACCGTGAAAACGGCAAGTACTGGGCGAGCTTACCCTTTGAAGTTAAAGTGACGAAAAAAGCTAAGACCGGGCAAAAGACAGCCGTTGACGTTAACGTTGGTCACTTTGACTATCCTGAAGGTCAAGTCAAGACCTTGCCTAACAATTTAAAAGCTTTGTACAAACGCATTAAGCATTACCAACGCCTCTTAGCTAGGAAACGAGTGGTAAATGGAAAGAAAGCGACCCAAGCAAATAATTATGTTAAGACGAGAGCCAAGTTACAACGTGATTATCGCCGGGTTGCCAATATCCAACACGATATTGTCCAAAAGTTCACCACTATGCTAGTCAATAATTATGACCGCATTGCCATCGAAGATTTAGCGGTTAAGCAAATGCAGATGAGCCACGTTGCGTCTAAAGGCTTACACCGGTCGATGTTTGGCTATTTCAAGCAAGTTTTAAAATATAAGTGTGAATGGTATGGCAAGGAGTTAATCTTAGCGGACCGTTACTATCCAAGTACCCAGCGGTGTTCCCAGTGTGGGCATGTTAAGGTCGGCGCAGATAAAGTCGGACTTGATGGCAACGAGAAACATGGAACGAAGCACAACGAGTATATTTGTTATGAGTGCGGGGCAGTTATGGAACGAGACGAAAATGCCGTGAGAAACTTACTTGCTTTATTGTAAAAATTAACGGGGTGGGCTACACCCTTAAGCTACAAGAGTCAGTCACTGTCATTACCCCCGAGTTGGGATATGGGAATACTGGTGTTGACGGTAGTAAATAAAATTAGGAAAGGAAAAGCTATATTCTTTCTCAAATGTAATCAGTTACTATATTTGATTACGTTTGTTCACATTTTATGTAGCAGCATTATATGAGTATTGAATCAATTCTTACAATGGAAAAAGCCTATGCAAGGCAAGAAGGCTGGGATAAGGGTCGCGTAGAAGGAAAAGAAGAAGGTCGTGTAGAAGGACGTACAGAAGGCCGCGATGAGGCAAGAGAAGAGATAGCCAAAGGGTTAATTGAAGACGCACGCCAAAATCACAAGAATGTAGCTGACTTGCTTGCGACATTAAAGGTTATCTTCAAAGACCAGGCTTACATTGACAAAATGCTAGCCAAATACTATTACGAATAAGGAAAACATAGGTGCTATATGGACATTGAAAATATGATTATGATGGAAAGAGTTTATGCAAGGCAAGAAGGCTGGGATGAAGGACGCGATGAGGCAAGAGAAGAGACAGCCAAAGCGTTAATTGAAGACGCGCGTCAAAATCACAAGGATGAAACTGACTTGCTTGCAACATTAAAGGTCATCTTCAAAGACCAAGTTTATATTGATAAAATGCTAGCCAAGTACTATTACGAATAAGGAAAACATAGGTGTTATATGAACATTGAAAATATGATTATGATGGAAAGAGCTTATGCAAGGCAAGAAGGCTGGGATGAAGGTCGTACAGAAGGCCGCGATGAGGCAAGAGAAGAGATAGCCAAAGGGTTAATTGAAGACGCACGCCAAAATCACAAGAATGTAGCTGACTTGCTTGCGACATTAAAGGTCATCTTCAAAGACCAGGCTTACATTGACAAAATGCTAGCCAAATATTATTACTAGTGAAAAGACTGAGTGAAGCTTGGCAAAGTGCTAAATGAACTAGGCCCCTAACAGCATAACTAGTGCTGCTGGGGGCTATTTTTATGTTCGTGTGACTAGGACTTAATCGTAGTATTTTCTAGTTAGCCTGGGCTTTTTGCTTAGGAATCAATTACTGTCAAAGCAAAGAAAAAATGGTAAAATTAACCTTGAGACTATTTTGGAAAGAGGAAAGCAAGTGCGAATTTTATTTGTCGGAGATGTAATGGGCAAGCCGGGCCAGGAGATGTTAAAGCAGTACCTGCCCTTGTTGAAAAGAAAGTACCAGCCCCAAGTGACGATTGTGAACGGGGAGAATGCGACCCGGGGGCGGGGGATTAACGAGAAGGTTTATAAGGAGATTCTCAAGGCGGGGGCCGATGTTTTGACTATGGGTAACCATACTTGGGATAACCCGGAGTTACAAACCTTTATCGGGCGGGCTCCTAAGTTGGTGCGGCCGGCTAATTTTTCGGCAAATAAGGTTCCAGGCCAGGGGTATACAATTATTAAGGTTAACCAGCTGAAATTAGGGGTGGTTAACCTAATTGGACGGGTCTTTATGAATCCAAGTGACGACCCCTTTGCAATCGGGGAGGCTTTAATTACCAAGCTTGCTAAGCAGGTTGACGCGATTTTTGTGGACTTTCATGCAGAAACCACCAGTGAAAAGGAAGCCTTTGCCTGGTATTTTGCGGGCAAAGTTAGTGCGGTAGTGGGCACTCATACCCACGTGCAGACCAATGATGCCAGAATTTTGCCTGGGGGGACTGCTTACCTAACGGATGTCGGTTTTACCGGACCTTATGACGGGATTTTGGGCATGAAACGCGCCAATGTGATTGAGCGCTTTTTAACCCAGATGCCGACGCGCTTTGAGGTCGACACTGAAAGTCAGACGACCTTGGGGGCTTGTTTAATTGAGTTAGATGATGCCAGCGGGAAGGCTAAGTCGATTCAGACGATTCAGATTAACCCCGACCACCCCTGGTTAGATTAGGAAGAGAGGATTAAGAGATGGCAAAAAAGAAGGTCACACCGATGATGGAACAGTATTTGGCGGTCAAAAAGCAATACCCAGACGCCTTTTTGTTCTATCGACTTGGTGACTTTTATGAAATGTTTTATGATGACGCGATTAAGGGTTCCCAGCTATTAGAGCTAACACTAACGCAGAGAAATAAGAACTCGCTAGAACCAATCCCAATGTGTGGGGTGCCCCACCATGCGGCTAAAAACTACATCGATATTTTGGTCGATAAGGGCTACAAGGTGGCAATCTGTGAACAGATGGAAGACCCTAAGCAGGCCAAAGGGATGGTTAAGCGGGAAGTGGTTCAGTTAGTAACGCCGGGGACTATTATGGACGAAGGGGCTAGCCAGGCTAAGTCTAACAACTACTTGACGGCTTTACACGAACAAGCAGGCCAGCTAGGGTTTGCCTACGTTGACTTATCAACTGGTGAATTGAAGTCAACGGTCGTTAACAACCTTGCTAGCCTGCAAAATGAAATTTTGAGTTTGCACACAAAAGAAATTGTGGTCGATCAAAGTCTCAGTGCTCAAACTAAGGAGTTATTAGCTAAGTTAAAGATTTTGAGTTCCCACCAAGATGACTACCAGGCCCAAGCGGAGTTTAGTTTCATTAGCCAGGACCTGCATGAAGCCAGTGAGATTGAGGCGGTGATGCACCTGTTAATGTACTTAAAGGTGACCCAAAAACGAGCCTTAGCGCACTTGCAAAAGGCAGTCCATTATGAACCAGCCAATTATTTGAAGCTAGACCACTATGCTAAGCGCAACCTGGAATTATTGGTCAATAGTCGGACCAATAAGAAGTCAGGGACGCTGTTGTGGTTACTAGATGCAACTAAGACGGCCATGGGGGGCCGCTTGTTAAAGCAGTGGTTGGAACGGCCCTTGTTAAACCAGGCTGAAATCGAAGCACGCTTGGAATTAGTAGCAATTCTAAAGGATAACTTCTTTGAACGGTCTAGTTTGCAAGAAAGCCTAAGTAAAGTTTACGACCTGGAACGGTTAGCAGGCCGGGTAGCCTTTGGAAACGTCAACGGCCGGGATTTACTCCAACTAAAAACTTCCTTGATGGAAGTTCCGCAAATTCGCTATGTCTTAGAACAACTAGCAGGTAAACAATTTGCCGACCTCTTGGCTAAGTTAGACCCACTAGAAGAGGTGGTTGATTTAATTGACCGAGCGATTGTGGATGAACCACCAATCTCGGTGACAGATGGTAACTTAATCAAGGCTGGTTATGACCCTAAGCTTGATGAATACCAAGACGCCATGAAAAATGGTAAGTTATGGTTAGCCAAGCTCGAAGCTAGTGAACGGGAGTTGACCGGGATTCATAACTTAAAGATTGGTTTTAACCGGGTCTTTGGCTACTACATTGAGGTCACTAAGGCTAACCTAGCTAAGTTGCCTAAGGATCGCTACCAACGCAAACAAACCTTAACTAACGCCGAACGCTTCATTACCCCAGAGTTGAAGGAAAAAGAAGACCTGATCTTAGGGGCAGAAAGCAAGGCCTACGAACTAGAATACCAGTTATTCGTAGCGGTGCGCGACCAAATTAAAGACCAGATTAAACGCCTGCAAAGCTTGGCGCAGGCTTTGGCTAAGCTAGACGTGTTGCAAAGCTTTGCGGTGGTCAGTGAAGACGCCCACCTAGTGCGGCCAACTTTTACCAGCGACAAGAGTTTAGTCATCAAAGATGGCTTTCACCCAGTGGTTGAAAAGGTCGTGGGCCGGCAATCTTATGTCCCCAACGATATTATTATGTCACCAACTAAGCAGATTTTACTGGTGACGGGTCCGAATATGTCTGGGAAGAGTACCTACATGCGCCAGCTAGCCTTGACGGTGATCATGGCCCAAATTGGTTGCTTTGTCCCGGCTAGTCAAGCAGCCTTGCCAATCTTTGATCAAATTTTTACCAGGATTGGGGCAGCTGATGACTTGATTTCTGGGGAGTCAACTTTTATGGTGGAAATGAAAGAAGCCAATGAAGCCCTGCAAAATGCTAGCGAAAATAGTTTGCTTTTGTTTGATGAAATTGGCCGGGGAACGGCGACCTACGACGGGATGGCCTTAGCCCAGGCTATCATCGAGTACGTCCACGATAAGGTGAAGGCCAAGACGGTCTTTTCCACCCACTACCACGAGCTAACCGACCTCGAGCAAACCCTTGCCCACTTAGAAAATATTCACGTGGGGGCGGTCGAAAAAGACGGTCAGCTAGTCTTTTTACACAAGGTCGAAGCTGGTCCTGCGGACAAGTCCTACGGGATTCACGTAGCTAAATTAGCGGGGATGCCTTCCGAGTTACTCACCCGGGCCGACAAAATCTTGACCAAGCTAGAGGCCCATAAGCAAGACCAAGTTTCGCCGGCCGCTAAGCTAGAAGAACCTAGCAAAGAAGCCGGCCAACTGTCCTTGTTTGCCGAAGAAGTGCCAGCTGAACCAAAGGCAAAGCCGGTTTCTAAGCAAGCTGATAAGGTGCTTAAGGAGCTTGGCCAACTTAATTTGATGGCCTTAACTCCGATGGAGGTAATGAACGCCGTTTACAAGTGGCAGCAGGAATTAGAGTAAGGGAGTGATTAGATGGGGCGGATTCATGAACTAAGTGACATTTTAGCCGACCAGATTGCGGCTGGTGAAGTCGTCGAACGTCCAGCCTCAGTGGTCAAGGAGTTAGTCGAAAATGCCTTAGACGCTCATAGTAGTCAAATTGATATCTACGTTGAAGAAGCGGGCTTAAAGTCAATCCAGGTGATTGATAACGGCGAAGGAATTAGTCAAGCCGACGTCTTGATTGCCTTTCGCCGGCATGCTACCAGTAAAATTACCGACCGGGCCGACTTATTTAAGGTAAAAACCCTAGGCTTTCGGGGTGAGGCCTTGCCAAGTATTGCCTCAGTCAGTTACGTTAGTTTAGAAACGAGCACCCAAGCCGAAAGCGCTGGTTCGCTAGTGGAGATTAAGGGCGGCGAGTTAATCAAACAACAACCTAGCTCTGCTAGGACCGGGACGAAGATTACGGTGACGGACCTCTTCTTTAACACGCCCGCCCGGCTTAAATATTTAAGTTCGCGGGCCACGGAATTGGCCAACATTTCCGACATTGTTAACCGCTTAGCCTTAAGTCACACGGACGTGGCCTTTAGCCTGGTTAGCGATGGCAAAACCATCTTTAAAACTGCGGGCAACGGTAACTTGAAGCAGGCAGTGAGTGCCATTTACGGTTTAACCAGTGCCCGCCAAATGATTGAGTTTAGTGGGGCGGATGCTGACTTTGCCGTTAGTGGCTTAATTTCTTTACCGAAGTTAACCCGGGCGGCCCGGTCTTACATTAGCCTCTTGATTAACGGCCGCTACATTAAAAACTTTCGGATTAGTAAGGCGGTTGTAGCCGGTTATGGTTCCAAGTTAATGGTGGGCCGCTATCCGCTGGCGGTGGTTAATATCAAGTTAGACCCCCTTTTAGTCGATGTTAACGTCCACCCGACTAAGCAAGAAGTGCGGATTAGTAAGGAAGAACAGCTGGAATTTTTACTCACTAAGGCCGTCAGTCAAGCCTTAAGCCAGGAAAATTTAATCCCTAACGGCTTAGAAAACCTGGCAGGTAAAAAAGCTAAGCAGCAGCTGGATTTCAAGCAACTAGAGATTGGCTTAAATGAAACTAAGGGGGCCTATCAGTTTAAAAACCAACCCCCAGCCCTGCCTAAAAAGCCAGCCCTTAATAAAGAGGTTACCCAGGCTTTGCTAGGCCAAGGCCAGGAAAAAAGCAGCCCCAAAACGGCCGTTAAACTACCAGCGTTAATCATTACCGATAAGGCTCAGCTAAAGCAAGCCGCAGTAAAAAACTGGGACGAACGCTACCAACAACTAACCAAGCCGCCTAAGGACCAGCAGCTTGAAGAAGCGGAAGTGGCGCCAACTGAGGCGGCTGCAGCTGTTGACGAAGAAGCCAGTCCGGCCGAAACAGTGCGCTTTCCGAACCTGGTTTACATCGGGCAGTTTCATGGGACCTACCTTTTAGCCCAAAGTGACGATGGCTTGTATATTATCGATCAGCACGCCGCCCAGGAACGGCGCAATTATGAGTATTACCGCCAGGCAATCGTTAAGGTCGGACAGGCCCAACAGGAATTGCTAGTGCCCATTGTGTTGACCTACCCAACTAGCGAGAGTTTGAAGTTAAATCAACACTTAGACGACCTGCAAGCTTTAGGGGTCAAGTTAGAGGACTTCGGGCAAAATACTTACATCATCCGCTCCCACCCAGCCTGGTTTAAGGCGGGGCAAGAAGAAGCCACGATTCGGGAAATGATTGACTACCTGTTGACCGACCAAAAGCTAACTTTGGCGCAATTTAGGGAAAAAACGGCGATTATGATGAGTTGTAAGCGGGCCATTAAGGCTAACCAGCACCTAGATGATAGGCAGGCTAAGGAATTATTAGCTAAGTTAGCTGACTGTGAAAATCCCTTTAACTGCCCTCATGGTCGGCCAACGGTGGTTAAGCTTAGTCCCAAGGACTTAGAGCACATGTTTAAACGGATTCAAGATTCACACCAAAGTAAAAGAAAAGAGTGGTAGTATGTACGAATACATTAACGGAAAAATTACAGACGTTAGTCCTTACCACATTGTTGTAGAAAACAATGGGCTAGGTTATTTGGTTTACGTGGCCAACCCCTTTTCTTACCAAGTGGAAAGCCAACAAAAAGTCTACCTTTACCAAGCGGTGCGGGATAATGATATTTCCCTATATGGTTTTAAAAATAAGGTTGAAAAGCAACTATTTCTAAAACTCTTAAACGTATCGGGGATTGGGCCTAAGAGTGCCTTAGCTATTTTGGCTAGCGACGACCTAAGTGGCCTAGTTACTGCTATTAATAACGATGACGACGGCTACTTAGTCAAGTTCCCAGGGATTGGTAAGAAGACGGCTAAGCAAATTATCTTGGACCTCAAAGGGAAGTTGGCCGACCTAGGTAACTTAGACCAACTCCAAGGCCAACAAGGCTTGGCCCTTGACTTAGCGGCTGAAAATCAGTATGTCACTGAAAGCCTCGAAGCCCTGTTAGCTTTAGGCTACACTAAAACCGAGCTTAAAAAGCTTAAGCCTAAGCTGCTTGACTACCAAGCTAGCTCGACTGATGAATACCTCCGCTATGGTTTGAAACTATTAATGAGAAAGTAAGGTGACGCTATGGAACACGACGAACGCTTAATTAGCAGCGATGAGTTAGCGGCTGATTTCACAGACGACTTAACCTTGCGGCCTAAATTTTTAGATCAATACATCGGGCAAAGTCGGCTCAAACAAGAAATAGCCGTCTACATTCAAGCAGCCAAGAGTCGCCAGGAATCACTGGATCACGTCTTATTGTATGGCCCGCCGGGCTTAGGAAAAACCACCTTAGCCACCATTATCGCTAACGAAATGGGGGTTAACATCAAGACCACCACCGGGCCAGCGATTGAACGGCCAGGTGATCTAGTCGCCTTGCTGAATGATTTAGACGTGGGCGACGTCTTGTTTATTGACGAAATCCACCGCCTGCCTAAAAACGTCGAGGAAATCCTCTATTCGGCGATGGAAGATTACTTTATCGATATTATCGTGGGCCAGGATGCCACTGCGCACCCGGTACATTTTCCCTTGCCGCCTTTTACCCTAATCGGGGCTACGACTAAGGCTGGGATGCTTTCTGCGCCACTGCGGGCTCGCTTTGGGATTGTCGGCCACATGAATTACTATAGTGAAGCCGAATTAAGCCAGATTGTCCTTAGGTCGGCGGAGGTGTTCACGACTAATATAAATGAAGACGGGGCCCATGAGATTGCCCGCCGGTCACGAGGGACGCCGCGGATTGCCAACCGCCTCTTAAAACGGGTGCGCGACTTTGCCCAGGTGGCGGCTAAGGCGGAAATCGATAAGGAAATTGTTGATTACGCCCTCAACCTCCTGCGGGTTGATAGTAAAGGCCTAGACGAAACCGACCGCAAGCTACTGACAACCATGATTAAGCTCTATCACGGCGGCCCGGTTGGTTTGAATACGATTGCGGCTAACATCGGGGAAGAAACGGATACGATTGCCGATATGGTAGAACCCTACCTCTTACAGATTGGCTTTTTAAAGCGGACTCCGAGAGGCCGGGTGGTAACCAAGGCGGCCTATGACCACTTAGGCCTTGAAATGACTAATGATTAACTAAATAAAGAAGGTATTATTTTGACAAAACAAGCACACTTGACAACCGAAGACTTTGACTATGACTTACCCCAAGAATTGATTGCCCAAACCCCGCTAGAAAAACGGGACCACTCCCGGATGCTGGTTTTGGACTCAAAGACTGGGGAAATGAAGGATGATGTTTTTTATAACGTTATCGACCAGTTAAATCCTGGTGACGCCTTGGTGATGAACGATTCCCGGGTGATGCCAGCTAGAATTTATGGGATCAAACCCGATACTGGCGGCCACGTGGAAGTCTTACTCTTAAACAACACTAAGGGCGACGAATGGGAAACCTTGGTCAAGCCGGCTAAGCGGGCCAAGGTGGGGACTAAGCTTTCCTTTGGTGACGGCAAGTTGATGGCAACCGTAACTAAGGAATTAGAACACGGGGGCCGGCTGATTGAGTTTGAATACGACGGCATCTTTTTAGAAATTTTAGATCAATTAGGGGAAATGCCACTACCACCTTACATCAAGGAAAAGTTGGATGACCCTGAAATGTACCAAACAGTCTACTCCCGTGAAGTTGGGTCTGCGGCTGCACCAACGGCCGGCTTACACTTCACCAAGGAATTGTTAGCCAAAATTGAAGCTAAGGGGGTAAAACTAGTCTACTTGACTTTGCACGTAGGCCTGGGAACCTTTAGACCGGTTAGTGTCTCCAACGTCGAAGATCATAAGATGCACAGCGAATTTTACCGGCTAACTGAAGAGGCCGCCCAAACTTTAAACGAAGTGAGGGCAAATGGCGGCCGGATTGTCGCAGTCGGGACGACCTCAATTCGGACCCTGGAAACAATTGGTAGCAAGTTTAATGGTGAAATCAAGGCCGATAGTGGGTGGACGGACATCTTTATCTGGCCTGGCTATGACTGGAAGGTAGTGCAAGCCTTTATCACCAACTTCCACTTGCCTAAGTCAACTTTAGTCATGCTTGTGGCAGCCTTTACGGGCAGGGACACCATCCTTAATGCCTACAAGCATGCGGTAGCAGAAAAGTACCGCTTCTTTAGCTTCGGCGACGCGATGTTTATTAAGTAGAAAGGAATTTTTATGACGACACCAGCAGTTACTTACAACTTAATTAAAAAAGAAAAGCACACTGGCGCCCGCTTGGGACAAATCACGACCCCCCACGGAACCTTTGACACGCCAATGTTCATGCCGGTTGGGACCCAGGCTTCAGTTAAGGCGATGGCCCCAGAGGAACTAAAGGAAATGGGCGCCGGCGTAATTTTAGCCAACACCTACCACCTTTGGTTGCGGCCCGGGGAAGATTTGGTTGAAGAAGCCGGGGGCTTGCACCAGTTTATGAACTGGGACCAAGGAATTTTGACGGATTCCGGGGGCTTTCAAGTCTTTTCCTTAGCAGAGTTGCGCAATATTACCGAAGAGGGGGTTCACTTTAAAAACCACCTCAACGGTCAAAAGCTCTTCTTGTCTCCAGAAAAGGCGATTGCGATTGAAAATGCTCTTGGAGCCGACATCATGATGAGTTTTGACGAGTGCCCGCCTTTCTTTGAAAGCTATGACTACATTAAAAAGTCGATTGAAAGAACGAGCCGCTGGGCCGAACGGGGACTTCGGGCCCATAAAAATCCCCAAACTCAAGCCCTCTTTGGAATTGTTCAGGGGGGAGGACACAAGGCCTTGCGGGAACAAAGCGCCCGGGACCTGGTTTCCTTAGACTTCCCAGGTTATTCAATCGGAGGCTTGTCGGTGGGTGAATCCAAGGCGGAAATGAACCACGTCTTAGACTTCACCACCCCACTTCTGCCGGAAAATAAGCCCCGTTACCTAATGGGGGTCGGCTCACCTGATGCCTTAATTGATGGGGTAATCCGCGGGGTGGATATGTTTGACTGCGTATTGCCAACCCGGATTGCAAGAAACGGGACTTGCATGACCTCTAAGGGCCGCTTGGTGGTTAAAAATGCCAAGTACGCCCGGGACTTTAGGCCACTAGATGAAAAGTGTAACTGTTATGCCTGCAGGAACTACACGCGCGCCTACATCCGCCACCTGCTAAAGACGGATGAAATCTTTGGCTTGCGCTTGACTAGTTACCATAACCTTTACTTCCTCTTAGATTTGATGCGCAAGATTCGGGCGGCTATCAAGGAAGACCGCCTCTTAGATTTCCGGGCAGAATTCTTTGAAGAATACGGCCTCAACAAGGAAAACCGGAAAAATTTCTAAGCTTTACTTAAAGTTCCTAGTAATCACTTAGTTTTTTTGTTAAAGTATTAATTAGATTATATTAAGGAGTGACCGAAATGGTTTTAGGAGCAGGAATGGCTGGCTCATATTCAACAATTTTAATGTTTGTGGTCTTCATCGCCTTGATGTATTTCATGATGATTCGTCCACAAAAGAAACAACAAGAAAAGCGTCAAGAAATGATGAATGGTCTAAAGAAGGGTGACGAAGTCGTAACCATCGGTGGGTTACACGGGGTAATTGACGAAGTTAACCAAGCAGACAAGACCGTAACCCTTGATTGTGACGGGGTTTATTTAGTCTTTAACCTAGCCGCAGTCGGCCGGGTAGTTCCAGCTAAGAGCACTGCTGCTAAGGAAGAAACAGTGGTTGCAACGGACGCTGAAAAAACAGACGAACCAAAGGAAGATAAGTAAGGGGTGCGCCTCTTATTTGTGAGGTGAGGGCCAACGAGCACTCACCTTTTTTTATGAGGTAATTTATGGAACAAGACTTAATCAAAAGAGTTCAAGCCATTACTAATGGTGGAGAGCTTTACTACGATTATAATGAGGAGATTGATTTAGCCCGGGACTATTCTTTTAAGATTTGTCGCCAGTACAACGACTTAGTCCAACATCAAAATGAGTACCACTACGAACTACTAGCCGGCTTGTTTGCCCATCTAGGGAAAAATGTCAGGATTGAGGCAAACTTTTTGACCGAATTTGGTTTTAATTTGTCCGTTGGCGATAACGTCACCATTTTGCAAGACGTTTCTTTAATTGACTGCACTTTTGTGACGATTGGTAATAACGTCGTAATCGGCCCCCACTGTGGGATTTATACGGCTAACCACGCCGAAGACCCCAAGTTACGGGCCAATCACTACTGTTATGAACGGCCGATTGTTATCGAAGATGACGTCGTAATCGGTGGTGGGTCCGTTATCGCCCCGGGGGTTAAAATTGGCGCCGGCAGCATCGTGCAAGCTGGGAGTGTGGTGGTTAAGGATTTGCCCGCTAATAGCTTTTGTTTAGGCGATCCTTGTCAAGCAATCAGAAAGTTGAGGGAAGATTAATGACGGAAAGATGGCGCAAGTTCTTAGTGATAGGGGCGAGCTTATTTATTTTGCTTGCCGGCGGTTTTTTAGTGGTGCGGCAAGGCATCTGGCACGCTAATGCTAAAAAGTACCGCCAATCCCAGGTCCCGACCTTGTATCTGCATGGTTACGGGAGTAGCTATAAGGCGGAAGAAAGTCTGGTTAAGGCGGCCTTAAATAGTGGGGCTAGCAGTGGGGTAATTCGAGCTAACGTTAGCAAGAGTGGCAAGGTTAGCTTAAAGGGTAAATTTACGGCCAACGTCAATAACCCCTTAGTCGAGGTGAATTTTGCCGACAACAAAAACGGCGACTACCACCAAGATGGGGCCTACCTAAAGGCGGTGGTAGAAAAATTACAGGCCCGCTATCAAATTAAGCAGTTTAACGTGGTAGCCCACTCAATGGGCAACATGGCGGTTGCCTATTACCTCTTAGACAACGGCCAGAATAAAAAACTACCGCGTCTAAACAAGCAGGTGAGTCTAGCCGGCCACTACAACGGCATCTTAAATTATGACGCCCCTAAGGACGCTAGTTTAGGAAAAGACGGGGCGCCTAAAGAGCAAACCAATAGTTACCAAGCATTGTTGCCCCTTAAAAAGCGCTACCCGAAGCAAGTAGCCGTCTTAAATATTTATGGTGACCTAAATGACGGGAGTCACTCTGACGGCCGGGTGGCTAATGCTTCTTCTAAGTCCTTGGCCTACCTGGTAGCCGACCGAGCTGCTAGTTACCAGGAGCTAGTAATTAAGGGCAAGGGGGGGCAACACAGTCGGTTACATGAAAATCAGCGGGTGGCCCAGCGAATAGTCAACTTTTTATTTTTAAAAAGTTAACCTAATTAGATTAAAAAATAATAAGAATTTTGCTAATCAAAGTAAATTGCAAAAGCATTCACAAATTGTGGGTGCTTTTTTATTAGTTTAAATTTATCTTTAAATAAAAATCATCCCAAGAAATCAAAAGATTTAAATCTTGACCTAACCTTGGCTAAATCCCAAAAACGAATGATTTTTAAAGATAGTTTGATTAATAGACTAAATTTTTAGAAGTAATAAATAGCAGGGGCTTGCTAAAATAGGAAATGTTGACATCTTTTTTAGAATGTAATATTATTTGCCTATCGAATATTTTGATGTTCGAAATAAATTTGAATAAGTGAGGTGACAAGTGTGAGAGTAATGGATGCACAAGAAATCATGGACTTGATCCCTAACCGCTACCCAATTTGTTACATTGATTACGTGGATGAGATTAAGCCAGGCGAGAGTATTGTCGCAACAAAAAACGTGACGATTAACGAAAGTTATTTTGAAGGTCACTTTCCAGGTAATCCGGTCATGCCCGGGGTCTTAATCATCGAAACTTTGGCGCAAGCAGCGTCGATTTTGATTTTGAAGTCACCCGAATTTTTAGGGAAGACGGCCTACCTAGGATCGATTAAGAATGCGAAATTCCGGCAAATGGTCCGGCCCGGTGATGTTTTGAAACTTGAAATTAAAATGGTCAAGAAACGGGCTAACATGGGCATCGTCGAAACCGCAGCACTTGTTGATGGTAAGAAAGCTTGTACGGCGGAATTGATGTTTATAGTCGAGGAGCGCACCGAAAAAATTTAGGACGAAAGACTTATTTCTTGTTATAATTTTGATGTTCAAACTATTCGGTTAACTAGGATAAGGCGGTAGATAGAATGAATGAAAGAGATAAAGCTATCAATGACTCACTAGTAAGAATATATAGTGGCATCATGTGGATTGAAGAAAACGAATTACGCAAGAGTAAGTTTAACGACTTAACCATGCGGGAAATGCACGCAATTCATGCTATTTCGATGTATGACCATAAGTCAGCGTCTGAAGTGGCCAAGGAATTGCACCTAACTCCAGGGACCTTGACTGCGATGGTTGATCGCCTTGTGCGGAAGGGATATGTTAAGCGCCTAAGGTCTGAGGATGATCGGCGGGTGATTAGGTTGGGGTTAACCAAGAAGGGCCGGGTTATCTACCGGGCTCACGAGGCATTCCATAATATGATGGTGAGAAGTTTCCTAAAAGATCTAGATGCTACAGAGATTAAGACGATTGAAAAAGCTCTGTGGAATTTAGAACAGTTCTTACGTGAACATTCTTAATTTCGAGGAGATCAGGAAGTTTGGAAAAGGTTAAAATAATACAAACCGCCCACTATGTCCCCGACTTGGTTGTTAGTAATGATGATTTAAGTCAAATCATGACAACTTCCGATGAGTGGATTAGTAAGCGGACCGGGATTAAGCGTCGGCACGTGAGTCTTGGCGAAAACACCTCGGACTTATGTACTAAGGTTGCGAGCGATTTGCTAGCCCAAAGCGGTTGGCAGGCTAGTCAATTAGACTTAATCATTGTAGCGACCATGTCACCGGATGCTTATACCCCTGCGACCGCCGCAATTGTTCAAGGCAATATTGAAGCAACAAATGCCTTTGCCTTTGACTTAGCAGCCGCTTGTTCAGGTTTTGCCTACGCCTTTGAGGTTGCCAGCCAGTTTATCACAACTGGCCGAGCTAAAAAGGTGATGGTCCTTGGAGGAGAAGTCTTATCCAAGGTGGTTGACTGGCAAGACCGGACGACGGCCGTCTTGTTCGGGGACGGGGCCGCCGGGGTCTTGCTAACTGAAAGTGACGACCAAACGGCCATCCTCGCTTCGGACTTACAAACCTTTGGAAGCGAGGCTGCTAAGTTAAGCGCGGGCTTAAACCAGCCGCTAACAAGCTTTGGTGACTTTAAACCTAAGCAAATCTCGGCCTTTGCGATGGACGGACATGCGGTTTATAACTTTGCTACCAGGGAGGTGCCGGCCTCTTTGAAGCGGGCTTGCCACCAAGCTGGCCTTGAGTTAGCAGAGGTTGACCACTTTATTTTGCACCAGGCTAACGAGCGCATCATCAAGGCAATTGCCAAGCGCTTGAAACTGCCCCTCAGCAAGTTTGCGGTCAATATCAGCGAGTATGGCAACACCTCTGCGGCAAGCGAACCAATCTTGTTAGATGAATTAGTGAAACAAAACAAAGTAAAACGCGGCCAAATTATTGCCCTAAGTGGTTTTGGGGGCGGGTTGACCGTGGGAACACAAATTATTAGATACTAAACTTAAGTGAATTTAAAGGAGCAAATTAATTATGACTGAAGCAGAAATTTTTGACAAAGTAAAAGAAATCGTAGTGGATCAATTAGATGTAGACGAAGCAGATGTAACATTAGCTGCCGACATCAAAGAAGATTTAGACGCTGACTCATTAGATGTTTTTGAAATCATGAACGAATTAGAAGATGACCTTGACATCAAGCTTGAAGCAGACGAAAACGTTAAGACCATCCAAGACGTGGTTAACTACGTTAAAAAAGAAGTCGACGCAAAATAAGTTAGGGTGTGACCTTGAATGGAAAAATTAGTCTTATTATTTTCTGGACAGGGTGCGCAGTATAGTGAAATGGGGCTGGACTTGTATCAAACCGATTCCTTGTTTAAGGAAAAAATTGACCAAGCCAGTCAGGCCAGTGGCTTAAACCTTGTCGAAATCTTGGCAAATAAAGCCGGCCAACTAGAAAAAACGGCCTACGTCCAACCAGCCTTAGTGGCGGTCAGTTTGGGAATCTACGCTATGTTAGCCCGTGATTTTGACTTAGACATTAGGGGGATGGTTGGCTTATCCTTGGGTGAATACGGGGCCTTAATGGCTAGTGGTGCCTTGGATTTTGAAGCCGGCATGGCGCTATTAAAAGATCGGGGTGCTTACATGCAAGCCGATGCGGATGCTAACGAAAGTATGCTAGCAGCCGTTTTAGGCCCCGATGTTGCCCAGGTAGAGGCAGTCTGCCGAGCAATAAGCACGGCAGCTAATCCGGTTGGAATCGCCAATTACAACTCGCCTAAGCAAGTCGTAATCGGGGGCAGTCCCCAGGCGGTTTTAAAGGCAAGTGAAGAATTAACAACAGCTGGTGCGGCCAAAAAAGTAGTGCCGTTGAAGGTAAGCGGGGCGTTTCATACCCCGCTTTTTAAAAATAGTAGCCACAAACTAGCCGCACGTCTAGAGGCGGTTACCTTTAAAGAACCAGCGGTAACGGTGGTAAGTAACACCTTAGGCCAACCATTCACAAAAGCTAACCTAGCAGAAACTTTAAGTAAGCAGGTGTGCCTACCAACTCACTTTGCAGATTGTGTCAAGTATTTATTAGCAACTAAGGAAGTTTCCGGGGTCCTAGAAATTGGCCCGGGAGAAACCTTAAGTAAATTTGTTAAGCAAATTGACCGAAAGTTGGCCCGCTATCATATTGAAGATTTAGCGACTTACCAAGCTTTCGGGGAAAAACTAAGAGGTAATTAAAGTGGATTTAAAAGAAAAAGTCGTATTTATCTCCGGTTCTTCAAGGGGGATTGGCCAAGCGATTGCGCAAGCCTTTGCCAAAGCCGGTAGTAATGTGATTTTGAATGCGAGAACAGCAGTTAAGCCAGAACTAGTTGCCCAGATTGAAAGCTACGGGGTGGAAGCTGCGGTGGTCTTGGGGGACATTTCCCAAGCTAGTGACGTAAAACGAATGGTTAAGGAAGCTTATGCAGCCTTTGGTCAAATTGATATTTTGGTTAATAATGCCGGTATCACCAACGATAAGCTGCTGATTGGCATGAAGGAAGCAGACTTTGCCAGCGTAATTGACGTCAACTTAAAGGGAACCTTCTTGATGAGTCAAGCTTTCCTAAAGAAGATGTATAAACAAAAAGCCGGGGTCATCATTAACCTTGCCAGTGTCATCGGCTTGCATGGTAACGTTGGCCAGGCTAATTACGCCGCAAGTAAGGCCGGGGTTATCGGTTTAACCAAGAGCCTCGCTAAGGAAGGGGCTTTGCGCAATATTCGCGCTAACGCCATCGCTCCTGGCATGATTGTCAGTGACATGACGGCCGTCTTAAGTGATAAGGTCAAAGCAGATATCATGACTGAAATTCCCCTTAAACGGTTTGGTCAGGCTGATGAAGTCGCCCAAACGGCGGTCTTCTTGGCGCAAAACGATTATATTACCGGCCAGGTAATAACTGTTGATGGTGGAATGACAATCTAGGAGTGATTAAGATGACAAGAGTAGTAATTACAGGGATGGGCACAGTTAGTCCGATTGGTAATGATACCGCCAGCTTTGTAGAAAATTTAATGGCAGGTAAACTAGGAATTACTGAGATTACTAAGTTTGATGCGAGCGCAACTGGAATTAGTGTTGCCGGCGAGGTTAAGGATTTTGATCCTAAGTTACGCTTGGGTAAAAAGGCGGCTAAGCGGATGGACCTCTACTCCCAATACGCTGTCCACACTGCCCTCGAAGCCTTAGAACAAGCAGGTATTAATGAAGAAAATACCGACCCTTATGACATGGGAGTGATTATCGGTTCCGGGATTGGGGGTTTAACCACCATCCAAGAACAAGTAATCAAGATGCACGAAAAGGGCCCTAAGCGGGTTTCACCTATGTTTGTCCCTACGGCTATCGCCAACATGGCCGCCGGTAACGTTGCGATTTTTGCCAACGCTAAAAATATCTGTACGGCTGTCGTGACTGCTTGTGCTTCCGCAACCAACGCGATTGGGGAAGCCTACCGCCAAATTAAGGAAGGGCGGGCGCAAGTGATGTTAACCGGGGGGGCAGAAGCCTCTGTGAATGAAATTGGGATTGCGGGTTTTGCAGCCTTAACCGCCTTATCAACGCAAACTGACCCTAAACTGGCTTCATTACCATTTGACAAGGACCGGTCCGGGTTTGTCTTGGGTGAAGGAGCTGCCACCTTAGTGCTTGAAAGTGAAGAACACGCTAAAAAGCGGGGGGCTAAGATTTTAGGAGAAGTTGTTGGCTACGGGGCAACCTGTGATGCCTACCACATCACCTCCCCAGACCCATCAGGTGAAGGGGCTGCCCGGGCAATGCAGGCTGCCATTGCTGAAGCCGGCATTAAGCCTGACCAGGTCGGCTATATTAACGCCCACGGAACTGCTACCCATGCCAACGATGAAGGCGAAGCTAAGGCGATTAACCTCGTCTTTGGCAAGGACAGCAAGGTACTAGTCAGTTCAACCAAGTCAATGACGGGTCACCTTTTAGGGGCAGCCGGTGCAATCGAAGCCGTTGCCACCGTAGCTGCTTTACAAATGGGTAAGTTACCAGCTAATATTGGATTAGCTAACCAAGATGAAAAGTGCCAAGTTAACCTGGTAACGCAAAACGCACAAGCCGCCGAGATTGAATATGCCATCAGTAATTCATTAGGATTTGGTGGTCATAACGCGGTTGTTGCATTTAAAAAGTGGAGTGAGTAAATTGGATTTTAAAGAAATCAAGGAATTAATGGCCGAATTTAATGAGTCGCCGATGCGGGAACTAGAAATTGAAACCGATGGCTTTCATATTCATTTAAGTAAGAATGAAAACACGTTTAAGCCCCAGGTTGTAACAACTTCTTCGCTACCAGCTCCTCAAGCTGAAACGCCAAGTCCAAGTTCAAAGGTTGAGGAAGCTAGCGAGCAAGCTCAGGCAGCTAGCTACATCAAGGCGCCAATGGTAGGAAGTATTTACCTCCAACCAGCTCCCGATAAAGAAGCCTATGTTTCAGTTGGAACTAAGGTGCATAAAGGCGACGTGGTTTGCATCATCGAGGCTATGAAGATGATGACCGAAATTAAGTCAGAAGTCGATGGCATTATTACTAAGGTATTAGTAACTAATGAGGAGTTGGTTGAATTTGATCAACCACTCTTTGAAGTTCAGGAAGGTTAAGGTAAGATGGTTTTAGACGTAACAGAAATTCAAAAGATCATTCCCCACAGGTACCCCATGCTCTTAATTGACCGGGTAGAGGAATTAGAAGCAGGTAAGCGGGCGGTCGCAATTAGAAACGTTACCGCCCATGAACAGGTCTTTAACGGCCACTTTCCAGGTAACCCCGTCTTACCTGGGGTGTTGATTGTGGAAGCGATGGCCCAAACGGGAGCCGTAGCCCTCTTATCAATGGATGAGTTTAAAGGCAAGACGGCTTACTTTGGGGGCATTAAAGAAGCAAAGTTTAGAAAGGTTGTCCGCCCAGGCGATACTTTAAGAATTGAAGTGACCTTAGAAAAGATTCGCAACAATGTCGGTTTGGGTAAAGCGATTGCCACGGTTGCTGGCAAAAAGGCATGCACAGCCGAATTAACCTTTATGATTGGCTAGATAGGTGGTAAGAAATGTTTTCAAAAGTTTTAGTTGCTAACCGCGGGGAAATAGCGGTTCGGATTATCCGTTCTTTAAAAGAATTAGGTATCAAGTCAGTTGCTATCTATTCGACGGCCGACCGTGAAAGCTTGCACGTTCAGTTGGCAGATGAAGCGGTCTGTGTTGGGACGGCCCGACCACAGGATTCATATTTAAATATGCAAAATATCCTGGCTGCAGCTGTTGGAACTGGGGCAGAAGCAATCCATCCCGGTTTTGGCTTCTTGTCTGAAAACAGCCGCTTTGTGGAAATGTGTGAAGCTTGTGGCTTGACCTTTATCGGGCCTAAGTCACAAACCATTGAATTAATGGGGAATAAGGCCAACGCCCGGATGCAAATGCAGGCAAGTAACGTTCCGGTTATCCCCGGTAGTGACGGCTTTATCTCAGATGTAACTGAGGCTAAGGCGGTAGCTAAAAAAGTTGGCTACCCGGTGTTGTTAAAGGCTGCTGCCGGTGGTGGCGGTAAGGGGATTAGACGTGTTAACGATGAAGATGAGTTAACAACGGCCTTTGAAGAGGCACGCCGGGAGGCTCAAAACGGTTTTGGTGATAACCGGATGTACTTGGAAAAAATCATGGAAAATGTTAAACACATTGAGGTGCAGATTTTCCGTGACCAGGCCGGCCATACGGTATATTTCCCAGAACGGGATTGTTCCGTTCAAAGAAGTAAACAAAAGATGATTGAAGAAAGTCCCTGCTCGGCAATTACACCCGCGCAAAGAAAAGAACTGGGCCAAATTGCCGTGCGGGCTGCTAACGCGATTGATTACCTAAATACAGGGACCATCGAATTTTTAATGGATAGCGAGCATCATTTCTATTTCATGGAAATGAATACCCGCATTCAAGTTGAACATACGGTAACAGAAATGGTTACGGGAATTGATTTGGTTAAAGCCCAGGTGAAGGTGGCCTCTGGTGAGGATTTACCTTTCAAGCAAGCAGATATCAAGGCGAATGGCTATGCAATCGAATGTCGGATTAACGCTGAAGATCCGGCCAAAAATTTCATGCCCTCTGTCGGTAAGGTCAAGTACCTCTACTTCCCCGTTGGCAACCTAGGGATGCGGATTGACTCTGACTTGTACTCAGGGCTAGTAATTCCGCCTTACTATGACTCAATGATTGCCAAGGTGATTGCTTTAGGACACGACCGGCACGAGGCAATCGAAAAGGTTAAGCGCCTTTTAAACGAGATGGTAATTTTAGGGATTACGACCAACCAAGCCATTCACCTAGACATACTCCAGGCACCAACTTTCTTAAAAGACCAGGTAACCACCGATTATCTGGAGAGAGAGTTTTTGCCTAAGTGGAAGGAAGGGTTAGATAGTGCAACTGTTTGATGAATTAAAGACCTTAGGCCATAAACACGTTAAGGCCAACAAGGCGGCCCAACAAAAGGTTCCGACCGGCTTGTGGATTTCTTGTCCTAAGTGTCACCAATCCTTTTATCATAAAGACTTGGGGCGCTACCAAGCCTGTCCTTCTTGCCAGTATGGCTTTCGAATTACCGCCCGGGAACGGTTGGAGTGGCTGGTGGATGATTTCACTGAATTAGATGACCAGCTGCAAACTAAAGATCCCTTGGACTTTCCTGGCTACCAAGCAAAGTTAGCCAAGGCCCAGGCCAAAACCAAACTAAACGATTCGGTCTTGACCGGGCTAGCTAAAATTGGCCAGACTAGCTTTGCTTTAGGAATTATGGACCCACAATTTATCATGGGGTCTTTGGGAACGATTACCGGTGAAAAAATTACCCGCCTCTTTGAAGAAGCTACCAGGAAAAACTTGGCGGTGGTCTTATTTACCGCTTCGGGTGGGGCCAGGATGCAGGAAGGGATTTTCTCTTTAATGCAGATGGCTAAGGTGTCACAGGCAGTCAAAAACCATGCCAACGCTGGTTTATTTTACCTAACGGTCTTAACCGACCCAACTACCGGGGGGGTAACTGCTAGTTTTGCCATGCAAGGTGACATTATCTTGGCAGAACCCCACGCCCTAGTGGGCTTTGCCGGTAAACGGGTGATTGAACAAACCATTCACCAGCGGGTCCCAGAAGACCTACAGGCTGCAGAAACGGTCCTAAAAGAAGGCTTTGTAGACGCAATTGTGCCTAGGGCTAAGCAAAAAGAGACGATTGCCTTTTTATTAGCCACCAACCAAAAAGGGGGGCTAACTAATGGTTAGTTTATTTGAACGCAAGCAAAAGGTAGCTAAGAGTGCGGCCGAAGTTGTTAAGGCCGCCCGGTCTGAAGATAAGATTACTGCGCCTGAGTTAATCAAGGGGATTTTTGATGATTTCTTTGAACTGCATGGCGACCGGACCGGGGCAGATGATCCGGCCATCATTGGCGGTATCGGCTACCTTGGCAACCAGGCGGTAACGGTAATTGCGATTGATAAGGGCAAAACGCCTGAAGAACGGATTGCCAAACACTTTGGGGGACCGACTCCGAATGGCTATCGCAAGGCCTTACGTTTGATGAAGCAAGCCGAAAAATTCAAGCGGCCGGTGATTACCTTAATTAACACCGCAGGGGCCTATCCGGGCCGGACTGCCGAAGAAGGCGGTCAGGGGCAAGCGATTGCCCAAAACCTGTTAGCAATGAGTGACTTAAAAGTTCCGATTATTGCCGTGATTTTTGGTGAAGGCGGTAGCGGGGGGGCCTTAGCACTAGCGTTAGCTGATAAGGTTTATATGCTGGAAAACAGCATGTATACCGTCCTTTCTCCGGAAGGCTTTGCTTCCATTTTGTGGAAGGATAGTCGGCGGGCTGATGAGGCTGCTGAGGTCATGCAAGTGACCCCGAAATCCTTATTGAAACAAGGGGTAATTGAAGGGATTATTGAGGAACCAAGTTCTCACAAAAAAGTAATTAAAAATGTTGCCCGGGTATTAACAACTCAACTAGAACCGCTACTGGCCCTAAGTTGTCGGGAATTAATTGCCAGACGGCAAGCACGTTTTAGGAAATTTTAAGGAGGAAATCACATGGGTGATTTGTTAACTGGAAAAAAGATTTTAGTCATGGGCGCTGCTAACAAGCGCTCAATTGCATGGGGCTGTGCGCAAATGATGATGGAACAAGGAGCGCAGCTGATTTTCACTTACCAAAATGAACGCTTAAAGAAGAGCTTACATAAATTGGTGGCAGATGAAAATGCCTTAATCGAGTGTGATGTCGCTTCTGATGAGAGTTTACAAACAGCTTTTGCAACAATTAAAGACCGGTTTGGGAAAGTAGACGGAATTGTACATGCGATTGCCTTTGCCCCTAAGGACGCCTTGGGTGGCGACATTATGAATGCTAGTCGGCAAGACTTTGCGATTGCCCAAGATATTTCTGCTTACTCGTTACTAGCAGTTGCTAAGTACGGGCAGGCAATCTTGAATAACCCTGCAAGTATTGTAACCTTGACTTATTTTGGGTCAGAACGGGCCGTACCAAACTATAACGTGATGGGGGTAGCCAAAGCTTCTCTGGAAGCTGCTGTTCGCTACCTGGCTAGAGATATGGCTAAGTACGGGGTCCGGGTTAACGCAATCTCTGCCGGTGCGGTTAAGACTTTAGCGGTAACAGGAATTAAGGGGCACTCAGAACTTTTAGAAATGTCTGAGGAACGGACTGTTGACGGTCAGTCAGTGACGACTAGAGAAATCGGGGGAACTTGTGCTTTCTTGATGTCAGACTTGGCTACCGGTGTAGTCGGCGATACCATTTATGTTGATAAGGGTGTTCACCTAGTTTAAAGAAAACATTAAAGTGGGGTCAAACGGGTTTTAGTTAGCCGGTTTGACCCCACTTATTTAGTCTGCCTTAAGGTTAGCGACTAAGGCTTGATAAAAGTCTGGGTTGGTCTTTTTTAAATTGACGATGTTACCGGCCTTAGTGGTAAAACAGTGGCTTGACTCGGCCAGGCAGACGACGGTTTGGTCAGGCAGTGTCATCCGGTAGCCTAAGACTAGGCGGACACCGGAAAATTGCTTGACTGTTACGGTGATGCTGATGACGTCGGCAAAGGTCGTTGGGGCCTTGTAGTCACATTTGACGCTTACAACCGGAGAAATTAGCCCGCTAGCCTCTATTTTTTCGTAGGAAAAGCCGACGCAAGCCAAGAAGGCCACCCGAGCTTCTTCCATCCAGCGGATGTAATTAGAGTGGTGGCTGATTTGCATTTGGTCGGTTTCATAGTATAGTCAACATTTTTGATGTTGTTGATGTATTTTTATATCATATGGTATAATTTATAATATGAAAGCTAAAGAAGTTTTAGAAACCCTCCAAATTAGTCGGCAAACGTTACAAAGATGGCGGGAACAAGGGATTCTCAAGGCTCGTAAACTGCCTAACGGTCGTTATGACTGGGACCCAGAATCAGTTTACGCCATTTTAAATAAGGGCGAACAACGTGGGACGTATCTTTATGCACGGGTTTCAACCCCCAAGCAAAAAACTGATTTGGAGCACCAAGTTGAGAATCTACAAACGTTTGCGATGAAGAACGGCTATCAAATTAACGGAGTCTTCCAAGATATCGCAAGTGGCATTTCCTTTGAAAAGCGAAAGGAGTTCTTTAAGCTGTTGGAGCTAGTGCTAGCACATAAGGTTCAACGGGTCATAATTACCCACAAAGACCGGTTAAGTCGGGTTGGCTTTGATTTATTCAAATACCTTTTTGCCAAATATCACGTGGAAATCGTGGTAATGACAGAAATCACCGATAAGAAGACCGACCAGCAGGAAATATTCGAGGAAATCATTAGTCTCTTGCACGCATTCTCAATGCGTATGTATTCAGGAAGACGTAAAAAGATTAAAGAAGCTCTAAGTGACAATGAAGAAAGTGAGATGAAGACGCATGGCACAAAAGACGAAGAAAAACAAAAGGCTTCGCTATCAAAGAATCCGCCAAAATCAGACTGAACAACAGTATGACTACTTGACGGAACGCCATGTAATTCGCCCTTCACACCCTAAATACAGTGTATTAGATCATTTCAGCCACCTCGCTAATAACGTCTACAACCAAGGACTCTATCGAGCCCGGCAAGCCTTATTTAAGGGAGTGTGGTTATCTTACAACAAGCTAGATGCATCGCTAAAGCAATCAAAACGTCAAAAGGACAACATGATTTATGGTTCGATGAAAAACGTTCACTTAGTTCAACAGCAACTTAAACTGGTCGCTCGTAGTATGGATTCTTGGAATAGGGCTCGCAAGGCTTATGCCAAGAATCCAGGTAAATTCACGGGCCGACCTAAATTGCCAAAATACCGAACAAAAGGCGGACTAAGTACGATTATTGTCGACAACCAAACGGCTAAGTTACGCAAAAATGGCTATGTAGAAATTCCTTGCATGGACAAATTCAAGATTAAACTGGCTCACCCAGAGACTACGGCAGTCCAAGAAGTGCGAATTGTTCCCCAAAATCGGCGCTTTATTGTTGAAGTGGTCTACAAGACGAACCAAGCAGTTCAATATAAGCCGGATAACGGACGCTATTTAGGGATTGACCCTGGGGTCAATAATGCCTTTACCTTGGTAACCAACGTACCGGGAATTACGCCGGTAATTGTCAACGGTAAGCCAATTAAGGCGATTAACCAGTTTTACAATAAGCAACGAGCCCGACTAACTAGTATTCATGACTTGTTAGGTCAGAATCGTTCCAGCCATCGGTTAGCTAGTCTTGATTTCTTCCGCAACCAAAAGATGAACCGCTTTGCCCATGAAGCAAGTAAGCGTATCGTTGATTTTGCGCTAAGCCATGGGGTAAACACAATCATCATTGGTAAGAATAAAGGACAGAAGCAACGTTCCCGAATGAACAAGCAAAACAACCAAAACTTCATTGGGATTCCTCATCAAATAATGATTAATTTAATTAAATACAAGGCAAATTTGGCTGGTATCGTGGTTATCCAGCACAGTGAAGCTTATACGAGCCAAACGTCCTTTTTAGACAAAGAGGAGCCTATTCGTGAGAATGGGGATAAAGCTCGCAAGCGTAAAGGTATTAGTCCAGCAAAACGTCGGTTGAAGCGAGGACTGTATAAAGCCGATACTGGTCAATTAATTAACGCCGACGTGAACGGCGCCTTACAAATCATCAAAAAAGTAGTCCCGAAAGCTTTTGCGGACGGGATAGAGGGCATCGGATTATGCCCAGTCAAATGGTCCTTGCAGTTTTAGGGTAGACCATTTCCGAAAGATTCCGAAACAAGTTCAACTGCCGAACTGACCGTAAAGTTGTCCCGGAGAAAGTCGTCACTTGACGATGGACGTTCGCTTTTGCGTGGATGGGTTGGTCAAAGTAAGTTACGAACGAGGGTAGCCTAAGCCACGTTTCGATATTATTTCATACGGTATGATTTGGTATCGATTCAGCAGGAATCTATTATCTAAAACAACACTTACGCGCAAGTAAAATTTTTGCTAGAATAGCTTCTAGTGCTATTTTTTAAGAGGTGGGATATGGAAAAATTATTTGAAAAAGAAGCTGTTTCTAAAGTCTACTTTAAACTAGCTTTACCAGTGGTATTAAGTATGATTGTCAGCATGGTTTATAGTTTAGCTGATACCTACTTTGTAGCTAAAACGGGCAATGCCAACCTGGTAGCGGGGGTAACCATTGGGGCACCGCTTTTTTCGTTTATGTTAGCTGTGGGGGATATTTTTGGCCTCGGTGGCAGCGCCATTGTTTCCCAGCTATTTGGTCAAAAAAATTATACGTTAAGCAAACGCTTGGCCAGCGCCTCCTTTTACGCCACCATCGTAATCAGTTTAGTATTGACTGTTATTTTATTAATTTTTGAAAAACCAATTTTATTACTCTTAGGGGCTAAGCCGGCAACCTACCAGTATGCAGCCGATTTTTACCGGGTGTTAGTGGCAGGCTCAACCTTTATTACCGTTTCATTAGTTCCGGGAAACTTGATTAGGACCGAAGGTTTGGCTGTTCAGTCAATGGTAGCAACGATGGCGGGGACAATCTTAGCTATTATCTTAGACCCCTTGTTCTTGTTTGTTTTTAATTGGGGGGCAGCCGGAGTCGCCTTAGCCAATGTGCTTGGTTATGCGCTCAACACCAGTTTATTGATTTACTGTGTCAAAACTAAGAGTCGCTACCTAAGTTTTAGCTTGAAGCTAGCTAAGCTTAGCTGGGCCGACTGGAAACGGGTGATTGAAATTGGGATTCCGGCCTCTATCACCAATTTTATGCAAACCTTTGGGATGGCCTTACTAAACAATTACCTGGCTCCGTTTGGGGCTGCTAGCGTGGCGGCGATGGGGATTACCCAAAAAATCTATGGGATTGTCATCTTAGTCTTGGTCGGCTTTGCCTTTGGGGCCCAACCGTTAGTCGGTTATTGCTATGGGGCTAAAAATGTTCAACGTTTTAAAGAGGTTTTACGCTTTGATATCATGGTCGAAGTGGTCTATGCCCTCGTGTTCTCAGTAATTTTGATGATATTAGCGCCCGGTTTGGTTAGCTGCTTTATGAACCAAGCTGAGATTGTTAAAGAGGGGGCCTACATGTTGCGGGCCTGCCTAGCAACCACCCCATTTATCGGCTTAATCATGGTTTTAACCACCGTCTTTCAGTCGGCAAGTAAAGCTATGAGTGCCCTTTTAATGTCAGTTAGTCGCCAGGGGGTCTTTTACTTATTAGTCATGCTAGCCTTTAGCAGCTTATTTGGCTATCACGGCATTATCTGGGCCCAGGCTGTGGCCGACATTTTAACGGCAATCATGGGGATTTATTTATACCGGCGGAGTTTTAAAGATTTCAACTAACTAACTAGGTCTAGCGTAGGCCTAGTTTTTTTGTGAGTGAAAATAATTGTTTATATATAGGCTAACCAGTATAATGAAGATATGAGTTTAAATTTTGATTAGAAAGCGGTGCGTAGTTAAATGAAAAAGAATGAAAAAGCACTTGTCATTATTTTTGGGGGGACGGGAGATCTAGCCCAAAGAAAGCTTTACCCGTCGATATTCCAACTTTATAAGAAGGGCTATCTAAAAGAAAATTTCGCAGTCATTGGAACTGCCCGGCGCCCGTGGACTGATGAATACTACCGGGAAGTAGTCAAAGATTCCATCGATGGGATGTATGATGAACAAACCGTGGCCACTGAGTTTGCCAGCCACTTTTACTATCAATCACATAATGTTACGGATACTAACCACTATAAGACTTTACAGGCCCTAGCTCAAAGTCTAGATGAAAAATACCAAATTGGGGGCAACCGCCTCTTTT
Organism: Ligilactobacillus agilis; assembly: GCF_025311475.1. Lineage (NCBI taxonomy): Bacteria > Bacillati > Bacillota > Bacilli > Lactobacillales > Lactobacillaceae > Ligilactobacillus > Ligilactobacillus agilis. Next base: position 1,502,034 of record NZ_CP104397.1, on the reverse strand, counting down.
ATCTAGCCATGTCACCGCGGTTCTTTGGGACAATTTGTGACCACTTGAAGTCACAACAAATTATGACTGAAACCGGTTATAACCGGGTGATTGTTGAAAAACCATTTGGGCGTGACTTAGCCAGTGCCACCGAACTAAATGATGAAATCTCCAAATCCTTCCCCGAAGAAGATGTCTTTAGAATCGACCACTACCTGGGTAAGGAAATGGTGCAAAATATCGCCGCCTTGCGGTTTGGCAACAGCATCTTTAACTCCATGTGGAATAACCGCTACATCAGTAATATTCAAATAACTCTAAGTGAAGCCCTAGGGGTTGAAGAACGGGCCGGTTATTATGAAACTGCCGGGGCCTTACGCGACATGATTCAAAACCACGTCTTACAGATTGTGGCGCTATTAACCATGTCTGCGCCGGTTAGCTTCACCGATACTGACATTAGAAATGCCAAGATTAACGCCTTGAAATGTCTTAAGATTTATAACCCAGAAGAAGTGAAGGAAAACTTTGTCCGAGGGCAATATGGACCTGGTAATGGTTTAATAGGTTACCGCGAGGAAGCACAGACGGCAGAAGACTCCATGACGGAAACCTTTGTGGCCGGGAAGTTAATGGTTAACACCATGGACATGGCCGGGGTTCCCATCTACGTGCGGACTGGTAAGCGGATGAAGACCAAGGCAACTAGAATTGATGTGGTCTTTAAACAAGTGCCTAACAACGTGTTTGAAGACAGCAACTTGCGCCACGACGTTTTAACCATCAACGTTGACCCAGAACCAAGCCTCAGTCTGCAACTCAACTCTAAGACCATCGGCCAAGGTTTCGATTTTGATACGCACCACTTAAACCTTGACTACAAGCTGAGTCCAGAACAACGGGCAGCCGTACCTGAGGCCTATGAAAAGTTAATTTTAGATGCAATGCAAGGCCGGGCCTCTAACTTTGCCCACTGGAAGGAATTGCAATGCTCCTGGAAGTTTGTTGACGCAATTAGACAGGCTTGGGATCAAAATGTCGACCAGGTCGCCTTCCCTAACTATGACTGCGCAAGCATGGGGCCAAAGGCAAGCGATGACTTGCTAGCTAAGGATGGCAACCACTGGGAATTTAATTGTTAATAATAGCACAGAGGGAATGCAAGTGAATAAGATTTCACCTGGATTCCTTTTTTTTGAAGGGGGGATTTGGTGGCAGGACGCAAGATTATTCACCTAGACATGGACTCCTTTTATGCCTCAGTCGAGATGCGGGCTAACCCGGATTTACGGACTAAACCGTTGGTGATTGGGCGGGACCCCAGACACTCTGGGGGTAAAGGGGTGGTCGCTACCGCTAACTATGTGGCAAGAGACTATGGAATTCATTCGGCTATGCCGACCGCCAAGGCCTTAGAATTATGCCCGCAGGCGGTATTTAAGAAGCCTGATTTTGATAAGTACCGGCAAGTCTCAAGCCAAATTCACCAGCTGTTTCATAGTTTTACCGATAAAATTGAGCCGGTGGCCTTGGATGAAGCCTACCTTGATGTTACCGAAAATAAACGCAAGCTTTACGACGAGGTCCAGCTAGCCCACCTTTTGCAGCAAGAAATTTATGAACAAACCCACCTAACCAGTTCCGTCGGGATTTCCTACAATAAATTTCTAGCCAAGCTAGCTTCTGACTACAATAAGCCGGTGGGCTTGACGGTCATTAAACCGGCTGACGTTGAGAGTTTTTTATTTCCCTTACCGATTGAAAAATTTCGCGGGGTGGGGCAAAAAACCGTTTTGAAAATGCACGAACTGGGAATTTATACCGGGGCAGATTTATTTGCTTACTCTGACTTAGAGTTAGTCGCCCAGTTTGGCAAGATTGGCCACTTCTTTTATCAATGCGTACGGGGAATCGACGACCGGCCTGTTGAATGGCAGCGCAAGCGCAAGTCGGTTGGGCGGGAACGAACCTTTGATAGCCCGCTGACAACTACCGAGGAGGTTGCCGCCTTTTTAAAGCAAGCTGCAAACCAGCTAGTCGTAAGCCTAGAGGCCAAGCAACTTCGAGGTAAGACGCTAGTTTTAAAGGTAAGAAACAGTGATTATGAAACCATCACCAAGCGGGTTAGCCAAGCCGAATTTTTTAAAAATGACGCGAGTGAGTTTGCTTACCAGGGCCAGAAATTATTCGAGCAGATTCAACAAGACGAAATTGACGTCCGTCTCTTAGGGTTGACTATGACCAATCTAGCTAAGAGTGAGGAGACCGTTCAATTATCATTGTGGGATTAAGTTAGCTTTTTTTGCATTCAAGCTTATGTTAAACTGAAGTGTTAGGGAAATGAGGAGGAATTATGATGGCGATTGAGACAGACATCTTAGCACAAATTAAAAAATACGACACAATTATTATTCACAGGCACCAACGGCCTGATCCAGATGCTTATGGCTCCCAGGTGGGCTTAGCCGAGATTATTCGGGCTTCCTTTCCCAAAAAGAAAGTCTATCAAGTCGGCGAAATGGTCAGCCGCTTTGACTGGTTAGTCAGTCAAGATGAGATTGAAGATTCAGTGTATGACAACGCCTTGGTGATTGTAACCGACACGGCTAACCGGCCCCGGGTAGATGACGAACGTTATACCAAGGGAAAGTACCTCATTAAAATAGATCACCATCCTAACGACGACGTTTATGGCGATATTTGTTGGGTCAACACCCAGGCTTCAAGTTGTTCAGAAATTATCTATGACTTTTATGCAGCCTGCCAAGCAGAATTAACCTTACCAGCTAGTGCAGCCAGGGTCTTGTATGCAGGCATCGTCGGTGATACCGGCCGGTTTATGTATGACGCTACTACTCCTCATACTTTAAGGGTGGCTGCCGCCTTGGTTGAAACCGGCATTGATGCAACCAAGCTCAATCGCAAGCTCGATAGCATTAGCGAACCACTAGCTAGGTTATCAGCTTACGTCTTAGAAAATATGGTAGTAACCAAGCATAAGGCCGCCTACGTTATTTTAACAAGGGAAATCATGGCTAAGTATAATCTCAGTGACGGAGGCACGGCGCCGGTCGTTCCCCTACTGGGTAAACTAGAAGAAGTGGTTTGTTGGACCGTCTTGGTCGAACAAGAAAACCATTCTTACAGACTCCGGATCCGCTCTAAGGGTCCGGTGATAAATGAATTAGCCAAGGAGTATCACGGCGGTGGCCACCCACTAGCTAGTGGGGCCATGCTTAAGGATGCTAGCGCCATTGAGACCTACGTTGAAAAATTAGATCAAATTGCTGCAAGTGCAGCAGAAACGGAGTGAAAACTTTTTTAGATGAAATTTACAGACTTTAACTTTAAGCCTTTTATCAATCAGGCTTTAGCTGAAATTAACTTTTTAGAACCTACTCCGGTGCAAGCTAAGTTAATTCCGCTGATTAGAAAAAATAAGAGTGTGGTCGGTCAATCACAAACAGGGAGCGGTAAGACCCACACCTTCTTACTTCCAATTTTTAATGCGATTAATCCAGACAATAAGTCGGTCCAAGCTGTAATCACTAGCCCTAGCCGGGAGCTAGCTTACCAAACTTACGAGGCCGCTAAGCAAATTGCTAAGTTTACTGATGGTGAAATTTTGGTTCACAATTACGTGGGGGGGACCGATAAAAAACGGCAGGTAGAAAAGCTCCAAAGCGTTCAACCTCAGATTGTAATCGGGACTCCCGGCCGGATTTTAGATTTGGTTAAATCTAATGCCTTAGACATCCATAATGCCCACTACCTAGTAGTCGATGAGGCGGATATGACCCTAGATTTAGGCTTCTTAAAGGAAACGGATGCGATTGCTTCAAGCTTACCAAAGGACTTACAGATGTTAGTCTTTTCAGCTACCATTCCGGAAAAATTAAAGCCGTTTTTGAATAAGTATATGACTAACCCGGTCATTGAAGTGATTAAAAATCAAACTGTCATCAGCCCGACCATCAAAAACTGGTTGTTATCAACCAAGGGCCGGGACAAAAACCAACTGATTTACCAATTACTAACCTTAGGTGAACCTTACTTGGCCCTAGTCTTTACCAACACTAAGAATCGGGCCGACGAATTAACTGACTATTTACGGGCTCAGGGCCTTAAAGTAGCCAAGCTTCACGGCGGGATTCAACCGCGGGAACGCAAGCGGGTGATGCGTGAGATTCAAAATCTTGACTACCAATACGTAGTGGCAACTGACTTGGCCGCTCGGGGAATTGATATTGAAGGGGTTTCTCACGTTATTAACGATGATTTACCTGAAGACTTAGAATTCTTTGTCCACCGGGTAGGGCGGACCGGGCGTAATGGCATGGAAGGAATTGCTATTACCTTATACGCTCCTAATGAAGAAGAACAAATCGAAGAGTTAGAGGAATTAGGAATTACCTTTAGTCCCAAGGCTTTGAAAAAGGGGGAACTGGTGGACTCCTATGACCGTAACCGGCGTGAAAAGCGGCGGACTAGAAAAGCTATGGTCGCCCCTGAATTAAAGGGGATGATTAGCAAGGCCAAAAAGAAGCGCAAGCCTGGTTACAAGAACAAGATTAAGCGGGCCATCAAGAAAAACGAACAACAACGAAGAAAGATTGAACGCCGGCAAGAAATGCGGGCGGCTCGGCGGGCTAACAAGCAAAAAAATAGCTTTTAGAGTTGACAAGCCAAGTTTTTTTACCTATACTTTGGGTATGATTAGGACATGCTTAAGGGCAGGCTTTTTTAAGAGACTTACCGGTTGCTGCAAGGTAAGAAAAGTAGCTTTTGAGTGCTACCTATGGTCAAAATGTAAATAATAGCTTAAAGAGGCAGACGAGAACATCGTTGCAAGTAAGGTGGTACCGCGCAGATTGCGTCCTTACTGGCAGCGGTGTTTTCTTTGTAGAAAGGAATTGAACAATGAAGCAATTAACCAGTGCGCAAATTAGACAGATGTACTTGGACTTCTTTAAGAGTAAGGGCCACGATGTAATGAAGAGTGCCCCCTTAGTTCCTAAGGATGATCCAACCCTCCTTTGGATTAACTCCGGGGTCGCAACTATGAAGAAGTATTTTGATGGCTCGGTTGTGCCTAAGAATCACCGGATTACCAGTTCCCAAAAGTCTATTCGGACTAACGATATTGAAAACGTGGGCCACACTGCCCGCCACCATACCTTATTTGAAATGTTGGGGAACTTCTCCATCGGTGATTACTTCAAGGAAGAAGCAATCACCTGGGCGTGGGAATTATTAACAAGCCCTGACTGGTTTGCAATCGAACCCGAAAAACTGTATATCACTGTTTACCCTAAGGATACTGAGGCTAAGCGGGTTTGGCACGAAGTCGTAGGGGTTGCCAGCGACCACATTTACGAAGCCGAAGATAACTTCTGGGATATTGGGGAAGGCCCATCTGGTCCCGATTCAGAAATTTTCTATGATCGCGGGCAAGAATTTTCCGACTTAGCTGAAGATGACCCTGAAAACTACCCTGGGGGCGAAAACGAACGCTACTTGGAAATTTGGAACATCGTCTTTTCCGAATTTAACCACAAGCCAGATGGAACCTACGAACCACTACCACATAAAAACATTGATACGGGGATGGGGCTAGAACGGGTTGTGTCTGTCTTCCAACACGCTCGGACTAACTTCGAAACCGACTTGTTCTTACCAATTATTGAAAAGACCGCGGAATTATCTGCCGGCAAGAAGTATGGTCAAGATAAGGAAGCAGACGTGTCCTTCAAGGTTATTGCAGACCATGCGCGGGCCGTTACGTTTGCGATTGGTGACGGGGCCTTACCTTCAAATGAAGGTCGGGGTTACGTTATCCGCCGCTTAATTAGACGGGCGGTTATGCACGGGCAAAAATTAGGGATTAAGGGTAGTTTCTTATACCAATTAGTTCCCGTGGTGGGTAAAATTATGGAAGCTGCTTACCCTGAAGTTTTACAAGAAGCCGACTACATTGAAAAAGTTATCAAACTAGAAGAAGAACGGTTCCAAGTAACCTTAAAAGACGGGATGAATCTTTTAGATGATTTGATTGCTAAGGTTAAAGCAGAACAAGGGACTGTTTTACCTGGTAAGCCTGCCTTCAAGCTTTATGATACCTATGGTTTCCCATTAGAATTGACGGAAGAATACGCAGCTGATGCGGGGTTAACGGTTGCTAAGGCCGAATTTGACCAAGAAATGGCTGAGCAAAAGGAACGGGCTCGAAACGCACGGTCCAACGCTAAGTCAATGGGAGTTCAAAATGCCCTCTTAACAGATATTAAGACTGAATCGAAGTACGTAGGTTACGAACAGCTCACTGCTAATGGGGTCTTAAAGGATATCATTGTTGCCGACCAGTTGGTTGACCAAGTTACAACTGGTAAGGCCCAAGTAATTTTTGATCAAACGCCATTTTACGCAGAAATGGGGGGGCAAGTAGCTGACCAAGGTGTGATTGAAGACAAAGCTGGGCAAGTAGTTGCCAAGGTGGTTGACGTGCAACACGCGCCTAATGGGCAAAATATGCACACACTTGAAGTCTTACAACCAATGCAAGTCGAAACCAGCTACCGCTTAGTGGTTGACCAAACCTTCCACGATAAGGTTAAGAAGAATCATACGGCGACCCACTTATTAGACCAAGCCTTGCGTGACGTTTTAGGTGAACATACACACCAAGCAGGTTCTTTGGTTGAACCTACTTACCTACGTTTTGACTTCACTAACCTTGGGGCTGTTACCGCCGAAGATTTAGCTAAAGTTGAAGCCATCGTTAACGACAAGATTTGGGCTAACCTTAAGGTTGAAACAATCGTGACTGACTTAGAAAGTGCTAAGAAGATGGGGGCAATTGCCCTCTTCGATGATAAGTACGGTGAAAAAGTCCGGGTTGTAAAAGCGGGCGATTACTCCATGGAATTTTGTGGGGGGAATCACGTTGCTAATACCAATGAAATTGGCCTCTTCAAGATTGTTTCTGAATCAGGGGTCGGGGCTGGTGTGCGCCGGATTGAAGCCGTAACTTCACGTGAAGCCTTTGAATTTTTAGCTAACCGGGACCGCCTCTTACAAGAAACTGCAGCGGAATTGAAGATTGTGCAAGTTAAAGACGTACCCGCTAAGGTTAAGCAAGTGCAAGCTAACCTAAAGGAACTTGAACAACAAAAGCAAGCCTTGGAAGCTAAGTTTGCTAGCCAACAAGCACAAAGTGTCTTTGAAAAGGTACAAACAATCAACGGCAAGACCTTGATTGCCGGGCAAGTTCAAGTTGCCGGGATGAACCAATTACGCCAGTTGGCAGACCAATGGAAGGCTAAACAACTTTCCGACGTATTAGTTTTAGCAACAGCAACTGCTGAGGGTAAGGTTAACTTAATTACCGCCGTTTGCCCAGACCAAGTTAAGGCTGGCTTAAAGGCCGGTGACTTAATCAAGGCAATCGCGCCACTTGTTGGTGGTGGCGGTGGGGGTCGTCCAGATATGGCCCAAGCCGGTGGTAAGAAGCCTGAAGGAATTCAAGCTGCCTTAAGTCAAGCTTCTAAGTGGTTAGAAACGAAATAATTAACAAACACCGAATCGTCACTGGTTCGGTGTTTTTATATAATAGGCTAGATTATTAGGGATTAACTTTAGTGGCTAGATAACATGAAGTTTATATATAACAATTAGATTACGAATAAATTACATTGAGGTGTTTTAATTGTTACTAAGGCCCGGCTCGGGTACAATAAGGTGAAGGAAACTATAATTTGGGGGTGCTTAGTATGAGTTCGTTAGATAAAACAATGTACTTTGACTTTGGCAACAGCCGTCAAAAAGACGTTAAAGAAACGTTAGCGACTGTTTACAATGCTTTAGAAGAAAAGGGGTACAATCCAATTAATCAAATTGTCGGTTACCTCTTATCAGGTGATCCAGCTTATATTCCCCGCCTTAACGATGCACGTAATTTAATTAGAAAGTATGAACGAGATGAAATTATCGAAGAATTAGTTCGTTCCTACCTAGATAAGGAGGAGAAATAGTGGGACGATTAATGGGCTTAGATGTTGGCTCTAAAACTGTGGGGGTGGCCGTCAGCGACCTGTTGGGCTGGACTGCTCAGGGAGTCGAAATTATCCCCATTGATGAAGAGGCCGGGGTGTTTGGCTTAGACCGGGTGCAAGAGTTAGTGGCAGAACATGAAGTGGTTGGCTTTGTGTTAGGCCTGCCTAAAAATATGAATAACACCTTAGGGCCCCGGGCAGAGGCGGCCCAAGCTTACGGCCAAATGTTGGCGACCAAGTTTAACTTGCCAATTGATTTTCAAGACGAGCGTCTGACGACGGTGGAAGCCGAGCGGATGTTGGTGGAACAAGCGGATGCGTCAAGAAAAAAGCGCAAGCAGGTAATTGATAAATTGGCCGCTAGTTTGATTTTGCAAAATTATTTAGATGCTAAGGGCAAGTTGCTCAGCGAAATTTAGAAAAGAGGTAGTAACATGGCAGCAGATGCAAACAACCAAGAAGAATTAATCACGCTAGTAGATGATCAAGGAAATGAAACTTTATACCAGGTATTATTTACCTTTGAATCAGAAGACTATGGAAAATCTTACATCTTGCTTGTTCCTGCAGGGTCAGAACCAGAAGAACAAGTAGATGTCTTAGCCTTTGCCTTCAACCCAGATGAAAATGGCGATGCTAAGGACGCGGAGCTATTTGATATCGAAAGTGACGAAGAATGGGACATGGTTGAAGGAGTTTTAGACACCTTCTTAAATGACGAAAATATGCGCTAAGCAAGTGGTTAGAGAGTAAAGGATAGGAGTGTGTATCCCGTTAGCGGGGTACATGCTTTTTTTATAGCGGCTTTTTGGGATAAAATCATCGTGAAAGTTCGGCTGCTATGTTAGAATAGAAGACAGTTAGCATAATTAAAGGTGGTTCTAAAATGAGCGAACAAGTTCGACGCTTTAAAGTAGAAATTGATGGACAAACATACACGGTGATTGGTAAACATAGTCCAGAACATATGAAGGCGGTAGTTGACACCGTTGAAGAACAATTAAATCAGATTAAAGAAATGATGCCGTCTTTATCTAAGGAAAAAGCGGCCATTTTAATTGCCTTAAATGCGGTTTCTGACCAATTAGAAAAACAAGCGCAGTTAAACCAACTGAATGATAAGTTACCTAAATAAATATAAGGTGAAAGTATGATTCTCTCGTTAATAATAGTAATCTTATTAATCCTGGCCTTTCGTTACGGTTTAAGGCGGGGCTTGGTGTTGGCAATGCTAAACTTCGTTGCCTACGCAATAGTTTTAGCCCTCTCGTTACTACTAGCGGGTGGGCTGGGAGATTTTTTAACAACCTTGTTGCCTAGTTTAAATAGCGAATCGACTAGCTTTTTGCTTTGGACAAATGTTAACCTCAGCCAGGTCTTTTACCGCATTTTAGCCTTTTGGATAACCGCTATCAGTTTAGGCTTAGTTTTCCGCTTTGGGACAGGCTTAATTGCTGGTGTTTTCAAATTGCCGGTATTATCCCAGCTAAACTCGCTTTTAGGCGGAGGGGTGGCTTGTTTAATTATGTACGGGCTAATCTTTTTTGGCCTAGTTTTATTGGCAACTTGGCCGAACCAAGACATTAACGCCCTGGTAAGTAATTCGACTTTAGCAGAATTTATCTTAGAACAAACACCGCTTTTTTCACAGGAGTTGCTTAGTTTTTTAGTTAGATAGCCAAGAGTAAGTTAGTTTTTGTAGAAAGGACATGAGCAGTGAACGCAAAAGGAATTCAAACACTTGAATATGATAAAATCAAACACCGGTTAGCCACCTATGTCCAAACGGAAATGGGCCAAAGGCTAGTAGCCCAACTGCAACCAAGTAGCAATATCGACGAAGTTAATCATTGGTTGGCGCAAACTAGTGACGGCGCCGACGTGTTCCGCTTAAAGGGCGGGATTCCCTTAGCTACTTTGGTTAACATCAAACCTTACTTGAAACGACTAGAAATTGAAGCTAGTCTAAATGCCAAGGAATTAGCTGCAGTTGGCAAGGTTTTGCGTGCGACTAGTGAGGTGAAAAGCTTCTTACGGCAACTGGCGAGTGAAGAATTAAAGCTAGAACAGCTGTATCAGTTGGGAGACCAGTTAGAGACGCTGCCAGCTGTAGGCAAGGAGCTACTAGTTGCGATTGAAGGTGACGGGCACGTTACCGATGAGGCTTCCCCCTTATTGAAGAGTTTGCGCCAACAGATTTCGGTGACAGAAAGCACGATTCGAGAAAAACTGGCGGACTATACCCGGGGGAAAGCTGCTAAGTACCTGTCTAACGCGGTGGTTACGATTAGAAATGACCGCTACGTTATTCCGGTTAAGGCCGAGTATCGGGGCCAGTTTGGCGGGGTTGTTCATGACCAAAGTTCTTCGGGGGCAACCTTATTTGTTGAGCCCCAAGTAATTGTCACCCTAAACAACCGGCTTAAGCAACAACAGGCGGCAGAAAAAGAGGAAATTAGGCGCATCTTAAGGGAGCTTAGTCAAAAGTTGGCTCCCTACACTAAGGAATTAGCCCAAAATGCCCAACTTTTAGGCCAATTGGACTTTATTAACGCTAAGGCACGGTATGCCCACGACTTAAAGGCCACCTTACCCTTGGTTTCTAGTGCAAACGACGTTTACTTGCGCCAAGTTTGGCATCCACTCTTAGACCAAAAAACGGCCGTCCGAAACGATATTGCAATTGGTAAGGACTACCAGGCAATTGTGATTACCGGGCCTAACACTGGTGGGAAAACAATTACCCTAAAAACTTTAGGCTTAGTCCAATTGATGGGGCAGTCAGGTCTATTTATCCCTGCCTTTGAAGAATCGCGGATTGGGGTCTTTTCTAATATCTTTGCTGATATCGGGGATGAACAGTCAATCGAACAGAGTTTAAGTACCTTTTCTTCCCATATGACTAACATCGTTGAAATCTTAGCTAATTTAGATGAACGTAGTTTAGTCCTCTTCGATGAACTAGGGGCTGGGACGGATCCACAAGAAGGGGCTGCACTAGCCATTTCAATCTTAGACGCTGTGGGTGCTAAGGGGGCTTACGTCGTGGCAACGACCCACTATCCTGAACTTAAAGCTTACGGGTATGAGCGGCCGGAAACAATCAACGCCTCGATGGAATTTGATGAAAAGACCTTAAAACCAACTTACCGCTTGCTAATCGGAATTCCTGGGCGTAGTAACGCCTTAGATATTTCCTTGCGCCTGGGTTTAGATCCAAGTATCGTTACCGCTGCCAAGCAATTAACTAGTCAAGATAGTCAGGACCTAAACCAAATGATTGCCGACTTAGTAAGTAAGCGGCATGATGCTGAGGAAAATGCTATCGAGTTTAAGCAGAAATTACGGGCGGCTAAAAAGCTGCACCAAGAGTTGAGCAGTAACTTTGAAGCCTACCTTAAGCAAAAAGAACACCTTTTAGAAACGGCCAAAAAAGAGGCTAATGAGATTGTAGCGCAAGCCCAAGTTAAGGCCGACGAGATCATTAGTGACCTACGGCAGTTACGTTTAGCAGGCGGGCAAAATATTAAAGAAAATGAGTTGATGGACGCCAAGGGGCAGCTAAATGCCTTAGAGCAACCATTGCATTTACAAAAAAATAAGGTCTTACGGCGGGCTAAGGCTAAAAAGGACTTCCACCCTAATGATGACGTCTTAGTTAAATCATACGGGCAACGCGGAGTCTTATTGGCTAAGGTGGGTAACCATGCCTGGGAAGTTCAGCTAGGCATCTTGAAGATGAAAATCGACGAGGCTGATTTGGAAAAAATCACCGCCGCCCAGGCTGAGCCTAAGCAAAAAAACGTGGTGGTACGCTCAAGTAAAACAAGCCACGTTTCGCCTAATTTAGATTTACGGGGCAAGCGCTATGAAGAAGCAATGACTGAAGTTGACCGCTATATTGACGCTGCGCTTTTAGCAGGATATGGGTCGGTAACGATTGTACACGGTAAAGGAACTGGGGCCTTGCGCCAGGGAATTACTTCTTACCTCCAGGCCAATTCAGCGGTTAAACGTTTTGAGTTTGCTCCTCCGAATGCGGGTGGCAACGGGGCAACCATCGTTTATTTTAAGTAGTGAGCAAGAAACTTGCTTTCTTGGTAATTCATGATATGATTTACTTACAAAAAGTAATTGGAGGAAATGATAATGGTTAAAGAATTAACAGACGCAACTTTTGAAGAAGCAACTGCAAATGGAGTAACATTGACAGACTTTTGGGCAACTTGGTGTGGTCCTTGCCGGATGCAATCACCTGTGATTGAACAACTTGATCAAGAAATGGGTGACAAGGTCGCCTTTAACAAGGTTGATGTGGACGAAAACCAAGCTACCGCGGCTAAGTTTGGGATTATGAGTATCCCTACACTCCTAATTAAGAAGGATGGCCAAGTGGTTGATACTTTGGTTGGGTATCATCCTAAAGAAGCGATTGAAGCTAAATTAAACCAATACCTTTAAAAGGTGAACTATAATTATAAGCCTAGCTTTTCTTTTTTGGGAAAAGCTAGGCTTTTTTAGGTTTCACTTAAGGGTAATATCATCTTCTTTTAATATTCTCATAAGATTTTGATAAATGGACTTTTATGAAAGTGCTATAATTAAAGTGTAGACAGCTGTCTCAAAATTCCGATTTATGGGGGGATTATTATGCTAACACAAGCAAAAGAAGCTAAGAAGATTGCTTGGTGGACCCTAGCTCTAATGGCCTTTTCGACCGTTTGGGGTTTCGGTAATGTAGTTAACGGCTACATTTATTTTGGAGGCACCAAGGTCATCTTTTCTTGGGTGTTGATGTTTCTACTTTACTTTGTACCTTACGCTTTGATGGTAGGGGAACTAGGGGCTGTTTTTAAGGAGTCAGAGGGGGGCGTTTCCTCATGGGTTGACGCAACCATGGGCCCCAAGATAGCCTATTATGCTGGTTGGACTTACTGGGCCTGTCATGTTGCTTACATTTCTAGTAAAGGGACAGGGGGCTTAAGAGCCTTAGCCTGGGCTGTATTTCAAAGTGTTGATAAATTTGATGCTATGAACACCATGTTGGTTCAAGGTGTGACCTTTATCCTATTCGTCTTTTTCTGCTGGTTGGCCAGTCGGGGCTTGTCCGTTTTGAAATTACTAGCAACGATTGCGGGGAGTACCATGTTTATCATGTCTATCCTCTACATCTTATTAATGTTAGCCGCCCCAGTGCTTAACCCACATGCCAATCTTTTGAGCGTAGATCTGAGCTTTAAGCACCTCTTACCTAGTTTTAATGTCAATTATTTCACTTCATTATCAATCTTAGTTTTTGCGGTGGGAGGTTGCGAGAAAATCTCGCCTTACGTTAATAAAATGAAACACCCTAGCAAGGATTTTCCTAAGGGCATGATTGCCTTGGCCATTATGGTGATGGTATGTGCCATTTTGGGTACGATTGCTATGGGGATGATGTTTAACCCTAAAGAAATTGACGCTAACTTTGATAGCTATGTTTCTAACGGGGCTTACTGGGCCTTCCAAAAGTTAGGTAATTATTATCACCTGGGAAATAGTTTGATGGTAATTTACGCCTGGACAAACGTAATCGGTCAATTCTCAACCTTAGTTTTGAGTATTGATGCTCCGTTGCGGATGCTATTGGGGAGTAAAGAGGCTAAGGAATTTATCCCTACCAAACTTTTGAAGCAAAATAAGTATGGGGCTTACACTAATGGTATCTGGATGGTTGGTATCCTGTCTGGAGCAATTATCTTGGTTCAATCAGTTGTTCCAGGGGCCACCAAGGTTTTGACCCAGTTAGTTAAGCTTAACGCGACCACCATGCCCCTGCGGTATCTTTGGGTTTTTGCTGCTTACATTGCCTTAAGAATGCATAAGAAACATTTCCAAGGAAGCTATCAGTTTGTTAAAAATGATAAGCTGGCCATCTTTTTTGGAGCTTGGTGTTTCTTGGTAACAGCCTTGTGTTGTTTGCTAGGGATTTACTCACCAGATCCATTTACACTGGCCTTAAATATTTTAACGCCCGTTATTTTAACCGCTTTGGGAATTATTTTACCAATTATTAAGCAGCACGAAAAAAACAGCTAAAAATAAGGACGTAGCTTAGCCAAACTAAAGTTTGGTTAGGCTACGTCCTATTTATATTTATGATTTTATTCCGTTGCCTCTTTTTTTGGCGTGACTAACTCTAAGGTTTCTGGTTGTTCATACAGTTCAAAGTCTAGCGGATCTTTAGTATCAACTTGGACAATAATGGTAACAATCCCTTTTTTACTGTTAACGGAATCCACTAAGGCTTCGGCCATGAACCCGCTTTGGTTTTGGACTGTTTCAGCTAAAAAGCCACACTCGAGTTTGAAATCGGCTTGATCGTTTAATTTGAGGCGGGTTGCGACCATTTCGCCTGTGAGGGTGAAAACTTGTTGGTTGGCCTTGCCCTTAATCCGTTTTAGGGTGCCCCAATTAGTTTGTTCAAAGAAAAGGGGTAGGTCTTCATCCTTAGCCAAGGCAAATTGGCGGGCCAAACGTTTACCAACCCAGTATAAGATGCCGGTTGCTTCTCCAGTCAATTCAGGAATAAGGGCATCACGCAAAATGGTAACCGCTAATGTAGAATTGGTTTGGTTAGCTGCCATTGAAGTTTTGTAAAAATTATTAGTCATGAAAAATCCTCCCAAAATAGCTAGTCTCATTATAACCCATTCTTTTTAAGAGCAGGCTAAATTTAAGTAAGAAATTAAATTTTAGCTAGGGTTAATTGAAAAAGCTAAGGACTAATGGCATAATAAAGAAAAGTTGAGACCGCTAACAAGATAGCAAAGAACGTTTGTTTTGATTTAACTTAAAAAAAGTGTTACGATCTTAATTGAGATTAAAATAATTATTTGGCTTAGTAGGTGAGAGATGTGAATGAGAACACAATATTAATTGCGACTAACAACCCCGGTAAGGCTCGTGAGTACGCGGAATTATTCGGGGCGTATGGACTAGAGGTTAAAACTTTAAAGGATTTTACCGAGATTCCCGCAATTGTCGAAGACGGCAAAACCTTTACCGAAAATGCACGTAAAAAGGCCCAGACGTTAAGTGATGCTTTGGGGGTGGCCGCACTTGCGGATGACTCTGGCTTGGTGGTCGATGCCTTAAATGGTGAACCTGGGATTTATTCGGCTCGTTATGCCGGTGACCACGATGATGCGGCTAATAACCGCAAGTTATTGGCCAATTTAAAGGGACTTCCAGCCGAAAAACGGACAGCCCACTTCCACTGTTCCATCGTAGTGACACGTCCTGGTAAGGAAGAATTAGTAGCTAGCGGTGATGCTAACGGCCTGATTTTAGAAGAGGCTAAGGGGGCAGGGGGCTTTGGCTATGACCCCTTATTTTACTATCCACCTTTGAAAAAGACCTTTGCTGAATTGAGCCAAAGTGAGAAAAATGAAGTTAGTCACCGGGGAATTGCGACTAGAGCCTTAATGAAAAAATTTGCTAATTGGTGGGAGGAATAGGAATGCGTTATTTAGTAGTAAGCGATAATCACGGTGACCGTGAGATTTTAGTTAAGTTGCTTGATAAATATCATGCCAATGTTGATTATTTCTTTCACTGTGGTGATTCGGAACTGCGGGCTGATGATGAGTTGTTTGATGTTTACCAAGTTGTCGGGGGTAATTGCGACTACAATCCAGCCTTTTCTGAAAAACAACTGTTTGAGATGGGGGCAAGTGGTGATAAGGTATTGTTAATTCACGGTCACACTAAGGGTGTGGGTTACGGAATGACTGATTTACAACTGGCTGCTAAAGAGGAGGGAGCTAACTTGGTCTTTTTTGGTCATACCCACCAACTGGGCTGTGTTTACCATGACCAGACCTTATTTTTAAACCCCGGCAGTATTAGTTTTCCGCGGGGGGAATTTGCCTCCTTTGACGGAACTTATGCAGTGGTTGAAAGTGATGAAAAGCAGTTAATCGTTCAGTATTACCAACGTGACTTTGAACCAATCTCCAAGTTACGGTTTGTCTATTCCCGCTAGCCAATTTTTAACGTTGACAAAATTTAAAACGGGCGTATAATATTAAGAGTGTTAAGTGATTGCCCGTTGGTCAAATTGGTTAAGACGTCGCCCTCTCAAGGCGGAGTTGCGGGTTCGATCCCCGTACGGGTGATAGATGGTAAAGGAGGCTCTTAGTAGTCTCCTTTTTGAATTTTGACCAACTTTTCTTGAAATTTGGCTTGCTTATTGTGGCTAAACTGGTATAATTTTGTAGTTAGATAATACTGTTAACTTATTAATAGATTAGGAAACTATCAGAAGGAGGAATTAACATGCTTAGAAAAACTAAGAATTTTTTGAAGGCTCACGGTGTTGCGTATGAAAAAGAGCACGTTAATCCGTTGATGGTGCCTGAAAAAAATTATGTTCTTAAGTTTGAAAAAAATGATAAGGGTGATTACCAAAATCGCTTTATTGTAGAACATACTTACACATGGACGGGACGCATGAAGATTAATAAAATTACTTTGCGTCTCCATGGTCAGGTTCACCCCCGCGAGTTTAAAACGGAATCTGACTTATTACGTTATCTGAAGAAGCATGCCCACCGGTATGCTGCGGATGTTAAAAAGCAACATCATAAAAAGAAGCACTAGTTCTTAGTAAAAAGCCCCTAACCAACTTCAATTGAAATTGGTTAGGGGCTTTTTTGCTAATCGATAATGACTTTTTGACGCCACTGGCCTTTGCACCAACGGTGAATCATCAAGCAAGCGCGCAAGGATTCGTCAATAGTGTAGGCTAACCAAACACCGACTAAGCCGAGTTTGAGCCCGATTGCGAGTAGGTAGGAGAAAGGCAAGGAGATTAGCCAAAGGACGGTCAAACTACAAATCAGGGGGAATTTGACGTCACCACTGGCATTAAGGGAGCCAACCAGGGTCATATTAACCGCCCGGGCAGCTTCCAGCAAGATTTCTACTAAAAAGACCCACCGCGCCAAGCTGATAATGGCTGGATTATGAGTGAAAATGTGCATGATAGGCTCAATGAAGCAAAAGGTTGCTAGGCAGATGGAAGTAGAAATTAAAACATTCTGCCAGGTTGAACGCAGTCCGCGCTGGTAGGCTTGGGTAAAGTTTTTAGCCCCAACATTGCGGCCGATAATAATTTGATTTCCTTGACTCAAAGCGGCAGCGGTTAAGAAAACAAACTGGGTGATAGAAGCAACGTAAGACTTAGTGATTAAGACGTTGGCTCCCAGCGACGCCACAATCATGGTCACCACCACTTGGGCCCCTTGGTAAGAAACTGACTCGCCTGATGAGGGCAGCCCTAGTTTGAGGATTTGTTTTAGCATTTTAGCCGAAATCAAACGTGGCCGGGCGGATAGGAGGTCAAAGTGGATATACTTTTTTAAAAGCTGGGAGGCTAAGCCAAAGGCAATAAGATTCCCTAACAAAGCAGAGCAAGCTAGGCCCCTAACCCCCAGGTTGGGAAGGCCGAAGGGAGAAAAGAGGGCCACAAAGTTACCGCAAACGGTAAAGAGGCTCGCTGCCATTGGAATAATTAGAGCCTGCCTAGTATAGCCGTGCGTCCTTAGGGTGGCAATCATTACCGCATTGAGCGCTGCAATAAAGAGCCCCCCTCCGTAAATGCGGGCATAGTCCGTTCCGAGGCTAATAATATTAGGGGGCAGGTTCATAAAGGCTAATAACTGTTTGGGAAAACTAAAGAACAGCAGGCTTAAGGCTAAGCCAATGCCTAAACCACCAAACAGGGCGGTATTAATAATTGTAGGTAGCTCCTTGTTGCGGTTGGCTCCTAAAAATTGGGCGATAGTAATTTGGGCGCCAATCGTAATAAAACCGTAGATATTAACAGAGAGCCCGATTAACTGGTTGGTAGCGCTAATACTAGCGACGGCTAGTTCATTAAAGTGGGAAATCATCCATACATTGATATTGCCAATAATTACTCCCATTAGTAATTCAACAAAAATAGGCCAACTAAGGAAGAGTAGTTCACGATCAGAAGTTGGCAAATTAGCTTTGTGAGGCAAATTAACCGCTCCTTTCAAAAAGTAAGGATATTTAGTCTTACTATAGCATGCCTCAGAATTAATTTTAAGCAAAGGCTTTCATTTCAGCTAATTCTGATACGCGTAACATTTTATAGGGGAATGATTTTAGTTCCGTGAACTTCATTAACTCCTAGGCTAGTGGCGATTTTAGTGGCGTTGGCATAAGTAATTTGCCCACCGGGCAGAATTGTAATCCTACCTTTAGCGTAGGCAATAAGTTCTTTAAGGTGGGGCAAAGTCTGACTTAGGGGCTGCTTAGCATCTCCGCCGTGAGTCAGAATCCTAGTAACATGGTGGTCGGCAAGCCAATCTAGGGCTGCAAATTGTTTGTCCTGGGGGATTGAATCAAACGCCATGTGAAAGGTAATTTCTAGTCCATCAGCTAGGTTTATTAATTCAAGTAAGGCCTGCTTATCCAGGCAATTGTTAGCATCAAGGCAGCCAAAGACAAGTCCGCTTGTTTTTAGCTCCTTAGCTAAGAGCAGGTCGGTTTTCATGATGGCTAATTCTGTGTTAGTATAATGAAAATTTCCCTTACGGGGACGAATCATGGTCATAACTGGAATTTGACGTGCTTTACAGTAGGCGACACTGGCCTGGATAACGCCTTTACTAGGGGTCGTGCCCCCAACTGCCAAGTTATCGCACAGTTCAATGCGGTTGGCCCCATTTTTAATTGCCGTAGGAATATCTAAATAGTTTTCCGCACAAAATTCTTTAATCATCAAATCACCTCTGAAAGCCATGTTAACAAAGTTGGTTAGAGAATACTAGGTTAGAATAAAGCTCTTTTTTTGTAAAAAAGGCTTTGACAAGTGGCAAATTTGTGTTATTATGTGCATATCTTATAAATTACTAATTAGACTTTAATCTAGGTGTCAGAAAGCCAGTGGGTGATGCGAACTGGTCAGGATTAAATGTTCGAAATACAGATAAGTTCGGCTAGTAGGACCGTTATCACCTCTGAAAGTGGAGCGTAAGTTCAAGATGGGTGGTACCACGGTTTTTAATCGTCCCAGTTAGAGATTTTTCTAACTGGGACTTTTTTTATTAGCAAAGGAGGAAGCTTATGACTTGTGGGGGACTAATCCGATATTAAGTTACAAGTGGAACTTTTTACTTGGATAACTTAATGGAGGTCATACATATGAAAAAATTTTCGCTAAAAGAATCAGTTGTAATGTTAATTATTTTGTTGGTAATCTTAGCTGGTGGGGTTCAACAGGGCCTCTCACCAGAAACGCCGGTTTTAACAGTAATTGCCTTATTAATTTTGGTAGCTAAAATCCACGGTGCTACCTGGGAGAAGATTCATAATGGGATTAAAGACGGGATCAGCACCGCATTAATTCCGATTTTTATCTTTATCTTAATTGGGGTTTTGATTGCGGTTTGGATTAAAGCTGGAATTATTCCCGCCTTAATGGTAGTAGGCTTTAAATTGATTAGCATTAAATTCTTTGTGCCGTCTGTCTTTTTAGTTTGCGCTTTGGTAGGGGTCTCGATTGGGAGTGCCTTCACCACCATTTCCACAATCGGAATTGCTCTTTTTGGAATGGGGATTACGATGAATATCAATCCAGCCTTGGTGGCAGGGGCGATTTTGTCCGGGGCTATCTTTGGTGATAAAACCTCACCCCTATCGGATTCGACTAACCTAGCGTCAGCAATTGCGGGCACGGACTTATTTGCCCATATTAAGAATTTGATGTGGACAACCATCCCGGCCTTCTTGGTTTCGTTACTGGTCTTTGTCTTAATTGGGCGGGGCAAGACTGCTCCTGACTTTACTAAGATTGAAACAACGGTTAGGGTGTTGGAAAGTCATTTTAGTATTTCCTGGTTAGCCGCTTTGCCGGTAGTATTAATGTTTGTCTGCGCTTGGTTTAAGATTCCTGCCATTCCAACTTTGTTTATCAATATTTTTGTTTCAACTGGAATTATTTTTCTCCACCAGCCGCACGTAGCTTTAACTGAATTGGCAACGCTAATGGAACAAGGCTTTGTCTCTCAAACCCATAATAAGGCGGTTGACGCCCTCTTAACCCGGGGAGGAATTGCCAACATGATGGGGACCGTTTCTTTGATTGTGACCACCCTAGCATTGGGGGGCTTATTAATGGAATTAGGTATTATTCAAACGGCGATGGAACCTCTTATCAAACGCTTAAAGAAACCGGGCAACTTGGTGTTAGCAACGATTTTATCAGGAATTGGGGTTAACCTCTTTGTTGGTGAGCAATACTTATCAGTCATCTTACCTGGGCGGGCCTTTAAAGATGCATTTGGGCGGGTAAAGCTTGCTCCCCTAGCCTTAGGTCGGGTGTTAGAAGATGGTGGTAGCGTAATTAACTACTTAATTCCTTGGGGGGTAGCCGGCTCCTTTGCAGCTTCCACTTTAGGCGTGCCCGTCTTAGAATTTCTACCATTTGTTATCTTTGCTTGGATGTCGCCAATCCTATCCGTTTTGAGTGGTTTTACAGGTATCGGTTTAAAAATGCAAAAGTAGCTAGACTTAGCTTGAGTTTGACCAGTAGTTGGTTGGACTCAGGCTTTTTTTATTACACTAACCGTAGTTAAAAAAGATTTATTAAGGGCTTATTTATAACTAGTTTAAGAATTTAGGCTATAATTGTTATCAAAAGTAATAAATATTGGAGTGAGATTGTAAATGGAAAGTTTAAATTTAATCAAGCAAAGACCAGGCAAAAACTGGTGGACGCCGATTTTAGTAATCGTTTTGATGTTTGTATTAGCAGGGGGATTAGGGACCGGCCTGTTAATGTGGGGCTTTAGTTTAATTAGTGGCCAAGCTGCTTTTGATGAAAAAACTGCCAGCGGGGCCTTGGCAGCCCTATTTGGTTTTTTGTTCCCGTTATTAGGAATCAGCCTGTACAACCGCTTGGTCAATAAACGTTCCCTTAGGGCCTTAGGATTTGCAAGGGAGAAGTGGCTACTAACTTATGCCAAGGGCTTTGCTTTAGGGACAGTTTGTTTATTAGCAATAGTATTGGTGGCTACTTTATTTGGTGGGTTTAAATTAAGCGTCACACCCCAGCCTGATTGGCTCTTGCTCTTAGGACTACTGGTGGGCTTTATGATCCAGGGCTTAACTGAAGAAGTGTTGTGTCGGGCCTACTTACAAAATAGTGTGGCGGCCTATAAGGGGCAAAAGTGGGGGATAATAGTCAGCGCCTTGGTCTTTGCCTTACTGCATGCTAGCAATAATGGGTTGGCCTTTTTACCAATCCTTAACCTGTTTTTATTTGGATTAGTCTTTAGTTTGCTTTATGCCTTAACTGATAATATTTTGCTGGTTGGAGCCACTCACAGTGCATGGAACTTTATGCAGGGTCCGGTAATGGGGGTTAAGGTTAGTGGCAATCAATTTGCAACTAGTGTTTTAAATGCCGAAGCTACAAATCGGTTAAACCTCGTTAGTGGTGGGGCATTTGGCATTGAGGGTAGTATTTTAACGACGATAGTAGGATTAATTTTAATTACCTGGCTTTTTAAAACTTTAGAAAGAAAGTGAGTTTATGTGTACAGCAATTACTTTTACAGGAACGAGCAACTATTTTGGCCGTAACTTGGATTTAAATTACTCTTATGGTGAACAGGTGGTAATCACGCCCCAAAATTATGAATTTAACTGGCGGCAACTCCCTAGTGTGAAGACACACCTAGCCTTAATTGGGGTGGGAATTGTAGTAGCCGACTATCCGCTTTATTTTGACGCCATTAACGAGGCGGGACTAGGGATGGCAGGCTTAAATTTCCCGGGAAATGCTTATTATGGCAAAGTAACAGTTGGTAAAAGCAATGTCAGTCCCTTTGAATTTATCCCCTGGTTGTTAGGGCAAGCCCATAACGTCGGTGAAGCCCGAAAGTTATTAGCCGATTTAAACCTGGTTAAGATTAACTTTAGCGAGCAATTGCCCTTGGCTGATTTACATTGGCTGATTGCTGACAAAGATGAAAGCATCGTGGTAGAGGCAACTAAAACGGGGTTACACATTTATGATAACCCAGTCGGGGTCCTAACCAATAACCCAGCCTTTAATTACCAACTAGAAAACCTAAAAAATTACCGGCAGTTAAGTGCGCGGACCACCCCCAACACTTTTGCTTCCAGCTTAGACTTACCGGTAGATGCTACTGGCTTTGGAAGTATTGGCTTACCAGGAGATTTATCGCCTAAGGGGCGCTTTGTTAGGGCTAGTTTTGCTAAACTCAACGCTTTAAAGGGGACAGATCCCCTTAGCGATGTTAACCAGTTCTTCCAAATTTTAGCAACGGTTAAGCAGGTAAAGGGCCTTAACTGGGTAGACGAGCACAGTTGTGAATATACGGTCTATTCAGATTGCTACGACCTGCAAGCGGGGGTATTATATTATCTTACTTACGAGAGCCCACAGCTTCACGCCGCTAAATTACAGGGACAGCAACTAGCAACGAGCCAACTGATTACCTATCCACTAAAAAATCAAGTGGTTGTTGACTGGCAAAACTAAAAAAACAGCCGGAAAGACCGACTGCATGTAAAGAAAAATAACAGTTATTTGCTTTTTTAGCAACGATCAAAAAAATTGCGGGTACCAAAGACCTAGTGTAGGATTAGATTAGCTAATATTTTATTGAAAGGTTGGTTTTTATGTTAAAAGTTGCTTACATTGGAAACGGCAAGAGCACCAATCGCTATCACCTACCATTTGCCTTGAAGAGTGGCCGGGTTGAAGTGAAGACGATTTTTGCCCGCCATAACAATTCTACTTGGGAACGGTTAGCTAACGTTAACTACACCAATAATCTAGATGATATCTATACCGATGATGAATTGGACTTAGTGGTAGTCGCAACCCCGAGTGCTTTTCACTACCAGTATGCCAAGGAATGCCTAGAACATGGTAAAAATGTCTTGGTAGAAAAGCCCTTTGCACAAACGGTAGCTCAAGCCAAGGAGTTGTTTGAGTTGGCTCAAGCTAAGGGCCTCTTTATCCAAGCCTACCAAAACCGCCGCTTTGACTCTGACTTTTTAACTGTTCAAGCGGTGATTGAAAGTGGCAAGTTAGGTCAACTACTAGAAGTAGAAAATAATTACGATTACTTCAGACCCGAAGTGCCAAAAAGCCAGTCTGAGTTAACCTGGGAGAATAGCTTTCTTTACACCCATGCCTGCCACACGGTGGATCAAATGTTAGCTTACTTTGGCAAGCCTAACCAGGTTAATTACGATGTCCGCCAACTTTTAGGACGCGGACGGATGAATGACTATTTTGATTTGGACTTGAACTACGATAATCTTAAGGTATCCGTTAGGTCCAGTTACTTTAGGCTCAAGAGCCGGCCTAGTTTCGTTTTAACAGGGACCAAGGGGTGTTTTGTCAAGGTAAGCGAAGATCGGCAGGAACAAGATTTGAAGCACTTTTACTTGCCAACTAAAGCTCACCCTGATTTTGGGCTAGATCGACCTGAGGACTACGGAACCTTGACTTATGTAGACGCTGCCGGTAATTATCATGAAGAAAAGGTCGTCTCAAAGGTGGGCGACTATAGCCGGCTTTATGAAGGAGTTTACCAAAGCTTGGTTAACGGGGCGGAAAAACTGGTCAAGGATGAAGAAACCCTGGCGCAAATCGAGATTCTAGAACGTGGTTTCAAATTATTACGATAAAGACTAAAGCATCTTGCAAACTTTTTTTGCAGGATGTTTTTATTTACCAGTTCTTAATCAATCTGATAGTGTTTGTTAAGGCTTTTTTGCTATAATAAAAGGCGTATCTTTATGCAATCACTTTAAGGAGCGATTTTTTAAAATGAAAAAAGCAGAACGACAAAGGAAAATTGAACAATTAATCAAGCAAAATGTCATTGCGACTCAAGATGAATTAATGCGCCAACTAGAGGCCAATGGAATTAAGGCCACCCAGGCGACAATTTCCCGTGATATTCGGGAGCTCCAAATTATTAAGGAGCAAGATTCCAACGGAGTAGTTCGCTATGTGATTTTTAAGGGCAATAATCAAAACGAAGAAGAAAAGTTGATAAAGGCGATTGAAGAAACTGTGGTTGACATTCGGCAAGTTGAGTTTATGAATATTATTCATACCTTACCACGTAACGCCAACGTATTGGCTGCTATTTTAGATGGCCTATCTCTTCCAGCGGTGGCGGGAACACTAGCCGGCTACGATACGGTCGTTATTATTTCTGGTTCAAAAGATGAGGCCAGTCAGATTAATTCATTGTTTACTAAGCATGTGGCTGAACAATAACAGGTAATAAGAATGGAAGCAAAAACACTTAAGGACAAAATATTAACCGGACTCCAAAAAGTGGTTAGCAGCCTGGGAAGCTTCATTAAAAGAAAGTGGTACAGGTATCAGCTAACGCGGTGGTTAATTGTCATCTTTTTGAGCCTGGCAGTAGTGAGTTCGGCCTACCTAACCTTTATTGCTAAGACGACAGATGTTAAGGGGCTAAAGGCAACCCTCAAGCAGGCGACCCAGATTTATGACGTAGATGGGGATAAGGCGGGGTATTTATATGCCCAAAAGGGGACTTGGGTTTCTTTAAAGCAAATTTCGCCTAACGTAACTAACGCCGTATTATCCACGGAAGATCGCAATTTTTATAAAGAATACGGTTTTTCCCTTACAGGGATTGGCCGGGCCGGCTTGCTTTATGTTAAAAATAAGCTAACTGGCCAAAGTGGTATTAGCGGTGGGGGAAGCACCATCACCCAGCAGTTAGTAAAAAATGCCTTCTTGAGTCAAGAGCAAACCTTTAGCAGAAAAGCCAAAGAACTATTTTTGGCAGTCCAGGTGGAAAATGATTATAGTAAAAAAGAGATTCTGACCATGTACCTCAATAACGCTTACTTTGGTAATGGGGTTTGGGGGGTACAGGATGCGGCTAAACGCTATTTCAACGTTAACGCCAGTGAGTTAAGTGTTCCGCAGGCAGCGACTCTAGCCGGAATGTTGAAGAGTCCCAGTGCCTATAACCCAGCCGACCATCCGCAAGCGGCCCGGCAAAGAAGAAATGTGGTCTTGGGATTAATGGCCGCAAATGGGAAGCTATCTCAAAGTCAATTAAGCCAATACCAAGCCAGTGCCATGGTGGTTTCTAACGGTTATGACTATGTTTCTGGTTATAAGTACCCTTACTACTTTGATGCGGTCATTGCTGAAGCCATTGATGATTATGGCTTGAGTGAAACAGAGATTATGAACAAGGGTTATAAAATCTACACGAGTTTGGACCAAAATTATCAAACCCAGATGCAAACGGCCTTTGCTAACAGTAGCCTCTTTCCATACAATGCTAGCGATGGAACTAAGGCCCAGGGTGCTTCAATTGCGATTAACCCCCAGACTGGTGGGGTAGCTGCCTTAGTAGGGGGCCGAGCTGGCTCACACGTTTTCCGAGGTTATAACCGGGCGACACAACTGAAACGTTCACCGGGCTCGGCTATTAAGCCGCTAGCAGTGTACACGCCGGCCCTGCAAAACGGATATTACTATGACTCGCAAGTTAAGGACACCTTAAAGTCTTACGGGACCAATAAATACACCCCTAAAAATTGGAATGGGGTATACAGTGGGGAATTGCCGCTGTATGAAGCCTTAGCCCTAAGTAAGAATACCTCGGCCGTATGGCTTTTAAATAAAATCGGCATTCAAAAGGGTTATGCCTCCGTTAAAAGATTTGGGATTCCCCTAAGTAAATCAGACAATAACTTGAGTCTAGCTTTAGGGGGAATGAAAGAGGGGGTCTCGCCTTACGAAATGGCCGCCGCCTACACTGCCTTTGCAAATCAAGGGGTCAAGTACCAGCCCCACCTAATTCGTAAAATCGTAGATTCATCTGGCAAAGTTATCGTTGACAATAGTAAGGTGGATTCTAAACGGATAATTTCTAAGAAAGTTGCTAACGAAATGACCAGCATGATGATTGATGTTTATAAAATGGGGACGGGGACTAGTGCCAAACCATATGGCTTTACAATTGCGGGTAAGACTGGGTCAACGGAAAGTGCTCAAAGAATAGACGGCGAAGATAATGACCACTGGTATATTGGCTATACCCCCGACGTTGTGGTTGCGACCTGGGTTGGCTTTGACTCGTCTAAGTATTCACTCCAAAATCAAGGCTTAAGAGCTGGGGCAGGCCTATTTAAGACCGAGATGGAAGGTATCCTACCATACACACCGCAGACTAAATTTGATGTGGGCGCTGCTTCAACCATGGTAAACAGTAAAGCAGCTAGTTCAAGTTCTAGTGGGCAAGTCTGGTCCAAACTTGAGGACGCCGGTAAAGATATCGGGGCAAAAGCTGCAAGTATCAAAGACAAAGCGGGTAGTTACTTAAAGGGATTATTTGGCTATTAGTGTAAAGGATGGTTTTTATGACAAAAAAAATATTTGATTATGAATTAAATGAAAATCTAGATTTATTTGTGCTAATTAAGGCTGCTCAGGCGCGGCTGGCTAAAAATGGCAAACAGTTCATCGCCTTTGAATTTGAAGATAAGTCGGGTGAAATTAGCGCGAAGTACTGGGATGCTTCGGATGAAGAAGTCAAACGTTACCAAAGTGGGCAAGTCGTACATTTAAGCGGGAAGCGTGAAAATTATCAAGGAAATCCGCAGATTAAAATTTATAAGCTCAGGTTAGCGACCGAGCAGGAACCCAATGATCCAAGCTTATATGTTCAAGGAGCACCCCAAAGTGTTACGGAGATGCAAGCGGAGCTTGAAAAATTTGTATTTAAGATTCATAACAGTACGTGGAACCGGATTGTGCGGGTGTTATTGCAGAAGTATCAAGCCCAGTTTTTTACCTACCCAGCGGCTAAGAAAAATCACCATGCCTTTCAAGGCGGCCTAGCATACCATACGCTGACTATCTTGAAACTAGCACAAGGTGTAAGTCAACTTTACCCGCAAGTAGATGAGTCGTTGCTTTACGCTGGGGCGATTTTGCATGATTTGGGGAAGGTAATCGAATTGTCGGGGGCAATGAGCACCCAATATACGGTTGCCGGCAATCTATTAGGTCATATCGTACTGGTTGATGAAGAAATTATTAAGGCCTGTCAACAGCTAGGCATTGATACCGCTAAGGAAGACGCCATCTTATTACGGCATATGATTCTAGCTCACCATGGTTTGCTTGAGTATGGCTCGCCTGTTACACCGCATATTTTAGAGGCTGAAATCTTACACCACCTCGACGATTTGGATGCCTCTATTCAAATGGTGGAAACCAGTCTTAGCCACACTAGCCCGGGTGAATTTTCGGAACGGGTTTTTGGTTTAGAGGGGCGGTCCTTTTACCAAAGAAAGCAAGGAAAATTAGAGTAAAAAAAAATGGAACTCAATTGAGTTCCATTTTTTTAAGCTCTTATTTGCTTGAAGAAGATGATGAAGTTGAAAGGTAATTAGATAAGACATCCTTTAAGTCCTTGTCTTTGATGGAAACTTTACCACCCTTAAGCACCTTAGCAACAACTTTTTGCATGTATTCGGAGTCAGATTCCTTGTTAGCAATAATTTGCTTCTTCAAGTCTGAAATGTGATCGCTCATCTTACCCTTGCCAGGATTCTTGACGGACCAAATGATGTGGTAACCGTAAGAAGTCTTAACTGGGGTAGCTGTGTATTCACCTTGTTTTAGGGCGAAGGCTGCCTTCTTAAATGAGGAAGCTAAACTAGTATCAGTATTGTCAAATGAAGGTAACTTACCACCATCGCTAGCAGTTGAAGAGTCGGTTGAGTTCTTCTTAGCTAATTTCTTGAAGTTAGCGTAGGTAGGATCAGCCTTTAATTGGTTGATAATGTCTTCGGCTTCAGACTTCTTAGAAACCAAGATATGAGCAACGGTAATTTCTGGTTGGTACTTAGCCCATTGCTTCTTTAACATCTTGTTAGTAATCTTGGTATGGTCTTTAACAGCTTCTTCTAGGAGTAAGTTAGAGCGAATAGCTTTTTTGAAAGAAGAGTTAGTATAACCATATTGTGACAAGACTGTGGAGAAAGTTGAACCATACTTTTCTTTTTGTTCGTTGAATTGTTTATCAACTTTCTTAGATGTAACTTTTGAACCATAGTCTTTTTCTAAGACCTTGTCTAGAATCATTTGTTCTAAGACGGCCTTACCAGATGAAGTCTTTTTCATGCTGGAGTAGTATTCACTTTCAGTAATCTTTCCACCTGAAGTAGTAGCAACAGTTTTAGAACAAGCAGCCAAACTAAAGGTCATTAGGACACCAGCACATGCCACTAACCATTTTTTCATTGTAGAAAACACATCCGTTTCATTAAATTTCTTGCAAAGCAAGTTAACGCTTATAACTATACCACATCTAACTTGAACTTTGAGCATAAATTTCTTCTTTTATAGAAAAATCTAAAACAATTCAAAAAAAGTTCACTTTTTTAAGTCAAAGTCGGTTAAGGCTTCAATGTGGCTACTACTTTCTTCACTAAACTTTGCCACGGCTTCACCTAATTCTGAAATGACGGGTAAAGTAGCATCCACTTCTTGGGCTAAGTGTGTCAAGGAAGCATTAACTTTTTGCAGGGCAGCTAGCCAATCATCTACGGCCGCAATGTTTTCGTCAACAGTTTGTTTGAGCTGGCGGCCAGTAGTCAAGATTTGGTCACGTTTGAGGTAGGCACCAGCTGCAAGCGCGGAGATGCATAAAATTTTAGTTATTGGTTTTGTCACTTATTTTTCCACCTTGGTTTCGATACTTTTAGCAATTAGGGCCAAGTCAGTTGGAGTGTAGTTAGCAGAATTATCGGTGAACTTCATCGCAAATCCATCTTCAGCGCCGAAGCGTGGGATTAAATGGAAGTGGGAATGAAAGACAGATTGATAAGCGGCTTGCCCGTTATTATTGACCAAGTTTAAACCAACTACCTCAGGATTAGCAGCCTTGATAGCGCGCGCAATTTTAGGGATTCTAGCAAAGACTTGGCTGGCTAGTTCTTCATCATAAGCAAATAAATCAGGAACGTGTTTTTTAGGAATGACTAAAGTATGACCTGGAGTTACTTGGGTAATATCTAAAAACGCCTTGACAACTTCGTCTTCGTAGACGGTGGTGCTAGGAATTTCACCCGCGATAATTTTGCAAAAAATACAATCTTCCATGAAAAGACCTTCTTTCTGAAAAATAAAAATAGTTTACAATTATCAGTATACACTATAAAGGAAAGTTTAAGTTAATGTATAATTAAAGAAAATGTTTTTTTAGAAAAGAGGAAGTTCATGACTTTAGAAGTAACAGATTTAGTTGGTGGTTACTCACAGATTCCTGTTTTAAAGCAAGTTTCATTTACGGTAGCTAAAGGACAATTAGTGGGCTTGATTGGGTTAAATGGTGCAGGTAAGTCTACAACCATTAACCATATTATTGGCTTGTTAAGGCCGCAAAAGGGGAGCATTAAGATTAACGGGGTTAGTTTAAGCGAAGATAGCAAACGCTATAAGCAAAGCATAGCCTACGTTCCGGAAAGTCCAATCTTATATGAAGAGCTAACCTTAAAAGAACACATTGATTTGACTATCATGGCCTATAACTTAGATGAAAAGCAGGCCTGGCAAAGAGCCCAAAAGTTATTAACAACCTTTCGCTTAGATAAAAAGTTAGACTGGTTTCCGGCCAATTTTTCTAAGGGGATGAAGCAAAAGGTAATGATTGTCTGTGCCTTTTTGACGGATGCAGATTTATTTATTATTGACGAGCCTTTTTTGGGCTTAGATCCGCTAGCGATTAGGGATTTACTGGCATTAATCGCCCAAAGAAAGGCACAGGGAGCGGCTATTTTAATGTCGACTCACGTTTTGGATACCGCCCAAAACTACTGTGACAAGTTTGTGCTCCTCAATGAGGGACGAGTGACGGCGAGCGGTAGTTTAGCTGAGTTACAAGCAAAATATGGGAATAGTCAAGCAACGTTAGCTGATTTGTATCTTCAAATGATAGAGAGGAACTAAGCATGGACGAATTATGGCAAAAACGGCGGCAGGCCTACCATAAACACCTGTTAAAATACTTACGCTATGTTTTAAATGACCACTTTGTGTTAGCGTTACTGTTTATTTGTGGGGCGGTCGCTTATAACTACAATAATTTTTTGAAAACTTATGCACTTAGTCAAAGTTTGGGGTGGACCAAAATTATAGTCGCCTTAATTTTGGGATTAGCCCTAAGCTTTGGTCGCCTGGCAACCTTTTTGGAGCCAGCTGACCTGGTGTTTTTGGCGCCTAAAGAATCGGATTTAAAGCACTATTTAAAGAAATCATTTGTTTATACTAGCCTGATTTGCCTCTGCGAACAAGCTGTGATTTACTTACTGCTGTGTCCCTATTTAAAAATCATCCTTAACTTTAGTTTAGGACAACTAATCTGTTTAGGTTTAAGTCAACTACTATTAAAGGAGCTAGGACTTTACGGGGATTATTTGCGCGGCTTTGCCCCCTTAAAACAAGTGGGATTTATGAAGCTAGCTAGCTTGATACTAGTTGTACTGGCTAGTTATTTTCCACTAGGTGGTTTGATACTAAGCGGGGGATTTTGGCTAGGTTGTCTTTATGGTCTCAAGGTAAACCAGCAAGTAGTGGCCTGGAAGTTTTTAATCGAAAAAGAAGCGGCCCGCATGCAAGGCTTGTACCGTTTCTTTAACCTGTTTACGGATGTTAACCTAGTGACGACGAGCGCCAAAAGAAGGAAGTATTTAGACTGGCTCTTACCCACAAGACCTGCGTATGCTTTTTTGTACCTCCGTGGGTTTATGAGGACCAGTGAGTACTTAGGAATTTATTTACGCCTAACAGTATTAGGCAGCCTGCTTCTTATATTCATTAAGAATTACTACCTAGCGTGTGGGGTCGCCGGATTGTTTCTTTACCTAATTGGTTTGCAATTATTTAGCTTGAGTGACCGTTACCAAGAGATAGTCTTTGTTTACCTCTACCCGCTTAGTGACAAACAACGGTTACGTGAATTTAGTGGGGTCTTGTTACGATTGTTAGTGCCAGTTTGCATTATCTTTAGCACCCTAGTATTAGTTACTGGTCAAAATGTCTACCTGTTTTCTTGCCTATTGTTAGGGTTAGTGTTAGAAAGTTACCTAATTACCAAGCCCTATTTTGTTTGGCGGCAAGGGCGGGTTAGGAAAAACTAACTTGACACTGTGCCTCTAAGTTTGTAGACTTGTATTGTTATCGATATCAGTAGAAGGAGAGCCAAGATGGATTTCGATTTAGAAAACGGTTGGCGCATTTTACCGATAGATGGTGATACTGGGACGGCGTACATGGGGATTAGGCAACAAGAGAAGTTGTTTTTGAAACGGAATACGTCTCCCTTTTTAGCCGCCTTGTCGATCGAAGGGATTACCCCGCGGTTAGTTTGGACAAAACGAATGACGACGGGGGATACCTTAACGGCTCAAGAGTGGCTAAATGGTCGGTGCCTACATAAGGCCGAGATGGATAGCGAAGCTGTTTCTGCTTTATTGTACCGACTGCACCATTCGGCTTTGTTAAAGCGGATGTTAAAACAAGTTGGTGGTCAGGTGGTAACACCGGAGGAATTACTTCAGCGGTATTTTCGGGGGCTGCCACAAGACTTACGCCACCATCCGCTCTTAAAAACCGTAGCTAATCGGTTACGCGCTAAGCAGCCACAAGTTAAGCGCTCGAATTACGAAGTATGTCATGGCGATTTAAATCACAAAAATTGGCTTTTATCTGACCAAGGCAACCTTTTCTTGGTTGACTGGGAGTCTGCGGTGATTGCGGACCCAGCGTATGATTTAAGCATGTTAATGTGTCAATATGTCCCACGTAATAATTGGCAGCAATGGCTACAAACTTACCAAGCTAATGGTCCAGAACAGCCTAGCGACGATTTAATGCTAAGGATTAATTGGTATAGTTTTTGTTACCTGTTGTTGCAAATCAAAGCTAAGCATCAGCGTGGTCATTTCCATGAAATGAACCAAGACATAATTAAACTCGACGAAGTGGTTAAGAAACAAACAGATATTTAGTAATAAGTGACTGGAAGGTAGTCTGCCTTCCAGCTTTATTTTAGTAAGGGAGGAAAATATGCGTTTACGCAATAAACCTTGGGCTAAGCCCTTGATTGAAGCAAATCCACAGTGGGTGGTAACTAATCCTAGTGAGTATCGGGGTAAGTGGCAAGAACGGTTTGAAAAAGTACAACCTTTATACATTGAAGTTGGAATGGGTAAGGGACGCTTTATTGTAGAGATGGCTAAAAAATATCCCCACTATAACTTCATCGGCCTAGAAATGCAGACTGTTGCGACTGGAATTGCCTTAAAAAAGCAATTGGTAGAACAACTACCTAACCTACAGTTAGTCTGTGCTAACGGGGCCGGCTTGACTGAATTTTTTGCAACTGACGAAGTGGCTGGGATTTATTTGAATTTCTCCGATCCTTGGCCTAAGAATCGGCAAGAAAAACGGCGCCTGACTTACAAGTCGTTTTTAGCGGCATATAAGGAAATAATGGTAGCCGATGGTCAGTTGGAATTTAAGACCGATAACCGGGGCTTATTTGAATATTCCCTAGCAAGTCTTAATAATTTTGGGATGACCTTTGAGAAAGTCTGGTTAGATTTACACGCAGATGAAGAGGCTGTGGTAGACAATGTAATGACTGAATATGAAGAAAAATTC
Organism: Ligilactobacillus agilis; assembly: GCF_025311475.1. Classification (NCBI taxonomy): domain Bacteria; kingdom Bacillati; phylum Bacillota; class Bacilli; order Lactobacillales; family Lactobacillaceae; genus Ligilactobacillus; species Ligilactobacillus agilis. Next base: position 1,469,211 of record NZ_CP104397.1, on the reverse strand, counting down.
AGTTCTAAGGGCCAACCAATTTACAAGCTAGCGGCTCGCTTTTAAAAAGTAAGCAAAAAAGTTTGCAACTACCTCTTTGTAGCTTATAATGAAGTCAATTAAATTATTTGGAGGTATGTCCAATGGAAATGTTAGCTAAGATGAATAAAGCAGAAATGGAAGCAAAATTGGCAAACGGTGCCTACGTATTATTCTTTACTGCAGATTGGTGCCCTGATTGCCGCTTTATTAAACCAGCTATGCCAGAAATCGAAGCTGAATTTAAGGAATTTACTTTCATCCAAGTTGATCGTGATGAAAACCTTGACCTGTGCCAAGAATTGATGGTGATGGGAATTCCAAGTTTTATCGTTTACCGTGATGGTAAAGAAGTAGCCCGCTTCGTAAATAAAGATCGTAAGACGAAGGCGGAAGTAACAGCCTTTTTAAGTGCTGCTAAATAAAATATAAGGAGTTTTGGAGCAGATGTTAATTTCAAGTTACAATCCAAGTCAAATGGGAGACGTGTTAGTGACGATTATTAATCCGGATAAAAGCACGCAAGCAAGCGAACAAAAGCAGGATGTGACACGGATTTACGAACCTAAGACAGATTTAACCCTCGGCTATAACTTTTTTAAGTTGGGTGAATATTTACCGGACTTAAAGGGACAAGGACAAGTCTTTTTGACAACGGCTCAAGTGGCGACTTTAAACGACCACTTAGAAGCGGTGGGCTTTAAAGCTGAATTAGAGGCTGATTTAAGTCCTAAGTTTGTGGTGGGTAAGGTACTTGAAATGACAGAGCATCCAGACTCGGATCACCTTCACGTTACCAAGGTTAAAGTTGATAATGAGCAAGTCTTACAAATTGTTTGTGGTGCCCCTAACGTTGATGTAAACCAACACGTGGTAGTGGCTAAGGTAGGAGCAATGATGCCAAGTGGTGCTTTAATTTGGCCAGGTAAGCTACGCGGAGTTAAAAGCGATGGCATGTTATGTGCAGCGCGCGAATTAGCCTTACCTAATGCTCCTCAAAAACGTGGTATCTTAGTGCTTGATGCGGACGAATTTCCCGTTGGTCAAGCATTTGACTTTGAAAAAGGGCGGCAATTATTTATCAACTAATCAAAGAGTATGTTAAAATTGGACTAGTACAAGCTATTTGCTACTAGTCCAATTTTTTTGTTAGGAATGGGAAGATGGAAAAATATACAGGACCAGCCTTTTATCAAACTAAGACTAAAGTGGCTGGTGAAAATAATAAATTTAAAGCAAAACATGAAACCCAAGGGGATAAACGAGTCGCCACTAATTTGACTCGAAAGACGGCTTATAACAATAGCCGTGGCTTTCATCCCCGGACCTTTCCACCATTTAGACAGCAAGGTCCGGTGGTTGATCTAAAGGCCAAGTATCAAAAGTTAAGTCAGCAGCTAAAAAAGGCTAAGGCAGACTTTATTTTATTTCAAGACGAATCAATTGCAAGTCAACAGGAATTAGAGTTGTTTGATTTGCGGCAACCGGTAGTTGATTTTGAAACTCCAAGTAAAGTAACGACACCAGTGAAACAAGCTGAGATGGAAGCTGCTGTGGTTGAAGCTAGTCCAGCTAAGGCAGTTGAGGATAGTTCGGAAGCGGTGGTAGTTTTTGAACCCCACGAACTTCCTGAACAACCACTGACTCAAACAGAAACTGAAACTGTCGTGGATAGCCAACCTGAGGCCGCACAAGTTGAGGCGGTTATTGAAGAAGAAGCGGCTAAAAAAGAAGAACCAGTAGTTGAGTTTGAAAAGGTCCAAGAAAAACAGCCGGTTAAAACTGTAAATGACAAGCAGCCCCTAGCAACTACAAAGCCAGTGGTTCAAACGCCGGCGCAGCCTAAACAAGCAAGCGTAATCTCGGATGTGAGTGGCGAAGCAAAACAAGCGGCCGGGGGTTATGAGCGGCCGGCTTTGACCTTATTACCGGCTCCAATCAGCGAAAATACCGAACAAGTAACCACCTGGGTAAGTGAGCAAGCAACCAAGCTTGATGAGACCTTAAAATCATTTCGGGTTGACGCCCAGGTCGTTAACTGGACAATTGGACCAGCCGTAGTTCAATTTGAGGTGAAACTAGGCCGGGGAGTAAAGGTAAGTAAAATCACGAACTTAACGGATGATTTACAGCTAGCCTTAGCAGTTCGAGATGTCCGGATTGAAGCCCCAATCCCTGGTAAGAGTAGCGTCGGAATTGAAATTCCTAATCGCTATGCCCGGCCGGTTAACTTGGCTGAAGTTTTGGGGTCACAAGCCTTTTTAGAGGCTAAATCGCCACTAACCGTTGCTTTAGGAGTAGACTTGTTTGGTAACCCCCAGGTGACAGATCTACAAAAGATGCCCCACGGATTAATTGCGGGGGCGACCGGCTCTGGGAAGTCTGTGTTTATTAATAGTATGCTCGTTTCACTTTTGTACAAGGCAAGCCCAGCAGAAGTGAAATTGATATTGATTGATCCTAAGGCCGTTGAAATGGCTCCTTATCAAGGAATTCCTCATTTGTTAGCGCCAGTCATTTCCGATGCACAAGCAGCTGCTGCCGCCTTAAAATGGGTGGTAGCAGAGATGGAACGACGCTATGAATTATTAGTGGCTGCAGGAGTAAGAAATATCGAAGGCTTTAACACCAAGGCCGAAGAAAGCGCCCAGTATGGTTTGAAATTACCTTACATTGTGGTAGTAATTGATGAACTTGCTGACTTAATGTTAGTGGCCTCTTCGGAAGTCCAAGATTACATTGCTCGGATTACGGCTAAGGCAAGGGCGGCGGGAATTCATCTAATTGTTGCCACCCAAAGACCAAGTGTTGACGTGGTAACTGGAACCATTAAGAATAATATTCCCACTCGCATTGCCTTTATGGTTTCAAGTCAAGTTGATTCCCGGACAATTATTGACACCGCCGGGGCGGAACGACTCCTCGGCCGGGGGGATATGCTTTATTTAGGCAACGGAAGTAGTCAGCCAGTCAGACTGCAAGGAACTTATATTGGAGATGAAATCGACCAAGTGACTGACTTTGTTAGGAGTCAAGGTCAGCCTAAGTATGCTTTTGACCCGGAAAACCTAAAGAAGAAGTTAACCGAAGATGAAAAGCAAGATAAGCTCTTTCCGAGGATTTTGGACTATATTGTCAATGAGGAGGCTATTTCTACCTCGAAACTTCAACGGGAATTTTCGATCGGTTTTAACCGCGCAGCGGGGATTATTGATCAACTCGAGGAAAAACAATATATTTCAAGGTCAAATGGCTCTAAACCACGTAAGGTATTCTTGACTCAAGAAGGATTGAATAAATTAAGAGCGCAGGGCTAAATTTAAAACAAATCAGAGAGCTTTTATGTTACACTATTTCTGAGTGTGAATTAGAAAAGAGGATTATTATTATGAATATGGATACCACATATTTCTTCGTTGGCATTAAAGGGACTGGGATGAGCTCATTAGCCCTAATTTTAAAGGATAAAGGTTGCAAAGTGGCAGGGTCTGATATTGATAAGTATACCTTTACCCAAAGAGGGTTAGAACAGGCTGGAATTGAAGTTTTACCTTTTAGTGCTCAAAATATCAAGGAAGGCATGACGATTGTAAAGGGGAATGCCTTTGGTGAAGATCATGAAGAAATTAAGCGCGCTAAAGAGCTAGGCTTGAAGGTGCAAACTTACCCGGAAACAGTAGAAATGTTAGTGACTGAAACGACTAGCATTGGGGTAGCTGGTGCTCACGGTAAGACAAGTACCAGTGGGTTGTTAGCCCACGTTTTAAGCGGAGTAGCACCTACTAGCTTTTTGGTCGGTGATGGAACCGGGAAGGGAATTTCGGCCTCACGTTTCTTTGTCTTTGAAGCGGACGAGTACCGCCGGCACTTTGTGGCTTATCACCCAGATTACACTATTATGACTAACATTGACTTCGATCACCCGGACTACTTTACAGGGATTGACGATGTGTGTGATGCGTTTGAAACGCTAGCTCGGAATACGAAGAAGGGTATTTTTGCTTACGGCGAAGACAAACATTTACGTAAGCTAAAGTATGACGTGCCAGTTCACTTTTATGGAACCGAAGCAGACGATGAATTTAGGGCGGAAAACATTAAGCGGACTACTAAGGGTTCGACCTTTGATGTTTACCACTTTGATGAATTCGTTGGTTCTTACCAAATTCCGATGTTTGGGGAACATAACGTCTTAAATAGTTTAGCGGTGATTGCAGTAGCTTACTTTGAAAAAGTAGATCAAGATGAAATTAAGCGGGAACTGTTAACTTTCAAAGGGGTTAAGAGACGTTTTTCTGAAAAACGCGTCGCTGATATGGTGATTATTGACGATTATGCCCACCATCCAGCTGAAATCAAGGCAACCTTGGACGCAGCCCGGCAACAATATCCAGATAAGAAGATTATTGCTGTCTTCCAACCACATACTTTTAGCCGGACAATTGCGCTGATGGATGAATTTGCGGCCAGCTTGAATTTAGCCGATAAAGTCTTTTTGACAGAAATTTTCTCATCAATTAGAGAAAAGGATGGCAAGGTGTCTGCTAAAGACTTAGGCGCTAAGATTACTAAGGGTGGCGCAATTTTAAGTATGGACAACATGTCACCTCTGTTAGACTTCCATAATGATGTGGTAGTCTTCATGGGGGCCGGCGATATCACTAAGTATGAACACGTCTACGAAGAACTCTTAAGTAATTTGAGTTTAAAGAATAATTAATTTTAAAAATATATTGACAAAAAGTAAGTTAACGCTTATGCTAAAAGCATAGATTGAGAAAGGAGTGCGTGAAATGACTAAATTAGTTTGTGTAAACACAATGACTTGTTCATGTTGTCAAACTGGCAACATGTCCTTTGTGTTACACAAATTGAAACGCACTTCAAAAAACCTAAGTTAACTAAACGTAATTAATACTAGTAAAAGTAGGTGGACCTGTGTTTCCGTTTGTGGAAATCCAGGTCCTTTTTGTGTTTGGTAACTAATAAAATTGGGAAGGGATGAAGATCTATGCAGAAGAAAAAGATTGTTGGGTTAGTCATGGCATTAGGATTAGCGGGGTTATTCTTAACGGCTTGTGGCAAACAACAAACAACTAGCAAGCAACAGGAACTGCGCTTATCTGCTAGCGCACCATTAGATACGATTGATATTTCCAAGGCGACTGGCTATGGGCAAACAGGTAATGTATTTGAAAGTTTTTATCGATTAGGCAAAAATGGTCAGCCAACTGCAGGCTTGGCTAAAAAAGCAACTGTTTCGGCTGATGGGTTAACTTGGACATTTACCTTAAGAAATGCTAAGTGGAGTAATGGCGACCAAATTACTGCTCAAGATTTCGTCTATTCTTGGCGGAGGTCGCTCACCCCTAAGACGGCCTCACCTTATGCTTACCTCTTTTCCGGAGTTAAAAATGCGGACGCAATTAGCAAGGGCAAGTTACCGGTGGAACAGTTAGGTATTAAAGCACTTGATAACGAGACGGTAGAGATTAGTTTGGAAAAACCCATCGCTTACTTTAAGGTTTTAATGGCCTACCCACTTTTTGGACCACAAAATCAAAAGGTGGTTGAAAAATACGGTAAAAAGTATGCCACTAATTCTAAGTACATGGTTTATTCTGGTCCGTTTGTAATTAAGGACTGGACGGGGACTTCGGATAAGTGGAGTTTTCAAAAAAATCCTAATTACTGGGATAAAAAACAAGTTAAGTTAGATAAGATTAGCTATAAGGTGGTAAGTAATCCTAACACGGGTTATGAACTCTATCAGCAAGACAAGCTAGACATGACACCTTTGTCCAGTCAGCAGGTGAAAAATTACAAGAACAGTAGTGAATTCAAACAATATCCATATTCTTATGTAGCCTTTTTAGCCTATAACTTCAATGCTACTAATTCTGCTAACAAGAAGGCCTTAAATAACCAAAATATTCGGCGGGCCTTGTCGCTGGCACTAGATCGAAAAGTGTTGACAAAGAAAGTTTTTGGGGATGGTTCTCAGGTTCCAACTGGCTTTGTGGCCAACGATTTAGCTAAAAATCCGCAAACTGGCGTAGATTTTTCCAAGGAACAAGCCGTGACTAAGACAGTTGCTTATGACGCTAACTTAGCCCAAAAGTATTGGCGCAAAGGTTTGGCAGAAACGGGGCTTAAAGAGCTAACCTTTAACATTCTGGCTTCAAGCGATACCCCAACAAACGATGCACTAACGCAGTATCTACAATCTCAATATACAAAGGTGTTACCAGGCTTAAAGGTTAAGGTCCAAAATATTCCAGGAAAGAGCGCCTTAGAGCGGGCCCGTAAAGGTGAATTTGATATCTATGTTTCTGGTTGGGGGGGAGACTTTAACGACCCAATTACCTTCTTGCAAATTCCACTAACAGGAACATCTTATAACTATGGAAATTACAGTAATTCGGAATACGACCGTTTGATTGCTAAGGCAACTAACGAAGATGCCAACGATAAATTGGCACGGTGGAATGATCTAGTAGCAGCAGCTAAATTATTTAACAGTCAACAAGGTGTTAGCCCACTGTATCAACAAACCACGGCCTACTTACAAAAGAAGCGGGTCAAGGGGATTATTCACAATACGGCAGGAACACAATGGAATTATAAGTACGCCTACCTTAAGTAATTTTTAACCCTCGCCTTTAGTTGGTTTTACCTCCAATTATATGGTAAGATAAGCTTAAGATTAATTGGAGGTGTCACAGTTTATGACTGAAGATGTGCATAGGCAAGGAAAAAAGATTGATGAGTTAAAGGAAGGCGATTCGTTAACGGTCACGGAAACGATCTCTGAACGGGAGATTTTACTTTACCTAGGCTTAACGAATGATACTAATCCGCTTTATATGCAACCGGATTACGCTGCTAAAACTGAGTACGGTCAAACAATCGTACCACCAATCTTGCTTACCGGGATTATTACTAGCTCGATTAGCAAGTTACTTCCTGGACCAGGGAGTGAAATTGTTAATATGGATGTGAACTTAATCTCGCCTGTCTACCACAACCAAATTATTACTTTTGACTTTGAAGTAATAAAAATTGACACAATGAAAGAAGTCGTTACAATTTCTGTTGAAGGTGTAGATGAGGATGATGAACGGGTCCTAGATGCCGTTATCATGGTGCGTCCACCTAAATTGGAACAGTTAGCTCTCGATGAAACCAGTAGTTTAGAGGGGGTTGATATAAATGAATAACCAAGAGCGAATGATTGTTTCTAATGAACAAGGCTTAAATCGGTTTTTGAGTAAAATGTATGCTTTTATGGCTACGGCAGTCGGAGTTTCAGCCTTAGTTTCTTACCTCGTAATGGGGGTTTTTTACAGCCAGGTTGTTACTTTATTTGCGACTAACAAGTTGGCAATCTGGATTTTGTTTATCCTCCAGTTTGCCCTGGTAATCGGGATTAGTTTTAAAGCCGACCGCAATCCAGTGGCGAGTGCGACAATGCTTTACCTGTATGCCGGCTTTGAAGGCTTAATATTTGGAATCATTATTCCAATGTATACTGCCCAAAGTGTGACCCTAGCCTTTGCTTCGGCTGCAACTGTCTTTGTAGTGCTGGCTTTAATGGGGACTAATACTAAAAAAAGTTTAGCTACCATCGGAAGACATGCCTTGGCAATGTTAATTGCTTTGATTGTCGTTTCGATTGTGAACCTCTTTTTACAAAGTTCGGTGATTCAATTTGCCTTCTCAATTATTGGGGTATTAATCTTTAGTGCGTTAACAGCTTATGATGCTCAGCGCTTTAAGTTAATGTACCTTCAATATGGGCACCAAGTTAATACGACGAACTTGGCAATTATGGGGGCATTACAACTTTACCTTGACTTTATTAACCTTTTCATTCAATTGCTTAATATTTTTGGTATTGGGTCAAATAAGGATTAAGGTTAATCAAAAAGAAAGTGCGGATTTTTTGAATTTCAAAGGATCCGCACTTTTATTATGGGCTAATAACCGGCAGTTCATTTTTACTTTCCCGCTAACTTTGTTAAAATAAAGGAAGTAAGATGTAACGGGAGGCTTTTTGATGGCTGAAAAAAAATTACTATTGATTGATGGAAATAGTGTCGCGTTTAGAGCTTTTTATGCTTTATATAATTCGGTTGACAGATTTACTAACCATGATGGCTTACACACCAATGCCTTATATGGCTTTAATACGATGTTAGATAAACTGTTAAAGACGGAGGAGCCAAGTAATATCTTAGTCGCATTTGATGCCGGGAAAAAAACATTTAGAACTGAAAAGTTTGCCGCCTATAAGGGTAATAGAAATAAAACGCCTAAGGAATTGACGGAACAATTACCCTACTTCCCAGATTTGTTGGCAGGGTATGGGATTAAGAGCTATCAATTAGTGAATTTTGAAGCTGATGATATTATTGGTACGATGGCTAAAGCGGCCGAAAATCAAGGCTACCAGGTGACGATTGTGACAGGTGACCGGGATTTAACTCAGCTAACTACTGACAAAGTAACGGTTGCCGTGACTAAAAAAGGTGTGTCTGAAGTTGAATACTATACGCCTGAATATATAGCCGAAAAATTTGCGGGGTTGAATCCTAGACAAATTATTGATATGAAGGCCTTGGTCGGGGATAGTTCCGATAATTATCCGGGGGTAACTAAGGTTGGAGAAAAGACCGCAATTAAGTTACTGACTCAATATGATAGTGTTGAGGGAATTTACCAAAATATCGAGCAAATGAAGCAATCTAAGCTAAAGGAAAATCTGCTCAACGATCGCGAGGTTGCTTTTTTATGCAAGGATTTGGCGGAAATTAGGCAAGACGCGCCGGTAGAAATTTCATTAGCCGATACGAAGTGGGCAGGAGTAGACGATGAGAAGTTACGGGCATTTTATCAAGAGATGGATTTCAAATCCTTCTTAAGTAAGATGCAAGTAAGTGAAGAAAAAACCGCAGCTCCATTAGAGTATACGGTCTTAACCGCGGCTAATTTGGACCTGATTTCTGAGCGGCAGCCTAAGGAAGTAGCCTTTTATTTAGAAATGGATGGTCCTAATTACCATAAAGCCGAGTTAACCGGCTTTAGTTTAAAGCTAGATGACAGTTATTTTGTTAGCCGCAACTGCCAGCTACTCAAGCAACCAGCCTTAAAGGAGCTTTTGGCTAAGCAAGCCGTAGACGTTTTTGATGGCAAACGCACTTACGTAGGCTTAAAGCGCTTAGGGTTAGAGTTAGCTCGGGTGGATTTTGACCTACTATTAGTGTCTTACTTATTAGACAACAGTGAAAATAGCAATGATTTAGGAATCTTAGCTCAGGCTCATGGCTACCAGGAAATAGCCAGTGATGAAGTGGTTTATGGTAAGGGGGCAAAATTTAAGCTCCCAAGTGACGATGCTGTTTACTTCAAGCATTTGGTTCATAAGGTCAAAGCGATTGCGGCATTAAAGGCGGATTTATACCAGCAGTTAAAGGCTAATCAACAAGAACAGCTTTACTTTGAAATGGAACGACCACTTTCGTTAGTGTTGGCGGAAATGGAATTAGCTGGAATTAAAGTAGACACCGATTGTTTAGAAAGCATGCAAAGTAAATTTAAAGAGCGGTTGGCGGAAATCGAGCAGGTTATTTATCAAGAGGCAGGTAAGGAATTTAACATTAACTCACCTAAGCAATTAGGCACGGTCTTGTTTGAGGATTTAGGTTTGCCTTACGCTAAAAAAACTAAAACAGGTTATTCGACCGCTGCTCCAATTTTAGAAAAATTACAAGGCCAGGCTCCAATCGTTGATAATATTTTACAATACCGGCAGTTAGCCAAGTTACAATCGACCTATGTTGAAGGTTTATTAAAAGTGGCTGATGAGGCTGACCATAAGGTGCATACGCGTTATACGCAAACCCTAACTGCCACGGGAAGATTGTCGTCTGTAGATCCTAATTTGCAAAATATTCCGGTTAGGTTAGAGGAAGGTAGGAAGATTCGCCAGGCCTTTGTTCCAAGTAAGCCCGGCTGGGAGATTTTTTCTTCCGATTACTCACAAATCGAATTACGGGTTCTAGCTCATATTTCGGGAGATGAAAACATGCAAGCGGCCTTCAAGAGTGGGCTCGATATCCATGCCAACACCGCAATGAATATTTTTAACTTAGATAGTCCGGATGAAGTAACCCCTAATTTAAGGCGACAAGCTAAGGCCGTTAACTTTGGAATTGTTTATGGGATTAGTGATTTTGGGTTAGCTAGAAACATTGGGATTACCAATAAAGAGGCAAAGACATTTATTGATAACTACTTTGCCGCCTTTCCTGGGGTGCATCAATATATGCAAAAGAGTGTTGCACTAGCTAAGAAGCAAGGCTATGTCGAAACCTTGTTTAAGCGGCGGCGTTATCTGCCCGACATTCATGCCAAGAACTTTAATTTACGGTCATTTGCTGAGCGAACTGCAATGAATACGCCAATTCAAGGGAGTGCAGCAGACATTATCAAAGTTGCCATGATTAGGATGAACGAGATGTTGGCTAAAGAAAACTTAGCTGCAAAAATGTTACTCCAAGTGCATGATGAATTGATTTTTGAAGCGCCAAAAGAAGAAATTCCAATTTTAGAACGCCTAGTCCCAGAGGTGATGGATTCGGCGGTTAAATTAACGGTGCCGTTAAAAGTTGAAAGCAAGCATGGACGCAGTTGGTTCGATGCTAAGTAAGGGGGAAATTAAATGCCAGAGTTACCAGAAGTTGAAACAGTTAGACGGGGCTTAATGTCTTTAGTAGCTGGAAGTAAGGTGAGCCAAGTAGAAGTTTTATATCCGAAAATGATTATAGGAGCTAGTGATGAATTCAAGCAGCGTTTAACCGGGCAGACGCTAGAGCGAATTGACCGACGGGGGAAATTTTTGCTGTTACGTTTTAGTAATGAGTGGACTGTGATTTCGCATTTACGGATGGAAGGTAAATATTTTGTCAGACAAGCGGACGCGCCTGTTGAAAAACACACGCACGTTATTTTTACTTTGGCTGACGGGCGCCAGTTGCGTTACAATGACGTGCGGAAGTTTGGGCGCATGCAATTAGTGCAGACTGGAAGTGAGCAGACGGTCAAGTCTTTAGCCAAACTAGGACCTGAACCGACCGCGGCTGAATTTTCCTTTGCAACATTTTATGAACAGTTGCAAAAAAAGAAAAAGGCCATCAAACCGGCTTTATTAGATCAAAATTTAGTGGTGGGCATTGGTAATATTTATGCTGATGAAATTTTATGGTTAAGTAAGGTCCATCCCGCTACCCCTTGTAACCAGTTAACCAGCAAGCAAGCCCAAGCGATTCATGACAACACAATTGAGGAGTTAAGCAAAGCAGTTGAAGCAGGGGGAACCACCATTCGTTCATATACCGATGCCTTTGAGCAGACGGGTTCCTTCCAATTCGCTCTACATGCTTACGGTCAGACAGGCAAGCCTTGTCCTCGCTGTCAAACGCCAATCGAAAAAATAGTGCTCGCACAACGGGGGACGCATTTTTGCCCTCACTGTCAACAGGTGAAGTAAAATGACTTATATTTTAGGATTAACCGGTGGAATTGCCAGTGGTAAATCGACTGTTAGTGCTTATTTAGCCCAAAATGGTGCCTTGATTATAGATGCTGATTTGATTGCTAGGCAGGTGGTGGCTAAAAGGAGTAGTGGTTTAAAGCAGATTGTGGCTAAGTTTGGTGAAGAAATCCTTACTGCCAGCGGTGAATTAGACCGTAAGAAATTAGGTAAGTTAGTTTTTAGCAATAAGGAATTGCTCAAAAACCTAACCGACATTACCGGGCCGCTAATTAGGGCAGAGATTTTACGTGAAATAGAGGCAGCTAAAAAAGCCCAAGTTAAACTGGTTGTTTTAGATATCCCCCTCCTGTTTGAAACAGGATATCAGACTTTATGTGACAAAGTAATGGTAGTAACAATCCCAAGCAAGTTGCAACTTGAACGGGTAATGAAGCGGGATAATCTAAGCGCAGCTGAAGCTCATAAAAGAATTGCTAACCAGTTGCCAGCAAGTAAGCGTAATGAGTTAGCGGATGTTTTAATTGACAATTCTAAAAGCGTTGCTGAAACCTATCAACAAGTGCTAAAATGGCTTAAGATAGAAGCTTTATGCTGATTTGCATAAATTTTAAGAATTAATACTGAGGTGAGGAACAATGAAGTGTCCCCAGTGTCATAATAATAGTTCACGGGTAGTAGATAGTCGGCCCGCTGATGATGGGCATGCTATTCGGCGGCGCCGTGAATGCGAACAGTGTGGTTATCGGTTTACAACCTTTGAACGAATTGAAGTAACCCCATTACTAGTAATTAAAAGAAATGGAACGCGTGAAGAGTTTAGTCGTGATAAAATCTTACGGGGGATTATGCGGGCGGCTGAAAAACGGCCTGTTGGCATGGATGAAATAACGAAAATTGTTGATCAAGTTGAAGCTAAGGTCCGAGCAGTTGGGGGAAACGAAATCTCTAGCCAAGCAATTGGACAGTATATAATGGATATCTTGGTAGATGTTGACGAGATAACCTATATTCGCTTTGCCAGTGTTTACCGCCAATTTAAGGATATGCGTGCTTTTGCTGATGAATTAAATGAATTGATGGATAGAGAGCATCATTAATAATTAATAAAGAAGGTAGAGGCGATGTTAAGGAGCGGGCGTGAAATTGTTGCCGGCTGGAAAGACTTGGATGTGCAAGCCGGTTTTATAATAACGGCTAAGACCTGGTTGAATCTAGAAATGGTCAGCCAGGCATTACCATTGTACCAGCCATTAATGGGGGTAAGTGCTTACGGGGTGTATGCCTTTTTGAGCGCCAATGTTGATTATAAGCCACTTTTGTCTAAGCGCAAGGCGCATAAAGAATTACTGGTGAACCTAGGTGTAGATTTGCCAACTTTTTATGAGGCGCGCATTAAGTTAGAGGCCCTAGGCCTTTTGAAAACTTATATGCAAGAGGATTCTTTAGGCAAGCTCTACATCTATGAAGTCCAACAACCATTGATGGGGCAGAGCTTTTTTACTGATGATTTGATGGCCGCCTTGCTGTTGGAAACGGTGGGGCAAAGACAATTTGAACAACTCGAAAGAAAGTACAATCCTAAGCAACTAAATCACCCTCAGGCGGTGGAAATTACCAAAAATTTATTAGAGGTGTATAAGTTAACACAGACAGATAATTTATATACCCCCAAAGTGATTGGTGGGCAAAAAGTTGCTGCAAGTAAGGTGGTTGCTAATTTAGAAGATGACCTAGACAAGCAGTTCTTACAGCAACTATTGACTAAATCCTTTATAAATGCCCAGGTATTAGTAGAGCACTATGATGCCCTAAAAACGGTCCACCTCCTTTATGGCTTAGATGAGTTACAGATAGTGCAGCTGCTAGAGCAGGCGGCCAATGTCCAAACAGGGCAAGTTGACTTGCTGAAATTTAAGCAATTAGCTAACCAGCAGTTTGAGAGTCGGTTAAATTTAAAGGCCAGTATCCAAACAGAAGTGGCACCGCCTGCCAAGGTGGATAATAGTGGAATGACCACTGAAGATTTACAATTAATAGCAGCTTGTCGGGCCTACTTACCCCTTGAATTTTTAGAGAAATTAAAGACGGACATGGGTACCTTTGCGACTAAAAATGAGCGCTACTTGGTTCAAAATTTAGTCGAACGACAAAGCCTACCTAATGCGGTGATTAATATTTTGATTCACTACCTATTGTCAGATCAAAATAAACCTTACTTTGGCTCTAATTTTGAAAGTATTGCAGCAGATTGGGCTAAAAAACAAATTAGCAATCCCGAAGATGCTATTAGACAGGTAAGGAGTTTTTATCAACGTAAAGATAAACAAGCTAAGCAAACGAAGTTTCAACCAGTTAAAAGACGGGTTATTCAAAAGGAGAGCTTACCAGCTTGGGCAAAACCTGATTATCAAGAAAAGGACACGCCTGATGACCCGGCTAAGAGTAAGCAAATTGAGCAGTTAATGGCTAAGATTAATGCTAAGAAGAAATCGGAAAGTTGAGGTGAGGCTAGTGGAAAATGTAGGTAAGGTATTGCAGGAAAAAATGAGGACGACTGATATGCGGCAACGCTACCAGAAGTTAGTCACTAAAGCATTAGCAGACCCTGATGTAAAAACTTTTCTGCAAGCACACCGGGCTGAATTGACCCAAGAAGATATCGAAAGAAGTGCTAGCAAACTATACGAGTACGTTAAAATTAAGGAAAATATTGCCCAGGGAAAAGAAATTCCCATGCAGGGTTATTCACCTAGTTTAATGATTTCGCAGCATAGGATAGAGGTTAACTATGTACCAACGGCTGAATTGCTAGCTCAAAGGGAACAATTAGCTAGACAGACGCGGGTGCGGACAATTAATATGCCTAAGAGTATTAGGCGGGCACGTATCGAAGATTATGATCAAACCAAGCGCCAAGACGTTTTAATGGCGGCGCTAGCTTTTATTGATGCCTATCAAGAACAACCACAGGAGTTTCATAAGGGAATGTATCTCCAAGGGAAATTTGGCGTGGGCAAAACGTTTTTATTAGCTGCGATTGCCAACGAATTAGCAGCTAATGGTTTTAAAAGTACCTTGGTTCATTTTCCTTCCTTTGCGGTTGAAATAAAAAGTGCGATTGGTGAAAATAACACTAAGCAGCTAATTGATGAAATCAAAAAAGCACCGGTATTAATGCTAGACGATATTGGGGCAGAACAGCTTAGTTCTTGGTTGCGTGATGATGTGTTAGGGGTTATTCTCCAATACCGCATGCAAGAAGAACTACCAACCTTTTTTAGTTCCAACCTAGCGATGGCCCAGCTAGAAAGTGAATATTTAACGGTCAATAACCGGGGGGAAGCAGAGCCTGTCAAGGCGCGCAGAATCATGGAACGAATCCGCTTTTTGGCCAGTGAGTATTTGGTAGAGGGGCCTAATCGTAGACAAAAGTAAATTTAAGCTTGCAATCTTTTTTAGATAGTGCTTAAATATAGTTAAATCGTGTAAGAGTTAAATGAAATTTAAGCAGGGAGCGAGGGCGTGACTGAAAACCTCGCAGTAAATTTTTTGCCGCTCTTATTTTAAGAGCCCAATGAAAAGTTGGGCCGGGTCGAACCCGTTAACAACGGACTTGAGGAGGTTAGGCTTAGTCTAGCCTTAAAAATCGGGTGGAACCACGTTAATGACGTCCCTAGTATCAGTAGATACTAGGGACTTTTTTATTTATCAATTCTAGGAGGAAGCAGAATGGGACAAATTAAAGTAACTTTTCCAGATGGTGCTGTCAAAGAATTTGCAGCTGGTGTTACAACGAAAGAAATTGCTGAGTCAATTTCAATCAGCCTTGCCAAAAAGGCAGTAGCTGGTAAGTACAATGGTAAGCTAGTTGCCTACCAAGCAGGCTTAACAGAAGATGGAGCGCTTGAAATTATCACTAAGGATTCTGACGAAGGGTTAGTTGTTTTATGGAATACAGCTTCTAAAGTGTTAGCTGCCGCTTTAAAGCAACTTTATCCAGAAATGCACTTTGGTCAAGGTCAAGAAACTGAACATGGTTTCTACTTCGATACCGATAACCAAGCAGGCCAAGTGGCAGAAACAGACTTTGAAAAAATTGAAGCCAAAATGAAGGAATTGGTAAAGGCTAACTTAGAGATTGAAACAGTCAGCTACTCAAAAGAAGAAGCGTTAAAATTAGTAGCCGGTGACCCTTATCAAACAGAGTTGGTTGAAGAACAAGCACAAGAAGGTCAAGTAATTGGTAAGAAGTTAGGCGATTTTGTAGACTTCTCTAATGTTGTGACCCTTGAAAAGACAGGGGCTGTTAAGGTCTTTAAGATTCTATCAGTAGCTGGTGCCTACTGGAAGGGTGCCTCAAGTAATCCAATGCTTCAACGGGTTTATGGGACTGCCTTCTTGAAGCAAAAAGACTTGGATGCAGAGTTAGTGCGGCAACAAGAGGCACGTGAACGTGACCACCGGGTAATCGGTAACAAGTTGGACTTGTTCTTTGTTGACCCTAAGGTTGGGGCAGGATTGCCATACTGGATGCCTAACGGTGCTACAATCAGACGGGCAATTGAACGTTACATCATCGATAAAGAAGTAGCTTGGGGCTTCCAACACGTTTATACCCCAGTTTTAGCTAACTTAGATCTCTATAAGCAATCCGGCCACTGGGACCACTACCGTGAAGATATGTTCCCACCAATGGATATGGGTGATGGTGAAATGCTTGAATTACGGCCAATGAACTGCCCATCTCACATTCAAGTCTTCAACCACCACAAGCGTTCATACCGGGAATTACCACTTCGAATCGCAGAATTAGGGATGATGCACCGTTATGAGAAATCCGGGGCCTTGACTGGTTTATCCCGTGTACGGGAAATGACGCTAAATGATGGTCATGACTTCATCGAACCAGATCACATCGAAGATGAAATTAAGACCTTGATTCAACTGATGACAGAAGTTTACCATGACTTTGATATCACTGACTATCGTTTCCGTCTTAGTTACCGGGATCCAGAAAATACTGAAAAGTATTTCGATGACGACGAAATGTGGGAAAAATCTCAAAGCAAGTTAAAAGCTGCTATGGATGATATGGGCTTAGAATACTTTGAAGCAGAAGGTGAAGCTGCATTCTATGGTCCTAAGATTGACGTGCAAACAAGAACTGCTCTGGGTGGCGAAGAAACATTGTCAACCATCCAATTGGACTTCTTATTACCTGAACGCTTCGACCTATCATACATTGGGGCCGATGGGCAAGAACACCGCCCAGTTATGGTTCACCGGGGAATTGTTTCAACAATGGAACGGTTCACAGCCTACCTAACCGAAATTTACAAGGGGGCTTTCCCAACTTGGTTGGCACCAAAGCAAGTTGAAATTATCCCGGTTAAAAATGAATTACACTTCGATTACGCTAAGCAACTTCAAAGTAAGTTAGCAGCTCACCATATCCGGGTTTCAATCGATGATCGTAACGAAAAGATGGGTTACAAGATTCGGCAAGCGCAAGTTAATAAGGTTCCATACACTTTAGTAGTTGGTGATAACGAAAAGGCCGAAGAAACTGTAACTGTACGTAAGTATGGTGAAGAACAAACTCAAGCTATGAGTCAAGCTGACTTTATGGCAATGTTGAGTCGCGATATCGAATCATACTCACGAAAAGAAAATTAAGCCTTGACAAGACTTAGTAATCTTTGTTACTATGTAAAAGTTGAGAAAAAAGCAGAGGCTCCCGCTTCTCGCCTAAGGAATAAGTGAGTTCCTGGGCAAGGATAACTGAAATTAATTCCGATAAAAACGGATTAGTGCGGGCGTCTAGTGATAGATGCCCGTTTTTTTCTGCATTTTCTCTGAGATTATTTGGAGGTGAAACGCCATAGCAGTTGATAAGATGGTAAATGACGGTATTCGCGCACGCGAATTACGTTTAATAGCAGTTGATGGTTCTCAACTTGGGGTAAAAACCAAGCAAGAAGCATTACAGTTAGCAGACCAAGCTAACTTAGACCTTGTGTTAGTGGCACCCAAAGCGAAGCCGCCTGTTGCCAAGATCATGGATTATGGGAAGTATCGTTTTGAGTTGCAGAAGAAACAGCGTGAAGCTCGGAAGAAGCAAAAAGTGGTTAACGTTAAGGAAGTCCGCTTAAGCCCAACGATTGACACGAATGACTTCAACACGAAGATGAAGAATGCACAAAAATTCCTTGCTAAGGGTGATAAAGTTAAGGTTTCGATTCGGTTTAAGGGTCGGGCGATTACCCATAAGGAAATTGGTCGTGACGTTCTTAATCGGTTCGCAGAGGAGACAAAAGAAGTGGCCACTGTTGAATCAAAACCAAAAATGGATGGGCGTAGCATGTTCTTAATGCTCGCACCTAAGGCTGAAAAATAACAGCTAAAATATCTAGGAGGAAGATTGTATCATGCCAAAACAAAAGACACACCGCGCATCAGCAAAACGCTTTAAGCGTACAGGAAATGGTGGTTTGAAGCGTTCAAACGCCTACACATCACACCGTTTCCACGGTAAGACTAAGAAGCAACGTCGCCAATTGCGCAAGGCATCAATGGTATCTGCTTCAGATATGAAACGTATCAAGCAAATGCTTTCCCAAATGAAATAAACTTTCATTGTTCGTTTTACACTGTAGTGCCAGTAGAAAGCACAGTTATAGATTATCTAGCCCAATGAGATGGCTAAAACAGACAAATTGTTTGTTTACTTTTAAGGAGGAATTCACATGCCACGTGTTAAAGGTGGAACAGTTACGCGTAAACGTCGTAAGCGCGTCTTAAAATTAGCTAAAGGTTACCGCGGTTCAAAGCATATTCAATTCAAGGTTGCTAAGCAACAAGTTATGAAGTCATACCAATATGCATTCCGTGATCGTCGTAAGACTAAGTCAAACTTCCGTAAATTATGGATTGCACGGATTAACGCTGCAGCACGTATGAATGATATTAGCTACAGCAAGTTAATGCACGGTTTGAAGTTAGCTGAAATTGATGTTAACCGTAAGATGTTAGCTGACCTTGCAGTTAACGATGCAGCTGCATTTACTGCAATCGTTGAAGAAGCTAAGAAGGCTTTAGCAAAATAAGCACTAGTTAATAAGGTAAAGGGCTGTGCCAGCAATGGTATGGCCCTTTTATTTTAGGTGAGAATTTCTTAATAGGTTAGCGGATAAGTTGCCTATTTTATAAATAATCAACTATAATTAAGAAAGATAAATTTTTAGGAAGGAAAAGCTAGTTTGAGTGACTAGTAGGGAAGGATGTTTAATAAATTCAAACCAACTTGGATGATAGAGTCAATTTATGATTTGCAACCGGCAGAATTAAAGGCACGGGGAATTAAGGTAGTGTTAACTGACCTGGATAATACATTGATTGCCTGGAATAATCCTTTGGGCACCCCCCAATTACGTGAATGGTTAGAGGTCATGAAGAAGGCCGAACTTCCGGTGGTGGTTGTTTCTAATAACAATCATCAGCGGGTAAAAAAGGCGGTGGCACCTTTTGGCTTGCCGTTTATTTCCCGGGCCCTAAAACCATTAGGACGTGGCATTAAGCTGGCGAAGAAACAATTTGACGTGCAAGATAGTGAATTAGTGCTGGTGGGTGACCAACTCTTAACAGACATTGCTGCTGCTAACCATACTAACATTCGTAGTATATTAGTTAAGCCAATCGTTCAAACTGATGCGTGGAATACACGGATTAATCGCGGGATTGAAAAAATTGTGAAAAAGCAATTACTAAAACAAGGTGACTTAAAGGAAAGTTGGGGGCATACACTAAATGACTGAATTAAATGAAGCTTTATATTGTATTGGTTGTGGGGCAAAGATTCAAACCGTGGATAAGAACCAACCAGGGTTTACACCGAAATCTGCTTTGGAAAAAGCTTTAGATACCAATGAAGTTTACTGCCAACGTTGTTTTAGGTTAAGACATTATAATGAGGTGGCAGATGTTTCTTTAACCGACGATGATTTCTTGGCCTTATTAAACCGTATTGGCGAAGCAGACGCCTTAATAGTAAACGTAATCGATATTTTTGATTTTAATGGTTCATTAATTCCTGGTCTGCATCGCTTCGTAGGCAATAATCCCGTTTTGATGGTGGGAAATAAGGAAGACTTGTTGCCTAAGTCTTTAAAACGCTCTAAGTTGCAAGATTGGGTTAGACAGGAAGCCAATAAGCAAGGGTTACGGCCGCTAGAGGTTGTTTTGACAAGTGCTAAGAAAAACCATTCGATTGACCGGTTGTTAGCCTTAATTGATAAGTACCGGCAAGGGCGAGATGTATACGTTGTGGGTGTTACTAACGTCGGGAAGTCGACATTAATTAACCAAATTATCAAGCAAAAAACGGGCATTAGTGATTTAATTACCACCTCACGCTTCCCAGGAACGACGTTAGATCGGATTGAAATTCCCTTTGGCGATGGACATGATTTAATTGATACCCCAGGGATTATTCACCGTCACCAAATGGCCCACTACTTGTCTGCTAAAACATTGAAATTGGCTAGTCCTCAAAAGGAAATTAAGCCTAAGGTTTATCAGTTAAATGAAGGCCAAACCCTCTTTTTAGGGGCGTTAGCGCGGTTTGATTATTTAGCAGGACCTAAGCAAGGGGTAGTTGCTTATCTAGATA
This sequence comes from Ligilactobacillus agilis, assembly GCF_025311475.1. Lineage (NCBI taxonomy): Bacteria > Bacillati > Bacillota > Bacilli > Lactobacillales > Lactobacillaceae > Ligilactobacillus > Ligilactobacillus agilis. Next base: position 1,448,968 of record NZ_CP104397.1, on the reverse strand, counting down.
ATAACCTAATGATTCACAGAACCAAGACGCAAAATGCGGCTAGTTTTTATGATAAGCACGCAGGGGAATTGTTAGCTCCACCAAGTAAAGATGAGTTAGCCAAGTTTCCTAAGTTAGTGAGATTTGAGTTTAAAGTCGATGTTAAAAGCGACTTAGTCTTTGCTGGTTTAGGTTGGATTACGGTTAAAGCAGGAGCCGTTGTGGCAGGCTGGGCTCCTGAAGGAGTTGCGGTTGTCTTAAGACGGGCGATGGTTTAAGGAGGAAAATGATGGCAGAATTAAGAGGAAAACAAAAACGGTATCTAAGGAGTCAAGCACACGAGATGCGGCCCTTATTTCAAGTGGGTAAGGATGGACTTAGTGCCAACTGGCTCAAACAGATTGAAGATGCAATCGAAAAAAGAGAGTTATTAAAAATTAATTTATTACAAAATACGATGGTGGAAGTGGCTGAAGTAAAGGAATTTATTGAAGCGCACAGTCAAATTCAAGTGGTACAAACAATTGGACATGTTTTGGTCTTGTATTGTCCCGCTAAGAAAAAAGAACACCGGTCATATTCGCTAGAAGTGGCCAAATTATAGAAGAACTAGGAAGTGTTTTCGGTGACGGTTTGTACAGTTAAAACACCACAGGTAGCAGTTTTGAGTCAGGTGGACTACCAGGGGCCTAAGAAAAAAGTTGGCTTACTTGGGGGGACGTTTAACCCGCCTCACCTAGGTCACCTGGTAATGGCGGATCAAGTCTTAGATCAACTAGATTTAGATGAGGTCTTGCTGATGCCAGATAATCTGCCGCCCCATGTAGACACTAAGGAAACAATTGCGGCAAAGCAACGCTTAGAAATGGTGAAACTAAGTGTCGAGGGTAACCCTAAGTTAGGGATAGAAGATATTGAACTGAAGCGAGGCGGGGTATCTTACAGTTATGATACCGTTAAGTACCTAAAGCAGCTTCACCCAGAAAATGATTATTACTTTATCATAGGTGGCGACATGGTCGAATATTTACCTAAGTGGTATCGAATTGATGAGTTAGTTAAAATGATTCAGTTCGTAGCAGTTAGTCGTGAGGGTTTTAAACGGACTAGTAAGTATCCACTCTTGTGGGTAGATGTTCCTACAATCGGAGTTAGTTCATCACTAATTAGGCAAAAAGTAGCGCAAGGATGTTCAATCAAATATCTTGTAACGGATGGGGTAGCGCAATATATTGATAAAGAAGGGTTATATCGTGAATGAGTTAATATATAAAGAGGGAATTTTTCCAAGCAATAAGCGTGAAGAATTATTAACCCGGGTAGCGGCTAGTGTCAGTGAGTATCGTTATAAGCATATTTTAGGCGTTGAGCAGGCTGCTAGGAAACTTGCACTTAGATTTAATGAAGATGAGGAACTAGCTAGTATCGCTGCCTTGGTCCACGACTATGCTAAAGAAAGAAGTGACGCTGACTTCAAGCAAGTTATTATGGCCAATGGTTTAGATCAGGATTTATTGAACTGGAATAACTTCATTTGGCACGGAGTGGTTGGGGCCGAAATTATCAAAGCCGAGTTAAACATTAATGATGAACGCGTCTTAAATGCGGTGAGAAAGCATACGGTGGGCGCGGCCGTTATGACGACCCTTGATAAAATTATCTATGTAGCCGACTTTATCGAGGCTGGCCGTGATTTTCCGGGGGTTGAACTAGCCCGAAAATTAGCTGAAAAAGATTTAGATTTAGCAGTGGCTTATGAAACTAAACATACCTTAGAGTATTTACTGGCACAAAATAAAACAATCTACCCAGCGGCTATTTTAACCTATAATGCCTATGTCGCTGGTAAAAATATGGAGGATTTTAATGGATAGCAAAGAATTATTAGAAACAGTTGTAAAAGCAGCAGATAGTAAGCGGGCCGAAGAAATTGTGGCCTTAGACGTAGCAAATGTTAGTTTATTAGCTGACTATTTTGTTATTATGCAAGCCAATTCAGAACGGCAAGTAAAAGCGATTGCCGATGAGATTGAAGAAAAGGTTGCAGCAGCTGGCGTACAAGTTCGTGATATTGAAGGTAAAAACGCGGCTAACTGGGTACTATTGGACTTTGGTGACGTGGTGGTCCATGTCTTTAGAACAGAAACAAGACAATTTTATAACTTAGAAAAATTATGGGCTGAAGCACCACTAGTGGATGTTTCTGACTGGGTGAAAGACTAATGATTTATACGACCTTCGCACAGTTGTATGATGAGTTAATGGATCCAGACATGTATGCTAATTGGCTAGACCTAGTTAAAACCCAGCTTCCTGCTAATGCCAACTTGTTAGATTTAGCATGTGGTAGCGGGAGGTTAGCCGTTAGTTTGGCTCAAAATGGTTATCAAGTAGCAGGCTTAGATTTATCAGAAGAAATGTTAGCTTTGGCTGATTACCATGCTCGTCAAGCGGGGGTGGAGTTAGAGCTTTATCAAGGCGATATGACTGATTTGAGTCAGTTGGAAAATTATGAGTACGTTACTTGTTTTGCGGATTCCTTGTGTTATCTGCCAACCCAAGCTGATTTACAAGCTTGTTTTCAAGCGGTATACCAACACCTAGAGCCAGGTGGGAAATTCTTATTTGATGTGATTACCCCCTACAAGACCGATGTGGTTTATCCGGACTACATGTATAATTACAGCGACGAGGAGCAAGCTTTTTTGTGGAATAGCTACTCAGGGCAAGACGAGCACAGTGTTATTCATGATTTAACCTTTTTTATTTATGATGATAAAAAGGCCGCCTATGAACGCTTAAGCGAGCTTCACTATGAGCGGACCTATCCATTGGTGACGTATAAAACGATGTTGGCCCAAGCGGGTTTTAAACAAGTGGAAGTTAGCGCTGATTTTGCTAGGAAAGAGGCTACTAAAACTGATGAACGATGGTTTTTTATTTGTCAAAAGTAGGTGAGTAAACTGGAAGCTGTAGGAATTATTACTGAATACAATCCCTTTCATAATGGACATTTACACCAACTAAATGTAATTAAAGAAAAGGCACCCACGGCTTGTATCGTGGTGGTGATGAGTGGTAACTTCTTGCAAAGAGGCGAGCCTGCATGCTTAGATAAATGGACTCGGGCCAAAGAGGCACTTGTAAATGGAGTCGATTTAATAATTGAACTCCCGCCCCAAGCTTGCATTCAGCCTGCAGATAGGTTTGCCTTTAACGGCGTCAACGGATTAGCTAGCTTGGGGGTAGATTATCTAGTCTTTGGGGCGGAGCATGCAGAATATGATTTTATGAATTATGCTAGTCAAGTTCAAGGCTTAAAAGGCGAGTTTAAAAAGTACAATCAATCTTATGCGGCTAGTATTCAAGCTGCGATTACACAGGCCTTAGGTCATGAGTTAGCTGAGCCAAATGATTTATTAGCCTTAGCATATGCTAAGGCTAATTTAAAGCTGGGTTCACCTTTAAAGTTGCAACCTATTCAAAGAATCCAAGCTGGTTATCACGAGTTGGCCTTGAAAGCTGGTCAACAGATAGCAAGCGCCTCAGCGATTAGAAGCAATTACCAACAAGGGCGGCTAGCTGAATTAAGGACCTATGTTCCACATGAAACCTATGCCGACCTGAGTGCTAACTCCTTAGTTTTTTGGGATGATTTCTGGCCGTTTTTGCGCTATAAGTTATTAACAACTACGCCTAAGGAGTTAGCTAATATTTACGGGATGGCCGAGGGGATAGAGTACCGGTTAGTCCAAAAGGCTAATGAGCTGGCCCATGGTAGTAGCTTCGATGATTGGTTGCACGCAGTCAAAACCAAGCGTTTTACCTATACAAGGTTAGCCCGCCTGGCGGTTGCAATGTTATTGAACTTACAAACTGAAGATATCACAAGTTATAATGAAGCCCCTTATTTTAGGCTTTTAGGCTTTACCAAGCGGGGCCAAGAATACCTGAACGCTAAGAAAAAACAGTTTACTTATCCGTTAGTAACCAAGGTTACCCAAAAAGATGCTAAGGGGCCATTAGCGGTAGATTACCGGGTAGGGAAGCTTTATCAAAGTCTAACTGGTAAAGAGCAGGACTTGAAAAAGGCGCCACTGCGCATTTTTTAGAGGGGTGTCAAGGAAAAAGCATTGACAAAGTATTTTGACCCAAGTATAATAAATTTTGTTGCATTAGGAGGAAAATAGCATGAAATGGTCACTAAATGAGTTACGTCAAGCCGGCAGTGAACCGATTATGGTTAACGAAGAGCTTGATTTAACTTCAGCTTTAAAAAAGCGGCGTCCAGAGATAATTTCTGCTTCTAAGGTTGCTGTTCAAGGGCTTTTTTCCGTGGATAAATTAGGAGTTTTAGGTTATTTCAAGGTCCAAGTCGAGTTGACTTTGCCGTCTACTAGATCACTTGAACCAACGGTGTTGCCACTTTCATTTGAAGTCACGGAACACTATGTCTCCTACCATGAGCATGATTTGTCAGGCTTTGAAGATACTGACGTCGTGATTGTGTTAGACAAGGATATCCTTGATTTTGACAGAGTAATTGAAGATAATATTTTATTGCAAATTCCTATGCAGGTGTTGACAAAAGCAGAGCAACAAGCTCAGTCCAAGCAGATGCCTTCGGGCCAGGACTGGCGGGTTGTCAGTGAAAGTCAGTTGGAACAACTACGAAAAGATGAAAAAACACTTGATCCTAGGTTAGCGAAGTTAGCCGATTTTTTTGGAGAAAATCAAGAAGATTAGTTGCAAATTTTGGCTAGAACAAGTAAAATTCTTTTTGTTGGATATTTTTGAAATAGATTAAGGAGGTGTTTTCCCAATGGCTGTACCAGCACGTAAAACATCTAAGACACGTAAAAGATTACGTCGGACTCACTACAAGCTTACAGCGCCAGGCATGAGTGCATGCCCTAACTGTGGCGAATTACGTAAGTCTCACCACGTATGCTCAAACTGTGGCTACTACGGTGATAAAGAAGTCGTAAAAGTTAAATAATGATTGAAAGTAACCCTCGAAAAGCGCTACATATGGGTGTTTTTCGAGGGTTATTTTTTATTTTCGCTAGTCGTTTATAAGTATGGTAAAATGGTTGGTGATAACTAAAGGATAGAGAGGTTTCTTTTGAATGCAAGTACATAATGTAGAACTAACGATTAGTGCCGTTAAGCCTGAACAATATCCGGATAAAGGGTATCCAGAAATTGCTTTGGCAGGGCGGTCTAATGTTGGTAAATCATCGTTAATCAATAGTTTAATCAACCGGAAAAATTATGCACGGACTTCAAGTCAACCTGGTAAGACTCAAACCCTGAATTTTTACAATATTGAAGATGAATTATATTTTGTAGATGTACCTGGCTATGGTTATGCAAAGGTTTCGCAAAAGGAACGGGAAAAATGGGGCCGGATGCTAGAAACTTATTTTGAAAAACGTCAGGAGTTAAAAGGGGTAATTTCACTAGTTGATGCACGACACGAGCCAACTAAGTTAGACCAACAGATGGTAGAATTCTTGCACTACTATAATTTGCCATTACTGGTTGTGGGAACTAAACTCGATAAGATCCCTAAGAGTAAATGGAACAAGGCAGAAAGTACGATTAAAAAGACCTTGAAGTTAACCGGCAAGGATCAGTTAGTGTTGTTTTCTGCGGTAACTAAACAAGGTAAAGAAGATATTTGGGCTTGGATTGAACAACAAGCTCAATTAGAAAGTGGGGCTAATTAACTTGGAATTTAACGAGTATCAAGAAAAAGCAAACCGGACCCTATACGGAAATGAGCAGGTATTAACTAATTGTGCCTTGGGCTTAGCAGGAGAAGCAGGGCAGTTAATTTATTTGATTAAAGATTATACTTTCAAAGGTAAGGAATTAGATAGGGACAAAATGATTCATGAGATAGGAGATGTCTTGTGGTATTTGTCGCAGATTGCTCAGTGGGCCGATATTCCTTTCGATGAAGTGGCTAAAAATAATATTGAAACCTTAAACAAGCGTTATCCAGACGGATATTCACCAGCTAAATAAATTAAAAATCTACGTACTATAAACTCACACTAGTTCATAGTACGTAGATTTTTTAGTAAAGTTAGCTAGCTTAGTTTTTAGAACGAGGCTTTTTTTCGCTCTTGTCAGCAGCTTCTGCTTGTTTGGAATCAGCCTTTTTTTTAGGTGGTTCTATTGGATCAAGCGCAAATTTATTGAATAAGGTTTCAAGATCGACTTGTTGATTAACCTTTAAACTCATGGTAGTCACTCCCTATTTTTTCTCAAGAATAACAGTTTTGGTTGAAAAATTCAATTAGTCAGCCTAAGGCTTACTGCATATTTTTTACTTAATAATTAGCCTGAATTAAAGGATAAATCATAAATTAAGCGGGATTTATAGGGCTGGACGTGGGAACAAGCAAAATGAATATTTACATTTTATATTCATTTTATCGTTTTATATTGCATAAATAACCATTAGATAGTATACTAAGACACATCATCAGGAAATAAAAAGAGGGAGAGCTTATGAAAAAACTAAAGCAATTATTGATATTATTTACATTGTTAGTAACGCTATTTATACCTGTCAGTCAAATCAAAGCTGCTGATAATGAGGGGGCAGCAACTAATAGTAGTCAAACAACTGACGATTCGCTACAAAAAGTAAAAGATAAGGGGACTTTGGTAGTAGGGCTAAGTGCCGACTATCCACCTTATGAATTTACGGCTAAAGTTGATGGCAAAACAAAGTATGTTGGGATTGATATTGATCTAGCTAAGCAATTTGCAAAAGATATGGGTGTAAAGTTAGTAATTAAGAATATGAACTTTGATTCATTATTAGTAGCACTTGAAACTCATAAAGTTGACGCGGTTATTTCCGGAATGAACCCAACTCCGGAAAGACAAAAGAGCGTAGATTTTTCAAATATCTATTATACTGGTGGCAAGTATATTGTTATCAATAAAAAAGATAAGACTAAGTACACAACGAAAGACAGTTTTTCCGGCCAAACTGTTGGGGCACAAAATGGGACGTTAGAATACTCCTTAATCCAAAAACAAATGGATGGTGCCAAGGTTAAAGGGTTGGCTAAATTAAATAACCTAATTTTAGCTTTACAATCTGGCAAAGTCGCAGGGGTCTTAATGGAAGAGGCAACGGCTAAGGCCTATGTTCAAAACAATAGTAATTTATACGCTTTTAATTCAAAAGTTAAAGTCAATACGAATGAAACCGGGACTGCGATTGCTTTTCCTAAGGGGTCTGCTAGTCTAGTTGCAGCAGCTAACAAGACGATTGCGGATGTTAAGAAGGCTGATTTAATCGACCAACAATATGTTCCTAACGCAGCCCAATATATGCAAACAGCAAGTAAGCAAAATACAATGTTGAACTACTGGACTTACTTCGCTAAGGGCTTGGAATACACCTTATTAATTACTGTGGTGGCTGTTTTCTTCGGCTTTATCTTAGGGGTCCTTTTAGCTTTAATGCGCTTGTCAAACGGCAAAATTTTACACAGTCTAGCTGTTGCCTACATTGAATTTATCCGGGGAACTCCATTGATGGTGCAAGTAATGTTTGTTTACTTTGGGGTTGGGGCGATTATCCAATCCTTACCAGCATTAGTAGCAGGGATTATTGCGGTGTCACTAAACTCCGCCGCTTACGTAGCAGAGGTTATTAGATCCGGGATTGAATCGATTGCTATCGGTCAAACAGAAGCAGCTAGAAGTTTAGGTTTGAGTCAAAAGCAAACCTACCAATACGTTGTCATTCCCCAAGCCATCAAGAACATTTGGCCAGCATTAGGTAATGAATTTATCACTTTAATCAAGGAAAGTTCGATTGTTTCAGTTATTGGTGTAGGTGATTTAATGTATCAGACCCAATTAGTACAATCAGCAACCTATAAAGGGGTAATGCCACTATTTATCACGATGTTGATTTACTTTGTAGTAACATTTACGTTATCGAAAGTATTAAACTATTTTGAAGGGAAGATGAAACATGCCTAAAACAATAGTTGAAGTTAAGAACTTAAAAAAGGTTTATGGAAAAAACGAAGTCTTAAAAGATATCTCTGAAAAGGTAGAACAAGGTCAAGTTATTTGTGTAATTGGACCATCCGGTTCAGGAAAAAGTACCTTTTTACGGTGCCTAAATGTGTTAGAAAAACCAACGGCGGGGAAGGTAATTTTTGAAGGTAGTGAACTAACCAATATTTCAGATAAAGAGCTAAATGTATTAAGAGAAAAGATGGGGATGGTTTTTCAAAGCTTCAACCTCTTCCCTAACATGACCGTTTTGGAAAATATCAAGTTGGCGCCAATGAAAGTTAAGGGGGTTAGTGAAACTGAGGCAGAAACAACTGCTAAAGAGTTACTAGCCAAAGTAGGACTAGCGGATAAAGCCAGCCAATTTCCTCAAAGTTTATCTGGGGGACAACAACAACGGGTAGCAATTGCGCGAGCTTTAGCGATGAATCCAGAAGTAATGCTGTTTGACGAACCAACTAGTGCGCTAGACCCAGAAATGGTTGGGGAAGTTTTAAAAGTTATGCGTGATTTAGCCGATTCAGGGATGACGATGATTGTAGTCACTCATGAAATGGGATTTGCAAAAGAAGTAGCAGACCAGGTATGGTTTATGGCTGATGGTTATATTCAAGAAGTAGCAAGTCCAGATGAATTCTTCAGTAACCCTAAGTCAGAACGGGCGAAAGATTTTTTGAATAAGATTCTGTAAAGTAGGGATAGAAATAGGGTAATGAATCATAGAAGATTCGTTGCCCTATTTTTTTATGATTTAAATTGTTATTTAATTGCTAATCTATATAAAAAAGTGTTGACTAAGTTGCTTAAAGCAGGTATGATATAAAAGTCGACTGCTTAAGATATTAATCCGGTGGTTAATCCAGTTTAAATCACTTTTAGTCAGTTAAGATAAAAAACACTTGACAGATACATGAAAGTTGAGTAAACTGAAATAGTTGTCGCTAGAAATTATTTTTAATGATTGTTAAAAATAATTCTTGACAGTTAAAGTGATAGCTGTTAGAATTTTAAGAGTTGTCGCTACTGTTAATTGGTGATGGCATTTGAGTAGATCTTTGAAAACTGAACAAAGTTTTAGACAAACCAAATGTGTAGGGTCAGTTGGAAACAACTGCAAAAACATTTGCGAAGTCAATTCGCTAGTATAAAAATGAGTCACAAATTCTAAAATGAGAGTTTGATCCTGGCTCAGGACGAACGCTGGCGGCGTGCCTAATACATGCAAGTCGAACGCTTTTTTCAATCATCGTAGCTTGCTACACCGATTGAAAATTGAGTGGCGAACGGGTGAGTAACACGTGGGTAACCTGCCCAAAAGAGGGGGATAACACTTGGAAACAGGTGCTAATACCGCATAACCATGATGACCGCATGGTCATTATGTAAAAGATGGTTTCGGCTATCACTTTTGGATGGACCCGCGGCGTATTAACTTGTTGGTGGGGTAACGGCCTACCAAGGTAATGATACGTAGCCGAACTGAGAGGTTGATCGGCCACATTGGGACTGAGACACGGCCCAAACTCCTACGGGAGGCAGCAGTAGGGAATCTTCCACAATGGGCGCAAGCCTGATGGAGCAACGCCGCGTGAGTGAAGAAGGTCTTCGGATCGTAAAACTCTGTTGTTAGAGAAGAACATGCGAGAGAGTAACTGTTCTTGTATTGACGGTATCTAACCAGAAAGCCACGGCTAACTACGTGCCAGCAGCCGCGGTAATACGTAGGTGGCAAGCGTTGTCCGGATTTATTGGGCGTAAAGGGAACGCAGGCGGTCCTTTAAGTCTGATGTGAAAGCCTTCGGCTTAACCGAAGAATTGCATTGGAAACTGGAGGACTTGAGTGCAGAAGAGGAGAGTGGAACTCCATGTGTAGCGGTGAAATGCGTAGATATATGGAAGAACACCAGTGGCGAAAGCGGCTCTCTGGTCTGTAACTGACGCTGAGGTTCGAAAGTGTGGGTAGCAAACAGGATTAGATACCCTGGTAGTCCACACCGTAAACGATGAATGCTAAGTGTTGGAGGGTTTCCGCCCTTCAGTGCTGCAGCTAACGCAATAAGCATTCCGCCTGGGGAGTACGACCGCAAGGTTGAAACTCAAAGGAATTGACGGGGGCCCGCACAAGCGGTGGAGCATGTGGTTTAATTCGAAGCAACGCGAAGAACCTTACCAGGTCTTGACATCTTTTGACCATCTTAGAGATAAGATTTTCCCTTCGGGGACAAAATGACAGGTGGTGCATGGCTGTCGTCAGCTCGTGTCGTGAGATGTTGGGTTAAGTCCCGCAACGAGCGCAACCCTTGTTGTCAGTTGCCAGCATTAAGTTGGGCACTCTGGCGAGACTGCCGGTGACAAACCGGAGGAAGGTGGGGACGACGTCAAGTCATCATGCCCCTTATGACCTGGGCTACACACGTGCTACAATGGACGGTACAACGAGTCGCAAACTCGCGAGGGCAAGCTAATCTCTTAAAGCCGTTCTCAGTTCGGATTGTAGGCTGCAACTCGCCTGCATGAAGTCGGAATCGCTAGTAATCGCGAATCAGCATGTCGCGGTGAATACGTTCCCGGGCCTTGTACACACCGCCCGTCACACCATGAGAGTTTGTAACACCCAAAGCCGGTGGGGTAACCTTTTAGGAGCTAGCCGTCTAAGGTGGGACAGATGATTGGGGTGAAGTCGTAACAAGGTAGCCGTAGGAGAACCTGCGGCTGGATCACCTCCTTTCTAAGGAAAATTACGGAAACCTACACGGGGTTTAAAACTTTGTTTAGTTTTGAGAGTTCTACTCTCAAACTTGTTCTTTGAAAACTAGATATTTATTCTATTTCTTATTTAATGAAAAACCGAGAAAACACCGCGTTTTAAAGAGTTAAAACAAGAATTAGTTCTTAATCGCAAACTCATAGCTTAAATTATTAAGCGAGGTTAAGTTATTAAGGGCGCATGGTGGATGCCTTGGCACTAGGAGCCGATGAAGGACGTGACTAACTGCGATATGCTTCGGGGAGTTGTAAGTAAACTGTGAACCGGAGATTTCCGAATGGGGCAACCCAGCAGGCCTAACGGCCTGTTATCGCTAAGTGAATTCATAGCTTAGTTGAAGGTAGACGTGGGGAACTGAAACATCTAAGTACCCATAGGAAGAGAAAGAAATTCGATTCCCCCAGTAGCGGCGAGCGAAGAGGGAAGAGCCCAAACCGAGAAGCTTGCTTCTCGGGGTTGTAGGACTGGACTTTAGAGTTACCAAGAGATTTGATAGTTGAATGATTTGGGAAAATCAGCCAGAGAAGGTGAGAGCCCTGTAAACGAAATTAAGTCTCCTCTGTCCAGGATCCTGAGTACGGCGGAACACGTGAAACTCCGTCGGAATCCGGGAGGACCATCTCCCAAGGCTAAATACTACCTAGTGACCGATAGTGAACCAGTA